>JBAYLC010000001.1:0-286150 GCA_041664245.1 Minisyncoccota bacterium
ACAGCAATTATTATATTTTTCTTCGTCATAATTTTTTTAATTTCTAGTCTAAATTGTTCCTGACATCATCACTATATAACAAAAAAAAATACTCGCAAGAAGTATCTTTTTTTGTAAATGCGGAGGCGGAAGGATTCGAACCTTCGAGGGGGTTGCCCCCCTAACATCTTAGCAGGATGCTGCCTTCAGCCGCTCGGCCACGCCTCCTCAACCTAAATTAGGTTACTTCAAAAAAACCAAATTATCAAATAAAAGCCTTGTATTTTCAAGCTTTTTTCGGTATTCTTTAGGCACTATGGCCGATAATGCTAAGGAAAATATGAAATTCCGCTCGCCGATTGTGGTAATAATGGGCCATGTTGATCATGGCAAAACCACGTTACTGGACTATATTCGTAAGACCAACGTCGCTTCAAGAGAAGCGGGCGGAATTACGCAGGCCATCGGCGCCTACGAAATTAACCACAAACTTAAAAGCGGAGAAAATCGCCGCATCACTTTTATCGACACTCCTGGCCACGAAGCTTTTACCAAAATGCGTTCTCGTGGCGCGCAAGCCGCCGACTTGGCTATTTTGGTTGTCGCCGCCGAAGAAAGTTTGAAACCTCAAACTAAAGAAGCTATCAAGATTTTGAACGACACCAAAACCACCTTTATTGTTGCTATCAATAAAGTTGATAAACCCGAAGCTAATGTAGAGAAAGTGAAAAACGATCTTACCGCCGAAGGTGTTTTGCTCGAAGGCTACGGCGGCTCCGTCAGCTTTCAGCCCATCTCCGCCAAAACCGGCCAAGGTATTGAGGAACTTTTGGATTTAATTCTTCTTGCCACCGATCTTGAAAATCTTACCTACGATTCCGTCGCGCCCGCTTCCGGTTACATCGTTGAAGCGAAAATTGATCCGCGCCGCGGCCTAGAGGTTAGTGTCATCTTAAAAAATGGAATTTTAAAAACTGGCAGCGAAATTTGCACCCAATCGGCCAAAGGTAAAGTTAAAATCATGGAAAACTTTTTAGGCGAGCGGATGAGCGAAGCGATTCCCTCGGCGCCGGTTCTAATTATCGGTTTTGAAAAATTGCCGGCGGTAGGCGAAGAATTTTGTACTGATGCGGAAAAAATTTCACCCGAAAAAAGCAAAGAAGTAAAAATCGCCTCCAATTTACCCGCCCAATTAGATGAAGATGAAAACCACGTTCACTTAATTATTAAAGCTGGCGATGCCGGCTCGCTAGAAGTCGCCTCGGCAATTTTAAGAAACTTGAAATCCGAAAAAGAAATTGTCGTTCTAGATGAATCGGTGGGGGACATCGGGGATGCCGAAATCAAAGCGGCTATTGCGAGCAAAGCGGTTGTGGTCGGTTTCAAAAATAGAGTTACCAAAACCAGCCGCGCTCTCGCCGAAATCCACAAAGTTAAAATTCTCACCTCTGATATAATCTACGAATTAATTAAGAGTGTTGAAGAAATTCTTGCCGCTCCCATTGCCGCCGCCCTTAGGGGCCGCCTTGAGGTGTTGGCCGTTTTTAACCAACAGAAACTTCAAAAACAATTAGTTGGTGGCAAAGTCGTCGAGGGTAATTTAAGAAATCGCGCCCAATTAGAAATTCGGCGGGAAGGCAAAGTTGTCGGCCTTGGGAAAATCACCAATCTTCAAAGCCAGAAAGCCGACGTTGATCAGGTCAGCGAGGGCAAGGAATGCGGCGTAGTGGTCAATTCCAGTTTTGCGATCGCCGTCGGCGATGAACTGGTTATCAAATAATCCCTCGTTTCAATTCATAAATCATAAATCTTGAATCATAAATCGCGTCAATGAAATACCGCCCCCTCCGGTTGGGAAAATTAATTGAGGAAGAGTTGAGTTTAATTATTTCGCGCGAACTTGAATTTGGTAACGCGATTGTGACTATCACTAAAATTGATGTCAGTGAAAAATCCGATCACGCCAAAGTTAGTTTTAGCGTTTTTCCCTCCTCGGAATCAAAAAAAGTTCTTATTATTCTCCAAAAAGAAAAAAACCGGCTCCGCCATTTATTAATGAAAAAAGTCAGTATCAAAATAATGCCTGCCTTGGACTTCGAAATCGATAGAGGTGCTGAAAATGCGGCGGTAGTTGAAAAATTACTCTTAGAAGATAATTGAGGTGCAGGAGGGAATCGAACCCTCGCATAGCGGTTTTGCAGACCGATGCGTTTCCACTTCGCCACTGCACCGTCCCTTTATTATTACTACTAATTTGTCTTTTTTCAATGTCATTGAATGTTTACAGGACGAAAACAAAATGATAAATTACGGAAACGTATTAGCCCGGGTGGCGGAATGGTATACGCGCACGACTTAAAATCGTGTGAGGCAACTCGTGTGGGTTCGAGTCCCACCCCGGGCACCACAGTAGTGTTAAAGTCAGAAACAGGATTTTTTTGATGGACTGCCTCAAGGGCAGTCCATTGACAAAAAAGACTCAATATATCTCCCCAACTTATACCTTGTCTTTCCTATATGCCTATTTTAGAATCTAACCATACAAAAAGGTCAAAATTAATCCTCCTAAGTTTTCACTTGTGAAAATTTTGGCGGGCAAAACCAAAAAATATGAATAAAACTGTAAAGTACGTAATTTGGGTGGTCGTTATTTTAGTCGCTGTTTGGGCAATTTATACCTTGTCCAACAGGCAGGGAGGTGGTCCAGCTACAGGTGAGCCAATTAGGATTGGTTTTATCGGGCCGCTGACTGGCGAGGGAGCTTCAATCGGAACTATAAATAAGGTTGGAGCCGAAGTCGCGGTGGATGAAATAAATAAGGCGGGTGGAATAAATGGGAAACCGTTAGAAATAATATATGAAGATGGCCAATGCAACGCTATCAAAGCCAACACCGCCGCTCAGAAATTAATTGAAGTTGATAAGGTTCCGCTTATTATCGGCGGACTTTGCTCCACGGAAACTTCCGCTTTTGCTCCGGGAGCAATGGAGAAAAAAGTTATCGTTTTTTCTTGGGGATCCTCTGCGCCAACATTAAGTAAGTTGGGTAAATATTTTTTCCGTGATTTTCCTTCTGATATTTATCAAGGGAAATTTTCCGCTGAATACATATTTAACAATCTAAAAGCCAAAAAAGTTGCGATTTTATATCACAACACCGATATGGGATTAGGACAGAAAGAAGCGTTTGAAAAAAGATTTAAGGAACTTGGCGGTGAAATTTTAGGTACAGAAAGTGCAGTTCAAGCCGCTAAAGATTATAGGACTCAGCTGGCTAAAATAAAAAACTTGAATCCTGACGTGATTTTCTCGCCGATGTATCCTGATGGCGCTATAGTTGCCTTGAAGCAAGCCAGCGAGCTTGGCATTAAAACTACATTTTTTGGTGGTGATGCTTGGGGCGATACCAAACTTCATAAAGAAGTGAGTGGTAAAGGCAACTTTCTCTTTTCTGAACCATCTACTCCCATAGTTGCCGATTTTAAAACCAAAATTCTTGCTATCACTAAAGGCGAACAAGTTCCGCCCTTCACGTCTCAAATTTATGACGCTGTAAAAATTGCCGCCGCGGCGTTGGCTAAAGCAGGAATTGATCCTGATAAACTCCAAGAAGAACTTCGCAAAACAAATTATAATGGAGTTTCCGGTCAAATCTCTTTCGATGAAAACGGTGACCTAAAAAACGCAAACTATGTCGTTAAAAAAATTGAAAACGGCACTGCCGTAGAAATCAAATAAACTAACTATGAACAAAACTACAAAATATATCATCTGGGCAATAATTATCGTTGGCATAGCGCTGGCAATTTACGCTCTATCAAGCAAACCGGGAAGCAGTCCCGCCGCTGGCGAACCGATCAAGATCGGCTTCATTGGGCCCCTAACTGGAGATGGCTCAAATATTGGTCAAAATTCAAAAGCCGCCACCGAAATTAGCGTTGATGAAGTGAATAAAGCCGGTGGTATTAACGGCCGCCCGATTGAAATGATTTACGAGGATGGCAAATGTAACGGTAAAGAAGCTGTCAGCGCTGTGAATAAGCTGATTAATATCGATAAAGTTTCCGTGATTTTTGGTGGAGCCTGTAGTGCTGAAACTATGGCTATTACCAGCATTACTGAACAAGCTAAAATGCCGACTCTTTCTTACTGTTCTTCTAATCCGGCTATCACGAACGCTGGCGATTACATCTTCCGAAATATTCCTTCGGATTCTTTCCAGGGATCATTTGCGGCCGACTATATATTCAACACGCTAGCCAAGAAAAATGTTGCTGTGCTTTTCGGTAAAAGCGATTGGGCGACTGGGATCAAGGAAGTGTTTGTAAAAGAGTTTGAAAAACTGGGTGGAAAAATTGTCGCCGACGAAGGATATGAACAAACCGCTACCGACCTACGCTCTCAACTTACTAAAATAAAAGCCTCTAAACCGGAATTGCTTTATTTCTTAGGCTATTCCGATGCTTCTATCCCTGGTCTTAAACAAGCCGCCGACTTGAAATTAAATGTCCCGATGTTTGGTGGGGATGCTTGGGATGATAAGAAAATCTACGAAGGCGCCGGCAAAGCGGCCGAGGGGATTATGTATTCCGTTCCGTTCGCGCCAATGAGTGATGACTTTAAGGCAAAAATGAACGCCAAAACTGGCACCAACGAAGTAACCGAGTGCAGCCCGCAGGCCTATGATGGCGTGAAAATCTTGGCCCAAGTTTTATCTAAAGCCGGTCTCGACCCTGAAGCGATTAAAAACGAACTCTACAAAGTTGATTACAAGGGCGGCGTCTCTGCTAATGAAATTAAATTCGATTCTAATGGTGATCTAATTGGCGCGAGCTATATCGTCAAGGTTGTTAAAAACGGCGTCTCCGAAGAAGTAAAATAAAAATGAATAAAACTATAAAATACATTATTGGCGTTGTTGTAGTCGTCCTTGTTGTTCTGGTGATTATTCTCACCGCCTCAAATAATAACCCAATGCCTTCCGGGCCGATCAAAATTGGTTTCATCGGACCACTCACGGGGGACGCGGCTAGTTATGGTGAGACTGAAAAGAATGCCACCGAGTTAGCCATCACTGATTTAGCTATTGATCCAAAAAATCCCAAATTTGAAGTTGTCTATGAAGATGGCAAATGTAACGGCAAGGATGCCGCGAGCGCTATTCAGAAATTAATTTCCGTAGATAAAGTAAAAATAATTTTAGGTGGAGCCTGCAGTGCCGAAACATTATCAATGGCGCCGATTGCCGAACAAAATAAAGTTTTAGTGCTGTCCGCTTTCTCTAGTAGCCCCGATCTCACTAATGCCGGCGATTATATTTTTAGAAATTCCCCCAAGGATACAGACGTTGCCTATCTTGATGCCGAAACAATCGCCAAAAAATACAAAAAAGTAGCCATCATTTCGGAAAACACCGATTACACCATTGGAATCCGCAACGTAATGAAAAAAACGTTTACCGATAAAAAAATTGATATTGTCTATGACGAAACATATGCCTCCACTGGCGTTAATGATTTCAGAAGTATGCTCACAAAAGTGAAAGCCGCTAAACCAGAAGTCCTCTACGTTAATCCTGGTAGTTCCGCCAAAGCCGGTGGCATCATAGTAAAACAAGCGAGAGAGTTAGGTATTACTGTCCCAATTTTTGGGAATTTTCTTCTTGCTGATTCTGAATCTTTAGCCATCGGCGGTAAGTATATGAACGGAGTTGTCATCAGCGATATTTCTACTTTGGTTGATCTTGGAAAACAAGTTTTAGAGAAATATAAAATTAGATTCGGAAAAGATCCGGCTAATGGTCCCGATATGGGCGCCGCTTATGATCGAGTATTTATAATTCGTGACGCTATCGTTAAAGTTGGTTATGATATCGATAAAATAAAAACCTATCTCTACGAATTACCCAATTTTTCCGGTGCGATTGGGAATTATCACTTTGATAAAAACGGTGACGTTGTCGGAGTTGGATTTAAGAATGTGATTCTCCAAGACGGCCAAAAAATTCCGTATTCCGGTTAAAGTAAAAAATTAGAGTTTGATATCAAAAACAGCCCCGCTTAGCGGGGTTGTTTTTAGTTGCCAAAATTCCCCAAAATCGCTAGAATTTTCCTATAATTTATCCACTTATAAATCATTCCAGTCTCCCCATTCCTTATTCTTAATTCTCACTCAATACTAATGGACATCCTCCCTCAGCTAATATTGAACAGTATCATCGCCGGCGCGATTTATAGTTTAGTGGCGCTTGGCTTCAATCTTATCTACAGCACCGCTAAATTTTTCGATTTAGGTTATGGCGTTTTGACGGCGGTCGGCGGCTACACCGTTTTCTTTTTGACCAAATCCTTGGGAGCGAATCTTTATTTTAGCGTGATTGCCGGCCTTCTTGTCGCCGGCCTTGTCGGTTTTGTTGTTGAAAAATTTGTCTATCGTCCGCTCCGCAAAAGAAAATCTTCAAGTATGACTCTCCTCGTCGCTGCCCTTGGAGTTTTCACCGCCCTTCAAGCTCTTCTCGCCATTCTTTTTTCCAGCCAATTTCAAACACTTTCCATCGATTCAGGATCAAGCCGAACTTTCGAAATTTTCGGCGGCGTTATCACTGAAGTCCAGCTCATTATTCTTCTGGTTGGTTTTATTGTGATGCTCGGCCTTGCCTTTCTATTAAAGAAAACTATTTTTGGAAAAGCCGTCAGGGCGATTAGCGATGATGAAGAAGTTTCAAAAATAGTCGGCCTCAACACCGAAAAAATTATGGGCTTTGTTTTCTTTATCGGCGCCGCCATCGCCGGCCTCGCCGGAATTTTAGTTGGCTTTGATACTGGTATTGAACCAACGATGGGAATGTCCTTACTTCTTAAAGGTGTGATTGCCTCTATAATCGGCGGCATCGGCAACATTTATGGGGGAGTCATCGGCGCTTTCCTTTTGGGTTTCGTTGAAAACTTTGGCATCTGGCAGATTTCCGGCGAATGGAAAGATGCAATCGCTTTTGGATTACTGATAATTTTCTTGTTGTTTAGACCGCAAGGATTAATTAAGCGATAATATGGAGTACCTCATTCATTTATTAATTCTCATCGGCATCTACGGCATCCTTGGTTTAAGTTTGAATTTGATTGTCGGCTACACCGGCCTCCTCTCAGTTACTCAAGCCGCTTTTTACGGCATCGGCGCTTACGCGACGGCGATTTTAATGACCGCGCTTGGTTTTAATTTTTTCTCGGCGCTTTTAATCGGCGTTCTAATCACCGTTCTAGCTAGTTTTCTTATCGGTTTTGTCCTTAGTAAATTTCGAGGCGACTATTATGCTCTTGGTTCTTTTGGTTTCAACATCATCATCTTTAGCATATTTTTAAATTGGCAGGATTTAACCCGGGGGCCTCTAGGTATTCCCGGTATCAAACGCCCCGAGTTATTTGGTCTTAACCTCACCTCTAATCTCTCTTTCTTAATTCTTGTTGTCATATTTCTAATTCTCGTCTATCTTCTATCTCGCTTTATCATTAATTCATCTTTCGGCCGCGCCCTCAAAGCTATCCGGGAAGACGAAGAAGCGCTTCAAATTTTTGGCTATCACACTTTGTATTATAAATTAGCCATTTTTGTAATCGGCGCCGGCCTCGCCGCTGTTGCTGGTTCGCTTTTTGCAAGCTACATCACCTTTGTTGATCCCTCTTCGTTTACTCTAATGGAATCAATTTTCATTTTGGCGGTTATTATCTTGGGCGGTCTAGCCAATCTTAAGGGTTCAATTCTCGGCGCCGTTTTTATGATTTTACTTCCCGAAATTTTGCGCTTCGTCGGCTTCCCAAATGAAATCGCCGCCCAAATGCGCCAAGTAGTTTATGGCCTGATTTTGATTATACTAATGTTGTATCGCCCTCAGGGCTTAGTGGGGGAATATAGACTATGAAAATTTTAGAGACCAAAAACTTAACCAAGCATTTCAACGGAGTTCACGCCGTCAATAACTTATCGGTTAAATTTGAATCCGGAAAAATAACCGGCATCATCGGCCCCAACGGCTCCGGAAAATCCACCCTCGTTAATCTTTTAAGTGGTTTTATTTCAATAGATGAGGGAGTGGTAGTCGTGAGCGAATCAAAAAGTTTCTCCAAAATCAAACCATACGAAATTTCTTTCTATGGCATCACTCGTACTTTTCAAAACATCCGCCTTTTTGAGCAAATGTCGGTGTTGGACAACATCCTCGTTGTTTTAACCGAGCGCCGTTTCTTAAGTGCGCTTTTTGAAAAGCACGGTGAGTATCACCTCAAAAAAGCCGAAGAGGTTTTAACTAAAGTCGGCCTTTGGGGGAAACGCCACGATCTCGCTATAAATCTTTCCTACGGCCAAAGAAAGCTTCTAGAAATTGCCCGCGCCATGGCGATGGAGGCGGAAATTTATCTTCTCGATGAGCCCTTCGCTGGTCTTTTCCCGGAAATGGTAAAAATAATTTCCTCTGTCATCAAAGAGCTTAAAACCAAAGGCAAAACTATTATTCTTATTGAACACAACATGGCTCTAATTCGCGAACTTTCTGATTATGTTTTTGTGATGGATTCCGGCAGCCTGCTCGCCGAAGGCGAACCAAACGCCGTTCTTTCCAAACGTGAAGTAATCGAAGCTTACCTCGGGGAATAAATTTATGAAAAAAGACATTTTATTAAAACTCGAAAATATTCACGTTCACTACGGCGGTGTTAAAGCTCTTGACGGCGCTTCGGTTCAAATCGACGAAGGCGAAATCGTTGCCTTAATGGGGCCAAACGGCGCCGGCAAATCCACAATTTTGAAAACCATCTTTGGTCTCGCTCCAGTTCTTTCCGGAAAAATTATTTGGCACGGTTCGGAAATCAAACCAATTTCTTACGAAATCGTGAAGGAGGGGATTGCTTTCGTTCCGCAAGGCCGGCGGGTTTTTACTCATCTTTCTATTTATGAAAATCTAGAAATCGGTGGATTTATCGAAAAAAATAAAAATGAACTAAAACGCCGCATCGCCGAAATGATGGAAGTTTTTCCGGTTTTAAAACACAAACAAAAATTAAAATCAGGCAATCTCTCCGGCGGTGAACAGCAAATGTTGGCAATTGCTCGTGGTCTAATGGCCGACCCCAAAGTTCTTTTATTAGACGAACCTTCACTTGGACTTTCTCCGAAAATCGTCAAAGAAGTATTTGCCAAAATAAAAGAAATTAATAATCGCCACAAAACCGCCATCATGGTTGTTGAGCATAATCTAAAATCAATCCTCGAAATCGCTCATCGGGCCTATGTTTTGGACAAGGGCAAGGTGGTTCTAGAAGAAAAGAATCCCAAGGTTTTAACCCAAGGCGACGTTTTAAGTAAGATTTTTCTCGCCTCCGCCGCTTATCATGAAAATTCTCTCTCTGTGAAATTTATCTAAAGTTTTCCACAGTTTCCAGTATTGACGCGTTTTAACCATTGGGTATCCTTGATCCTAATGGTGTTTCGATATAAAATTTGTCGCTTCGGGGATGGGCCCCACAAGGCCCGCCGAAGTTTTAATTTCTCAATATAATTTCCCCTAAAGGGGATTTTTTTTACCCTCCTAAGTTTTGCGGAACAAAATTTTGGAAGGTAAACCGAAACCACCATAAAAACCAAAGGTCGAACGCATAAAAATCAAAAAATAAAATGAAAAATAAATTATCTATTGCTCTCCTTGAGTCGCAAGTTTTTAAGTCAGGGAGAAGCTATTTGGAAAAAGAAGGATTCACTGAACTTTTTCCGCCCCGAGTTGTCCGCGCCTCCGGCGCTTGTGAGAACGTCAATACTCTATTTGAGGTTAGCTCGAATAAAAATTTTAACTGGTTCGGTGTCCCTGAGAAAAAACATCAAGCCTATCTAGCTCAAACCGGCCAGCTTTATCTTGAGGCTTTTGTGCCTTACCTAGAAAAAGTTTTTTGTTCTGGTCCAAGTTTTCGGGCCGAAGAAGGTTGTGATAATCGGCATTTAACTGAATTCCAAATGATGGAAATTGAGTTCGCCGGTGATTTTAATAACCTCCTCCGCTATATAGAAGGCTTTATTGGTAACATAAGCAAAGATATCGTGAATCTCCCCGCCGCCGAACAAAAAAAACTTGGGCTAAATTCAGAATCAATCGCCCGCTTCGCCAAGGTCAAGTCTGTCTTCCCAAAAATAACCTACACCGAAGCGATAAAAAAACTGGGTCTTAATTGGGGTGATGATATCAATAGTAAAAAGGAAGCCGAACTAGTGGCGATGTATGACAACCATCCAATCTTTATCACCCGCTATCCCGACCCGATGTGGGATCATGGTAAAGAAATTGAGGTGGAAAAATTCTTCAACATGCTTCCGGACAAACAAACACCCGGCTTAGTTCTTTCTGCCGATCTAATTCTTCCTATCGCCGGCGAAGCCGTTGGTTCCGCCGCCAGAGTTAATGACCCCGAAACGCTTGTCTATCGGCTCACTAACTCCAAAATGTATAAACGGCTTTTGGGAATGGGTGGAAATATTGACGACTTTGCTTGGTATATTGAACGCTCTAAGGAAAATATGATTCCTCACGCCGGCTGCGGTTTTGGTATGTCTCGAATCTTAAAGTGGATCTCCGGCGCTGATGATATCAAACAAGCCGTAACTTTTGCCTCTAACCAGCATCAGATTATTTAATTCTTATTTTAGAAAAAGGTGGTTTTAATATCCACCTTTTTCTATTGCATCCCTATTTAATTTTTCATAGAATAAAGGCCTATTTAATATTAAAAACCAAGAGTCGTAATAATTTTAAAAAACATGGCTCCAGAACCAGAACAACAAAATCAGAATCCCAGCCCGATTGATCTAAATTCAATTCGGAATACCGTTATCCTTCCTAAGAAGATATTTTTTACCAAGGGTGTTGGCGTTCATAAAGAATACCTGGCCTCTTTTGAGATGGCTCTTCGGAGCGCCGGTATTGCCCATTTAAACCTTATTTTAGTTTCCAGCATTTTCCCTCCGGGCTGTAAGAAAATCAACAAAGAGGAGGGGATAAAACTATTAAGCCCAGGGGAGGTAATTTTTTGTGTTTACGATCGTCTTTCCACTAATGAACCCAATCGTTTAATCGCCGCTTCAGTCGGGGTTGCTATTCCCTCTGACGAAACCCAATATGGCTATCTTTCCGAACATCACGCCTATGGAGAAACTGACAATAAAGCAGGGGATTACGCCGAGGATTTAGCCGCTAGTATGTTGGCCACGACGCTAGGAGTTGAATTTGACCCTAATACTGCTTGGGATGAACGGGAACAACAATATAAAGCTTCTGGCAAGATTTTCCGCACTTCCAATACAACCCAATCTGCAATTGGAAATAAAGACGGCCTTTGGACCACCGTTATTGCCGCCGGAGTCTTTATTACCTAGTTCAATTGGTAAAAAGCCTTGATTTTGTTACAATGTAAAGAAAGGTCGGTTATTGAAGATTAACTATTCAAATAAATGACAAAAGACGGATTAGTTGAGGCAGTCATGAAAGCTGCCGGTTTCGAAACAAAAGCAATGACTCAGCGAGCGGTTGAAGCCGTTTTTGATACCATTAGTAAAACCATGGGCCGTGGTGAAGATGTGGCCATTACCGGTTTTGGTACCTTCCGAGTTGCTAAAAGCTCTGCTCGGGAAGGCCGCAATCCGAAAACTGGCGAGAAAATTCACATCGCCGCTTCTATTAAGCCAAAATTCCGGGCCGGAAAGCTTTTAAAAGAAGCTGTTAAGTAATAAAAAAGAGATCTCTTTGTCCTCCCAAGTTTTTATTTGTCTTCCTAAATTCTTTGGGGTGAATAAGATTTGGGAGGGTTCATAAAAAATACTACCCGCTATAGGGGTAGTATTTTTTTAATGCTTTCGTTTAGGTCAAGGAAATTTTTATAAGTCAGCGCTAAAGATTGAAGAGATCCTTTTATTAATTCCAAAGGATCGCTAATCGGTGTAAATTCCCAAAATGATTCTTTTGCCTCGTCGTTCAATTTTTTCGCCGCCTCCAAATTTCGTTTTGCCTCTACTACTATCGAGTCCACATCCTTATCCTTTATATTAAAAATTTTTATACTTCTTTGAATTTGGTTAAAACGAATATCTGTCATTGTTATGATGTCTTGGTTATCGGTCCATGTTGCAAAATTTCTTACCCGGCTGGCTAAATAAGCATAATTACTACTCCGCCAATCAATTATTTTTTTAGCCAAATTTTTACTTCCCAAAATTCCCAAATTGCCGATACTTTCCGCTTGAGTTTTATAATAATTTACGGCTTGGTCTAATTCAGAAATCAATTTGCTTTGGATTTTCTCTGATTCCTGGTCGGCCGGCTTTAAAGAATCAAGATCGCTCTGAAGAGTTTCTGTTTCGCTAATTGAGCAGTCTATTATTTTTTTTAGCAAATCTTTCCGAATGCTTAATTCTGAACGAATATTAGCAATGTAATCAGTTGAAGTAGAATTTTTTACCGCCTCTAAATCCTTTAAATATCCAGTAAAATCACACCCAACGACAGTTGTTTGCGCTGAAACCGGGTTGCCGCCCAAGAGAAATACTAAAACTCCCAAAACAGGGATAATATAATAACTAATTTTCATATTTTTATTCGGCGATGACCTGCAAGGTCTCGTCAATTCCCATTACGGTTGTAGTTGCCCCCGTTCCATCAGTAGAGGAGGCTACCAAGTCATTTATAGCGTCAAGTTCTTTGCTTATTCCAGAGCCGCCCAGTTTTTGAGCTCCGGTTTTTATTTTACCCGCTATTGGGTTTTTAGTAATTAGTGATTCCACGTAATCCAAATTAGTCAGTTTAATTTGAATATCAATTGCTTGCGCTTCCGCCTTGATTGCTTTTATATCAAAACCCGGCAAAGAATCGTAATTTGATGTCTTCCTTATTGAAAACCCTGTCACTACCAAAATTATGAAAATCGAAACCAAAGCCAAAGATCCGCTAAACCTTACCCCCCAACGCCAAATCGGCTGGTCAAAAATAGCCTTTGATTTATTTTGAGCGGTTGCTAAAATAACCAACTTTGATTGCTGGGTAAATTCCCTGCTTGGCTCAATCTCTTTTAATTTTTTTAATAATTTTTCTAATTCCATTTCAACTATTTATAATTTCTCTCAACTTGTTTAAGGCTCGAAACTGTAAAAGCTTCACCGCGCCTTGACTCTTTTGAATTGCCGCCGCCGTCTCCTTTATTGATAAATCATCAATAAATCGCATCACGATAACTTCTTGGTGGGCTGGTTCTAATTGCTTGAGCGCTTTCCAGACCCTCTCCAGATCCCAATTTTTTTCAAACTTGAGATAGGCGGCCGCCGGACCAGCGCTGAACTCCTTATCAACTTGTTCAAGATCGGTTTCGGCCTTTTTGGTTCGGTAATAATCAATCACTTGATTACGGGCGATCCGGTAGAGCCAGCTTGAAAAGGGGAATCCGCGATGCTTATAATCGGCAATATTTTGCCAGGCTTTTAAAAATACTTGATGGGTGAGGTCCTCGGCTTCCTCACTTCGGTCTACCTTCACGAGTATGAACCGATAGATTCTCGGTTGGTAACAATCGTAGAGGCGACCGAAAGCCGAGGCCTCCCCCAAAATGGCGTCTTTTATGAGTTTTTCTTCGCCATCTACTGAAGAAAACGAAGAAACATTGTCTTGGTTACGGAAAATCACGTTAAATTAGACCCTAACTATAGGATTTTTAAGGCTTTTAGTCAAAGAATTATTTACTTTCCCCTCTTAAAAAGGGGAAAATGTTATAATAAAAAAACATGGAATTTGTCATTTTTATATTCGGGATAGTAATTTTGATTTTTGTATTTAATCTTCGAGTTAGAGTAAAGGACCTCGAGGAGCTTGTAAAAAGCGGCGAAACTCAACTGATACCCAAGTCAAGCTCTGAATCTTCATTGTCACAACTTAAAAAAGAACAGCCAATAACTCCACTAACAGAGCCTGCACTTGAACTCTCGCCGCTTGAGCCAACTTCGTTTGATAAATTTAGCGAATGGTTGAAAGAGGACTGGTTGTTGAAATTAGGGGCACTCCTTTTATTAATAGGGTTTGGCTGGCTCACTACTTACGCGTTTCTCAATAATTGGATTGGACCGACAGGCCGTATTGCGCTTGGTATCGTCGCCGGAACTTTATTTCTTTTACTAGGGTGGCGAAGAATTGAAAAATATATCAATCAGGGCAGTATCTTCCTTGTTCTTGGCTCAACAACAATTTTATTAACTATTTTTGCTGCACGTGAAATCTATGGCTTCTTCACTCCCATTTCTGCTCTCGCCGTTATGTTTTTAAGCACAGCATTCGTTGCGCTCATAAGCGTTAAATACAATAATCGGTATCTTTCTTTTCTAAGTCTTGTTCTTGCCGGAATTGCACCATTACTTACCAATACGCCATCGCCTGACTATATTAGTTTATTTTCCTATCTTTTTGTTGTCATACTTGGCACAATTTGGATTGTTGTGCTCACTGGAAGGAGAGAGCTTGTTACGGCTGCGTTATTACTCGTCACCCTTTATAGTTTGCCCCGTCTTTTTTCTCCCATCTCGACAGATTTAGAAACATTGCTTCTTTTCGCATATGCTTTTGCGGCAGTATTTTTCCTAACAAACACCGCTGGTATTTTAAGGTTAAAAAACAAAGAAATTATTCCCGATCTTGTAACAGCCGCCGGTAGTGGATTATTTTTAATTATTTGGATTATGACGGCTGCACAAGATGAGTGGAAAAGTTTAATAATTGCAGCCTGGATGGTCGTATTTGCTGTAGGCGCGTTTTTGATATTTAAAATTACCCAAAGACGAGAGCCGTTTTATGTATACGCTGGTGTCGGTGTTGCGATGCTAGCTGCCGCAACTTCTGCCGAATTAAAAGGCGCGACGCTCACTATCGCTTACACAATCGAGTGTGCTTTCATTGTCCTCGTTGCCTACTTAGCTTTACGGGACATCAAAGTCGTGGAACGAATCAGCTTACTCCTAGCTGGTCCGGTTGTTCTATCATTTGGAAGTATCACCTCCAACGCGTGGGCCGAGGGATTTCTCCATAAGGACTTTTTTGTACTCCTTGTTTTGGGGTTAACTTTTCTCGGGCTTGGTTCGTTTTTCTTGCGCCGCCTTCAAGGGGTTGACGACAAAGAGTCACGGAAGCTAAGTGTATTTATATTGATTGTTGGCTCGCTGTATATTTATGTACTTCTCTGGCTTTCTTTGCAGGCGACTCTTCAAAACAATAATACTGCCGTGATGATTTCTTTGGTTGTTTATACAATTATCGGATTAATTTGTTATTTTTATGGGCTCAAAAATGACAAAAGAGCTCCTCGACTTTACGGAGGTGCGCTTATTGGATTTGTGGTTGGTAGGTTGCTCTTTGTCGATGTCTGGAGAATGGAGCTAGCGGGTCGAATCGTTACCTTTTTCTTAATCGGCGCATTACTAGTAAGTACCGCCTTCTTAGGAAAGAAAAAAAGAAATTTAAATCTACCAAGCAAAACTTAATAAAATTATGAAAATAAAAACACTATTTCTGTTCCTTATAATATTTAGCGTTGCTTCAATTGCAAGCGCGCAGGGATTATCGCAAAATGCAATTTCCTCAGTAATTAGTGCATTTCGTTCTTTCAGAGAAGTTGATAATATTCCAATAAAGGTTGCAACAGTAGTCGAGGTTCCTTTTCCAGTTGAGTTTATTGAACGCTTTGATTTTGTTGTTTTTGATAAAACAGCAAATTTCTTCGAACCAAATTTTTTCAAACAGGAAGTATTAACAAACGAAATACCTATTTCGATAAGTACAATCCCGAATACCAATAGCGCGAATCGTATGAACGACAACAACGTTCAAACATATGCGGATTTTCCGCTGCCGGATAACGGGCAGGGGAGCGCTCAAATTACTTTATCGAGCGCAAATCTGATCACTTCTTCTGCTGCCACTATTTTACTTGATAACAATGTGGCTCTGCCCAGTTCTGTGGAAATTCGCGCGTTTGTGGATGGCCAAGATAGAATTGTTGTTGCTAAAAAAAGACTAGACCAGCAAACTATTCGTTTTCCTCAAACGGTATCAAATAAATGGATAATCACTTTTACCTTTGGACAGCCGCTTCGTATTAGCGAGTTTCGACTAAGCCAAGACAACGCCAAAAAATCAAGCATTCGCGCCGTTAGATTTCTAGCGCAACCAGCGCACTCTTATCGCATTTATTTTGATCCCGACAGATCAGTAATAGCTCCCGTTGGAGAAGCGGGTAATTTAATTTCAGCAAAAGACGTAGCTCTAGTTTCTGCTACTCCGGTTCAAAATAATCCAAATTATATTATTTCAGATATTGACGGTGATGGAGTCCCAGATATTCGTGATAACTGCATTTCTGTTGCTAATCCAGACCAGCTGGATACCAATAGTAATGGAAGAGGAGATGTGTGTGACGATTTTGACCAGGACGGGATAACCAATCCCAAAGATAATTGTCCTAATAACCCAAATAAAGATCAAAAAGACACTGATAGCGACGGCATTGGAGATGTTTGTGATAAAGAAGAAAGCAGAATAACTGAACGTTATACTTGGATTCCGTGGGTTGGCATCGGTTTTGCCGCGGCCGTCTTGGTCGTTCTGCTAATTCTAACGGCAAAATCAGCCCGAGCAACGAAGCGGGAAGAAGATCAGTAGGTATATATTTTCATCACAAAGCAAAAAACTAAGTGATTTAAAAACCTGAGATATATTCTGGAGCGGGTAAGGGGAGTCGAACCCCTGGCTCGACCTTGGCAAGGTCGCATATTACCGCTATACGATACCCGCGTTAGAACTCGCTTGGTGAGTTCACGAACCTAGTAGTTCTTGCGCCCCGCTATAGCGGGGCAAACTTAGTAACTCTTATATCTCGCAAAATACGAAACTATCAATTTTCAATACCCTGCTATCTTACAAATTTTTATCGCCTAAATCAATGATTAAAAAAAATGGCGTAGAACTTTCGTTCTGCGCCATAACGCTAGCGAGATTTTATCTCTCGCAAAACGTTAAAATGTGATCTTGTACTCTTCTTTCTTAACCTCAACCGAACGTGGCCACCTGGCCGTGCCGGTTATGGTTAACTTGGAACCTTCCAAGTCTATGGTGAGATTCAGATTGTGCGAATCATCTGATTTCTGACCAGCATCAACCCCCTCACTAGTTCCCGGAGCGTTCAACGTCGTTAGTATCTCGCCGGTTTTGGTTTGCGTCGCTTGGACAACCAGTCCGCCTTCGGTGTCGGGAACAAATTCCCAACCTGCTGGCAACTCGAATCGCCCGCTCGCCACCTCGGCAACTAAATTGCCACAGTGGCGTAACCAGAATTCGATATGTTGGTGGTCAGTATCCTTTCGACTCCCAATTGTTACCCGATAGCATTTGGTTCCTGATGGGATTTTCACCATCCGAGTCCCTTCGCGATACCACACGGAAGCTGACAAAGCAGTTGACTCGAGTGGGCCGTGAATAGAGCCTCTTTCCGCTCTTAGTACAATTCGGTCTGGATTATAGAAGAGGGAATCTCCCACGCCCTCAATCTGGGATATTGCTAGCGTCGGGTCGTCACTCAATCCACTGGCAATCATCGGCGTGCCATTATTCGGGCGGCGTTCTTCCTCCTGCTTCTTTTGTTCCTCCTGTCTATTTTGAACTGAGAACAGAAGTCCGATGATAACAATCAGTAGAATAAAAAGCAGCAACTTCAGCAGCAACGGAAAATCCGATTCCGATGACGCCGTTGATTGAACAACCGTGTCAACCCTACTCGGAGCCACCGCAATCGGCTTGGTATTCAGATTTCCTGCCAAATAGTTGCCGGCAATTTTCCAAAGGCATCCTTTCGGTGCCAATTGGCCGTTCACAATCCACGGCTCAACGACATACATAACGACATTGGTGTCGCTGGGAATGTAAATCGTATCGCCGATATGGATCAAGTTTGGATCAAGAATGTGATTCAGTTTCGCAGTTCGGTTGACCAGTTTTTGAATCTGGTATTGCTCCACGTCCTTCTGAATCTGAAAACTTCTCTGCTGACCCACTGCTTGCGCCGAAACGTGCACCGGCATTGCCGCCATCAAAACGAAGATAGCAGCAATGATGATCAGAGCTTGTTTTTTAAACATGCTCTCCTCCTTATTAAATTGTAAAAAAACTTTTGGGATGGCTCTCGTGCGTCCATCCTCTTTCTCTCCTGTCTTCCTCTTTTTCTTTTTCTCTTTTTCAAGGAAGCGCAGGCCTCAAGCAGGGAAGTCTTTTATTTCCCAGCCTAAAGCCTGAGCTCGACCCATTACCCACTTTCAAGATTATAGCATACAAAATACAATTTGTCAAACAAAAACCACCTGGCACTTTTTTGCCTCAGTGGTAGTAATTTAAACCCCTCTTTAATTCGCGTTTACTGGTCCGTTAGCGGGTATATTAGTTCTAGGATCGGTGATGCTATTAAAAGGAGGAGTGTTTTTATTTCTAAAATCAGTAGCACTAGTAGCGCCCTTAACTTCAGTATTATCCGCCTGCTTGCTGTTAAAGTTTTTTATTATTTCCGCATTATTAATTGAGTTCAAAACAGCGTTCCCGAAAAACACCAATATTAGTCCCAAAATTACGATTGTCAAAATTATAATTTTCATAATTAAATTTTTGCGTCCCCGAGCCGATTCGAACGGCTGGCCTCTTCCTTCGCAGGGAAGCGCTCTAATCCACTGAGCTACGGGGACACTATTCTTTTTAAAGGCAATTAATTTAATGCAGGGTCCGTTAAACTTTCGGTGGTGTTTGTCTCTAAAAATGGAAAATTTTTTCTAAAGTGTCAGTGAAAGAATGTTCCATCTCCACAATCGGCACTACCGACTTGATGGTTTCTCTAATCTGGTAAAGCTTCTCCGCCGGCACCATAATTCTCAAATCCAATTTCAACTTTTTTTTGAAGTCAAAGAAAAATACTTTCCAGTAACTATCGGGGTCGTCATCGACCGCGAACGACTTCATATCGGCGTAAGAATAGAACTTCCCGCCGCTTACTGTCAATCCTTTCTCGGTCATTTTAAATTCAACCATTCGTGGTTGTTTATTGCCCCAAACTAGAACCAGCACTTCCGCCACCACTGCAAAAGCTCCAAAAAGGAAGCTTCCCTGCCAAACAGCCACTCCAATAATTAAAACCGCCACCAAAATTGTCCCCCAATACCATAAAATACTTTTATCCCGGTATTCAAACTCGGGCGCCTGCCAGGTAATTTCAAATTGACTCATAAACAAATTTTACCACTTTTTTGAAGCTTCTAACATTTATCACGCTTAATATATCTAACACCCATCATCTCGTTACGCCTTCGCCGCCGCTAAAGCAATAATTTTTCCCGCGCCGGCTTTTTTCAGAATTTCCGCCGCGGCTAGAAAAGTTGCCCCGGAAGTGGTCACATCATCAATCAATAAAATTTTCCTTCCGTTAATTTTTTCCGAATAAACTACCTGAAAACAATCGCTTACGTTCCGAAGTTTTTTCTGAAAATCTTTTATGCCGCTTTGGGGCTCAGTATTTCGGGTTCGCTTTAAAACTTGTTCCGCTAATTCAATCCCCAGTTCTTTCGCCACGATTTTTGAGAGCAGTAATGACTGATTGAATCCTCGCTCTCTTTCCCTAGTTTTATGAAGGGGAATAGGGATTATCACAAAGCCGTCAAAAACAAAACCTATTTTTTTAATGTAATCAATTAAAATTTCTCCTAATGCTGTCGCGGCTCCGCGGTAAAATTTAAACTTAAGGCCCAAAATTATTTTTTGGAGAGTTGGGTCGCGATAATCTCCCGCTGCCGCCAAAAGATAGGGGAAAGGTTGATGGCAAATTTTCTTGGCTTCAGGTAGGCGCGCTTTGCACTCCCCGCAGAAGAATGTTTGATTTATTTTAATTTTTTTCAAGCATTTTTCACAGACAACCCCGCTTTTTTCAAGGTCAACGCCGCAATCCAAACACGAAGAGGGGAGCAGTAGCTCAGCGGCTAAATTTCCAATTGATTTCAAAATCTTCATTTCTTTTTACTTTAACACACCGGCGGAATCACTGCCTTTATCTGTGTTATAATAACTGAAACGGAATCATGAATCCTTTCAGATTTATTACTCAAAAATTTTCTCCATCCTATCTTGGAATTGATATTGGCACCACTTCCATTAAAGCCGTCGAGGTGAAAAAAGGCAACGGTTTGCCTCAGGTTGTTAATTACGGTTTTTTGGAATCAAGCGGCCACCTTTTGCGGTCTAATGATGTTCTCCAGACTAGTAGCTTAAAAATCTCCGAGGATCAAGTTATTGCTAATCTTAAAATGGTTATTAAAAAAATGAAGCCAAAAACTAATATCGCCTTGGCCTCAATTCCGGTTTTTTCGGTTTTTATGACCGTTTTTGATTTTCCTGAAATGTCCCAAGGCGATCTTGAAAAAAGTTTGGCTTTTCAAGCGAGGCAATATATTCCTCTGCCTATTTCAGAAGTTGCCTTGGATTGGATAAAAGTCGGCGAGCGGGAAGATGATAAGGGGTTTAAATATGAACAAGTACTCCTAATATCCGTTCCCCAAGAATTGATAAAAAAATATCAATTTATTTTCAAATCGGTCGGCTTGAAATTGAAAGCTCTAGAAATTGAAAATTTAAGCTTAGCTCGCGGTCTATCCTCTGGTGATCCCACTCAAACCATTATCGTTGATATCGGTTCGCTTTCCACTGATATTTCTTTTGTCAGTAATGGCCAAGTCAGGTTTAATAGCCAGAGTGATTATGCTAGTGCTTCCTTGACCCAAGCTCTTGCTACTAGTTTGAATATCAGTCCCATTCGGGCTGAAGAACTAAAAAAAGAACATGGTATTATTAATCTTGGTCCCAACTACGAATTATCCACTATTATGCTGCCGTTTTTGGATGTTATAATTAATGAAGTCAGAAAGGCCCAGTTTAATTACGAGAGCCAGTTTCCCGGTACCGCTAAGATAGAAAGAATTATCCTTTCCGGTGGCGGGGCGAATTTAGTTGGTATCGAAAAATATTTTGAAAAAGACTTTAATCTTCCCGTCGTCAAAGCCGCTCCGTTTTCCAAATTCAGTTATCCTTCCTCTATTGAGCTCCTAGTCGGCGAATTGAATCCGTTAATGAGTGTTGCTCTTGGTCTAGCCCTCAGGGAATTCACCTAAAACCGCCATTCAAAACCTTTAGAATTTTTTAAATTAATGCTCCCTCAACAAGTAACAGATCAAATGTCCCGCGCCCCGGTGCAAACTCCCGGGATTTCTGGGCAATTGCTTATGTTTTGCACCTTTCTTTTTATTATAAGTTTAATTTTCTATCTCGGACTAAACTTTGGCTATAAACCTATTCGCCAATCTCAGCTCGACGAATTAAGAAATGAGTTAAAAAGTTTTCAAGATAAAATTAAACAAGAAGACAAAAGTAGGGTAATTACTCTTTACTCCCAGATTCAGAATCTTAAAGACCCTATTTTATTAAATCACGTAGAGCCGTCGCCATTTTTTGATTGGCTCGAAAAAAATACCCAAGTTAATGTTTTCTTTGGTGATATGCATTTTGACGTAGCCAAAGGGGAAATTTCTCTTAAAGCGACTGGGAAAAGCATGAATGACGTTTCGGAGCAAGTTTTTCAACTCCAAAAATTAGTAAATCAAGGTTCATTAAAAAAAATTACCATCACCAACACCACTGTTGGTGAAAAAGGAATTGTGGGTTTTAATCTCTCTCTTCTGACTGGTCCGAATTTTTTCAAGAAAATTACGGAACTACCTCAACCATGAAACAGTCAGGAAAAAGAATATTTAGTATGATTTTTTCTTTGGCGTTAGTGGCGGCGGCTATAATTACCTACCTGAATTTCGGCCAGCCAGCCTACATAGAAGTTAAAGATCTTCGTAATCAAGTTGCGAGTGAAACTAAATTTGTTGCTAGTCAAAGAGAGGCTTTAGATGGTATCCAAAAACTCATCCGTAATTTTAACGAAATGAGCAAGGATCAAGAACAAATATCTAAATCTCTTCCAATCGGAGCCGATACCTACGGAATAATAACAAATATAAGCAGTTTAGCTGAGATGAATTCTTTATCGCTTCAATCCCTCGGTTTTTCCGAACCGAAAATTCTAAACAAGAATAATGGTATCGGCCAGCCCATTGCCAACGCCTCTGGAACCCAAAAAAATATCCTAAAACAACTTAACTCTATTTCTGTAAATATCAAACTTATTGGCACTTACGAGAATTTAAAAGGATTTATTAGAAATCTCGAGAAAAACATTCTCATTTTTGATGTGAGAAACGTCAGCATTAGCCCATCTTCCGGTTCTAATAACGCAAAACAATCTCTTCAAATCTATAGTTTTGATATTACAGCCGAGACCTATTACCAAAGCGCCTAAACCATAAAAATTTTATTCAAACACTATGGCTATAATTATTGAAGAAGAAAAAAAGAGGGGAGGATTTTTGATGGTTTTAAGCTGGCTGATTTTAATTGTCGTCGTCGCCCTGGCTGCTTATTATGTTTTTTTTCAAAATCCTGATTCTATCGAAATAATAATTCCTCCCGAGCTCGAAGACACCAACGATTTTTTAACCATAAGGAAATTAGATACTCAAGAAATTATTCAAAATCCGATTTTTTCCTCCCTGCAGGTTTTTGTTAATCCCTCTAATGAAGCGAACATTAGCCGTTCCAATCCCTTCCTTCCGTTATAGGCCGTTTCTCCCCGCCTCAAAAAGTGGAATTGTGATATCATTAATACAAAGGAACTGTCAAAAAACAGCTTGTTTAAATGAACGAAGACCAATTTTTAACGGGATTAGAAAATAGTGGATTAATCGACGAAGCCACCTCAAAGCGCCTGAAAAAAGAGGTTCTTCTTTCTGGTCGGGCCATAGAGGAAATTATTCACGAGCGCCGAATTGTCGATGATGTAAAAGTCGCCGAGTTTAAGAGCGGTCTATCTAAAATTCCATTTCAAAAAATTGATTTTGATAATTACGATGACAGTCTTCTATCCTTAATTCCAGAAGAAACCGTCCGCACTTATAGCGTGGCGCCAATCACAAAAAAAGATAATTTATTTATCGTTGGGATGCTTCATCCCGAAGATCTAAAAGCTCAAGAAGTCTTGAAATTTATTGCCCGCCGCAATCGCTTAGATTTAGGAATTTACTTGATGTCCTACGGCGACTGGCAAGAAATTCTCCGGAAATATTCTCCCTATCGAAGTGAAATAAAATCCGCGGTCCAGTCTCTAAATATTAAAGGCGATTCAAATCGAAAAATTGTCCGATTAGATGAAACAGCCGGCATTAACGAAGAAGCGCCGGTAATCAGAATTGTCGCTGATACCCTCAAAGAAGCCGTTCAAAGCCAAGCCTCTGACGTTCATATTGAGCCGCAAGAGAATTATCTTCGTGTTCGTTTCCGAATTGATGGTGAGCTGCAAGAAGCCGCTTCTTTACCCTCAGAATTATCTTCTCCGGTTATCTCGCGGGTAAAAGTTATTTCCAGCTTAAAGATTGACGAAAACAGAATTCCCCAAGACGGCCGTTTTCGAAGTAGGATATTCGATCGAAACATCGATTTTCGTGTTTCCACTTTTCCGACTCCTTTGGGCGAAAAAGTTGCTATTCGTATTTTAGATCAAGCCATTGGCCTTAAAAACTTTGATCAACTTGGTCTAATGGGGCCGAACTTGGAAAAAGTTAAAGACGGCCTTAAGAAGCCATTTGGCATGGTTCTAATCTCTGGACCGACTGGTTCTGGAAAAAGCACCTCGCTTTATGCCCTGCTTCAAACTTTAAATAATGAAAAAATAAATATTGTTAGCCTGGAAGACCCAGTAGAGTATTTTGTTTCCGGTGTTAATCAGTCCCAGATGCGTCCCGAAATCGGTTATGATTTTGCTTCTGGTCTGCGTCAGATTCTTCGCCAAGACCCCGATGTAATTATGGTTGGTGAAATTCGCGACAACGAAACAGCTGGCCTCGCGGTCCACGCCGCTCTCACCGGTCATATTGTTCTTTCCACTATTCACACCAATAACGCCATTGGTGTTATTCCCCGCCTAATCGATATGAAAGTCGAGCCATTCCTCCTTCCCTCTGCGCTCAATCTAATGGTTTCCCAGAGACTTGTTTCTGTTCTTTGCCCAAGTTGTAAATCAGCCGAAGAAGCTTCTCAGCCAATTCAAGAAATAATAAAAGATTCTCTTATTAATTTATCCGGGGAATTAATTTCTGATTATTCTCCTCCCTACAAAATTTATCACGCCCCCGGTTGCATCAAGTGTAAAAATAAAGGAGTAATTGGTCGCATCGCAATTTTTGAAGTTCTATCAATGTCTAAGCCGCTGGCCGAAATAATTAATACTGATTTCAACTCCGAAAAAATCAAGAAAGAATCAATCGCGCAGGGGATGATTACCCTCCGTCAAGACGGGGTTCTAAAAGCGCTCGCCGGTATTGTTTCGATTGAAGAAGTAATCCGGGAGACGGGAGAAGCATAATTTTCCTATTTAGAATCTTAATTCCGTGATAAAATAGTTAATATCAATGGATAACTACACCGAAAAACTTACAGAGCTTCTTATCGCCACCGCTAAACAAAGCGCGTCCGATCTTCATATTGCCGTCGGTCGCCGGCCAACCCTTCGTATTGACGGTGTTTTAGTCCCTCTTCAACAAGAGATAATTGTTACCCCTCAGGTAGCCGAGGGTCTGATTTCTGCTCTCCTTACTCCAGAACAAAAAGAGCGTTTCTTAAGGGAAAAACAATTAGACTTTGCTTATAGCTTAGAAGACAAAGCTCGTTTTCGGGTCAATGTTTATTTTCAGCGCGGCTATATGGCCGCCGCTCTCCGTTTAATTCCAACAAGAATTCGTTCCATTGAAGAACTTCGTCTTCCGCCAATTCTCCACGATTTTGCCAAGCTTTCTCAAGGGTTTATTCTCCTTGTCGGTCCTGCCGGCCACGGCAAATCCACCACCCTTGCTGCCATCCTCGACGAAATCAATCACAGCCGGACCGAACACATTATTACGGTTGAAGATCCGATTGAATATCTTTTTACTCAAGATCGTTCGATTATTTCTCAACGGGAAGTTGAGAACGACACCGAAGATTTCCATTCTGGCCTTCGAACGATTCTTCGCCAAGATCCAGACGTAATCATGGTTGGTGAAATGCGCGATGCGAGTTCTATTTCCACCGCCATGACCGCCGCTGAAACCGGTCACCTAGTTTTTTCGACGCTCCACACTAATTCCGCTTCTCAAACCATTGACCGGGTTATTGACTCTTTCCCTCCTGAACAACAAGGGCAGATTATTTCTCAAATTGCCGCCACACTCGTGGCCATCGTTTCTCTTCGTCTCATCCCGCGTTTAGGCGGTGGTCGGGTGCCAGCAGCCGAAATTATGATTATGAATCCCGCTATTCGTAATTTAATCCGCGAGCGTAAAGTTTATCAAACTGATCTCGTAGTTGAAACTTCTCTCCAAGAAGGCATGGTTAGTCTTAATCGTTCCTTGGCTAAACTAGTGAAAGAGAAGCAAGTTTCCATTGAAACCGCTGAACTTTATTCATTAAATCCGGCCGAGCTAAGAATTCTTTTGGAAAAAATATAACACACGGGTCCTCATTTTTGTTTTAGAGATTTTTTTCTATAAGTTCACAGAAGAAGATGAAGTTTAAATACCAAGCAAAAAATAGAACAGGGGAGTTGCAGGTCGGTTTTGTGGAGGCGGGGTCTAAAGACGCCGCTGTAAATATTTTAGTCAGTCACGACCTATTCATCCTTTCTATGGAATCAGCGGAAAAAGCCAATTGGTTTTCTAATTTAAGCGGTTATTTCGGGCGGGTGAAAAGAAAGGATATGGTTATTTTTACCCGCCAGCTGGCCACCCTTCTCGAAGCAAGATTGCCATTAAATATGGCTCTCCAAACCCTTTATGAACAAACCAGCCAACCTACCCTCAAGGAAGCTGTTTTTCAAATTACCGGAGATATTGATGCCGGTCTGTCTTTCTCTCAATCCTTGGAGCGTCAAGGCGCTATATTTTCTGAATTTTTTGTGAACATGGTCCGCACCGCCGAGGTTGCCGGCAACCTGGATGAAACTGTCGGTTTTTTAGCCGACTACATCGAAAAGGAAGATATTTTAATTTCTAAAGCCCGCTCCGCGCTTATTTATCCCGGAATCGTAATCGGTCTCTTTGTGGTGGTTGTCATAATTATGCTTACCACTGTTTTTCCTCAACTAAGTCCCATCTTTAAAGAAAGTGGTGTTAAATTACCTCTTTTTACTAGAATTCTTATCGGCTCGGGAGAACTTTTTCAAAACTGGTGGTGGGCTCTTAGCATCATTTTTATGATTGGCACTATAGTCCTATTGGACTACGCAAAAAGTCCGGAGGGAAAAGCTATTATTGATGAATTGAAAATTCGCCTTCCCATTATAAAAAAAGTTTTTCTTCCCATTACTATGACCCGTTTTGCGAACGCTACCAGTATTTTGCTTAAAGGCGGCGTCCCTCTCGCTCAGTCGCTTGAAATTGTCAGCCGCACCGTCGAGAGCTCTGTTTATTCCGATCTTTTTCGTGATGTTGCTGAACGTGTCCGGCAAGGAGAAACCCTTTCCCAGGCCTTAGGAAATTATCCCACCCACATTCCGCTTCTAGTTACCCAAATGATTGCGGTCGGGGAATCCACTGGCCAGCTTGAAAAAATGTTTGGCCGGTTGTCTAGTTTCTATAACCGCGAAGCCGATAATGTTGTCAATAACATTGTTGATCTAATCCAACCCATTCTCATGGTTGGTGTTGGTCTTTTAGTAGGCCTTCTTTTCGCTTCGATTTTGATTCCTCTATACGATTTAACTACTAGCTTTGCCGGTTAACTTTTTAGCTTGATTTGGTATAATAAAATAAACGTTTAAAAGGTCGGAGAAGATTATTAACTTTAAATTAATTAAATAACAAATGAATAAAATTAAATCTAAACAAGGGTTTACTCTAATCGAAATTCTAATCGTTATCGCTATTATCGGCATCTTGGCCTCAGTCGCCATTATTGGTTTGGGCGGTAGTCGGGTCAAAGCCAGGGACTCAAAGAAAATCTCCGAGCTAGCGCAAATCCGCAACGGTTTGGAATTATATTTCACTACTTGTGGGCATTATCCTGGCGGTGGCGCTGGTTGTACAGTAACGGCTAGTTTGCCAGCTACCTATAACGATCTGAGAGCTAATATGGTTGCCGTATTGCCGAGTTTATCTAATATGCCAGCCGATAACGTCAACATGGATTATGGAACCAACGCGGATAACACACAATATGTCCTCGGCGTTAAATTAGAGGAAGCAAATAGTATAATAGCCAGCAGTCCAGCTCCTGCCGCTACACTTGGCGTTGACTGCAATGCCGCTACATTCAATTATTGTATTGGCTCCTAAATACCTCCGAATTCATACCTTATGATTTCTCTGTGGTTGTTTATTCTAGGATTGGCCTTCGGGAGTTTTATCAACGTAATCTCCCTAAGATATAATCCTGAAAAATTTATTCTGAATAAAAGCGTTTTGGGCGGGCGTTCTGCTTGTCCGAAATGCGGGAATAAGCTCAACTGGTTTGAGCTTATTCCTTTATTTAGCTTTTTATTTCTCCGCGCCCGCTGCCGTAAATGTCATGAAAAAATCAGTTGGCAGTATCCGCTTGTTGAATTAATCTCCGGTCTTATTTTTGTTTTCGTCCCCGCTTTTATTTTTTCCTCAAAATTCAAAATTGTATTTTCAAACTCCGGTTTCAAAGATATTGCCGGTGATCCCATTTATCTTTACTTGCTAGCTATTTTATTTATAGTGGCTTTCTCCGCTCTTCTTCTTCTTTCCTTAATTGATATTCGCCTCAAAATCATTCCCGATGAAATTAATATTTTCTTAGTTATCTTAGGGATAGTTTTAATTATTTTAGCAAGAACTGATTTTAGCCTCGTCGGCGGTTCTTTTCTGGGTTCCTATAGCGCCCTTTTAGGTTTTAAAACTAATATCTGGTTAAACCACGGGATTGCCCTGCTTTTCGGCGGGCTTTTTTTCGGCGCCATAATTTTTGCGACTTTTGGCCGGGGAATGGGCCTTGGCGATCTAAAACTCGCCATCGCTTTGGGCGCAATTTTCGGCTGGCCCGATATTCTTATTATCACCGCCGTTTCTTTTATTATCGGTTCGCTTATTAGCTTGCCGCTTATGATTTCCAAAAGAAAGAAACTAAAAAGCTTTCTTCCCTTTGGCCCGTTTTTAGCCATTGCTTCGATCCTTATTTTTCTCTTTGGACATGATATTATCGGATTTTATTTTCAGCTTTTCGCCCTCTAAGTTTGTAATAAAATTTTAGTGTACCGTAGGGTATTTTCGTTCTATTTCCTATGGGTGTGGTAAAATGGTTATGAACCATCTAAGCTCATTCTCAAATCATGGTATCCAGATTCCATCGAAAAACTGAAACCTACTTATCCACCGAAGCCTCGGCGAAAGAGGATCACCTTAAATCTTATTTAAAAGGGTTTACTTTTGTCGAAATAATGGTTGTTCTTGGAATTACTCTGCTTCTTGCCGGAATCGCCATATCCTACAGCCAAGAAAGCCGCCAACTCATTTTATTAAACAGTGAGAAAGTAAAAATTGCTGAAAGTATTTCTAAGACTAAGGCCCTGGCTATAACCGGCTACACCAAACCGGCGTCTCTGCCTCCACCCTGCGCTTACGGTTTTGAGGTGAACTACACGAATCAAACTTTTTCGATTTTTTTCATCAATAAAACCGCCACCTTCTCTTGTTTAGACGTATTGAGTCTATTAACCATAAACGCATCTGTTCCCATAACTTACGTTGATGGTTATCCTCAAAAAATAGACAAAAATATAAAAATTTCCCCTCATCCAACAGATGGGTTGCTCTACGCAATATTTATTCCCCCTAATCTTGATGTTGCGCTGTTCGATTCAGCCAACAGTAGAAATTCATTTTCATCTCTAGGAATCGATCTCGAAGCCAAATCCTCGCCCTCAATTAAGGGAACAGTCACGGTAAGTCAAAATGGTTACTTGAGTTTTTAATTAACTTGAGCTGATTTTTTTAATTTTTTCTACTGATAAAATGAAATTAATAAAATACAAAAAGAAAAATAGTGGCCAGGCTATAATCGAAGCTCTCGTCGCTCTCGGCATCCTCTCGGTCGCTTTTTTTGCCGTTCTATCTCTCTTGGATAATTCTATCAGCCTAGGCAATGTTGTCTCTGACCAAAATATCGCCACCTATTTAGCCGGTGAGGGGATAGAGATTGTAAAAAATCTCGTTGACACCAATATTTCAAGACGCAACAGCACCTCTTCTCCTGCTTCTTTCGACGAAGACTTTTCAATCGGCGCTTATGAAGTGAGTTATTTTGATCCGCTTGATGCTGACGATCCAATAGGTTCAAATACTCAAGATGGTAAAAATCCTGGGAAAAGAATTGGTGACGTCGGCGTTCGAAGTACCAATCCTCTGGACTTTGACGAAGTCAGTGGTGGTTATTATCAAACTTATCCAGCTCCAGTCAATCCCTCCCATTTCTACCGGACCATTGTCATCACTCGTTCTCCTGGTAAATGGATTAAAGCGGAGTCCATCGTTCAATGGATCGGCAAGGGCGGTGTAACTAAAGAAATAAAATTAGAAGATTATTTCTATAATTGGCGGATTTACTAATTTTTTCCATGAATAAGAATTTTCTAATCAAAAAAAATGGTTCCACCTTAGTCGAGCTTTTAGTAAGTATCGCTCTTTTTCTAGTTGTCATCACCATCGTTGTTGGCGGTTTTACTAGAGGGCTCAAAACTAATCGCCAGCTTCTAGCGACTATTGCCGTAAATAGCAATATCAGTTTCATGATAGAAAAAATGAGCCGGGAAATGCGAACGGGCAGTGGCTTTCAAGTCCTTAATCCCGGTGAAATTTCTTTTGCTAATTCCCAAGGCGAAGAAATTACTTATAAATTAATGGGAAAATCAATTTATCGCAAAGTTGATCTTAATCCCGCCCAGCAAGTTACCGATGACAGCGTGTCCGTTGAATTATTCACATTTGATATTATTGATTTTTTTAACTTGTCACCTTACTCACCTCGTATTCGATTGTTTCTAGGAATCCGTCCGACCGGCGCCAGTAGTGGTGTAAAAACAATCTTTATCCAAACCACCGTGAGTAGTCGCAACTTTCTTCCTTAATCTACTAAACTAAATCAAAATGTTTTTCAAAACAAAAAATTTTCAAACCGGCCAAACCATGATTTTGACTGTCATGGTTCTAAACGGTGTCTTGCTAAGCGTCGCTATTATTGCCGCTCTTTTAATGTCGTACCAAGTCCACAGCGCCGGCGATTTTGCCAACACTAACAAAGCCATTTTCGCCGCCGATGCCGGCACCGACTGGTGGCTTTATAACTACTATAAAAATCCCGATTTAACCACCCCGATTTTTACTAATGGTTCTAGTTTCTCCATCACCACTAGCTCTCCTCCTCCTCAAGCTAAAGTAATCGGTCTCGCCGGAAGTTCCAAAAGAGCTTTTTTAGCCACTATCTTCCTTTCTACTTGTAATCCAGATTTAGTGTTGGTAATGGAAAAAGAACGCGACACTATTTCTGGAGCCGCGGAGCGTACAACATACAAAAATGCCATTCATAATTTTGCAGTTGGTGTTTTTGCTTCAAGTAGTCATGTCTACATTGGTGGTCTTAGTTACGCCAACACTACCGTAACAGATTTTCCCCTCTCTGGCGTCTCCTCGACCGTTGATACTGGAATTATTACTAATTTTAATTTGGGTGATTTTCCTAACACACAAATTAATTTAGCCAATGCCATTGATGGCGCCACGACTCACCTTCTGAGCAACGGGCGTCCGGGAACTCAAGGCACTATACTTATAATAACCGGACAAAGGCCATCCCCACCGGCAAATTACCCTGCTCTTATGGCCGCCGCTAAAATAAAGGCTGATTTTGCGAAAGCTAATCAAATCAGGGTTATGGCCGTGAAGGTTGGCGTTGATGGTGGTTACTACACAAATTTGCAGGATAATATTGTTACCACTTCTTCTGATCTTTTTTTAGCCAATAACTTTAATGGGTTATCAAGTTTATTAACCAACACAGTTGTTCATGAACTTTTCAGTCCGTGCTTCACCCCCTAAAAATCTTTACTCGCAAGATGGAAATAACCAAACAACAAGCTCGTGAAAGAATTAAGAAATTGCAGGAAGAGATAAGTAAATATCGCTACGCCTATCACGTTTTAAATCAATCCCTAATTCCCGACGAAGCCCTGGATTCCTTGAAAAAGGAACTTTTTGATCTTGAAACAAAATTTCCCGATCTTGTCACGCCAGACTCGCCAACCCAGCGGATTGGCGGAGAACCGCTCAAGGAATTTAAAAAAGTTACTCATTCTATCCGGCGGATGAACTCCCTAAACGATGCCTTCTCGGAAGAAGATATCAAAGATTGGCTCGAACGCCTTCAAAATTACCTCGGAAAACTTCCCGATTCTAAATTCTCTATTCTTGATTCTCTCGAATACTACTGCGACCTCAAAATGGATGGTCTCGCCGTAGAGCTTATTTATAATAATGGAATTTTCGTTCAGGGCTCCACCCGCGGTGACGGTTTAATTGGCGAGGATATTACTCAAAATTTAAAAACTGTTGATGCCATCCCTCTTAAATTAGAAATTAGAAATTCGAAATTAGAAATTCCCGAACAATTTATCGTTCGGGGTGAGGTTTTCTTAACTAAAAAAGAATTTGCCCGAATCAATAGGGAACAAGAAAAAAAAGGTGAGAAACTTTACGCCAATCCCCGAAACGTCGCCGCCGGGTCCTTGCGTCAGCTTGACCCCAAAATTACTGCCAGCCGAAAACTTGATTTTTTTGCCTACGGAATCGTTGATGATTCTAAAAATCATTACGAACTTTTTCCCACCCACTCTTCCGAATATAGAAAACTAAATAAATTAGGAATCAAAACTAATCCCGAAGGCAAAATTGTTAAATCTTTAACCGAGGTTTTTGAATTTCAAAAACAATGGGAGAAAAATCGTGAACATCTTGCCTACGAAATTGATGGCGTTGTTATTTCTTTGAATGATAACCGCCTTTCAGATAAAGCGGGAACCATCGGCAAAGCGCCCCGAGCGGGGATTGCCTATAAATTCTCGCCCCGTGAAGCCGCGACGGTTGTTGAAGACATCAAGGTTCAGGTTGGCCGCACCGGCGCGCTAACCCCAGTGGCGATTATGCGTCCGGTGCAGGTTGGCGGAATCACCATCACTCACGCCACACTCCACAATGCCGATGAGATAAAACGTTTAGGCCTAAGAATAGGGGATACTGTAATTGTCAGCCGGGCGGGTGACGTTATTCCAAAAATAACCAAAGTGCTCAAAGATTTGCGTGTTGGCCGGCTGTCAGAATTTAAATTTCCCGCAACCTGTCCCGTTGACGGTTCTAAAGTTATTCGGGATGGAGTGATTTATCGTTGCTCGAATAAAAATTGCGCTGCCAAACTTCAAGAATCGCTTTATCACTTTGTTTCTCGCGGCGGGTTTAATATCGAAGGGTTGGGTCCGAAAATAATTGATCGTTTTTTAGATGAAGGTTTAATTATTGATGCCGCCGATATTTTTACTGTTCGAGAAGGGGATATCGCTACGCTTGAGCGTTTCGGCGAAAAATCTGCTTCGAATATCATTAGAGAAATCAATAATCGGAAAATCATAACTCTCCCGAGATTTATTTACAGCTTAGGCATTCTTCATGTTGGTGAAGAAACTGCTTTGGCCTTAGCAAAATACTTTCCCGTAAAAACCATAAGCGAATTAAGTGAACATTGTCAGAATTTAACCCTTGAGAAAATTCAATCAGTGCCCGATATCGGTCCAAAAGTATCCGAGAGTATTCACCGGTGGTTTGCCGACAAGAAAAACATCCAGTTTCTAAAAAAACTTGACCAATCTGGAATTAAAATTAAAACCGCTGAAACTCACCACTCAAAACTCGACACCGTTATCTCCGGCCGAACTTTCGTTTTAACCGGAACACTAAGATCAATAAGCCGCGATGAAGCTAAAGAGAAAATCAGAAGCCAAGGTGGAGAAATTTCTGAATCGGTGAGTAAAAAAACGGATTACGTTGTTGCGGGAGAAAATCCTGGCTCAAAGCAAGAAAGAGCGAAACAACTAAATGTTAAAATCATAAACGAAGCCGAATTTCTTGATTTAATTGTTTGAAGCTAAAGTCTCATAAAAAATCACCCCGCTAAGCGGAGTGATTTTTTTATTGTTCATCTATCATCTATCACTTTGCTGCTATCCCGGTGGCACCTCGATAATTGTTGTTCCGCATTTTTGGGTGTTGCAAGCCACCGTGCTTGAAACCGAAGAGGAACAATCAGCGCCGATATGAATCAGATTTTTCTTTCCTCCGCCGCAAGATCGGCTGCAAGCCGTCCAGTAATCAGCTGGAAAACAGGTTGCGTTATCCAATATGCGAATTTCATGGACGCCCCAACCCGACACTAAAGTTGTAGTCGCAGAAACTTGAGAAACTGCTTGTACATAAAGTGTGAATGGCGACGAGCTGGTTGTAGCCCAGGTTCGATTTGTAGATGCTTCTTGTGTTGAGGAGACCTTCCGGAAATCATTTACAGTTGTTTTTTGATCCCAATAAAAATTATAGGTGATATCACTTGTAATCGTTGAGCTAGATAAGGTCGTGAAAGTATAAGCTTGGCCGGGTTTTCCCACTGTCGGCCCCTGTATTTCCGGCGGCAAAATATAATCAGTAGTTGTTGCGCTACCGCCAATAGCCTTGAAGCTAAGGTTAAAGCTTCTTGCCGGCACATTTATCAAGAAGGGAGTAGCGCTCACACCAGGCGCCAATGCCCCCCCTATTGTTTGAGGATATTTTCGGCAAACACTATCTACGAAATATTCCAGATATTGCTTAGCCGTGGTCGCGCCAAAACTCACCGTTGCTTTTACACTCCCCCCACCGCTATTTTTACTAACAAAACAAGTTTTAATATATCCATTCGCCGAATCAGAACACTTAGTAAGCGCGGTATTTGGGTTGTTTGTTATGGCTATCGTAACGGGCGGGGGATTAGCTGATAATGGTGTAAAAAACTTGAAAATCTTTCCGCCAGCACCTCTGCTGATAATATAGTCCTGCGCTTCGCAGGTTCCTTTCTGTGGAGCTCCGGGCAACCAATATCCATAAGGGCTGTCATAAAAACCTCCTGATCCAAACCAATAAGCGGTTTGAGAGCCGCTTGGCAAAAAATCGCTTGGGTTAGCGGAAAAAACCACCCAAGATCCAGTATTCACGGTGCTGCTTTGTATATCATTTCCAGCTTTATCGATTACCTTAGCGGTATAAGTAAATTGGTAAAAAGGCTGGTCTAATTTGAAGGATACTAAGCCATGCATAATTGGATTTAGAGAACCGCCGAATTCAACGCTGCCGGCCGGCTTAAATGTATAGGTGTAACTCTGAGCGGCATCTGCTTTACTGCTGCCAGATAGAATTAAGGAAACGGAAAAAATAAGGAAAAACAAAATCTTCATTCCCGTCGCAGTGGTGTTCGTCATCCCACCAGAAGAGTCATTCTGGGGCTCTCCCATATTCACGTAATCATTCCTTTTTCTTTTTCTAATCAATATAAATATCACAATAATAATTGCTGCTCCGATTCCAATCAAACCATAAATCCAATAACTTGAATCTCCAAAAATTGGTTTTGTTGAAGATGAATCAGAAGAACTGGAAACTGGCTCAGTTCCTTTATTTGAGCACTTCGCCGGATCTATCTCTTGGCAGTTATATTTCATTTCAACTTCATCCACTAATAAATTTTGAGCGTCGAAAAGCGAGGCTTTTATTGTGGCAACATCAAGATCGTTTTGAGCGGTAAAATCAGTTTTAAAACCCATCATCCCATCGGTAATATCTCCGCTATATGTCGAATTTTTTATTATCGCTCCTTTCTCATCAAGTAATTTTATTTCTAATCTTCCACTTACCACTCCGGCAGTTCCAACATCATGAATGCAAGAAAAAATAGTAGCTGTTTCCCCTTTTTTAAGTGGAAACTTGGTTAAGGCTGGAAAATTTATTCGCGGTCGGTCAATTCCTTCCCTTGCAAAACGGACATTAATAATCGAAGAAAAATCATTCCATTTTGATTTCGCTACCAAAAAATATGCTGGGTATTTATTGTCCGTCAGTTCATAGGTTACCGTTTTTGTTTCGCCTGGCGCTAAATCTACCGTTTCCTGTTTTGTCTCCACTCTTTGAGAACTCAAAAGTCCATCCCAGAAGTAAACATCAAAAGAAATTTCCGCCTTCTGGTTTTGTTTTGTTGGGTTTTTAAGTGGCGCGCTTATTTTTATTTTTTCATCTTTTCCTAGTCGGGGTATCGGCGCCGCAAACAGATAATCTTTATCGTTTATTTTTACTCCATTTTTATCCCACGCCACTGAATTTTTGAAATCACTAGCAATACTAAACCCAACCTGATTGCCCTTTATATCGTCTGTAAAAGTCAGGCCCATTAAATTAAACTTTTTAGCTGATTGGAAATAAGCTACCGCCAAATAATCTCCTTCTGGTGCCCAAGCCGGAATTTTCCAACTAAAATCAAAACTCGTCGCTTGCCGTGTGTCTAAGGTCATTCCTTCCTTTACAAAAAATTGATCAATCAAAAAGTCGCCGTTTTTTTGGGCTAATTTCAAATCCTTTTGTTTTTGAAAAATTTTTATATAAACCGATCCGTCAACAATAGGATAGGTATTTTCATTGGCTACCCCTATCGAAAAATCCATATCAGTTCCCGAGAGCGACTTTGTAATTTTGGGGCTGATATTTATCTGAACACTTCCAAATTTATAAAAATCAAAACAATCAACCGACGTTAACGACTCTGGTTGTTGAGCTTTGGTTCCAATTGGAATAATCACCATGCTCACTACAGTCAACAAAACCAAAAATATTTTTTTAGACATTTTTTATTTAGCGTTTTTCGACGACTTTTATTGCCTTTATTATAACTCTTTTTTGTATTATTTTATTCCAATTTTTATACACAGGGTGAAATAAAAAAATTAACAATTATTTCTATTAATTAAGAGTATCATGGGGGTTTACAAATTTTCCTATTCCGACAATAATTGTCTGTACGAACTGGAGCGTTGGTGTAGCCTGGTTAACACGCCTCCCTGTCACGGAGGAGACCACGGGTTCGAATCCCGTACGCTCCGCATTTACAAAAAGATACTCGTAAGGAGCATCCTTTTTTGTAACATAGTGAGTTTATTAAGGATTCGAACGGGAAAGGGGTCGGGAAAACGGAAGTTTTCCCGTGTAGGAAATTACTCAAAACCGAGAGGTTGTGAGAAGCGAACGGAGTGAGCGCGTTCGAATAGCGAAGCGCCCGTACGCTCCGCTGATTAGAATCACTTAATAATCCGGCAATTGCCGGAGGATTTAGTGATTCAATCATCCCGAGTGAGGTCGCCTTAAACGACCGACGAGGGAACACAATATAAGTCAATAACGTAAGGAAGGGGAGATAGCAATTAACAAGATAAGTCGTGGTAATAAACTCGCCGATTGCGCGGCTTATTACTTGTATGCTTCTCTGTATTTTGTTAAAACAGAACTAGTAAAACGTGTAACTTGAAAATCTAACAGGAGGTTCATAATGAAAGTATCGTCACTGGTATTTTTACTCGTTCTAGTTGTCTCCGTAGTATCTCCAATAAAAGGAGATATCGGCTTCGGAAGTTATGTAGAAGGCGTTGGCGTCTTTAATGAAGGAGTGAAACCGTCAGCGCAAGGAAATTTAATCCTTTTCTACAACGATTATCGTGATAAGGGATTTGGTGGGTTCCTTAGAATTTCCGGTGTTTCCGATGACTCAGTCAAGGGTTACGGAGGTGGCTACTGGCAATCCCACTCAATTCCCTGGATTAGAGTAGGAGTCGGCGGCGGCGGGATAATTAGCCGTTTCAAAAATGCCCGGTATTTCGGTGCCGGATTAGTTCAATTAGGAAGCGATTCATCTGATTTCTATCTTTTGGCGACTGGAGAAGTCGGAGATAAGAATGAATATGGATATTCATACCGGATTGATGCTAGTCTTTTCAATCCTCAAGAATATTCAATACGCCTCGGATTTCTAATTGAGAGATTCTCGGGAATTGGCCCAAAGGTTATCGGCGACCTTGATTCAAAAGCAACATTTGAATTTTGGGCCGCGCTTCTTTGGAGTAATGCTGTCTTCGGCACAGAGGGGAAAGATCCTAAATTACTAGTCGGGTTGCGCATCAACCTTGGTCGGTAATACGTCGTATTCTAGGAGTTGGGTCTCGGGTAAAAAATCCGAGACCTATTTTTTTTGCAATTTCGCGTCAAAATCGTTAAAATTCAACGAAATGGCCGCTATTATTAATAAAAAAGAGCTGAAGCACATTGCCAGCTTGGCTCGTCTAAATCTGACCGAACGGGAAGAGGAAAAATTACTGAAGGACCTTCAAAATATTCTTGGTTACTTTAACGAACTTCAAACTCTCGACGTCTCTGGTTTTTCCCCAATGGCTGGTGGCACTTCTCTTAGGAATATTTTTCGGGAAGATGATTCATCAAAAAACACCAATTTAAGTTCGGGCGTCCACGCCTTTCCCGAAACCGAAGGCGGTTATCTTAAAATCCCTCCAGTCTTTGAGTAATAGTTTTTTATTCTTAAATCTTAAATCAAAATTCTCTATTCTTCTTCTTTAATCCATGCCATCTTTCGATCTCAAAAATTTAACAATCAAAAAATACAGCGAAGGGCTTCAAAAAAAAGAATTTACCGCTCTTGAAGCCACTCAAGCCTTTTTTAATTTTATAAAAGAGACGGACAAGCGCATTGGTGCCTATTTAAGCCTTAACGAAGAAAACGCCATCAAGGAATCCGAACGAGTTGATTTGGCGTTCGCTAAAGATGAACCACTTGGCGTGCTCGCTGGCGTCCCGTTGGCCATCAAGGACAACATTCTTATTAAAAATTTGCCGGCCACCGCTGGTTCGAGAATTTTAGAAAACTACACTGCCAGCTATGACGCCGGCGTAATTCAAAAATTAAAATCTGAACGGGCAATTTTTCTAGGGAAAACCAATCTTGATGAATTTGCGATGGGTTCCTCGACGGAAAATTCTGGATTTCACATAACCTACAACCCCTACGATAATCAGCGCGTTCCTGGTGGTTCGTCTGGTGGCTCGGCCGCCGCCGTTGCCTCCGATCAGGCTGTTGCTTCTCTCGGATCCGATACCGCCGGCTCAGTCCGCCAGCCAGCGGCCTTCTGCGGGGTGGTTGGTTTGAAACCAACCTATGGCGCTGTTTCTCGCTCTGGTCTAATCGCCATGGCCTCGAGTCTAGATCAAATTGGCCCGATTACAAAAACCGTCGAAGACGCCGCTATTGTTTTTGACGCGATTAGGGGCGAAGATCCGCTTGATGCCACCGCCGCCAAAGTTAATTATGGTAAGGAGCTTTTAAATCCCGACTTCAAAAAAATTACCAAGCTCACCATTGGTCTTCCTGACGAATTTTTCAAAAAAGATCTTGCCAAAGAAGTGGAAGAGGCGATTGATAAAGTGATTTCCGATTTGCGAACTTTAAAAATAGAATTCAAAAGAATTTCCTTGCCTCACGCCCGCTACGCTCTTTCTTGTTACTATATTATTTCTCCCGCCGAAGTCAGTGCCAACTTAGCTAGGTTTGATGGGATTAGATATTCCCGAATCAAAAGCCAAAGCTCACCCAAAAATTTACTGGATATTTATCTAACCCAGCGGGGCGAAGGATTCGGCACCGAAACCAAGCGCCGGATTATTCTTGGAACTTTTGTTCTTTCCTCCGGTTACCACGACGCCTACTATACTAAAGCCCAGCAAGTTCGTTCAATGGTAAAGGACGATTTTGTTAAGGCGTTTAAAGAAGTCGATGTGATTTTAGGGCCAACCACTCCCACACCAGCTTTCAAAATCGGCGAGAAAATTTCCGATCCGCTTTCAATGTATCTTTCTGACATTTTCACTGTTCCGGTGAATATTGCTGGCTTGCCGTCAATTTCTATTCCGGTCCGCCGTCCTCTTGAAGAAAACTCCCTCCCCATCGGTTTTCAATTAATCGGCAAAGCTTGGCGCGAAGCCGACATACTCGGCCTCGGCCAGTTTTACGAAAAAATCCACCAATCAAATTAGTTTATAATCAAAACACCATGCCCACACCCGACGTCTTTATCTCCAAGTTAACCGCCGACGTAACTCAAAATCCCCACTTTGTTTTTTGGCAGGCGCAAATCTCTAATTTTTGGGATCAAAATGGCGGTTTATTTAAGGCCATTAGCATTCTAATTTCCCTCGCGATGATTAGTTTTGTAATTTACTTCGCGATTAAAATTGGCTGGTGGTCCAATAGAACTGATCGGATAAAAGACGTGATTTTGCGCTCGAATATGCCGAAAAAACGTTCACTGAAAATTTGGAAAGAAGTTGAGCATCATCTTTTTACCGGTGATGATAATAGTTTAAAACTCGCCATCCTTGAAGCCGACAAAATTTTAGACGAAGCTTTGCGAATTTCCGGCTACCTGGGCGAAAGTTTAGGCGACCGGCTTAAAAAAATAAAAATCGAACAAATGCCTATGATCGAAGAAGTTTGGGAAGCTCATAAATTAAGAAATCGAATTGTTCATGAACCGGATTTCAAAATCAACCGCGATCTCGCCGAACGCGCTTTGGATATCTATCGCAAAACTTTTCAGGACTTAGGTTTGCTTGATTAATTTTGTAATTCCGGCAACTGCTTGCTTGAATTTATCTCCCCGGTCGGCATAGTTTTTAAACATATCAAAACTGGCCGCTCCTGGGGAAAATATTATATTTTGTATTTTTTTAGTTTCATCTTTTTTGGCTTCTTTTATTGATTCCTGAAGCGCCGCCTCTAAATTATCAGTCATAAGAGTTTTTACTCCAGCGCTCTTAACTGCCGTCAAGATTTTGTTTTTATTTTCCCCTAAAAGAATTACCGCACCAATTTTTTCTTTCCTTAACGCCTGATTTAGGGGAGCGTAATCCAAATTTTTATCCTGCCCGCCGGCAATAAGAATCTTACCCTCACTAGGAAAAGCTTTAATCGCCGCCGCCGAAGTTTGTGGGTTTGTTGAAGCCGAATCGTCGTAAAATCTCAAGATTTTATTTTCCGAAATTTTTATTTCCTTTATGAATTCAAGCCGGTGCTTGAGTCCGGTGAATTTTTTAATTACTTCGATAACTATTTCTTTTGGAATTCTGAATTGCGAAGCCACCGCCTCCGCCATCGCCGCGTTTTTGAAATTATGAAAACCTCTTATTCTCATCTCGCTCTGTTTAACTAAATTAAATTTTTTATAATCCACCGCGAATTTAACCGCTGGGCTCTCTGAGGCTAATTTTCGGCTATTTTGGTTGTCCGCAAAAAAGAAAATTTTATCGCTTCTCTTCTGGAATTTTCCCATATTAGCTTTCGCTGTGTAGTATTCTTTCAAATTCGAATGGGAATCTTGATGGTCTGGAAATATATCCAAAACCACCGCTATCTCTGGCGATGCCTCTAAATCCTGAAGTTGGAAGCTGGAAAGCTCTAGTATCGCAAGCTGATATTTCTTTTGGTCGGCCAGGAAATCCAAAGCCGATTTACCAATATTTCCTGCCAAAAAAACTCTTAATCCGCCGGCTTTAAGAATTTCGTAAATTAAAGTAGAAGTTGTGCCCTTGCCCTTTGTTCCGGTTACGCCAATTATCTTGCCGTTATAATTTTCAAAAAATAATTTCGTGGCGCTCGAAAATTCCACCCCCGCTTTTCTAGCCGCCCTTAACTGAGGTAGGTTGTAAGGCACGCCTGGCGAGCGAAAAATTACCTCAAATCGTTCTAAATTATCTAGATAATTTTCTCCATCCTTTTTATCCAAAATCTCAATTTTATAGTTTTTAAATCTTGGATATTTCTTCAAAAACTTCAAAATCGATTTTCCTTCCCGTCCAAAACCTATTATTGCCGCTCTTTTTTCCATTTCCTGTATGATTACACTAAATTTATTTTTTGACAATTCTAAGGGATAAAAATATAATACGCCCGCGGGGTGGGGGAAGGGTTACCCTGGGAGCCCCATAAGCTCTCGGAGCAGGTTCGAGTCCTGTCCCCGCAACACTAAGTTTTTCTTAGCTTATAAATAAGCTTAGAAAAACTTGTGCCCTTCCGTAGCTTTAGCGAAGGAGGGCTCACCTCATTTATTTTTTTGGATTCTAAATCATCCCGAGGCGTTTCGCCGAGGGAACACCTTTTAGATTTTGTTATGCCCGAAGAAGCGTAGCGAAAGCGGGGCAACGTAATAATTAGGTGTTATAATTAAAACTATGTCAGTGAAGATAACTCTTCTTGGTAGTTTACCCAAAGGAGACGAAGCTAGAAAACAATTCAAAGACTGGAAGATTGAATATGAAGAAAAAATTCGGGCTACGATTCCGAATTCCAATTTTCTGCACGGAGATTTAGTAAGCGATACGATCGGTCCCGAATTAGTTGTTGGCCATGATCTCTGGCTTATTAAAAACTCCGACATAATTGTTGTAAATGCGAGTTCCAAAATAGGCGCCGGCACCGCTCAAGAGATTCTTTACGCTAAATATTGCAAAAAACCCGTAGTATCCGTATTGCCGAAAAACACCCACCATCGACGATCGAACGTTGTATTTCAAGGCACAGCCATAGAAGATTGGATTCATCCGTTTATTTTTGTTTCTTCAGATTATATTGCGGAAACTCTCGAAGATGCCGCGAACTGGATTGCGCTTTTTATTAAAACCCCCACCCCAGTTAAAGGCATAACCATATTTGAAGAGGTTACGAAACAATTTGAAAAAGAATTTCCCGATATCGTTTCGGAGTACAAAAATAAAGGTTGGTAATATTTATAACAATAGATGAAAATAACCTACTTCGTTCACGGCACAACAACTGACAACGAAAAAGACCTCGCCACCGGCTGGGCGCCGGGCGAGCTTTCCGAACGCGGCATAGAACAATCAAAAAAGCTGGGAGAGTTAGTCGCCGATAAAATTTTTTCGGTTGTATTTTGTTCCGACTTGAAGAGGGCAATAGATTCTGCACAACTATCTTTTGGTAGTAAATATGAAATTATTCCCGATAGCCGGCTTCGCGAAGCAAATTATGGCGACTTCACTCAAAAATCGGCATCAGAATTTAAGAATAATATGGATAAATATATAGACACTCCTTTCCCCAACGGCGAGAGTTACAAAGATGTTGAAAAACGCATTGCGGATTTTCTAAAAGAAATCTCACCAAAATATAGTGGGAAGCATATTGCTATTGTTGCCCATCAAGCCCCTCAACTTGCGCTTGATGTTCTTTTAAAAGGCAAAACGTGGAATCAAGCAATCGTCGAAGATTGGCGGCACACTAAATCGTGGCAACCCGGATGGGAATACACAACTAGAAATTAGGTAATCTTTTTAAAAATATTCTTTTGTGGCTGGGGTGGGAATCGAACCCACGACCTTAGCGTTATGAGTGCTACGCTCTAACCGACTGAGCTACCCAGCCATTTTGAGTTGTTTAATTTATACAATAATCAGCTGATTATTCCAATAGTTATGATTCTTAACTCTAAGCGAGCAGGGAATCGTCATGTTGACTTTTTGTTAATAATAATGTAGAATGCCACCAGAAGATTAATTATTAAAGAAAGGATTTTTATGGCAGAGCGCGCAAATTGCGAAGCAGAAGAAAGATATTTTCTCCTTGAATTTGCCCTAGGCAAACTCAGAGGCGATGGAAGTGAGCGAGTCGAGAAACATTTAACTGGGTGCGAGTGCTGTCGAGATTCTCTTGAATTCATAAAGAGATTCATCCACGATTTTCAGATTCTTGAGAAATTTGAATGTCAGAAGCATGTTACTAATGAAGAGATCATCGATCTCGCCGAAAAGTACCCGAACCTACTAGATCTATCCGACAAACCAAGGGTAGAGCCAGAAGAGATTCAAAAAACTGCCCTTCATTTTCTATTCTGTAGTGAATGCAGGGATGTATTTACGTGGATGGTAGAGTTAGACCGTAACCTCGTAACCAACCCCCAAGAAGATTAAGTTCTTCGATTCAACAAATCCCCGCCGTCAAAGCGGGGATTTTCTTTACTTCGTGAGCCCTATTCCATTATCAATCTAAAAAATTTGCCTCCAGTTCCCAAAATCTGATAATCTTGATAGATAATGAAACCCGAAATTATTATTCCCTCCGAGGAGGAAAAAAAGTTACGCGTTGAAATTGAGCAGAAAACCGACGCGGAATCTTTGCGTCTAAACAAATTCCTTAAAATGCCGGACCTTTCCCGTGAAGAGGGAAGTCCGATTTTTGAACTCGCCAAGCGGATTATGGAACTTCCCAGCTTGAAAGATTTTGACGTTATTAAAGTTCCCGAAATTGTGCCTGTGCATGAAAGCTTTGATCTTTTTAACTTTCCACCAGAACATCCTGCCCGCAGCCGTTCCGACACCTACTATATTAATAACGAAAATATCCTCCGCACCCACACCACGATAATGTGGTACTACTATTTAGGCTTGCCGGAAATCAAAGAAAAGATTTCCCGCGGCGAACCGCTTGGCGTTCTCTCTTACGGCAAGGTTTATCGTAAAGATGAAATCGATCGAAGGCATATGAATGTGTTTCACCAAATGGATGGGCTCTACATCTGCCGACGGGAAGAAAAAGAAATTGGCGTTCCCGAGCTTCAAGGCATTTTGGTAAAAATTGCCCAAGCGATTTATGGAGCGGATATTAAATATCGTTTCAACAAAGATACTTTTCCTTACACCGATCCTAGTTTGGAAATGGAGATTGAATTGAACGGCCGCTGGGTAGAAGTTCTGGGAAGCGGCGTGGCCCACTCCAAAGTTTTAGATGCCTTAGGCGTGGATTCAAAAATCTATAACGGCTGGGCCTTTGGTTTCGGTTTGGAGCGCCTCGCTATTTTGAGCATGGACTTGCCCGACATCCGGCTTCTCTGGTCGGAAGACGAAAGAGTGAAACGCCAGCTAAAACTCGGCCAAGCCTTTAAGGAGGTTAGTAAATTCCCGTCGATAACGAGAGATATTTCTTTTATCGTAAATTCTGATTTTATGCCGAATAATTATTTTGATTTAATTCGCGACATCGGCGGTGATCTCGTTGAAGAAGTGTCACTGATGGACAAATATGAAAATCCCGAAAAATTCGGCGCTGGAAAAACCAGCTACACTTACCATATTATCTATCGCAGCAGCGAACGCACGCTTTTGGTTGAAGAAATTAATCCTATTCAAGAAAAACTCGTTGAGGAAACTAAGCGCCAATTTGGCGCTGATGTAAGATAAAATTAAGATAGCGTTAACCTCCGCTTACAGCCGAAAGGATAATCACTCCGCTAACTGCCAGCATAATTCCCACCACTTGGTGCCAATTTACTTTTTCTTTGTTAACGAAAATTCCTAAACCGACGGTTAACGCTATATAGCTTTCTGAAATCGTCGTCGCGATGGATATTGGAATATAAGTTGTCGCAAAAGCGTAGGAGATCCAAGCCGCGTTATCAAACACACTTGAGCTAGCGATAACTTTGGTATGTTTTTTAAAATCTCCCACCAAACTTTTGGTCGTTCCTTTGGCTATAAAATAAATAAAACAAAAAACTGCGGTCATCAAACTCGTAAACCAAATTGTAAATAAGGCCGAAGTTTCTTGGCTTGATAGGCCAACCAAAAAATTTGCCGCTCCCATTAAAATTGCCCCCAAAAGAGCGTAAAGCACTCCCTTCTCAAGAATTCTTTTATGGTAATGAAGATGGGTGTGATGTTTTGTCATTGCCAGAACCACCCCCACAAAAACCACTAGAATCAAAAGCCACTGAACTAAATTCAAATTTTCGTGGGCTAAAAACACTCCCAAAATTACCGCCACCGGCAACTCTATGCTCAAAATCGGTTCAACAATCGCCAATTTTCCAATTTTATAAGATTCAAAAATTAAAAGAGCCATCACGAAGATCGCCACCCCCGCCGCCAAAAGAAAAGCCATGCCTCTCGGGTCATTCAAGGCCTCTCCTATTTCGCTCTCAATAAAAGGAAATAAAACTACCACCGCCGTGAGACAAATAAAAAAAAGTGATTTCCAAATCCCAATTTCTCGGGTTGCCCGCTGAATACAAAAATCTCCAAAACCCCAAAAAAGCAAAGCGCCCAAGGCGAAGATTATTCCCAGCATTTCTGTAATTGTATAACTTTAAACTCTTGAGAAGAAGATGAAATTAAACTAAAGTAAAAGCATCAGATTCATGAAATTAGTAGTTCCTGAAGAGGTAAAATTAATCGCTCAAGCCCTCAAAAAGGCCAAATTCCAGGCCTATCTTGTTGGCGGTTGTGTTAGGGATCTTCTCCTCGATCGTGTACCTAAGGATTGGGATGTCGCCACCAACGCCAAGCCCGACGAAGTTCAAAAATTATTCCCCAATAGTGTCTATGAAAATGACTTTGGCACTGTTGGTATAAAAACCGATTCAGAAAATCCAAAACTCAAAATTTTGGAAGTCACCACTTTTCGGCTTGAGGGAAAATACACCGATAAACGTCATCCCGACGAAATTAAATTTGCAAAAACCATTGAAGAGGATTTATCTCGCCGCGATTTCACCGTGAATGCGCTTGCCCTAGATGTAGTTAAAGGAATAGCGGGAGAAATCATTGATCCCTACGGTGGCCAGAAAGATATTAAAGAAAAAATAATTCGCACCGTCGGCAATGCCGAGGAGCGTTTTGATGAAGATGCGCTCCGTTTAATGCGGGCTGTTCGTTTTGCCGGGGAATTAAATTTTGAGATTGAATTAAACACCCGACGCGCTATTGAAAAGTTAGCAGGGCTCTTAGAGGTGATCGCCAAAGAGAGAATCCGCGACGAATTTGTAAAAATAATAATGTCCGATAACGCCACTCGCGGCCTGCTTCTGCTCGAAGAATTGAATCTTCTTCGTAATGTAGTCCCCGAACTTCGCGAGGGGATTGGCGTTGGCCAAAATAAGCACCATATCAACACCGTCTTTGAACATAACATTCGTGCTCTCGATTACACGGTCAAGAAAAACTATTCCCTTCGGGTTCGTCTCGCTTCGCTTTTTCACGATGTTGGCAAAGTCCGGGCTAAACAAGGCGATGGGCCGGACTCTACTTTCTATAACCACGAAATGATCGGCGCCAAGATGACTTTAAAAATTATGGATTGCCTCCGTTTCCCCAAAGACATAACCGAAGAAGTAACTCATCTAGTTCGTAATCATCTTTTCTATTATAACGTCGACGAAGTTACCGCCGCTGGCGTCAGACGCCTGCTTCGCCGCGTTGGTCCCGAAAATGTTGATGATCTAATGAAAGTTCGCGAAGCTGACCGGATCGGTTCTGGCGTTCCCAAAGCCGTGCCTTACAAACTCCGTCACCTTCTCTTCATGATTGAAAAGGTCAAAAACGATCCGCTCTCGCCCAAGATGCTTAAAGTGAATGGCGAAGATGTAATGAAAATTTTAGAAATTCCGCCGAGTCCTAAAGTCGGCCAGATTTTAAATATTCTTCTTGAAGAAGTCCTCGACGATCCAGAATTAAATACTAAGAAATATCTAGAATCAGAAATAAAAAAACTAGGAAAACTGCCCGATAAAAAATTAGCCGAGATGATGAAAGAGGCTAAAAAGAAAGCTGAGTCCGTTGAAAAGGGGATGGAGGAAGAAATTAAAAAGAAATACTACGTAAAATAAATTTTATGATTTTAATAAAAATTATTGGCATTCTGGGAGTTCTACTTATTTCTACCGGCATCATCACTAATCGGAAAAGCGAAAATCTTTTTTATATCGGGGGCGGGCTCTTTCTTCTTGTCTATAGTCTTTATATCAAAGATTTAATTTTTATTATCCTCCAAATAATATTCATCATTTCCGCTATCTATGCTCTGGTTAAAAAAATAAAACCGCTTCATAATATTCACAAAAATGGCTAACTTTGTTGAAGAAAAAGCCTGGCGTATTATCACTAATCTCTGGACAATCGTCCTTCTGGTTTTTATCGTCATAAATTTTTTTACCGCCGACAAATACAATTCCCTTATTGGTCCTCTCTCTGCTCTTTACATCGGCATGCTCGCCATCTATGCCGGCACCAAAGAATTTGACCGCTGGCATAAAATTCACACCGGTCGCCATCCCGGCGAGATTTTCGTTTATGCTTGGTCAATTATCGTTCTCGGGCTTTTCATCGCTTCGCTGTTCTTAAATAACACCTATAAAGTTCCCTCTGAAATTATCGCCGCCTATATTGCCGTTCTTTCAATTTTCGCCTTAACTCAAAAGTCAAAAAAATATTACCTTAAGAAAGCCAAAAAATAACATTCACATTATGAAAATAAAAATAAAACGTTTTAAAAAAGATTTACCGTTACCAGAATACAAAACTCCCGGCGCTGCCGCTTTTGATATCACCGCTCGCGAAAACGTGGAAATTCCCGCCGGCGAAGTTGGTTATGTTCCGCTAAATATTGTCATCGAAACCCCACCAGGACATTTTTTTCTTTTAGCCGCTCGCAGCTCCACTCATAAAAAAGGAATTATTATGGCCAACGGCATTGGCATCGGTGATCCTGATTTCTCCGGCGACGGTGATGAATATAAAGCTGCTTATTTAAATTTCACCAAAAATCCCGTCGTAATCGAGAAGGGAGAGCGCATCGCCCAAGGCATGTTTGTTAAAGTTGAACGCGCCGAATGGGAAGAAGTGGATAGTATGAAAAACGAAACCCGCGGTGGTTTCGGTTCTACTGGAGCCAAATAATCTAGTGTCGGGCTGCCGGGAATCGAACCCGGTCTTTACGCACCCGAAGCGCACGTACTACCGGTATACTACAGCCCGAATTATCCTTGAAATTCTAAACTATTTTAAGAAAATTGCGAATATCTAAATTAAATGAATCGAATTATTATAGTCCACGGTGAAAAATCAAAACCGAGTGGCGAAATCCATCCCGCTTTCATCGAAAGATTGAATAAAGCAATTGAAATATCAAAACAAGTCAGTCCGGATTTTATCGTTATTGCCAGCGGGCAAACCAGAAAAATTTCCCCGCCCGAAGCTCAAACCGGATATGATTATTTAAAAGATAAAATAAAAACCCCGATTCTAATCGAGAAAGAATCTCGAACAACTATCGAAAATATAAAATTCACAAAAAAATTATTGACTGATGGTAAAATTGAAATTAATAAGTTATACGTTGTCACTAGCCGAAAAAGAATTTTTCGAATTAAATTTTTATACCGCCGGCTCTGGCCAGAAATTTATGAAGAAATTGAATTTATCCCCACTAAAGATTTTTATCCGATTTTATTTTACCCCTACAAAGCACTTTATTTATTATTAAATTTACTTGATATAAAAGAAAGATTTTTACTTCCTCTCGGAAAAAAGTTTTTTCGAAACGGTTGATATTAAAAAACTGCGCTTCTTGTATAATGTCATTATACCCATGAAAGTTATTAATTTTTTTGATAAATTTGAGGATCGCATAAGAGAGGGATTAAGTCACAAGCCTATTACCTATGCCATCATTGGTGGAATCGGCATCGTTCTTTTCTGGCGGGGAGTTTGGCATTTAGCCGATGACTACAGTCTCTCAAGCTGGGCTTCGCTCATTATTAGCGTTATTATCCTTCTTGCCACCGGTCTTTTCGTCTCTTTCTTTATTGGCGAGCAGGTGATAATATCTGGCTTGCGCCACGAAGGAAAACTGACCGAAAAAACCGAGGGAGAAATCGAAACCGAAGAAGACACCCTTAAAAAGATAAACTTGAAGCTCAACAAAATTTCCAAGGACATTGAGGAGCTTAAAAAGAAAAAATAAAAAGGGCCTGTAGTAAAGTGGTATTACGCCACATTCGCATTGTGGAGGCCGGGGTTCGATTCCCCGCAGGTCCACACTTAGAAAATCTTTCCCGACAAAAACGGGTATTCTCCAATGAGTGAGTTTTTTGGCTTTAGAGAGCTCTCGGAAACCCATCTAGTTTGGTACCCTAAAGGGTTGGATGGGTTGAGAGGCAGTGGGCGCTCACCGCTGGAGTGAGCGAACCGCGGCCTCTAAAGCCGAAAAGCGAGTGAATAGTTTTCCACACCCGTTTTCCCCTCAATTTTGCTAGAATTAAGCCAGGAAAACGCTGTTTTGGCGTTTTCGAAAAAGGTCGATCATCTGGCAATTTTCTAAAAAGCCAGGTGGATAATCAATTTTTTAATTAAAAAATGGATATTCCGACATGGTCTGAAGTAATCTTGTCTTCCTTGCAAAACCTTTGGTACGGTTTTGCCTCGTTCATCCCTACGCTAATTGGAGCAATCATAACCTTAATTATTGGTTTCATTTTCTCTAGTTTTTTTGGCACCTTGATTGAAAAAATCTTTGATGCCATTAAGCTTGACAGTTTATTAATGAAACTGGAATTAGCTCCATATTTTGAGCGCGCTGGATTGAAATTGCGGGGAGCTCGTTTCCTAGGACGATTAACTTATTGGTTCATCTTAATCGGCTTTTTACTTGCTGCCTCTGATCAACTTCAACTCTCGGCCTTTTCTGGATTCTTGGGCGAGGTCTTGCGCTACATCCCGAACGTTTTAATTGCCGCCTTAATTATGCTCGCCACTTTTGTGGCCGCTCATTTCGTGCGGGGAATTGTTCGCGCGTCAGTAAAAAGCGCTCGGTTGCATGGTGCCAATTTCTTGGGTTCGCTAACTTGGTGGGCCATCATTATCTTCGGTATCTTAACCACCCTTATTCAGTTGAACATTGCTGAGAGCGTTCTTCAAAGTGTTATCACTGGTTTCATCGCGATGCTCGCTTTGGCCGGTGGTTTGGCTTTTGGTTTGGGTGGAAAAGAATATGCCGCGCACTTGGTTAACAAGCTTCGCGATCACACCGAAACTCGAGCCTAAATATTTAAAACCAAAAACCGCTTTTGATAATATCCCCGCACTTTTCGAGGATTAAAAATTTTTTCTGCCGTGAGGCTTCTCTTTAAAAAGGGGAGTGGCAGGAAATGAATTTTTAAAAAAATCCTCGAAAAGTGCGGGGTAAAACCAGAGCGGTTTTTTGTTCTCTTTCGCCAAATCTTTCAAAACTTATCCTGAAGATGGAGGCGAGAAGAACCCCTCCCTTAGAGGATTACAATAAATATAAATTGAGTTAGAATTTAATAAGTAACTCTATTTTCCGATGGAGGGAAAGATGGAAAGAATTCTAATTAATCTTAGGGCTCGGAAAGTAAAACCCGAAGGAATTCCCGCAATTGTTGCGAGGGTTTTAAGGGCTCAAGAAGCCATAAGATTTCAAACCTCTCGTCGTCGAAGAGTAAGTCTAAGGTGCTTGTCTACTCGGATGACATTTTGAGAGGCAAATTATCGCAACGCCCCCGAAACGTCGGGGGCTCCTTTCTATTCTATCCCCAGAATATCCTTATACCTCTTGACACCCGTTAGGTAGCAACTATAATAGATAGCACATGTTAACAAGCAGAAAATTCCTCTGGCAAAGTGGCTAACCACCTTTTTTAGGGTGTTCGTCTAGCCGCTCTGAGAAGCGGTTTTTTATTCCTTGAATCGCCGTGAAGAGAGAAGCTTGAAAATCTCTACTCAATACCCGAGTGGAGTAAATATTAGAAGCTCTGCGCCACAGTGTTTTTTGTTGGTCTTCCAACAATATCCAATTTCTAAATGGCGAGCAGAGCAAAAAATTCCACTGAATTTTTTTCAGTGGGAGGTAAGTCAGTATTGGGATGGTTAGCGTTTAAGGGCGAATGGTGGATGCCTAGACATTAAAGGGCGATGAAGGACGCAGCGTAGCGGCGATACGCCTCGGGGAGGTGCGTAGCAACCTATGATCCGGGGATTTCCGAATGGGGAAACCTAATTGAGTAAACCTCAATTTTCCGCTCAAATTTTTGGACTTATTAATTAATAAAAAACTCTCCCAACCGAAGCGGGGAGAGCCTAGCTACATTTAGCACTGGCCAAGTAACTGATACAATTGTGCCATTTTCTGACCCATATTGTGTAGGTTATAAAGCTAAATGTGAACTGTTATTTTAGCGAGCGCGATTAAGACTTAGATCGTTTTGTCGATGGGGTAAAAAACTTTCCAAGCAAGTGCAGATAGAGGGTGCATCTGACACTCTTTTCGAAATCGCGCCCGGTGAAAATCAAATCAAACAGCGGCCTAGATTATATGCCTTAAAATCTAGTTTTGTCAAGTGTGTAAATAAAGTCTAAAAATTTGAGCGGAAGCGAACCCGCTGAAGTAAAACATTTCATTAAGCGGAGGAACAAAAAACAAACGTTTATTCCCTGAGTAGCGGCGAGCGAAACGGGAAGAGCCTAAACCAGCGTGTCTCACTGCGTTCGACACAAAGTGGCGAGCGAAGCGAGGCACGGTGGGGTTATAAGATAGAAACGCTTTCTTGCATCTCGCATAGGGCGAGTTGTTAATCTTTGATTAACAATTTACTCTTTGCGATTTGCGAGACGTGAAGAAGTTAAAAAGTTGTTGATTAGCCAAAGCGTTCTGGAAAGACGCGTCAAAGAGGGTGATAGCCCCGTAGGCGAAAATTAGCAACCTTCTTAGTTTTTATTCTTGAGTACTTCGAGGTCAAATAGCTTCGAAGGAAGTTGCCTGTACTATCAGGTAAGGCTAAATACCTTTAATGATCGATAGTGAACTAGTACCGTGAGGGAAAGGTGAAAAGTAGGCCGGTGAGGCCGTTGAAATAGAACCTGAAACCATTCGTTTACAAGGAACTGAAGTTCGAACGTTTTAGCAATAAAACGCGGACAACAGTGTGCCTATTGAAGAATGATCCAACGACTTATTTTGTATTGCTCGTGTAAGTACCTTTTGGTATGGACGCACAGGGAAACCGAGTCTTAATAGGGCGACCAAAAGCAGTACAAGATAGACCCGAAGCCAGATGAGCTTGCCTTGGCCAGGATGAAGGCCGATGAAAATCGGCTGGAGGTCCGCACCGGTGGGTTGTTCAACACCTTCGGATGAGCTGAGGTAAGGAGTGAAAAGCTAATCGAATCTGGTAATAGCTGGTTCTCTCCGAAATAGTTTTTCGACTAGCGCCATATATAACGGGCGGGGGTAGAGCACTGGATGATTAGTAAAGGGCGAAAGCTCGACTAATTAACCAAACTCCGAATACCGCTCGGGTGAGTATGGTAGTTAGACTGCGGGGGCTAAGCTCCGTGGTCGCGAGGGAAAAAGCCCAGATCGCAATCTAAGGTCCCCAAATTCTTACTAAGTGTTAAAGGTAGTCTTCTGCCGTAGACAGATAGGAGGTTGGCTTAGAGGTAGCCATCCTTTAAAGAGTGTGTAACAACTCACTATTCGATGGCCGGGGGCGCCGAAAATGTACCGGGGCTAAGTAAGATACCGAAGATGCGGATTCGCTGACTTCATAGAGGAGAAAATAAAAACGAGCAATTTTGTTCGTCTCTTCCATGAAGTCAGCGAGTGGTAGGAGAGCATTCTAATTCCAGCGAAGGTCGACCCGTGAGGGCGACTGGAGGTATTAGAAGAGAGAATGTTGGAATGAGTAACCACAATCCCAATGAGAAATTGGAACCCCGAAAATCCAAGGTTTCCGTGGCACTGGCAATCAACCACGGGTTAGGCGGTCCTAAGGCGATGGCGAAAGCCGCAGTCGATGGATAGCTGGTTAATATTCCAGCCCTTCCGCGTAATTATCTTTTGCGGGACGAAGGAAATAAAAAGGAGTGCCTTATTGGTTTGGCATCGTTTACGCTAAGTTCAAGCGAGCGTCGACGGAACGTTTGGTTTTACCAGGCGAACTCTTCTGAAGAGCCTTCCGAGAAAAGCGCGACTGTTATGTTGCGTGGAATCCGTACCGGAAACCGACACAGGTGGATAGGGCGAGTAGCCCAAGGGGAACGAGTGATTTGCCGTTAAGGAACTCAGCAAACAAGCGGCCGTAAGTTAGCAATAAGGCCTGCCCACAGCAATGTGGGCCGCAGTGAAAGTCTCTCTGGCGACTGTTTACCAAAAACACAGCTCCCTGCGAACTCGTAAGAGGATGTATAGGGGGTGACGCCTGACCGATGCGAGAAGGTTAACGGTGGGGGTGTTCTGTAGCAATACGGAATGCTCACTGCCCGAAGCCCTCGTCAATGTCAGCGGTAACTATAACCGTTCTAAGGTAGCGCAATTCCTTTTCGGGTAAGTTCCGAAGCGCACGAAAGGCGTAACGATCAGAGAACTGTCTCAACGGCAAGCTCGGTGAAAATGCGATTCCCGTGAAGACGCGGGATACCTGCAGCGGGACGAAAAGACCCCGGAAGCTTTACTGCAGTTTGGTATTGTTTTTAGAGTTTTAGTGCGTAGTGTAGTGGGTAGGATTTGAAGTTCGCCTTTCGGGGCGGATGGATCCAACAATGAAACACCCATCTCTACAACTTTAAAATCTAACCCCATCGGCAAAAACGATGAGGGACAGTGCCTGATGGGCAGTTTGAATGGGGCGTTCTCCTCCTAAAGAGTAACGGAGGAGTTTATTAAGGTCAGCTTGGCCCGGATGGAAACCGGGCTGGACGTGTAAAGGCAAAAGCTGGCTTAACTGCAAGACTTACAAGTCGAGCAGATGCGAAAGCAGAACTTAGTGACCCGACGATTCTTAATAGAAAGGTCGGAGACATCGGATAAAAGCTACTCCGGGGATAACAGGCTAGTATCGTTCGAGCGTCCCTAGCGACGACGATGCTCGGCACCTCGATGTCGGCTCGCCACAGCGCGGGGGTGAAGAAGCTCCCAAGCGTTTGGCTGTTCGCCAATTAAAGTGGCACGCGAGCTGGGTTCAGACCGTCGTGAGACAGGTCGGTCTCTATCTGCTGTAGGCGTTTAATACTTGAGGGGAGTTGACCCTAGTACGAGAGGACCGGGTTGAACAGACCTCTGGTGTACCGGCTTTGCTACCAAGTGAAATGCCGGGTAGCTATGTTTGGAATGGATAAGCACTGAAAGCATCTAAGTGCGAAGCCAACCCCAAGATTAGGTATAGGTTTCCTGGTAGACTACCAGGTCGATAGGCTCTAGGTGTAAGCGCTGTAAAGTGTTAAGCCAAGGAGTACTAATCAACCGTTGCTAACCATCCCAATACTGACTTACAAATTTTTACCTGCCGCAAAACGAGTGATAAAATTATTTACTTCGCCGTGGCAGAGCCACAACAGATTTTCTTTAGTGGTTTCCTGGTGATCTAATTCCGTGTGACCCACCTCTTCCCATTCCGAACAGAGAAGTGAAATCGCGGAATCCCGATGATACTTGGTTAAGGCCTGGGAAAGTAGGGTTTGCCGGGATACCACTGTAGAAAATTATCACTAAATTGATTCTAAAATGCGTTATCTAAAATAACGTTTTTTTAGTTTTCCCGTACTATCTTGTATAATTAAAACTCAACGAAAGGTCGAAATTACGGTCAAAATAAAACCATGAATAAATCAGTTCTCTGGATTATAATCGTCGTGATTCTACTGGTTGTTTTAGGAGTGATTTTCCTAGGTGGAAGTAATAAGGAAGGGGATAATGTAGCTCCAACCAGCACCACGCCAGGCGACAACCAAAACTCATCAACTTCTTCTCCGCAAAGCAGTTTGGAAAATCTCCCGCCCGCCACCGGCAACGTGAGTGATATCGCCGCCGCTATTATTAGCGAAGCTTCTGGTATCAGCTCCTTGCCCGATCAGACTGATCCATCTCTGACTCAAATTGGCAACGAGGTTGATAATTTTGACCAATCTTCCGATGTTCAATTCTAAAATGAAAAACAAACTTTTCATTTCTACTGTCGGAATATTGGTTCTGGCCTCGTTTTTTGTGTTTCCGTCAGTTCTGGCGCAAACAAAAAATTCCACCAGCACCGGCAATATCAACTTTTGTACTTCGCTTGACGAAAAAGCATCGAAATTCAGCCAAAATTTCAACGACAACTTTAATAAGTTCAAATCGGGTAAAGATCAGCAATTAACGAAATGGGAAAACGATTGGACTAAATGGAGTAATGATCAAAGCAGCAATTTCGCCCGAATCGACGCGATTCGAACCAACAATTTCACTAAGCTCGAATCAAAAGCGACGACTGATGCCGAACGGCAAGCTATAGTTACTTTCAAAACCGCCGTTGAAGCGGCAGTAACCGCGCGGCGCTCGGCAGTCAACACTGCTATTCAAACTTTTCGAGACGGTGTTAAAGCCGCTCTCACGGGGAGAGCCGAGACGGTAGAAAAAATCATAAATGATCGTCTAGCTGCTTTTGAAACCGCCGTGACTAAGGCGAAATCCGATTGTGTCTCTAATATCGCTCCGAAAACTGTCCGGACCTCTTTTATTTCTAGCCTCAAGAAAGCACAAGATGCTTTCAAAGCCGCTAAGAAAGCTGACGAAAATCTTAAACTAAAAATCGAAACCTTAAGAAAGGCCAGAAATACGGCCGTGAGCGCCGCTGATAAAAGTTTAAAAACCGCTATCAGTAAAGCTCAAGCGGATCTCAAAAAAGTTTTTTCCGATAAAGAAATAAAGAATCCCGAAACAACTTCAACTGTTCCGGTTCAATAAAATAAGGAAAAATCTTAATATAAAATACCCCCGCCGGCGGGGGTATTTTATATTGTGTCGTTTTGATTATAATGAATCTAAATGAATCGCCTCGCTAAACAAGTCATTTACAGTCTCTTTTTCCTTGTGGTCATTGCCATAATTATTGGCATTTTTTATTTTATTTTTTCGCGTAATAAGCCAACCTGTTTTGATCGCATACAAAACCAAGGCGAATTAGGCGTTGATTGTGGATCTGTTTGTGGCAACAATTGTCTCCCAACAGAATTCAAACCCGTTCAGGTGAGTGATGTCTGGATTATCGGCGTTGATAGTAATCATATCAGCATCCTCGCAAAAATTGAAAATCCTAACCAAAATGTTGCCGCTAAAAATTTTAATTATGAATTTTCCGTTAAAGACGAAAACGGCCAAGTTAAAAATACAATTCTTGGGAGTGATTTTATTTTTGCCGGCGAAATCAAATACATCCTGAAAGCCAACATTTCCGCAAAGTTTTCTCTCTCTGATTATGGCGAATTAACGATTCGGAATCCCAAATGGGTTAGCGGTCAAGATTTTTTAAAGCCTCAGCTTAATATCCAAAATACCGATGTTTCTATTTCGGATTCTAAAATAAAATTAACCGGAATCGTTGTTAATAGTGACAATTTGAAAATAAGCAGCATAAAAATAATTTCTATTTTTTATACCAATAATTCATTTCGACCATTAGGCGCCTCTGAAACAGAGATTTCTAATTTAACTCCCGGTAGTTCTAACCCCTTCGTTATCTATCATCCTATTATCACCAGCGCCGATCTTTCCCGTACTAAAACTTTTGCCTTCGGTTTCTGGTAATTTTTCCCATGCTTAGTCTGCTTCTTCCTGTCGGACTTTTAATAACGGCGAGCCTTACTGTACTCTCCAGTATCTCCAGGCATTTATTTCTACTCCAGTTATTCTGGGTGGTATTGGGAATTATTCTGATTTTTATTTTTTCAGTAGTTGATTGGCGATCAATTTTAAATAATCGCTGGCTAATATCATTCCTATATGGTCTCGGGATAATTTTTCTCGTTATCGTTTATTTTAAGGGGCCGGTTATTCGCAGCACGCGGAGTTGGCTCGTTTTGGGGCCGTTCAATTTCCAACCCGTTGAATTGATGAAGTTAAGTTTGATCTTACTCTTCGGGCGCTATTTCAGCCGTCGCCATCTAAGCGTTGCCCATTGGAAAAATATAATTACCTCTTTTTTTTATTTTCTTGTTCCCGCTGTTTTAATTGCTCTCCAGCCCGATATGGGTTCAGCCTCTGTTCTTTTCGTTATTTGGTTTGGTTTTTTAATTGCCAGCGGTTTACCATTGAAACGTCTCGCCGTCGCTGTTTTAATCTTTATATCTTTGGGATTTATTGGTTGGCATTTAGTTTTAAAAGACTATCAACGTGATAGAATTGTTGGAATTTTTTATCCTCAAGATAATTCTTTGAGCGTAAATTACAGCTTAAATCAAGCCAAGATAGCCATTGGTTCAGCGGGGCTTTTTGGCAAGGGTTATGGACAGGGAACACAAACGCAACTTGGTTTTTTGACCGAGCCATCTAATGATTTTATTCTTGCTTCCTTAATTGAAGAGTGGGGGCTGGTGTTTGGAATTCTCGTCATAGCCGCTTTTTTATTTTTGCTATTTAAAATCTTAAAAATTGCTTCTCTCTCTAGCGGTAATTTTGAAAAGTTTATTTGTTTAGGCACAGTTATGGTTTTCTGTTGGCAGTTTTTCTTAAATGTTGGTTCAACGATCGGTCTCTCTCCGGTTATCGGTGTGACCTTTCCCTTTCTTAGTTACGGCGGTTCTAGTCTTTTGATTGATTTTATTTTATTAGCTATAATAAATTCCATCGCCAAGCACTCCTAATCGTTTTTTACTCTAATGCGCCCTTTTAAAATTCCGCTTGCGCCCAAGCTATCTCTTAAAAAATCAAAAAATAAATTAATTCTTATTGCCGCTGTTTTTCCGATTTTAATTTTTTCCGTGTATTTGAGTCATGGGTTAAGTTCTCCCCAAAAAAATACTACCGTAAAAAATTTTTTCATTATCTCCGGCGATAGCTCTGTCGAAATTGCGAATCATCTCGAAACCCAAGGATTAATTCGATCCAGCTTCGCTTTTAATATTTTTGGTTTTATAACCGGCCAGTCCTCAAGGATTAAACCGGGCCGCTATGAACTATCTTCTGATTTGGGCGGCTCTAAAATAATGAAGATTCTCGTCTCCGGAGGATTTGGAGAGATTCGGGCGGTGATTCCGGAAGGTCTGTCAGTCTATGAGATCGATAAAATTTTAAGTGATCAAAAAATCATCAAGCGGGGAGAGCTCATTGCTTTTAATTCTAGGTCTCCTGTTGAGGGCCGCCTTTTCCCAGACACCTATCGCTTTTCCATAAATTCTAAAATAAATGACGTAGTGGATGTTCTTCTTGAAAATTTTAAGGAAAAAGCCGAGCCAATTCTAAATCAAGATCCAAAAAATTTTGAAAAAAATTTAATTCTTGCTTCATTGGTTGAGGATGAAGTTCCCGGCAGTGAAGATCAGCGGGTAGTCGCGGGTATTATTAAAAAACGCCTAGCAACCAATATGCGCTTCCAAATTGATGCTACGGTTTGCTATTCGAAGAGACAAAAAGACCCCCAAAAAGACGTTCCTTGCTACCCCTTGACATCTCTTGACTTAAAAATTAATTCGCCTTACAATACCTATCTAAATGTAGGTTGGCCGCCGGGGCCTATAGGAAGCCCCGGTGTTTCTGCTATCTCGGCTGCGCTTAAGCCAAAAAATTCGCCTTTTTGGTTCTATATTAGCGACCCTGTAACCAAAAAGACTATTTTTGCCCGAACTCTTGACGAACATAACGCCAACGTATCAATTTATTTAAAATCTTGATCACGTAAGAAAATCTGTTTCCCGCCAAAGAAACCGCGGCCAAGTCGGCAGAGAATTTGTGTGCGGTTTCCCTTCGTTGGTTTATTCAATAATTTTCAATTAATTTAGGGTCGACCATTATAAACCACCATCGTGATTTAAACGCGATGCCCAAAAAACTCCCCACTAAAGATTTTTCAAAATTTAAACCTCTCGTTGAGATATCCAACTTAAACGAGATTCAGCTCAAATCCTATGAGCAATTTTTAAAAAAAGGAATCAAGGAGATTTTTGATGAAGTCTCTCCTATTCCCGATCATACCGCTAAAGAATTTGAACTCTACTTTGACGATTGTTATTTCGACGAACCGAAATATGACGAGACTCAAACTTTATACAAAGACGCCACTTACGAGGCGGCTTTGCGCGTTAAAGTAAGGCTAGTCCATAGAAAAACCGGCTTCGAACAAAACCAAGAAGTTTATTTTGGTGATTTCCCGATTATGACTCCTCGGGGAACTTTTATTATTAACGGCGTCGAAAGAGTAGTGGTTTCTCAAATTATTCGTTCGGCCGGTGTTTATTTCACCTCCGTCCCTTGGCGGGGACGGCAACTTTTTGGCGCCAAAGTTATTCCTAATCGTGGCGCTTGGTTAGAATTTGAAACAGATATCGACGGCACTATCGGGGTAAAAATTGATCGTCACCGTAAAGCTCCCGTCAGTGATCTATTGCGGATTTTTGGCGCCTCAAATGAGCAGATCTCTGACTCCTTTAAAGATATTGATGATGGGACAATAAAATATATTGCCGCCACTCTTAAAAAAGATATTGCTAAAGACGCCGGGGAGTCATATATGGAAATTTATCGCCGCCAGCGTCCCGGCGATCCAGCCACTCCGGAAACCGCCAAAAATCTAATTGACTCAATGTTCAAGCGGCTCGATCGTTATGATATCTCTCCTGTTGGCCGCTTCAAGATGAATCAGCGATTGGATTTAAATAATAAAAAAGATTCGCATCTTCTTGATCTTGAAGATCTAATGGCCATCGTTCGTGAAATTATCCGGCTCAATAATCTTCCCGGGGCTGAACCCGACGACATTGATCATCTTGGTAATCGCCGCTTAAAAACCGTTGGTGAGCTTCTTCAGGGCCGTCTTCGGGTTGGCTTTGCTCGTCTCCGCAGGATTGTTCAAGACCGAATGTCTATTCTAGACAAGGACACTCTTATGCCTGCTCAACTTATTAACTTTCGTCCGGTTACCGCCGTTATTAAAGAATTTTTTGTTTCCTCCCAATTTTCTCAGTTTATGGATCAAATCAATCCGCTTGCCGAACTTGAGCATAAACGTCGTCTCTCCGCCTTAGGTCCCGGTGGTCTCACTCGCGAGCGGGCCAGTTTTGAAGTCCGGGAAATTCATCGTTCGCATTATGGCCGCATTTGTCCCGTTCAAACTCCTGAGGGAGCGAACATCGGACTCATTAACTATCTTGCTCGATTCGCTCGAATCAACGAGTTTGGTTTTTTGGAAACTCCCTACGCCAAAGTGAAGGATGGAAGAGTAACAAAAGAAATCTCTTGGTATGACGCCCTCGAAGAAGAAAAATACAAAATCGCCCATGCCGGAAATCCTCGGGACGATGAAGGAAAATTTTTAAATAACGCCGTAGAAGCAAGGATTAAGGGAGACCCTGGTATTTGTACACCTAAAGAAGTTGACCTAATGGACGTTGCTCCTAATCAGTTTATCAGCGTTGCTTCTTCTCTTATACCTTTTCTTCAGCACGACGACGCTAACCGAGCCCTGATGGGCTCAAACATGCAGCGTCAGGCTGTTGCCTCTATCAAGCCGCAGGCTCCCTACGTTGGCACCGGTGAAGAAGAAAAAGCCGCCGCGGATTCTGGGTATATTATAAAAGCCGAAGGCGAAGGCACAATTACCGAAGTTGATTCCAATCACGTCACCGTCGAGTATAAAGACGGCGTGAAAAACTATGTTTTAGAAAAATTCAAACGCTCAAACCAATTTACTTCGATTTCCAAAAAGCCGGTTGTTGTAAGAGACCAAAAAGTTAAAAAAGGGGAAATCATTGCCGAGGGGTCGTCAATAAAAGACGGCGTTCTGGCTCTTGGTCAAAATCTTCTAGTCTCGTTCATTTCCTGGGAGGGCGCCAATTTCGAAGATGCCGTCATCCTTTCCGAGCGAGTTGTTCGCGACGATCTTTTCACCTCTATTCACCTTGAGAGTTTCGATTGCGATGTTCGCGACACAAAACTCGGTCCCGAAATTACTACCCCCGACATTCCGAATGTTTCCGAAGAGAAGCTTCGCAACTTAGACGAAGAGGGGATAATCAGAATCGGCGCCGAAGTAAAAGCCGGCGATATTTTGGTTGGCAAAATTTCTCCGAAAGGCGAAGCCGAATTAAGTTCCGAGGAGCGCTTACTCCGCGCCGTTTTCGGCGAAAAGGCCAGAGATGTCAAAGACACCTCTCTTACTCTTCCGCACGGCAAACAAGGGAGAATTGTTGGTGTTAAGATTTTTAATCGCGATGAAGGCGATAAATTAGAACCAGGCATTATTAAAAGAATCCAAATTGAAGTCGCTGAACTCCGCAAAATTCAAAGCGGTGACAAGCTGGCCGGCCGCCACGGCAATAAGGGAGTTATCTCTCAAGTTCGTCCGGTGGAAGATATGCCTTATCTCGAAGATGGCACGCCAGTTGATATTATTTTAAATCCATTAGGTGTTGCCTCTCGCATGAACTTAGGTCAGATTCTTGAAACTCACTTAGGCTGGGCGGCTCACAAGCTCGGCTACCGCGCTATTACTCCCGGTCTTGATTCGGCGAGCGAGGAAGAGATTAGAAATGAGTTAAAAGATGCCGGTCTTCCCGAAGACAGCAAAGTTACTCTCTATGATGGCCGTTCTGGTGAACCGTTTGACCGCAAGGTTATGGTTGGCCAAATTTACATGATGAAGTTGAACCATCTTGTTGAAGATAAGATGCACGTCCGTTCCATCGGTCCCTACTCTTTAATTACTCAACAGCCACTTGGTGGAAAAGCTCAATTTGGTGGCCAGCGTTTCGGCGAAATGGAAGTCTGGGCGCTCGAAGGCTATAGCAGCCGGCATGTTCTTCAAGAGATGCTGACAATTAAATCGGACGATATTCTTGGGCGTTCCGCCGCTTATGAATCGATTATTCGCGGCGAAAAAATCCGAAAACCTAATATTCCGGCTTCCTTTAATGTTCTTGTCAATGAATTAAAAGCTCTAAATTTTGATATTGAGCCAATATTTGATAATGACTCGGAAAGAAAAGATGAGTTTAAAGCCCTGAAGATCGGCGTGGCCTCGCCGGAGCAAATTTTAAAGTGGTCCCATGGCGAAGTTATCAAACCAGAAACCATAAACTATCGGACTCAACGGCCAGAAAAAGACGGGCTTTTCTCCGAGCGGATTTTTGGCCCGACCAAGGATTACGAATGTTACTGCGGAAAATATCGCCGGATTCGCTATAAAAACGTTATTTGTGACAAATGTGGTGTCGAAGTAACTCGCTCAATCGTTCGCCGCGAAAGAATGGGTCATATTAAATTAGCTACCCCGGTGAGCCACATCTGGTTTCTTAAAAGCATTCCATCTCGCTTGAGTTTGATGATTGACACTTCTTCCGTAAAACTGGAGCGGGTTATCTATTACTCTTCTTATATTGTCACCGAAGTTGATGATGAGAATAGAAAACAAACTCTTCTTGATCTCGATAAAGAATTAAAGAGTAAACTTAAAATAGTTGGCGATAAAGATAAAGAAGTTAAGGATGAAATTACTGCGGCCGCTGCCACTGCCAAAGAATTTTTAAATTCCGTTCGGCCGGGAGTTGTTCTTGGCGAGGCCGAGTATTTCAACTTAGCCCGCCGTTTCGCCAGTGTTTTCAAAGCTGGCACCGGCGCCGAGGCTGTCCGGCAAGTTCTTGAAAGCATGGATCTTCGAAAAGAAGTCCAGAAAATTGAAAAAGAAATCAGCATTTCTCGCCGAGCCGTGATTGATATCAAGCAACTTCGGCGGTTGAAAATGTTGAAGTCGATAATTAAAAATAACACTCGCCCCGAATGGATGATTCTAACAGTCCTCCCGGTTTTACCGCCTGATCTTCGCCCAATGGTGCCCTTGGATGGCGGCCGTTATGCGACCTCGGATCTAAATGACCTTTATCGTCGAGTTATCAATCGCAATAATCGTTTAAAAAAACTTCTTGAAATCAAAGCTCCGGAAGTAATTGTTCGCAACGAAAAAAGAATGCTCCAAGAAGCCGTTGATGCTTTAATCGACAACTCCGCTCGATTCGGCACCCAGCAGCTTTCCACTCAGCGCCGACCTCTTCGTTCCTTGGCTGATATGTTAAAGGGAAAGCAAGGCCGTTTCCGCCAAAATCTTCTCGGTAAAAGGGTTGATTATTCCGGCCGGTCCGTTATTGTTGTTGGTCCTAAACTAAAGATTGATGAGTGTGGTCTTCCAAAACGGATGACTCTGGAACTTTTCCGCCCGTTCGTTATCAGCGAGATAATTAAAAGGGGATTAGCCAACAATATTAGAAGTGCCAATAAAATTCTCGATCAAGGCATTGATGAAGTCTGGGCTATCCTTGAAGAAGTAATTCGTGATCGATACGTTCTCTTGAATCGCGCCCCGACCTTGCACCGCTTAAGCGTTCAAGCCTTCCGGCCAAAAATGATTGAAGGGTTAGCCATTCAAATTCCGCCTTTAGTCTGTCAAGCCTTCAATGCCGACTTTGACGGCGACCAAATGGCCGTTCACTTGCCTCTCTCCGAAGAAGCTCAGCGGGAAACGAGGGAGATAATGGTCTCAAGCAAAAATTTATTAAAACCGGCTACCGGTGACCTGATCACCGTTCCGACGCAAGACATTATTTTAGGAATTTACTATCTCACTCAAATTGACGACGAGTGGTCCGGCCCGATTAAAAATTTTGTCGACGTTGATGAGGCGCTTATGGCTATGAGTCATAATGTTATAAAAATTTCCCAGCCGATTAAGGTTTTCTCCGTTAATAATAATGAAGAAACCACTATTGGTCGGATAATTTTCAACCAAATATTTGGAGAAGATCACGAGTTCATAAACAAGTCTCTTAATAAAAAACAACTTTCCGCAATTTTAGAGGCCTTTGTCGAGGATTATGGTTTTGAACGCACTAGCGAAGTTTTAGACAAGGTTAAATTGCTTGGTTTTGAGATGGCCACCAAATCCGGAATTACTTGGGCTATTTCTGATCTAGTTATTCCCAAAGAGAAAAAAGCGATTCTTAAAGACGCTGAAGAAAAAGTTGATAATATTCACGAACAATTTAAATCCGGCCTTCTTACCACCATCGAACGCCGGGCGAGAGTAATCAGTATTTGGGAAAAAGCTAAAAAGGATATTTCCGCGTTGATCCTCACCGTTCTTCCAAAAACCAATTCCATTTACCAAATTATTGATTCTGGTTCTCGTGGTTCTTGGGTTCAGCCAATTCAAATGACCGGTATGAAAGGATTGGTCCAAAACTCCCAAGGTGTAACCATCGAGCTCCCAATTAAATCTTCCCTCAAGGAAGGATTAAGTGTTTTGGAATATTTCATTTCCACCCACGGTGCTAGAAAGGGCACCACTGACACCGCTCTTAAAACTGCCCAAGCCGGCTACCTTACTCGCCGTTTAGTTGATGTTTCTCAAGATCTTTTAATCAGGGAAGAAGATTGTGGCACCACGAAAGGAATAGAAATCTTCCGAAAAGAAGATCAAGAATTTTCTCAACCGTTTGTCAGCCGAATATTTTCTAGGACTGTTTTGGAGGATATTAAAGTAGATCGGAAGATTATTGTGAAAGCTAACGAATCTATCACTAAGCCAATGGCCCAAGAAATCGACAAATCAAAAATCGAATCAATCAAAGTTCGTTCGCCGCTTACCTGTAACACTCTCTTTGGAATTTGCAGCAAGTGTTACGGTTTGAGTCTGGGTGATAATAAACCCGCCCGGGTTGGTGAAGCGGTTGGCGTTATCGCTGCCCAATCAATCGGCGAGCCGGGCACCCAGCTTACTATGAGAACTTTCCATACTGGCGGTGTTGCTGGTGCCGACATCACTCACGGCTTGCCTCGGGTTGAAGAAATTTTTGAAGTTCGCCCGCCAAAAGGGAAAGCGATTCTTTGCTCTGTCGACGGTTTAGTAGAGAAAACAGAAGAACGCGGCACACTGATGGTTATGCACATAAAACCGATCAAAGGCCAGGGTGTTAGTAAAACTAAATCTGTTAAATCAATTGTTAAAACCATAGAATATGCTGTTCCTAGATCCTCTACTTTTTTAGTCAAGGTTGGTGATGACGTGAAAAAAGGTGATCGATTATCCGACGGGAACCTCGATATTAAGGAGTTGTTGGAACTACGAGGAAAAGATGCCGTTGAAAAATATGTTATTAGTGAAGTCCAAAAGATCTATTCTTCGGAAGGCGCTTCTATTTGTAATAAACACATTGAAATTATCGTGCGCCAAATGTTTTCTAGGATTAAGATAAAAGATGCCGGCGACGCTGCTAATCTTGTACAGGGAGAAATTATTGAGCGCGGCCGTTTCTTGGAAGTAAATCGTGAGTTACGGAAAACCGGAAAGGCCTCCATTAAAGGGGAGCAGCTTCTAATGGGTATTACCCAGGTTGCTCTTTCGACTGAAAGCTTCCTCTCCGCTGCTTCTTTCCAAGATACCGCCCGAGTTTTAGTCAAAGCTGCGATCGAGAGTCGAACCGATCAACTGCGCGGTCTCAAAGAAAACGTTATCATCGGGCGCCTAATTCCCACTAACTTGATTGGTGTTGAGGGTTCCGGTCATGACGACTTTGAATATCCCGATGAAGCAAGCATCAACGCGGAAGAGAAGGCTTCCAAGGAAGTAGAACCTCAAAGCGTTGAAACTGAAGCTTAACCCAGTTCTAATTGACGGATACTGAAAAATCGGTTAAATTCTCGCTATGGAAGAAACCCAGATTAAAGACAAGAAAGAATACGAATTAGCTTTTCTTATCAAGGAAGAAGGGGAATTGCCCGCCGTTCTTGATTTGATAAAGCGCCATGGCGCCGAAATCTCCCTCGAGGGGCCGCTTAGGAACCTATCTCTGGCCTATAAAATAAAAAAACAAACCTCAGCTACTTTCGGTTATTGCCATTTTCAACTCGAGCCGGAAAGTCTCTCCGCTCTTGATCACGACCTAAGGATGAATAGTCCAATTATCAGATTCCTCGTTATCACTCCGCCTTTTTCTAAGGCTAAATCGTCTCCGTCAAGAATTTCAGCACGGAGTAAAATTTCTCCTTCAAAGTCGGAGGATGTTCCAGTAAAATCATCTCTTCCGCTCTCCAACGAAGCTTTAGAAAAAAAGATCGAAGAGATTTTACAATAAATTTTCTAAATTATTATGAACCTAAATAAAGTATTCATCGTTGGGCGCTTAACCGCTGATCCTATTCTCCGAACCACTCCCGGCGGGCAATCAGTTACTAGTTTTTCGGTTGCCACTAATCGGAATTGGGCTGATAAATCCGGTAATCGCCAAGAAGAAGTTGAATACCACAATATCGTCGCTTGGGGCCGCCAGGCCGAAATTGCCAACCAATTTTTAACCAAAGGAGCAATCGTTATGGTTGAAGGCAGGATCAGGACTCGTTCTTGGACTGATAAGCAAAATCAAACTAAAAAGACCACCGAAATAATTTGTGAACGCCTCCAGCTTGGGCCTCGCGCCGGCGGCGGAGCTCCAGCGCGCGGCAAGCCTTCCACTGACAGTCCCTTCAAGGATTTAGAATCAAATCCTAAGCCCGATAAAGATGTAATCGAAGAAATCCCCGTTATTAATTTAGAAGATACCGAAGATATTAAACCCGAAGATATTCCATTTTAAATTCATGGCAAAAAAAATAAAAACAATTTTAAAAATTCAAATTGGCGCTGGCAAGGCTAATCCTGCTCCGCCAATTGGTACCGCTCTTGGTCCGCAGGGAGTGAATATCCAAGAATTTTGCAAGCAGTTCAATGACGCCACCAAAGAAATGATTGGTGATGTTATTCCAGCCGAAATAACTGTCTACGAAGATAGGAGTTTCACCTTTATTCTCAAGACCTCTCCTGCTTCTTCGCTTTTGAAAAAAGCAGCTGGAGTCGAAAAAGGTTCTGGCAATCCTCTTAAAATTAAAGTCGGCAAAGTTACCAAAGCCGATATCCGAAATATTGCGGAAAAGAAAATGGTGGATCTTAATGCGACAACAATAGAGGCTGCCGAAAAAATAGTAGAAGGAACAGCCCGTTCAATGGGTATTGAGGTAATAAAATAAAAACAATGCTAACCCGCGGTAAATTCATTGTTATCGAGGGAATTGATGGTTCAGGGAAAAGCGTCCAATTTAACAAATTGGTGGAATATTTAGATTCAAAGGGGCACGAAATTACTCCTTTTGATTTTCCACAATATAACGAGCCTTCTTCTTATTTCGTCAAAGAATACCTGGCCGGCCACTACGGACCCTCAAAAGAAGTCGGGCCATATCGCGCTTCTCTTTTTTATGCCCTTGATCGATTTGCGGCCAAAGAGAAATTAAATATTGCCCTAGACTCTGGCAAGCTAGTCGTCTCTAATCGTTATGTGGCTTCCAATATGGGCCACCAAGGAGCCAATCTGAAAGATGGAAATGAGAGAGAGAAACTTTTCCTTTGGATTAACGAAATAGAATTTAAAATTTTGACCATTCCCGAACCAGACTTAAATATCGTTTTACATGTTCCCGCCGAAATTTCTTACCGATTGATAAAAGAAAGGGAAGAAAAAGGGGAGCGCGGCGGCGCCAAAAGGGATATTCACGAATTAGATCTCGATCATCTGAAAGCTGCTGAAGAATCCTACCTTTTAGCCGCCAAATTATTTCCCAGTCGCTTCCATCTAATTGAATGCGCGCCCCAAGGCCAACTAATGACGATTGATGAAATTCAGGTTAAAATTAGAGCTAAGGTAGAAGAAGTTATCTCAAAAAACTAAGATTTTCTTGATACCTAACACTTAATATTCGAATGACCTACGAACCAACAATTGGCCTTGAAATTCACGCCGAATTAAAAACCGAAACCAAGATGTTTTGCGATTCGGTTAATGATTCCGAAGAAAAGCATACTAATCACAACGTTTGCCCGATTTGTCTTGGTCATCCCGGTTGTCTTCCGACTATTAATAAAAAAGCTGTTGAATCAGTCATTAAAGTCGGCTTTGCTTTGGGCGGGAAAATCAACCCTCTAACCAAATTCGATCGGAAAAATTATTTTTATCCGGACTTGCCCAAAGGCTATCAGATTTCCCAATACGACGAACCGCTTGTAATCGGCGGCACCTTAAATGGTGTTCGCCTCCGCCGGATTCATCTCGAAGAAGATACTGGCCGTTTAATTCACGATGAAACAACCAACGCTAGTTTGGTTGATTATAATCGAGCCGGCGTCCCTTTAATGGAACTAGTAACCGAGCCCGACATTAAAAGCGGCGAAGAAACTGTCAATTTTGCGAAAGAGTTTCAATTGATTCTTCGTTATCTTAATGTTTCAAATGCCGACATGGAAAAAGGGGAGCTTCGTATTGAGGCTAATGTCAGTCTTAATATGGGCACCAAAGTTGAACTCAAGAATATTAATTCTTTCCGGTCGGTCGGCGACGCTATTGCCTACGAGCTGAAACGGCAGGAAAAAATTTTGAAAGCCGGCGAAAAAGTTGCCCACGAAACTCGCGGTTGGGATGACATAAAGAAAAAGACCTACAGCCAGCGCTCTAAAGAAGAAGCTCACGACTACCGTTATTTTCCCGAGCCCGATCTCCCTCCTTTTGAAACCTCCGTTTTTGATTTGGAAAAAATAAAAAATGATCTCCCAGAATTGCCCGCTGACAAAAGAGCCCGTTTTAAAAACGAGTTCGCTCTCGATGAAAGCAAAATCGAAACCTTAATTATTAATCCCCATCTCGCCGAATTTTTTGAGGAAGCCGTTTCTGAGTTAAAAAGTTTCGGCGAAAAACTAACTCCCCAAACTCTTCTTAACTACCTAACCGGCGATCTTGTTGGCCTTCTCAACGAATCCGGCCTGAAATTTGAAGAGATAAAAATAAAACCGGAGCATTTAGCTCACCTTAGTTTTCTAATAGACTCCGGCCGAATTGGCAGCCGCCAAGCTAAAGATATTTTAAAAAGAATGTTTGAAACCGGCGTTGATCCCGAACTAATTATCAAAGAAGATAATTTAGAAACCGTTTCTGATGAGTCGGAGTTAGTAAAAATAATTGAAAAAATAATTTTGGAAAACCCCAAGGCGGTAGAAGACTATAAAAAAGGCAAAATCGCCAGCTTACAGTTTTTAATTGGTAAAACGATGAGCGAGCTTCGCGGCCGGGGGAATCCGGACACTCTTAAAATGCTGTTTAAAACAGCTATTGACAAAATTGCTTAGTGTATGCTATAATAAAAATAGCAAACCTGACAACCTAAATCTTAACCCTTAGGAGGGGTGTATGTATCGTGTTTTTTCATCTATCTTGGTGGCGCTTATCATCGTGATTAGCGTGTCTATTTCCGCGATCGCCGGTAACTACCCGCCAGCCAACCTCAAGGCCGTATCTATCGAAGATAGCATCGGAGTCTCCATTCCAATCATCTCGGTATCGATCTATCAGTACAGCCAGGAATATCGGAGTCAAAGAAGTCTTGATGGCCAGATCGTGCGTGGTACTGTGGTCATCTACGGCTTTGAAAACGAAATCTACCGATTCGATTTATATGGAGGCGACAGCACAAAACTGCCGATTTCGTATAAAAATTGCTATGGCTTTTTCAACCATGCGCAAATCGTCTACGTTGACGGTGCCGAATCGGAAATAGTCATCCATAAAGCCCAAGAGTACGGCGACGGTCTCTACGAAGGCAAGAATGCCGCCGAGCGAATCTGCGAGATCAGAATCGGCAAGGATGACGTTGAGGCTCAAGACCAGGTGTGCGCTTTTGAGCCATACGTGACCACCATCAAATGATTTTCTCTCGCCCCATTTCGTCCTAATCGAAATAAGATTAAGGAAAACTCCAAGGCCGCTGACGCTCACTGTCGCGGCCTTTTTCTTTTCTAAAATATCACCTACTTATAAAGTCATCTATCAATCCCGAATAGCTTTTGAAGTCATCAATCCAATTAATCTTTTTATCTTTTTTAAACCACGTCATCTGCCGTTTTGCGTAATGCCAAGTGTTCATTTTAATTTTTTCTTTCGCTTCTTCCTTAGAAATTTTTCCTTCCAAAAAATCAATTACTTCTTTGTAGCCAATCGTATTTAACGCCTTAATACCTTTCCTATATTTTTGAACTATTTTTTTTGTTTCCTCAACTAATCCCTGCTTAAACATTTTCTCCACCCTTTTCGAAATATTTTCCTTTAGTTTCTGATCTGGGATTTTTATTCCCAGCTCTAGAAATTCGTATTTCGATTTTTTCCTTTTTTGTTGGGAAGAAAAAGATTTGCCGGAATTGATTATCACCTCAAGCGCCCGAATCACTCGCCGCGGATTTTTTAGGTCCACCGTTTGAGCCGACAGGGGATCAATTTCCTTGAGTTTTCCCGCCAACCTCTCCAATCCGTATTTTTCCATCTCGGCTTCTAATTTTTGCCTCAACTTCAAATCTATTTTTACCTTCGGTATGGATAAATTTTCCGTAAGTGCTCGGATATAAAGCCCCGTTCCGCCGCAGACAATTGGCAGTTTTCCTCTCGATAAAATTTCTTTTATTGCTTTTTCCGCTAACCGTTTATAATCCACCACCGTAAAATCCTTGTTAGGCTCAACCACATCAATCAAATAATGTTTTATCCCTTTGTAGCAGTACTCATCTTCTTGTCGATTTTTTTCTAACTCTTGATACTTCCCGCGGGGCACTTTTCCCGTCCCAATATCCAGCCCCCTGTACACCTGCCTCGAATCCGCCGAAATAATCTCCCCGTTAAATCGGCTAGCTAGTTTTACCGCCCACTCCGACTTCCCGCTCGCGGTTGGCCCTAAAATTATCAGTACTTTATTTAATTCTTTATTTTCCATTTTTCTTATAATATACTTACCTTAGTTCTATTTCACAACCAAAGAGGTTCCCTATGAGCAAATCAACTATGAAGAAAGCTTTGGTGTGTTTAGCTGCATTCCTAGGCTTTCTTCTAATAATGCTAGCGGCATTTTCTTCAACTGCCGCCGTCTTTTTCCATCAACTTCTTAACGGCGAGAACGTTCTCTATCTAACGGCTCTAACCGCCCTAGTTGTTGGAATCCTGCCGACCTATCTATTATCCAGGTTTTGTTGCCGGTATTTTAAGAAAATCGGACTATGTTGATCGACTTGCCGCTTCTCTCAAGTAGCTAAAAACCCCACATCTCTGTGGGGTCTTATTTATATCGTCTTTTCTAAAATCTCCGTTTTTATTTTTTCCAATAATTTTTCTATTCCAATTTCTCCTATCTGTCCCTGCTTGTAATGTCGAACATTAACCGTCTTATTATTTTCTTCTTTCTCTCCAACAACTAAAACGTAGGGGATTTTCTGAAGTTCCGATTCCCGAATTCTTTTTCCCAAAGTTTCATTCGCATCACTAAGTTCCGTTCTGATTCCACGCTCTTCAAATTCTTTCAAAGTTTTCTTAGCATATTTTTCGAATTTTTCGCCGACCGGCAAAATCGTTGCCTGCACAGGCGAAAGCCACAGAGGGAAAGCGCCCGCGAAATGTTCAATTAAAATCGAAAGATAGCGCTCGATTGATCCCATAATCGCTGCGTGTATCATTACGATGCGCTCCCGTTCGCCCCTCTCGTCGATACAAAACAGATCAAAACGTTCCGGCATATTCATGTCGATCTGGATGGTAGCAACCTGCCATTCGCGACCAAGCGAATCTTTAGCCATGAAATCAAGTTTCGGACCATAGAAAGCCGCTTCGCCGACGCCCTCGAACCATTCACCTTCTTTTTCAGTAACAATCTCGCGTAAAATCTTTTCCGCAAATGCCCATCGCTTCGCATTGCCTAGATATTTTTCCATATGTGCCGGATCATGAAGCGAAAGCCGGGCGCGAAGGTTGAGTCCGAATGCGCTGTAGAATTCATGTACAATATCCCAAATTTTTAAGAACTCTTCTTTCGCCTGCGCTATACGGCAGAAAACATGCGCGTCGTCTTGTGTGATAGAAAGCACCCGCGCAAGCCCGGACAACTCACCCGATTGTTCGTCGCGATAGACCATTGTCGTATTTTCATAGCGTTGGGGAAGTTCGCGATAACTCCACTGCCGTCTGGCGTAGATTTGTGTGTGATGTGGGCAGTTCATGGGTTTCATCGCGAACTCATGTCCTTCACGGGTTTTTATGCGGAATAAATCGTCCTTGAATTTTTCCCAGTGTCCACTCCGTTCATATAGATCTTTCTTTGTGATGTGTGGGATTTCTACTTTTTCATATCCGCGCGCTTTACGAAGTTGCCAAACAAAATCATCTAGAAGGTTACGAAGGAGTGTACCTTTCGGCGTCCAAAGTGGAAGACCCGCCCCAACAAGATCCGAAAAAGTGAAAAGATCCAATTCCTGTCCTAATTTTCTATGGTCTCGTTTTTTGGCTTCCTCCAGGAGTTTTGTGTACTCCGCCAATTCTGCTTTTGTGTTAAAAGCCAAACCGTAAATTCGCTGGAGCATCGGATTTTTTTCGCTGCCCCGCCAATAAGCGCCGGCAATTTTATTTAATTTAAAACCATCCGCCGGAATTTCTTTGGTGTTTTTAACATGCCCTCCTCGGCAAAGATCCAAAAAAATATCGCCGGTCTTGTAGATTGATATCGGCTCTTTTGTTTTTGAAAGTTCGTTAATTAATTCCAACTTAAACGGCTGGTCGCGGAAAACTTTTTTTGCTTCCACTCCGGTAATCTTTTTTCCAGAAAATGGAATTTCTTCCTTAATATACGTCCGCATTATAGCCTCAATCTCCTTGAGATCTTCGGGGGTAAGCGAGCGGGGGAGCAGAAAATCATAATAAAACCCGTCCTCAATTACCGGGCCAATACCTAGTTTGGCCTTGGGAAATTTCTTTAAAACTGCCGCCGCCAGAAGGTGCGACAAAGAATGGCGGATATTGTCTAAATTATTACCTTTTTCTAATTTTATAGGCATTTCAGTGATTATAAGGCGAAGTCGCCATTTTTGAAAGAGTCGCCAAGTTAGTGTATTATTTTCAGATGTTAGACATCAAGCTAATCCGAGAAAATCCCGACCGCGTTAAACGAGGCCTATTTTCTAAGAGAGCTGATCCTGCTCTGGTGGATCAATTTTTAGCTCTTGATGAAGAATGGCGGAATTTAACCAAAGAATCAGAAAATCTTCGCGCCCAGCAAAAAAAGCTAAGCGGCCAAGATGTCGCCGAAGAAGCTCGCAAAATAAAATCTCTTTTTCAAGAATTGGATACCAAGTTGGCCGCGGTCGCCGCTAAAAGAGATTCACTCTTATTGGAATTTCCTAATATCCCTTTCGACGATGCGCTAGTCGGTAAAGACGAATCCGAAAATCGCGTCGTTCGCGAAGCGGGGGATAAGCCTGATTTTAGAAAATTTGAACCGAAAGATTATCTCACCCTCGCTAAAATTCACGATCTAATTGACATTGATCGCGCGGGCGTTGTTTCCGGCAGCCGTTTCGGTTACTTGAAAAACGAAGCCGTCTTAATCGAATTTGCTCTTATTGAGCTAGCTTTCAAAACGGCGATTAAAGCCGGTTTCACTCCCATGATCCCGCCGGTAATGATTCGTCCGGAAATAATGCAAAACATGGGCAAGGGAAAATTTATAGAAGAGCACGACGCTTTTTATGTCGCCGAGGATAATCTTTACCTAGTTGGTTCTTCTGAGCATTCCATTGGTCCCTATCATCAAGATTTTATTTTTAACGAAAACGACTTGCCTAAACGTTACGTCGGATTTTCCACCTGTTTTCGCCGCGAAGCCGGCAGTTATGGAAAAGATACCAAAGGCATCCTTCGTGTTCACCAATTTGATAAAGTGGAAATGTTGGCTTTCTCCAAGCCTGAGGAATCAGAAGGGCACCATATTTTCATGGTTAATCTTCAGGAGGAATTAATGAAAAAACTGGAGCTTCCCTTCCGGGTGATGGAAATTTGCACCGGCGATATGACTTTTGCCGATGCCCGCCAGTTCGATATCGAAACTTGGATTCCCAGCGAAAATCGATTTCGAGAAACTCATTCCTGTTCCAACACTACCGACTATCAATCCCGCGGCATCAATGCCCGCTACCGCGACAAAACCGATGGAATTAATTATGTTCATATGTTAAACGGCACCGTTTTTGCCATTGGCCGAACGTTAATTGCTATTATAGAAAATTATCAAACCAAAGACGGTAAAATAAAAATTCCCAAAGTTCTCCAGGATTATGTTGGTAAAAAAGAAATCGGCTAGCACTACAAGTGGGGCCTTTAATTCTTTTGGCGCTTTTCGAACCTGGATTGAAATTAGCCGATCCGCCGCAGAGCATAATTATCGTATTTTTCGTGCCCTTATCAATCCGGAAACAAAATTATGGGCAGTTGTAAAATCAAACGCCTACGGGCACGGCCTTCTCGTCTTTTCAAAATTAATTGATAAAATTGGCATCGATGGATTTTGTGTCGACAGTCTTCTTGAGGGGCTAAAACTTCGAAAAGAAGGGATTAAAAAATCAATTCTCGTTTTAGGCCCCACACTTCAAAATATCTCCGACTTAGCAAAAAAAGAAAATATTACCATCACCGTTTCTAGCTTTGACGCTCTTCGGGCAATCGGTCAAATGAAATCTCCGCCCAATTTTCATTTAAAAATTGATACCGGCATGCATCGACAAGGTTTTTTCATGAAAGACATCCCCCGAATCATCCGGTTCTTAAACGATAAGCGATTTGCGCTTCACGATTCGCTAAATGGCATCTACACTCATTTTGCTTCGGCCAAAGACACAAACTATCCCACCTACACCGACCTCCAATTTAATCAATTCAGCAAAGCCGTAAAAATTTTCGAAACCGCCGGCTTTAAAAATTTAATTAAACACGTTAGCGCCACCGGCGGTGTGATGATTGATCCTAAATATCATCTCAACGCTGTCCGAGTTGGAATTGGCCTCTACGGCCTTTGGCCCGCTAAAGAATTGGAAATTCAACTCGGTTCCCAAATTAATCTTGAGCCAATTTTAAATTGGAAAACTATCATTAGTGAAATAAAAAATATTTCCTCCGGCCAATTTGTGGGTTATGATTTAGTCGAGCGTGTTTTACGTCCCTCTAAAATTGCTGTTTTGCCCATTGGTTATTGGCATGGCCTTTCCCGCGCCCTTTCTGGTGTTGGAGAGATTCTAATAAACGGCCGACGGGCAAAAATCTTGGGCCGCGTTTCAATGGACTTGGTCGTTGTTGATGTAACTGGTATTAAATGTGGGGTAGGAGATTCCGCTATTTTAATCGGTAAAGACAGAAACCAAAAAATTACCGCTTTTGAACTTGGCCAAAAATCCAACACCTCGCACTACGAATTTGTTACTCGTCTTAATCCGCTTATGGAGCGAATTATTATAAGCTAATTTTTATCTTATGAAAGACAAACCAAAAGAAATCGCTCCCTATCTATCTAGCCTTAAAAAGCAAAAAACCCAGCGGCGGTTATTTATTCGATTAAGCATCGTCCTTGTCTGTACTGGATTGGTCTTGATCGGGAGCATGTGGTTAGTCGTCAATTTTCCATTTTTTCACTTCAAAGAAATAAAAGTCAATTTATCTGATAATCTAGACAAAAGCCAAATTCTAAGCGCTGTTCAGTCGCAAGTCATCCTTGATTCCTATGTTAGAAAAATTTTAGGCCCCAGCCATTTTTTCATTTGGCCCAACTCAATTACCGGCGCCAATTTAAAAATTCCCCAGATCAGCAAAGTTAATATTGAAAAAAAATATTTCAGCCGCGCCCTGATTCTAGACGTGGTTGAGAGAAAACCAACCGGTGTTTGGTGTGAAAAATCTTCTCTTTCGAATCGAATCGAAAAAGCGGACAACTCCACTCCAACTTTATCCGAAGATAACCCAGACGAATTAATAACCTTAGATGAAATTGCCTCTGCGCGATGTTTCTTTTTTGATTCCGCTGGAATAATTTTTATGAAAACTGCCACCACCGGCGGCAACTTGGTAAAAGTTGTGAGCGACTATTCCAAACGAATTCTCACTCTAAATTCAAAAATTCTTCCTGATCGTTTTCTTCCTAATCTTTTTTCAGTTTTCAGCGTCATCGATGAAGCCAAATTAAATGTTGAAGAAATAATTTTGCGTGATCTTACTCTCCAGGAAATAACTGTTAAAATTAATTCCGGACCGGAAATTTATTTCAGCTTGCGCCATCCTTCTAATTCTTATCTATTATTTTTGAAATCTGTCATTAAAAACCAAAATCTTTCAAAACTAAAATATATCGATCTTCGTGTTGAAAATCGCGCCTACACGAATTAAATGATAAGGCAATCAGTGATTGAGAAAATTTAGAGGACCTGATAAAATGCTCTCGTGATTAGTAAGCTATTTAAAAGCCATCGGCGCACTCCTGTAAGTGATATCCGAGGTCCGAAAAGCGAAAAAGAGCTTCTTGAATCTATCCGCCGAAATAGGTCTATAAAAGCCGGCCAGGCCGCAAAATTTATGTCTTCGCGAGATAAATTTTCTCTCCCTAAAACCAGTCCCTCTTTTCCAAAACGGCGTCGGCTTGTGTTTCTTTTTATTGCTCTTGTTTTCTTAGGATTAGGGATATTCGTGTTTGTAAATATTTATGCCTTTCAGTCAGAAATTATTTCCAGTGTAAAGAAAAATTTTGGAAATTTTCAGGCTCTCGCCAGTAAGTTCAAATTTGGTAATCCAAATAACGACCTCAATCTAAATTCTATAAGCCAAATAAATCTCGCTAAAAATAAACCCTTTGGCACTGATGCTTTGGCGAAAATTTGGCCGGTTTTGAAAAATAGTTTGCAGACCTATGAAAGTTTTCAAGCCATAACCGCTAATGGTTTGAATTTATTTAATGAATCAGGGCAGTTTATAAATAATCTTCCGGATTTAATCTTCAAGCGGCAGGGGAGCGAATTAATCAGCCGTCTTGAATCGATTAACAGACTTCTTGGGAAAATTAGAAGTAATAATAGCGAACTGGCTGCTATTTCTAACTCTCTCAGTAATCTTTCAGAAATCGACTCTGATTTTCAAATTCCCTTTAATCTTGACGTTGAAAAACTTTATAAACTTTCCGGCGCTATTTTGGGTTGGTTGAAGAAATCTGGTGATCATCACCTTCTTGTTCTTCTTGAAAATCCTTCTGAAATGCGTCCGACCGGCGGGTTTGTCGGAAGCTACGCCGATCTCGTCATCGGTGGTGGCGCTATCAAGAGTATTGATATTCATGACGTGAATGATGTCGACAATGAATCCGATCAAAAAATTATTCCCCCCAAGCCGATTCAAGTTATCGCCACTCGCTTCAAGGTTGCCGATGCTAATTGGTTTTTTGATTTTCCAACTTCCGCCCAAAAAATTATCCAATTCTCCGAAGCCTCCAATCTCTACAAAAAATCTGATATCACCTTTGATGGTGTTATCGCCGTCTCAGGCTACGCTATTAATGATCTGCTCGAAATCACCGGCCCTATAGTGGTGGAAATTCCCAGTGACAATGGCAGTAAAAGTAAAAAACTAACACTCGATAATAAAAATTTTCTTGAAGAAATTCAACGCCAAGTTCAAGTCGATCGTTCAGTTGGTGATAGTTACCCCAAAAAAATAATTCAGGCCGTTACGCCGCTGTTGTTTAGTAAACTCGCCTCCCTCGACGAAGCTGGTAAACAAAAACTTTTTTCCAAATTTGGTGAATGGTTAGTCGACAAGGACTTAGTGGTTTATTTTAAAGATCCAATAATTGAAAACTTTTTAAGTGATTTCAATGTCAGCGGCAAAATTTATGAGACTCCTTCTAATTTTTCCGGAGACTATCTTGCTGTTGTAAACGCCAACCTTGGCGGAGGTAAGTCCGATCTTTTCATAAGCCAGAACATAAATCTTCAAAGCCAAATTAATGAAGATGGCACAATTTCCAATCACCTGTTCATTACCCGCGAACACAAAGGCAACCTCGCTAGCGATTGGTGGTACAAAGTTCCCAATCAAAGCTATATCCGGGTGTTCACGCCGATCGGCGCCCAATTGGAAAATTTTTCCGGCGGTTTGGAAAAAAATATAAAAAAGCGCACTGATTATTCCAAGGGAAGTTATGTGTCCGACCCAACTGTCCAAGAAATAGAATCAACTAAACAGGAATTTTTGAATTACCCGGATCTCACAGGTTTTACCGAAAACGAGAAAAACACTTTTGCGACTTGGGTGAAAACTGATCCAGGAAGGAAAAGTGACTTGTCTCTCAGTTATACCGAGCGTTTGCCTGCCGTTCCAAAATCAGGCTCGACCTATCGTTTTGTTTTTGAAAAACAATCCGGTGTGAATGGCGACTATAAATTCCAGCTCAGTGCGCCAATCGGTTTTCGTTGGAAAGAAAATAGATTGCCAATTTATGAATTTGAATCAAAAAATCCTCCCGGTCGCCTTATTGTTGATCTGACTTTTGAAAAAATAACCCCCTAAAGCAACTCTGGTTAATAAAAATCCCCACAAAACAAAGTTGAATTATGGGGACTTAATCTCGGAATAATAAAGAAGTAGGGTGGGAAGTAGTTGGATAAAAGAGGACTCATCCTATGAGTACTGGTCCATCCATGTAGAGAAGTGAACAAGAGAGGTGGGCTAATTCTTTTTGACTTGATGAAAGTTTCCGTCAAGTCCCAGAAAATCTTGAACAGATTCCTCGGCTCTTTCGAGCGTACCATCCTTGCCGAAGAACGAACCAGAATCAGCTTCTGGAATTGAGGTGAAAGGCAATTGGAGATCTTTGAGCCGGGAAGTTTCTTTTGCCATGTAATAAGCATCCAATTCTTCCTCGGTCATAGTTTTGGTCGTGCTGTCTGCAGCAGAAACCAGTTTCGTTTTTGTGTCCTGTTCTGCTTTCGGTACGTCATTACTTTCCAGATGGAAAGTAACCTTGCCCTTGTTTGCGCTGGCTGTAAATCCGTTCGTCCCATCGGATTTATTAGAACCAATAAACAAGGCAATGGCTATAACTCCCAAAAGAGCTAAGCCTCCAAGATTTTCTATTCCGGAGCTAAGTGCTTGAGCCGTTTGAGCTCTTGCTAGAGCCATTCTTGTCCTAGCGTCCCAGAATTTCTTAAGAACGTACACGAGTAACAGGACCAAGACTGCAGCTATGATCCAATTACCAAAAACCTTACCTCCAAGATCAAGGATTCGTTGAATTGTTTCCATATAACCTCTACTTCTTGGTTATAAATTTTCTGCCAAGATTATACTACTCTTTAATATAAAAGTCAAATATGTATAAAAAATCGTTGTTTGAGGCGGGCCTTTATGTTAATTTGAACTCCTATGGACCATATTCGTAATTTCGTTATTATCGCCCATATTGATCACGGCAAATCCACCCTTGCGGATCGACTTCTTGAATTCACTCACACCGTTGAAACCCGCAAGATGCGGCCGCAATATCTTGACCGTCTTGATCTAGAACGGGAACGGGGGATAACCATTAAAATGGCACCCGTCCGTATGGCCTACACCTTTAATTCCAAACCCTACACCCTCAACTTGATCGATACTCCTGGGCACAGCGATTTTTCTTACGAAGTTTCGCGGGCGTTGGCGGCCGTTGAGGGGGCGGTTCTTTTAGTTGACGCTTCTAAAGGGATCCAAGCCCAAACCCTTTCTAATTTTCGCGCCGCCCAAAAAGCCGGCTTAAAAATAATTGGCGCCGTAAATAAAGTCGATCTTAATCCCGCCAACCTTGATAAAATAATTTCTTCGCTCGCAACCTTATTAAATAAAAGCGAAAAAGAAATCCTGCGCCTCTCCGGAAAAAATGGCGAAGGTGTTGAAGAGTTACTCGAAGCAATCATCACTCAATTTCCGCCGCCAAAAGAATCCAGCCACTCAATAAAAGTGAATAATGAAGCCGCGGCCCAAGCTTTGATTTTTGACTCTCTCTATGACGATCACAAAGGCATTTTGGCTTTTGTTAGAAATTTAAGCGGAGAAATTAAAGCCGGCGAGGAAGTTCATCTTCTTGGCAACGGCAAAAAAATGAAAATAAAAGAAGTTGGTTATTTTGTTCCCGAATTTTTACCGTCGGCGGGAATTAAAGCTAGTGAAATCGGTTACATTGCCACCGGGCTCAAAGAGCCGGATTTTATCAAAATTGGTGACACGATTTCCAATTCTCCGCTCGTTCCAATTTTGCCTGGCTATCGTGAACCCGGTCCGGTTGTTTTTATCTCTTTCTATCCAAATGGCCAAACCAATTTTAATGATTTAAAAAAGGGATTCTCTAAGCTTCGCCTAAGTGACTCCGCTCTAAATTACGAACCCGAAGCCAATGAAGCGCTGGGACGGGGATTGAAAGTTGGTTTTTTGGGCCAACTCCATTTTGAAATAACGGTAAGCCGCCTCAAGGATGAATTCAATCTTGATTTCTTAACTAGCTTTCCTTCGGTAGCTTATCGAGTGCGAGTTGGCGCCAAAGATTACATTATTAAACAGCCCCGTGATTTTCCCGATAAGCCGGATCGAGTCTATCAGCCGATGATATCCCTAGAAATTCTCACTCCGCCCGAATATCTTAGCCAAGTTGTGAATCTAAAAAATATCTTTGATTTAGAAATCAAAGAAGTTGTGAATCTTTCTGAGAATGTTTTGATTATGGGCGTTATGCCTCTGGCGGAATTAATCCGCGATTTTGACGACCAGCTTAAATCAATTTCCGCTGGGTTCGCTTCGTTTAGTTATGAGTTGGCTGGTGAGGCGGAAGCGCAAGTCGAAAAATTGGAAATTGTTGTTGCTAATGATATCGTTCCCGCGCTAACCAGAATTGTTCCCAAAAAAGATCTAGATCACGAAGCGCGAACTTCGGTTGAAAAACTAAAAAAACTTCTACCCCACGAACAATTCACTCAAGCGATCCAAGCCAAATCCGGCGGTCGGATTATCGCTCGGGAAACCATCGCCGCTATGCGCAAAGACGTGACCGGCTATCTTTATGGCGGCGACCGAAGCCGAAAAATGAAACTTTGGAAAAAGCAGAAACGGGGAAAAGAAAGGTTAAAGGATATGGCAAGGGTCATAGTGCCCGTGGAGGTTTTTCGGGAAATTTTAAAGAAATAACTTTTAGACTATAATTCTAAGGAATGAAACCAACTATCCTTTCCTTCTTATGCGTTTTGATCTTGTTAGTCGGTTTTCAAGTCACCTCATTTTTAATTGACAAAAGTGAAGCGGTAAAAAAATTCGAAGCCGCTAAAATGGAATTTAATAAAGCTAAGGCTGAAAAAAGTGCTGCCGAGTCCGATCTAAACTATTTAGCCAATCCCTTAAATCTTGAAAAAGAATTTCGCAGCCGGTTTAATCTTGTTCGCCCGGGTGAGAAGTTAACTATCATTATTCCCGAAAATACTTCTTCTACTTCTAGCTCAACTTCAAATCCCTGATTTATGTTCAAAAAATACCGTCCTTATATTATTTTTATCGGTTTGATCTGTCTCGGCCTAGTCGCCATTTTTCTTATCTCTTCCGGTTACTATCCGATCATCTCGGTTAATAGTCGTCTTTTAAGCGCCCGAAAATTTTGGAAAGACTATCAGGCCAACGCTGTCTATTACCAAAACCTTATCAGCATCTATGGTTCGGCGGCTGCTTTGACTAATTCTTCTGATACTATTTCTACTGCGGAAGATTTAAAAGTTTCCGTGTTAAATAAAATTATTGAAAATAGCTTAATCAGCGAGCAAGTTAAAAAAGAGTTAGGGGCGGACGCGGAAGAAATTATCCAGAACAAAATTAAAAACTTAGAGAATGATGAGGTCCTAAAAATTGGCGCCCAAAAAATGTACGGATTGAGCTACAATGACTTTAAGGATGAAATTTTAATTCCTAAAGCCGAACAGGAAATTCTCGCCGGCCGCCTTTTTCTGAAAGGGGGTAAGCTGGAGGATTGGCTTCTGTCTCAAAAAAAATCCAGCCGAATTAAATTATTCTCTTCGGAATTTTATTGGGATGGCTTTTCAGTCAAGCAGGCAGCGACTCCGGTTTCAAATTGAACCCCCAGATTATTAGTGGTAGATTATTAACCAAGCGGGATTAGCTTGCCCCGCCCCAATACTGGCGGGGTGAAGTAATACACGACCTTCTTTCCGTTAAGAATAAACGCAGGATTAGTATAGTGGCAGTACGTAACCTTCTTCCCGTTTTATACAAATCTTTGATTTGTCCATAAAACGCAATCCCGCCAAATTTTGCGAGAGTAGTACAATGGCAGTACACTAGCTTCCCAAGCTAGAAACGCGGGTCCGATTCCCGTCTCTCGCTCCAACAAGCAGAATTTGGGTGGGACTAAGGTTAAAGCGCCGGTCCGATTCCGGTATCCTGCTCAAAAACGAGGGTTCGGCTTACCCCGTCAAAATCACTTCAGGGATTTTATACGGGGTTCCCCTTATCCCGCTCATTTAGAAAGTCTTCCCCGCTGAAGAGGGACTTGACTTTCAAATGTCCCGAGTGAGGTCGCCTAAGGCGACCGACGAGGGCTACATTATCGTGGCGGGGCAGCAATCCATGTCTATACCCCCTTCCTTAATAAGCTCAAAAAGAACAAAGCCGCCGCCACGATTATTACTGTCGGCCCTAATTCCGTGCCATATCGCGAAGATATCAAAATTCCCGAAATCATCGACACCAAACTCACTATCGCTGAAATCAATAAGAAGCTTTTTAAATTACCCGTTAGCTGTCTCGCCACCGCTGCTGGTATAATCGCCAGCGATCCCGCCAGCAACGCTCCTAAAAATTTCAAACCTAAAATTATTGTGAGCGCGAAAGCTAGAATAAAAAATAGATCCAATTTATTCGTATCAACTCCGGTCGCCTTGGCTAAATCTTTAGAAAAAAGATTCAGCACTAACTCATCTTTATATTTTATTACAAACCAAATAATCAGAGTTGCGCAAATTAATCCTATAATAAAAATCGGCCAGGAAATTCCCTGAAATCGGCCGAAAAGAGCGTCGATTAATTCTTCGCTGGTGGTGAGCATTGCTCCCAAAGCCAAGGCGGATGTAAAAACCACCCCGATTGTCGTCTCCGTCGAAAGACCGGTTTTCTGTTCCAGCTTCCAAATTAAAATTGCGCCGATCAAAAGTGCCGCCGCCGCGCCAATTATGGGATTGACTGTAAAAATAATTGCTATCCCGATTCCAGGAAGCGCCACGTGAGAAATCGCGTCCGCCGCGAGCGTCATTCGTTTCATCAGCGCGAAAGCGCCAATCAGTCCGGCCGTGACTGCTGTCAAAATCGCGATAATTATTGAAAATATCTCGTTTAATGCCATTGGTTATTTATGGGGATGTTTATGTTCGTAATATTGGTGAGGCACTCCGTATAGTTTTTTCAAAACTTCTGGATTAAGTGTTTTTCTCGGCGTCCCATAACAAACTCCTTCCCGGTTAAGGCACAACACTTTTGTGGCGTATTGATAAACAATACTAATATCATGTGATACCAAAACCACCGTCAATTTATATTGTTTTTGTAGCTTATGGATAAGTTCATAAATTTGCTCTTCACCGGTCTGGTCGATACTAGCCGTCGGTTCGTCGAATAAAATAAGATTTGGTTTGCCTAATAGAGCAAAGGCGACAAGCGCTCTTTGAAACTGTCCACCCGAAAGCTGGCCGATTGGCTTATTAAAAATTTCTTTATCCAAGCCCACCGAATCCACTACCGCTTTAATCTCGCTAGCCGGTTCGCCAATAATTCTCGCCTTTGCGTGTAAAAAATCTCCAAGGTTAATCGGCAAGTGGAGATCGGCCTCAATCTTTTGAGGCACATAGCCGATTTTAATTCCGGGAGCGATTTTAATTTCTCCCTCGTAAATAAAACCGCCTAAAATTGTTTTTAAAAGCACAGTCTTGCCGGAACCATTAGGTCCGATGATTGTTAGATTATCTCCCGGTTGAACATCAAAACTAAGATTACTTATAATCGTGTGATGTTTCAGATTCACCGTTAGATTTCTAATACTTAGAATCGGCTGCATTCCTTAAATTCTAGTAAATTTTCCGGTTTTTAGGAAATTCTGTAATATAAAAATAAATTGCCGTTTACTCCTTTTTCCCCTAAAATTCACCCAAGTATAGGTCGTCAGTCATTAAACATCTATCATCTAACCTTTATTACTTCTATGCCCGGTTCCGTTTCCGAAACAATTAAAGAAAAGCTTGATGTTGCCGACTTTTTAAAGGGTTATCTTAATCTTCAGCCGGCTGGTAGAAACTTCAAAGCTCTTTGTCCGTTCCATAAGGAAAAAACCCCTTCCTTTATGATTTCCCCCGAACGCCAAAATTGGCATTGTTTTGGCTGTAATTTAGGTGGGGACATTTTTTCTTTTTTGATGCGCTATGAAAATATTGAATTTGCCGAGGCTCTTAAAATTCTCGCCGAGCGCGCCGGCGTTGAATTGGCCCGAGTTAGCTCCGGTGAATATAAATATTTTGGCTTGCTCTACGACATTAATGAAGCAGCTAAAAAATATTTTCAAAAAGAACTCGTTCGGTCCGAATCAGCTCGAAAATACTTAACCGATCGGGGATTGAAAGAAGAAACAATCAATGAGTTTGAGATTGGTTTTGCTCCCAATCTACCGGATGCTCTTAATCTTTTTTTTGCCAACAATTCCAATTTTCGGCCCGACGATATTCTTCGCGCTGGTTTAGGCGTAAAAAGCGAGCGCGGCCGCCAGTTCGATCGTTTTCGTGGCCGGGTTATGTTTCCGATTTGTAATAGCCTCGGAAAAGTTGTTGGTTTCACCGGCCGCATTTTACCCGAATTTGATATCGGCCAATTTGGGAAATATGTGAATAGTCCGGAAACTCCAATTTTCAACAAATCAAAAGTTCTCTACGGTTTCTCCAAAAGCAAAGAATTTATCCGAGATGAGAAATCGGTATTTATGGTCGAAGGGCAAATGGATTTATTGATGAGTTATCAGGCCGGCATCAAAAATGTCGTGGCTACTTCCGGCACCGCTCTTACTCCCGACCATCTTAAGCTCCTTCGCCGTTTGACCGAAGAGATAGTTCTAAACTTTGATAGCGATGAAGCCGGCCTGGCAGCCGGGGAGCGGGCCATTGACTTAGCGGAGAGCTTCGACTTTAATGTAAAGGTTGTAGTTTTAAAGGATTTTAAAGATCCTGCCGAGGCCGTGGAAAAAGATCCAGCTGGCCTGCTAACGGCGATAACAAAAGCCACTCCTGCCCCGGAATTTTATTTTGAACGTTATCTGCCCAAAGGCGCAGATTACAGCTCCCGGGAAATGCTTCGCAGTCTTCGAGTGGTTCTCGGAAAAATTAAAAATATCCAAAGCGCGGTCAGTCGCGAGTTTTGGTTAAAACAATTATCCAAACGCGTCGGTATTAGCGAGAAAACTCTCGCTGAAGAATCCGAGGGGCTTGCCGCCAAATCTTCTGAAAATAAAGAAGAATCCGATTTAAATAATATAGAAGAAAGAAAAATTTCCCGCCGCGAACTTCTTTCTGAGCGGCTAATCTCTGCCGCGCTTCAGCGAAATAATTTAGCGGTTGTCGAAGACGTTGCCGAGTGCCTTCCTGTCCGTTATCAAAATATTGTCACTCTGCTCGAAAGAGGGGATAAGCGCAGTCCCGACCCGAAAATTGATCAAATTTTAAATTTAGTTATCCTGCGTTCGGAAGAAATAGGCGACGCCGAACTAGCTGGCGTTAAGAAACATCTCCGCCTTGAATTCCAAAAAGACCGGCATCTGGAAATAACCGCAAAAATTAGAGAAGCGGAATTAAATAAAGACGAATCGTCTCTAAAAATATCAATTGAAGAACTTCGCAAACTAGACCACGTTTAATAATATGCCCAAAAAAAATAAAAAAACTTCCAAAAAGAAAATCGTCAAAAAGAAAGTTGTTAAGAAAGTTAAGAAGGCGAAGAAGATCAAGAAAATCGCCAAAAAAGCCAAGCCGGTTAAAAAGAAAATAAAAATCGGCAAAAAGAAGGCTAAGCCTGTTTCCAAAAAGAAAAAAGAAAAAGTTGTCCCCAAAACTAGCGCCCAGCTCAATGAGGAAGCGCTTAATGAGCTTATTCAATCCGGCCGCCCCCGTGGTTTTGTGACCGATAACGAAATTCTTTATTACTTTCCCAATATCGAGCAGGACATCACTTTCCTTGATGAAATTTATGATCGGCTCGATAAAGCCGGTATAAAAGTGATTGAAACTAGCGCCCTTATCGATATCCCCAAAGAAGAGCCTAACCAAAAAGAACTCCAGCGTTTCTCCGAATTTGAAACTGATGTTCCCGATGCCGTTCAAGCGTATTTGAAAGAAATCGGCAAAACCCCGCTTTTAACTAAAGATGACGAAAGAGAATTAGCCAAGCGTTCCGAAAAAGGAGACGAAGAAGCCCGCCAGCGGCTGATGAAAGCCAATCTCCGTTTAGTTGTTTCCATTGCCAAACGTTATGTTAATCGCACGCCCCACTTGAGCATTTTAGATTTAATTCAAGAAGGCAATCTTGGCCTTTCCCGCGCCGTTGAAAAATTCGATTATCGCCGCGGCTTTAAATTTTCTACCTATGCTACTTGGTGGATTCGCCAAGCCATCACCCGCGCCCTCGCTGACCAATCCCGAACTATCCGCATTCCGGTTCACATGGTGGAAACTATTTCTAAATATACCCAAGTCCGCCGCCAATTGATTCAAGAACTCGGCCGCGATCCTTTAACTGAAGAAATTGCCGCCGAAATGGGCATTGATATCGAAAAAGTTCGGCACATTCAAAAAATTTCCCAAGAAGTTCTCTCTATTGAATCTCCGGTCGGCGAAGACGAAGACTCCACTCTCTCTGATTTTATTCCCGACGATAAAGACGCCTCGCCGTCTGAATTAGTGGCCCAGTCGTTGCTTCGCGATCTCATCAAAGAAATTTTAGTTGACCTAAGCGAACGCGAACAAAAAATTGTCAAAATGCGTTTTGGCCTTGAAGACGGTGTGGCGCACACCCTCGAAGAAGTTGGTAAAGTTTTTGGCGTCACCCGCGAACGGATTCGCCAAATCGAATCCAAAGCTCTTGAAAAAATCCGCGATCATGGCAAAGCCGACGCCCTCCGCGCCTTCGAACAAATGGATTAATTTTAAGCAATTTCCAATTCCCAATTTTTAATTTCTAACCCTAAACCCTAATGGCTATTGGCTAACATGTCTTCCGCTAAAATTCGTCAAAAATTTCTAGATTTTTTTCAAACCCGCGGCCACGTAATTCGCCAGTCTTCGTCTTTGATTCCCGATGATCCGTCGGTTCTTTTAACGACCGCCGGCATGCAACAATTCAAACTCTACTTCACCGGTGACTTAAGCGCGCAGGAGGATTTTCGTTTGCCAAGCGGCGAGCCGGCAAAAGGCGTCGTTACTATCCAAAAATGTTTTCGCACTTCGGATATTGATGAAGTCGGTGACGATTCCCACCTTACTTTTTTTGAAATGCTCGGCAATTTTTCTTTCGGTGGTTATTTTAAGAAAGAAGCCATTGAATATGCCCACGAATTTATCACCAAAGAACTGGGTTTAAAAATCGACTACATTAGTGTTTTCGAAGGAAATAAAGAAGTTCCCGCTGATTTAGAATCCGAAAAAATTTGGCAATCACTCGGCATAAAAGATATTCGCCGTTGCGGGCGGGAAGATAATTTTTGGGGTCCGACCGGCTCCGAGGGGCCTTGCGGACCGACCACCGAAATTTATGTAAATGGCGTTGAGGTTTGGAATATTGTTTTTAACGAATATTTTCAGGATTCCGATGGTCACCTTGAGCCCTTGATGCAAAAAGGCGTTGATACCGGCATGGGTTTTGAGCGGCTCGTTACCGAAGTTCAAAACAAAAGTAATATTTTTGAAACCGATTTGTTTGAATCGATTTTGAAAAATATCCCCGCCGAACTTTCCGAGCGAACCCGCCGTATTCTAGCCGACCATGCGCGGGGGATAGCCTTTCTGATCTCTGATGGCGTCTTGCCGAGTAACAAAGATCAGGGTTATATTTTGCGCCGCTTGATGCGCCGAGTTATCACCCACGAGCAAATTAATCTAAATAAAGAAAAAAAATTTTCCAGCCTTGATCTGCTGAAAACTGTTGCAGAAGAATACAAATCCGATTATCCAAATTTAAATAAAGAAAAAATAACCGGTGTTTGGCGGGAAGAGTCCGACAAGTTCACAAAAACTTTAAGCGCGGGTTTGAAAGAGTTAGAAAAACTAACCTTTGTTGATAGCGTTTCCGCTTTTAGGCTTTACGAAAGCTACGGCCTGCCTTTTGAAATAATCAAAGAGATTAATCCCGAAAAATCGAAAAATCTAACCCGTGAAAATTTCGATAAAGAATTTGCCAAGCATCAAGAAGTCTCCCGCGCCGGCGCCGAGAAAAAATTCGGCGGCCACGGCTTAGTTTTAAATACCGGCGAGCTGAAAGCGGGGAGCGAAGAGGAAATGAAAAAAGTTCTCCGTCTTCACACTGCCACCCATCTTTTACATCGCGCTCTTCGCGAGGTACTCGGTTCGGAAGTCGGCCAAGCCGGTTCAGATATCACTCCCGAACGAACCCGTTTTGATTTTTCTTTTCCAAGAAAAGTAACCCCCGAGGAAATCAAAAAAGTTGAAGATTTAGTCAATCAAAAAATCAAAGAAAATTTGCCGGTCAATTTTGTTGAGCTTCCAAAAAGCGAAGCCGAAAAAACCGGCGCCCTATTTTTCTTCAAACAAAAATATCCCGAGCGGGTTAAGGTTTATTTTGTCGGGGACACGCTTGAATCTGCTTGGAGTAAAGAATTTTGCGGCGGGCCTCATGTAAGCCGAACCGGTGAAATCGGAGAATTTAAAATATCAAAAGAAGAAGCCATTTCTGCCGGTGTAAGAAGAATAAGAGCAGTGATTTATCCTTAACAAATCAGGTGTGCTATAATGTAAAAATGAAATTAAAAAAATATTTAATTCCATTTGTTTTTCTGATTTTTTTAATCGCACCAATAAATTCCAAAGCTGATCTTCCGGCGCCGTTTCTGATAACTTATTATTTCGATTACAAAACAAATAATTCTTCCCAACTGATTGAAGCAAAGCAAATTAGTTGCGATGATGAAGTCTGTGTAAGCGGGGATACTCGTAAACTATCTTGCTTTAGTGGTCCTAATGATCGTTGTCAACTGGAAAGTTTTCAATTATGGGGTCCACAGAAGTTAATTGTCACCTTTTCCGATAAGGTAAGGCAGAGTAAAGTTTTCAACCAAAAAATCATAAGTACTAAATTTTCTAATCATAGCCAAAGCTTCACTGTTGTAGTGGAAGATTCACAATTGATAGTTCAAGACTTTGTTTTTAATAATTCATCTAATTCATCTTCCGATTTAATGATTTTTATTAAGACTTTTCTAATTTCTATTTTGATTGAAATTCTTGTCGCATTTTTTTATTTATCACTCATAAGAACACCTAAAAAACTTCAAATTATGGTATCAGTTCTGATAATAAATATTATTTCTCTGCCACTCTTATGGTTTGTCCTCCTCCCAAAATTTAGTTCAGTTAACTATGGCCTCATTATAAGTGAATGTGCAGTGGTAATTATTGAAGCTCTTCTTCTCTTCCTAATCAATCGGAAAATATGGAATTTCTGGGTATTTCTACTACTTAGTATCGCTATGAACTTTTTTAGTCTAGTCCTCGGTACAATTATTTATTCAATAACTTTCTAAGTTTTTATTTATTTACATCTTTGACTAAAAACAAATCTCGCGCTAAATTACCGGAAGTATTGAACCGGTCCAGCAACACCCTTTCTCGCCACTTTTTGTGGTATTCGCAGTTCCCGTTGCCATGCTGCGCGGGAGAAAGGAGACAAAGATGTTTTATGGTGCCGGTTCAGACGGTCAGAAAAACCGGGTTCGGGGCGGTAGTTCTGATGGTCACCACCGCGACTGCGGTGCCGATGGTGATTGCTAGATTGTAAGAGATCTAGTCGATCGGGGAGAGCAGAAGCTCTCCCTTTTTTTATTCATCCATTGACTAAAAATAAATCCAGTACTATTATTTTCTCAGCACATCAGCCTCAAAACTTAGAGGCATTTGATTCGCATCTTTTTCTAACCCACATGGGGGAAAGGAGGCTGCCTTTCATTAGCAGTATTAGTTTTGATGGCTACCGGCCCACCCGCAAAAATGGCGGTGGCGCCGACGGAACCTAAGCGTACTGCTGACGCCGGTTCCCATTTCCTCAACTTTTCTGGCTTGTCAGAATAGTTGAGTTCCGAGGAAAATGGAGCTGGATATCCCAAAGGGTCCTAAACCAGCTCCGAAGGCTAGAATTGCTAGAAATTCTAGCGAGGGGAGATCATCTGATCTCCCTTTTATTATACTTGACAAATAAAAATAGGCATGCTATAATACAAAAAGCATATTGAGTCAGAAATAATTGAATTAATTAATAAACACTTGCTTCAAGGAGGATGTCATGAAGCGCAATTTGTTTTCACTGTTGATGGTCGCCCTGTTTGTTTTAACTTCATTATCTGCCGCTCAAGCCAAAATCGGCCTCTCAGTCAGTAACAAGGTAATGGGTGGCTACATTACCGGTGTGGGCAAAATGGTTTACCCCGAGCCGGTTCATCAACTCGATCTCGTGCTGAATATGTCTCACGGCTTCTACGCGGAAGGTTGGATGTCGAATGCCCTTAATGGTCGGCCAAACTCTGGTCGCGAAATCGACTGGACCATTGGCTGGTCCAACAAGTTTATGAGCGCCGGCATTTGCTACATCGATCTCAATCGGTTGTTTGACGGAAATTCCACCGACTTGATTGAGCCGTTTGTCGAACTGACCGCGCCGGCGATTGGCGGACTTGTATCGCCATACGTGAAAGGCGAACACTTCCACGCCACGAGAAATTCAGACCAGCTGTCGGCCACTTCGCTTTCTGCCGGATTGAAAATCAAGTTTCAGCCGGTAAAAAGTCCGTTTTGCTTTCAGCAGAACATTAGAGTCGTTCATAACGACGGCCTCTTCGGTTGCGACGAGGGATATCTAGTTCGCTACGAGATGTGGTTGAATATCTCTATACCGAACGGATCGATCAACTTACTCCAACTCCGAGTTTTCAATCCGTTGTCCAAGATGAGCGACCGCAAAACCCAAACCGCGGTCGGCTCGGGGATCACTTTCAACTTCTAAGTGATTCCCAAACTCACCCAAACGGGCTCTGCAATGCAGGGCCCTTTTTCTATACTTTTTACCCGTTTATTTAATCTTGACAAATCAAAATAGGCATGCTATAATATAAGGAGCATATTGAGTTAGAAATAATTGAATTAATTAATAAACACTTGCTTCAAGGAGGATGTCATGAAGCGCTTTTCTATCACCCTAATGGTTGTTGCTCTCGTCGTCACCGGTTGTTTATCATCAACCGCTGCCACACGGAAGTTCAGCCTCTCCAACGAGGTACTCTCTAGCTACATAGCCGGAGATGCTGAGAATCTCCACCGCGGGCCGGTCAATCAGACCAATTTTCAAATCAGTTTTAGAGGTTTTTACGTGGGACTCTGGTCTTCAACTGGTCTCGATGGCAGACCTAACTCCGGCAGAGAAATCGACTACACAATCGGTTGGGCCAATAACGTATTTAGTGTCGGCATCTCGCGCTTCGACCTAAATCCACTTTTCTCTTCTAAGGGTGGAGATATTATCCAACCATTTGGAGAGATTACAATTTCGGTTTCGAAAGAAGTTTCTCCATTCCTAGCCGTAGAACATCTTTACGTCACAAAGGATCCGGCGAAGAACTCAGCGACATCAGTTGCCGCTGGTGCGAAACTGAATTTCCAACCAGAAGGAAGCACCGTGAGCTTCTCTCATAATTTGAGAGTTGCCTACAGCGATGGAGTTTATGGGGTGGATAAGGGATATATTTTCCGTTATGAATTCCGACTAAATAAGGAATTCCCCGGCGGAACGTTCAACCTCTTCCACTTTCGTTATCTCCAACCGCTATCCAAGATGAGCGACCGTTGGAACGAAGTCGCGGTCGGCTCGGGAATCACCTTTAATTTCTAGCCTGGTGATTCCCACAATCAAACCGAGGGTTCTGCAACACAGAACCCTCATTTTTTTATTTTTATTTATCAGAATGATAAATAAAAATAAATCCTTCGTAGCATCAGGCAAAGAATGGTCTATTAGTATCCGCAACTTTTAATTCATAAATCATAAATCATGAATCATAAATCACCCCTAGAAGCTCTCCCTCCTCTCCAAAATCCACTCCTCCGGATACCACTTTTGTCTTAACTCTCCGGTCAAAAAAAACGAACCCGTTGCCAAAATTAAATCTTCCGGCTTGGCTAATTTAAAAGCTTTACTTAGCGCCTGCCACGGATCCAAATAAACTTCCACCGGAATTTTTTTATACTTTTTAATTTGCTCGGCCAGCGTAAAGGGATTTCGGCATTTTCTTTCTTTTATTTCAAATCGTGTCGCCAAAGCGTAGTCCGCTTTCGGCGCAATCACTTTTAAAATCGAATCAATATCTTTATTTTCCGCCGCCGCTAAAACCAAAAACAATTTTCTGTATTTTAGTTTTTCCAAATTTTCCACCGTGCTTTCCATCTTCGATTCATTATGCGCGCCGTCTAAAACTACCAGCGGCTTTTTTTGAACAATCTCAAACCGGCAGGGGAGCCGAGATTCTTTTATTCCCGCCGCGACGAATTTATTTTGAATTCCCGTCGCGCCAAGAATAGCCCGAACGAGCGCCGCGTTAGTCAAAAGATAATCTTTTGCCACTGCCGGCACTAAATTAAATTTTGATCCTGTCTTTTGGCACTCCTCTCTAAAAATATCCAAAAGCGCCGGCCGCGCCTCGGTTGTAAAAAATTGCGAACCGCGCTTAATGATTCCCGCTTTATCTCGCGCAATTCTCGAAAGCGTTTTCCCTAAAATATGAGTATGGTCGTAGTTGATATTAGTAATCGCCGTTATTAATGTTTTTTGAATCACGTTTGTGGAATCATATCTTCCGCCCATCCCCACTTCCAAAACCGCCCACTCGCATTTTGTTTTTTTGAAATATAAAAAAGCGATGGCGGTAAAGATTTCAAAGTAAGACGGCCCGCCGTCTGGTCCCTCGCGAAACGCTTTATCGATTATCGGTTTCAGTTCCTCAACAATTTTCGCCAATTCATCCGGCGCGATATATTTCTCGCCGACTTTAATTTTTTCAATTGAGGTGGTCACAAAAGGGGAGGTGAATAGCCCCGCTTTTTTTCCCGCCTTAACTAGTCCCAAATGAACGGCACTCGCCACCGAGCCTTTGCCCGACGTTCCGGTGATGTGGATGTATTTTAGTCCTCGCTCCGGCCGGCCGAGAAGTTCCAAAAGATAATTCATCCGCCTCAAGTAAATCTCCGGATTTTTATGGTCGCTAAGATAATCCTTCCCTAACGGAAGGTTATAAAGCCCCTCTAAAAATCCAATCGCCTTAAAATATTTATCAAACTTTTTCATTATCCAATTAGCGGATTATAACCAATCCATTAATATTTTCCCATCTTTTTGCCTGCTATTGACAAATTCAATTAATATGATATAATCTAAAAAGCAAACCCAGAAACTAAACATAATCGAAAATAGAAAGAAGGGAAAATGGTAAGAGCGGAAGAAATTAAAGTTGGGGTGCTGATCTGGTTAGCGGGTCCCTGTTGTCCCTGTGTAGTATCAGAGGTGGATTCAACCTCTCGCGAATTCAAAGCTACCTCGTTCGAGAACTTTGAAGAATGCGAGTTTCATTTTTCTCAAGTCGATGGTGACTCAGAGATTTGCACGCCAGTAAGAGCAATCCAATATCTTGCTGAACGTCTGAATGAAACCGAAGGCGAACTTTCTGGTCTAAGGCGTGAGGTGGCCGCACTTGAGGATGACGAGTCTAAAATTGTATCTGCAATAGGCACGATCAGTAAGCTTCTCTCCTAGTCAGCCGTTAATTAGGCCATCTAGAGAATCTCCCGAAAGGCGACCCACAAGGCCGCCTTTTTCTTATCCATTGACATTTTCAAAATTTTATAACAAAATAAGAAAAGCAATTTAGAGAATTCCTCAATCAGAAATGGAGACGAAAAAATAGATATGCTTTCGACAATTGTGACGGAGATCATAAATAATCCCGCTAGTATCTTTCTTGGTAGTTCTGCAGTGGCGGTGTTTGCTCTTCGCTTCGCCGCTCGGCCAAAGTCTGTATCAAGGCTCAAGCAATTCGAAACTCACACCCGCGAACCCGTTGAGAAAGTTTTGCCATAGATCATACCCAGCCTCCTCCTTATACTCCTGCATAAGATGAAGTCCCGAGTCACCCACCCTCGACCCGGGACTTTTTTTCACCTCCAAAAATCCTGGCGTAAGCCAAAATATAGAGGTGAACCCTCCGTAGCTCGAAGAGCGGAGTAGGGTATTCCACTATGCTTGCCTTTATGCTTGCCTTAGAACCAGCCAAGTTTTAGTATTTAAAAGCTCTCTAAATTTTTTTATGCCGAACAATAATCCTTCCACATTAAAACGCATTATTTCGCTTCTTAGGGACCGCAAAAAAACGGTTATTTTTTTGTTTGCCCTTATAACTATTTCTCAAACCGCCAGTATCATCGCTCCGTTTATCTCTAAAACTTTGATTGATACTTTAACGGCCTTCATCAAAAACGGCGGGGGAGCAATGCCGTGGAATGCTTTGATTTATTGTGCGCTGGGAATCTTGGTCGTAACGGTTGTAAGTAGTATTTTACATTCCGTCTACAGCTACTATCTTTTTGAAATGGTCACCAAGGTAGAAGATAAACTCCGCAGTTTGGCGTTTGAAAAATATCTTCAACTTCACTCTCTTTTTCACCATAGCGCTTCAAGCGGCCAAATAATCGGTCGCATCGAACGGGGTGGAATTTCCTTTTACGCCATCGTAAACGACATCATTGGGGAAAATCTCGTTCCGCCGTTAATTATTTTCGCTGGTTCGTTTTTGGCGTTGCTCTACGAAAACGTCTGGATTGCCCTCGCCGTTTTAATTCCGTTTCCAATTTATCTTTTAGCCACTCGCCGAATCGCTAACAAAATTTATCTGATTGAACAGCGCTCGAATGACGCTTTTGAAAATGTCTCCAAAGAAATTTACGACGTCGCCGGCAATGTCTTAACCGTCAAAAAATTTTCCCAAGAAGAAGCTGAAAAAGAAAATCATGAAATGTTAATCGGCCAAGCGCGCGAAATTCAATACACCGCTGAAAAGCTTTGGGGAAAAATCGAAAGCATCCAAACCGCCATCGCCACCACCGGTCGCGTCGCCGTTCTAGCTTTAAGTGCTTGGTTCGTTTTAAAAGGCGACGCCACCATCGGCCAATTTGTTTTGTATATCACCCTTCAGAATATGGCGTACCAGCCGCTCACCTCGCTCTCTTCTCTCTTCACTCGCATCCGCCGGAATATGACCCGCGTTGACCGCTTGTTTTCCATTCTCGACGAACCGCTTAGCGTTATCGACAAACCCAATGCTTCTGTCTTGGCGCCGCTAGAAAAACAAATTGAATTTAAAAATGTTTCCTTCTCGTATCGCAGTGATGATCAATTTGCGCTCAAAGATATAAATGTTTTAATTCCCGCCTCAACCACTATAGCCTTGGTCGGCCGGTCGGGGAGTGGAAAAACAACTTTCGCTAATTTACTGCTCCGTTCCTACGATCCGCAAAAAGGAGCCATTCTCGTGGACGGCGTTGATATCCGAGATGTCACGAAAGTAAGTTTGCGAAGTCAGATTGCGGTTGTGCCCCAAGAAGTCGATTTATTTTCCCGCACGGTTGCGGCGAACATTGCCTATGGCCGCGACGGCGTTTCGCGGGCGCAAATCGAAAATGCCGCCAAAACTGCTTTAGCCCACGACTTTATTCTTAAATTAGAAAATGGCTACGAAACTGTCGTCGGCGAAAGGGGAATCAAGCTCTCCGGCGGCGAGCGCCAAAGGATCGGCATCGCCCGCGCGGTTTTACGCGATCCTCGGATTTTGATTTTAGATGAAGCAACGAGCCAGCTCGACACCGAAAGCGAGCAGATTATTACCAAAGCCACCGACGCTTTGATTAAAAATCGAACTTCGCTGATTATCGCTCACCGGCTCTCCACCGTTATCCACGCCGATATGATTTTGGTTTTCAAAGACGGAGTGATTGAAGCAAAAGGCACCCACGCCGAGTTGCTCCAAAAAAGCCCAACCTACGCCAAACTTTATTCTCTCCAATTTGCCGACGAATAATTAAATACCCCCCCAAAAGCCGAGATTTTTTCCAACCATTGACAAATTCTAGTAGTATTGCTATAATACAAAAAGCAAACTAGAAACTATATATACCCAAAGAGGAGGTTTTTATGAATCCGTCCGTCCTGGCTCTTATCGGTTTGGCAATCATATTAGCGGCCTATGCAGTCGCCAAAAAGATGCGTCATTCCAGCAATTCCAATTTACAGCGCTCAACAATTCCAGTTCCGACCAGTCGCGAGCTTGTCACCGCCGGCAAGACTGCATCAAAGTCTAAGATTGGGGAACCCGTGAGGTTCCACAGTAAGCGTCATGGTTGGCGTGAAGGTATCTTTATGGGATACACGCGTGGTGGTCGGAAAATCTTGGTTGGTCTCTGGTGTAAAAACGGCCAGGACAAGTTTCAGGTCCGCCGCGCTGTTGCCAAAGTTGAGTTCTGCAATCCGTGCGCCTAAGCCGACACTAGTTGCCTACCTAACCGGTCCCACCTGCCTCCGCCCGAGTCCCGCATCATCTGCCTTTGGTGTGGGACTTTTTTTATTGACAAAAAACAGATTTAAGATAAAATACAGCCAGAAATTTACTGTAACCAATAAAGGAGGAATCCGCGATGATAAATCCGGAACAGCTTGAGCTAGGTTTATTTATCTGGTGGCAAGCCAGTCGCGACGGAAGCCGCACCTGGGGTTGTCTGGGTAGAATTGAAGTAATATACCCGGGTGAAAACCTCTTCAAAGTTCGACTTTTCGATGATTTTTCCCTCGTCGAATTCAAAATCGAAAAACTCCAGGCCGAAGACGAGGTGTTTCTCGAGGAAATGAAAGTAGTTGATCCCGCCGAGACAAAGCAACTTCTCAAAAAACGTCTCGAAGATATGTCTTCGGAGTTTAGCGCCGTGACGGGGAAGGCTGAACATTTAGGGGCGGCAATGGGCATGATCCAGATGATACTGGAGGAGGCTAGTGTTTAGTACTAGCTAGTCCGCCGACAGCGCCATAAAGGGTGAGCTTACCAAAGCCCACCCTTTTTCCTTTTCTTAGTGTTATAATAAAAAGCAACAAATGGAAATTTCCAAACTCCCCGAATACGACAATCACGAACTCATTTCTTACTTCAACGACAAAAAAACCGGCCTCCGCGGATTTATTGCTATTCATAATACAAATCTTGGTCCTACTGCTGGTGGTACTAGATACTTCCAATATAAATCCGAAGAAGAAGCGCTTCGTGATGTTTTGCGCCTGTCGAAAGCAATGACATATAAATGCGCTCTTGCCGGCGTGCCTCATGGCGGCGCGAAAGCAGTTATTATTAAGGATCCCAAATTTCCTAAAAATGAAAAATTTTTAGCCGCCTACGCCAAGCGAATTAATCTTTTGAACGGTAATTTTTCCACTGGTGAGGATGTCGGTATCTCACAAGAAGACGTAAATATTCTAAGCAAATATTCTAAATTTATGATCGGCCATAAGAACCTTGCCGGCGACCCAAGTCCCTGGGCTGGTCTCGGTGTTTTTTGGGCGATGCATGCCGCTCTTCAATCGGTTTTTGGCAATGATAAATTTTCCGACAAAAGCTTTGCTATTAAAGGTCTCGGTAAAGTTGGTTTTAGTTTATTAGAGTTAATTTATAAAAACGGCGGTCGAAACATCTTTGTCACCGATATAAATAAAGAAACAGCTAACATCGCTAAGAAAAAATTTCCCGAAATTAAAATTGTCAGTCCGAATATAATCCACAAACAAAAAGTTGATGTTTACGCTCCTTGCGCCATGGGTGCGGAATTTACCGAAACTACGATTAAAGAATTAAAATGCAGAATTATTTGCGGCGGCGCCAATAATCAATTAGCCAACAAGAAAATCGGCGAAGATTTACATAAGAAAAAAATCCTGTATATTCCCGACTATCTCGCTAACGGCGGGGGATTAATAAACGTCGTCAGCGAACTTCGGCCGGAAGGATTCAGCCGCAACTGGGTGGAGCAAAAAACTAAAGCTATCTGTCAAACTGCCCAAAAAATTATTGACCTATCAAAGAAACAAAACAAGTCCACTAGTGAAGTTGCCGATCGTCTAGCTGAAAGTATTTTTGGAGCAAAGAGTATTTAAAATCGCCATATTTTATGATACAATTTCGCCGTGGCAGACATCGAGCCAAACGATAGAAACGCTCGCAAAATCCTTTCGCTCATAAGGACAAAAAAGGATAATTTTTGGTCTCGTGAGCGGGAACAACGGCCTCTCAAACTTTTTCACGAAGCCGCCCGCCGCGTTCCGGCGTATAAAGATTTTCTAAAAAAGAATCATATTGATCCTAATAAAATTAAAAATTTTAAGGATTTTCAGCAAGTTCCCCTCACTAGCAAAAAAGATTATTTAAGAAAATATCCGCTTGAAAAATTATCCTGGGACGGCCACCTAAAAAAACCAATTATATTTACCTCTACCTCTGGTTCAACTGGTGAACCTTTCTATTTCCCAAGAGAACATAAACTTGATTGGGATTATTCAATTCTTCTAGAACTATTTCTAAAAAATAGCTCCTATCAATCAGAGGGGCCAGTTCTCATTATTGTCGGATTTGGTATGGGTGTTTGGATTGGCGGCCTTATAACTTATCAAGGTTTCGAAATTGCCGGTCGCCGCAGTGGTTTACCAATTTCAATAATTACTCCTGGTATCAATAAGTCAGAAATTTTTCACGCCCTTAGAAATTTATCTCCCAATTTTAAAGAAACTATTATCGTTGGATATCCGCCGTTCATCAAAGATATTATTGATGAAGCTAAAGAAGCAAAAGTTGATTTTCGAAAAATTAATCTTCGTTTTTTATCGGCTGCCGAAGCCTATACCGAAAAATTTCGCGACTACGTAGTAAATAAAGGATTTATAAAAAACACCCTTGCGGATGTGTTGAATGTTTATGGTACTGCCGATATTGGAGCAATGGCTTGGGAAACTCCGACTTCCATATGGATTAGAAGACAGCTAATTAAAAGAAAAAATGTTTTCGAAAAAGTTTTCCCTCATATTGTAAAAACTCCGACTCTCGCCCAATATAATCCGTTCTTTATAACTTTTGAAAGCCAAAATGAAGAAGTTATTCTCTCTGGAAATAATACAGTTCCTCTTATTCGTTACGCTGTCGGCGATCATGGCGGTGTTTATAATTTTTCGGAGCTAAAAAATATTTTAGATTCTAATAATATAAACATTAAATCAAAAACAGCGCTTTCAGAATTAAGAGGCAATATTTACGAATTGCCATTCGTTTATGTCTACGAACGCAAGGATCTCTCAACCACTCTTTGCGGTCTTCAAATTTATCCTGAAATTATTCGTGAAGCTCTACTTAATCCAATTATCTCTGAATTTTTAACCGGCAAATTTACGATGTTTACTAAGTTTGATAAAAAACAAAATCAATTTCTTGAACTTAACTTGGAGTTAAGGAAAAATAAAAAAATTACACCCGCACAGTCTAAGAAAGCCCAAGATGTAATTGTTTTAAATTTACGACTTAAAATTTCAGAATTTCGGGAACTCCATAATTATTTAAAGAAAAGGGCTTTGCCAAAACTTGTTTTTTGGCCAAGCGAACATCCGCTTTATTTTAGGCCGGGCGTAAAACAAAAATGGGTTAAAAAATAAATGAAGTTTTCGGCTGACAATATAAGAAAAATCGACAAGGAGGATTTTTGGAAATTATCCGGCGGGGAAGACAGAATAAAATTTCTTCTTCGTTACGGAGTTTTAGCTCCCTCAACTCATAATAGCCAGCCCTGGCTGTTTAAGATTTTTCCAAGCTCAGTAGAAATTTATTACAACAAAGAAAAAGAAATCATTGAGGCCGATCCCCATGGTCGGGATTTATTTATAAGTTTTGGTTGTTTAATAGAAAACATTGTCACTGCCGCATCCTTTTTTGGAGTTGATACAGAAGTAAAATATTTGCCGGCTAAAGAAGTGAAGAACGAATTAATCGCGACAATTGTTTTTAGTAATCTAAAAAACAATGACTTTTCACCGAATAAAGACGACTCGCTTTTGAATATTATCAAAACTAGAATTAATGCTCGAGGAATTTTTGAGAATAAAACAATTTCTCCAGATACGGTAAACAAGCTTATTTCTCTTAATGAAGATCCCAATATTAAAATAAATTTTATTACTGACAAGAAAAAAATCAATCGTATTGCAGAGCTAACCGAACTTGGGCTTCACGAAGCCTACGCAAGAAAAAAATTCCGTATGGAAATGTCTAAATGGTTGAATCACAACCTTTCTAGTAAAAAAGAAGGCATTCCGGGATTTTCCTTGAGGATGTCTCTTTTAATCTCTTTAGCATTTCCGAAATTAGTTAAATTTCTCAATGTCGGTAAAGCCGTCGGAGTTTTGAATTACAAAAGCGCCGCTTCCGCTCCTGGTATTGTTATAATTGGTTCGAAAGACAATCAACCGGAAACTTTTCTTAAGGTCGGAAGAATAGCGGAAAGGTTAATGCTTCATTGTAAGCTTTATAATCTAAAAACATCCATTTTTCTTGCTTCGATAGAGATGGGGGACTACTGGAAAGAAATTCAAAAAATTACAGAAAACGATTTTTTCCCCCAATTTATTTTTTGCATAGGATATCTAAATTACAATCAAAAATACAATTTTCGTTATAGAGTCGAAGAAAAAATTATAAAATAAAAAAATGCCTAAAAAATCGCCATCTTTAGAGAAAAAAATTAACAACCTAATCTATAATCGCGACTTGCAAAATTTTGAGCCCATCGTATTTGACCTTAATATTTCTACCCATGAGGAAAAAATTTCGAAGCTGATCGAGAGAAAAGAAATTATTGAGATCGTCGATGATTTCTCCGTTCAACAAGAAGAATTAGCCCTGATAAAAAATCCAACCCTTCTTTCTAATCAGGAAAAACTCAAGAAAATTTTACTTTCATTTAAAGGATTAGATATAAATCATGGGAAATGGGTCTTTTATCCTTGGCGGCGGACTTTGGTTCATCTTTTAGATAGCAGAGATTTTCAAAGAGTTAAAACTTCTAGAAATCTAAACCTTATTTTACCTCAAGAGCAGCAAAAATTTGAAAAAGCCAAAATCGGGATTGCCGGCTTAAATGTTGGTAATCCAGCCGCCATCTGCCTTGCTCTCGAGGGAGTGGGAGAAATTAAATTAGCCGACATTGATCCGCTCTCTCTTTCCAATCTCAATCGCTTTCGCGCCGGAGTTTGTGATTTGGGTTTGAATAAAGTCACTCTTTCCGCTCGCCAAATAAAAGAGATTAATCCATTTTCTAAATTATCGGTATTTTTTAATGGCATCGTTGCCGGCCGAACAGAAGAGTTTCTGCTGAATCCCAAAATTGATGTTTTAGTGGAGGAAATGGACAACTTAAGATTGAAACTGGAGATTCGAGAAAAAGCTAGAAAGAATAGAATTCCCGTCGTCATGGTTACCGGCAACGGGCCAAACGTTATTATTGATATTGAGCGGTTTGATAAAAATCCCAATCTTAAATTCTTGAGTGGTTATCTTAAAGAAGATTATCTTAAAAGATTAAAAACTTTAGACTTATCAAAATTAAAAGTTAATCAAAAAGTTTTATTAGCTCGCGATTTTATGGGCGCTCGTTATCTCACTAAACGCCTGCAAGATTCCTTCCTCTTGGTCGGTTCAAAATTAGCCGGTATTCCCCAGCTTGCCGAATCGAGTTTTCTAAGAGGAGCGGCGGTCTGCTATTTTGTCCGGCAAATTGTTTTAGGCAAAAATGTTCCCTCAGGAAGATATAATCTTAATCTCGAGGACATCCTAAAATAATTTTTAGTTTATGCTGGCCAACAACTTAAATTTATTTTTTACTTTCTTGGGAGCTTCAGCTACCGCCTTTTTGGGGTTTTTGGTTTTTCTTCATGACAGAAAAAGTTGCACAAATAAAATCTTTATTATCCATTCCTTTATAGCGATAGTTTGGGCAGTTGTAAATTATTTTTCTCTAAATCCGCCAGATAATAACAATTTGCTTTGGATTCGACTCGTTATATTTTTCGCCGTGCCATACGTGCTTGTTTTTCTTTTATTAGTTTTAAATTTCCCCAATGAAAGATTAATAATCAAAAAAAGAAATCTTTTTTTGATTATTTTCTTGATGATAGTGATGATGGCGGGTGCGCTATCTCCTTTTGTTTTTCAAGAGCTCATTTCCTCAACCTCAACCCAAGTTTCGCCCACTCCGGGAATTTTGATGCCCCTCTTTGGTCCCTTGCTGGTATTTTTCTTTTTGCTCAGTTTCTTCTTGGTTATAAAAAAATATTTTAAATCAGACGGAGTCGCCAGAAGACAGTGGTTATTTATCGGTTCTGGGCTTTTAGTTGCTTACACGCTTTTGATATTTTTCGTCTTTGTGCGAGTAGTCGTTTATCAAGATACAACATTTGTCATTTATTCCCCGTTGTTTATTCTTCCAATTTTTGCCGGCACAGCTTTTGCTATTCTTAAACATCAACTTTTTCGAGTAAAAGTTATTGCCACAGAAATTCTTATTTTTGGTCTTTTGGCTGTTAGTCTTATTCAACTATTCCTATCCGAAAGCACATTAGCTCTCGTAATTAATCTATGGATTTCCGCTCTCTTGCTTTTAGTCGGCGTTCTGTTAATTCGAAGCGTTTTAAAAGAAGTTCGCGAGCGTGAACAACTCCAGGACTTAACCAAACAGCTCCAAGACGTTAACGCGAAACTCGATAATTTAAGCCGATTCAAAAGCCAAATGCTTTCCTTGGCTGCTCACCAAATTAAAGCTCCGCTCGCCACAATAAAAGGATTCTCAACAATCCTAATCGACGGCCTCTATGGCCCAGTCACCGACAAAATTAAAGACACCCTCAAAAAAATTCGTTTCTCCGCCGACGACCTGATTAATTTAATCAACACTCTTCTTGACCTTCGCCATGTTGAAGAGGGGAAAATGGACTATAATTTTCAGGCCGTAAAAATTAAAGACGTCGCCACCGAGGCTTTTGATGTTATTAAATTTCCCGCCCAACAAAAGGGGATTCAATTCACTCTTGATTGCTCAACTGAAGCGAACGTAAACGCCGATCCCCAAAAGCTCAAACAAGTCCTTCAAAATTTAATTGATAATGCCGTCAAATACACCTCCGAGGGTTTTGTTAAAGTTGATCTGAAAGAAGAAGATGGTTTTGTGATTTTCTCCGTTACCGACTCTGGCCTTGGCATTCCCGCCGATCTTTTACCCCATCTTTTTGACGAAGAGTTCGTTCGCGATGAACGGGTTAAAAAAGAAATTCTTGGTACCGGCTTAGGTCTCTACATCGCCAAAAAAATTATCAACGACCATCGCGGCGAAATCGGCGTTAAATCCGACGGCCCCGGCAAGGGAAGTTGCTTCTTTGTAAGATTAAAGAAAATTTAAAAACCCCGCTTCCGCGGGGTTTTTCTTATTTCTTTTTTGTGCGCGTTTTCTTTACTATTTTCGGTGTCGTCGAAGCTTTCGCTCTCCTGGTCTTGAACTTCTCGACTCGTCCCGCCGTGTCAATCAACTTCTCTTCACCCGTGTAAAAAGGGTGGCACTTGCTGCAGATTTCTACCTTAATTTCCGCTTTTGTCGCGCCAGTAGTAAAAACTTCCCCGCATGCGCAGTGGACTTTTGCCGCCGGAAAATAGGTTGGATGGATGTCCTTTTTTGCCATGATTTTATGGGTCTATTATACACACCCCTCTAAATTTGACAAGCTTTTTCTGGTGTATATAATAACCCTGTTATGAATAAGGCCTGATAAACTCACAAAATATCTAATTTTGACGTGAGCTGTCGGCCTTTCGACAGCTTTTTTAAAACTTAAAATAAGCCACCAAAATACATACAGAGTAATTGTTAATCAATTACTCGCGAGAGTTTTTTAGTTGTCCCAATATTTTTTTTGATTTTTATTTTAAAATCTTATTTTTTTAGAGGATTTGATCCTGGTCCAGGATGAACGCTGGCGGCGTGGATAAGGCATGCAAGTCGAACGGATCAAGTTTTGAACTTGTTGTGAAGTTGAGTTGTAGCAATACAATTTAGCGGATCAGTTTGGAAGAAGCTTGGTTAGTGGCGAACGAGTTAGTAACACCTTGGTACGTACCCCAAAGCCGGGAATAGCTCATCGAAAGGTGAGGTAATGCCCGATGGTCTCGCAAGAGTAAAGTCGCAAGACGCTTTGGAATCGGCCTAGGTCCGATCAGCTAGTTGGTAGGGTAATGGCCTACCAAGGCTACGACCGGTAGGGGAGGTGAGAGCCTGACCCCCAACGACGAGACTGAGACACGGCTCGTACTCCTACGGGAGGCAGCAGTCGAGAATATTCGACAATGGGCGAAAGCCTGATCGAGCGACGCCGCGTGCAGGAAGAAGGCCTTCGGGTTGTAAACTGCGGTAGTAGGGGAGGAAATTATTGACAGTACCCTACGGAAAGAGGTGGGTAACTACGTGCCAGCACCAGCGGTAATACGTAGACCTCAAGCGTTATCCGGATTTATTGGGCGTAAAGAGTGTGTAGGAGGTTTTGTGCGTCTTCGGTTAAAGCCCACCGCCCAACGGTGGAAGTGCCGAAGATACGACAAGACTAGAGGGGGTTAGAGGTAAGTGGAACGCACGGTGTAGGGGTGAAATCCGTTGATATCGTGCGGAACACCAAAGGCGAAGGCAGCTTACTGGAACCCTCCTGACTCTGAGACACGAAAGCGTGGGGAGCAAAAAGGATTAGATACCCTTGTAGTCCACGCCGTAAACTATGCAGACTAGCTGTTTCGAGTATCGACCCTCGGAGTGGCGTAGCTAACGCATTAAGTCTGCCGCCTGGGAAGTACGGCCGCAAGGCTAAAACTCAAAGGAATAGACGGGGACTCGCACAAGCGGTGGAACATGAGGTTTAATTCGACGGTAAACGAGGAACCTTACCAGGGTTTGAAATGCATACTGAAAGCCGGCTGAAAAGTTGGCCTTCTCACAAGGACTGTATGCACAGGTGCTGCACGGTTGTCGTCAGCTCGTGCTTTGAAGTGTTCCCTTAAGTGGGGTAACGAGCGCAACCCTTATCTGGTGTTACAAGTGTCACCGGAAACTGCCCAGCCTAAAGTTCAGTAGTTTTTTACTAGTGAATTTCAGGCTGGGAGGAAGGAGAGGATGACGTCAAATCAGCGTGGCCCTTCGACACCCTGGGCTACACTCATGTTACAATGGCCGGGACAATGGGTTGCCAAGCCGCAAGGCGGAGCCAATCCCATCAAACCCGGTCCCAGTTCGGATTGAGGGCTGCAACTCGCCCTCATGAAGCCGGAATCGCTAGTAATCGCGCATCAGCTATGGCGCGGTGAATACGTTCTCGAGTCCTGTACTCACTGCCCGTCAAGCCAAGGGAGCCGGTAGGAGGTGAAATTCCACTTTTGTGGAATTAGCCTTAAATCGGTGACATGGGCTAAGTCGTAACAAGGCACGCGTAGCGGAAGCTGTGCGTGGAACAATTAAACTAACTTTTGAAAAAATCTTTCTGCATAAAGCAGATTGTAAATTAATTCAAAAGGTTTAGGCCGATCATGTCTCTCTACTCTGAAGCACTGCAAAGTGGATCATGGTAGTGAGACATGCGCATTAATTGGGACAACTAAAAAGCTCTTTGAGATTTTCATTTTTTTTGGTAGAATCGGATAAATGGATAAAAAGATCCTAGTAATCGAAGATGATCGGTTTTTGTCATCGCTAATGAAAGCCCGCCTTGAAAAGGAGGGCTATAAGGTGTCTCAAGCGTTTGACGGAGAAGAAGCCCTAAGCTTATTAAGGCAACAAAAGCCGGATCTAATCGTTATGGATTTAATTATGCCTAAAGTTTCTGGTTTTGAACTTTTGGAAAATGTTTCGGTTGATCCTCAACTAAACCATATTCCAATTATGATTTTGAGTAACCTCGGGCAGGAAAGTGACATCGAAAAAGTGAAACGTCTTGGGGCGGCTAAATATTTTGTAAAAGTAAAAACTTCCATTGACGAGCTAGTTGCCCACGTCAAAGAAATGTTAAATTTGTAAAATGATTGAAGAAAAAATTTTAGAAAAAATTAAACCCGGCGCCAAGGTTAAAGTTTCCACAACGGCGGGGGAAGGTGTGTCTACGTTTGAGGGATTAGTTATTGCCCGAAAACACGGCAAGGAAGAAGGCGGCACCTTTACTGTTCGCCGAATTTTGGCCGGCGTTGGAGTGGAAAAAGTTTTTCCCATTCATTCTCCGATAATTACCAAAATCGAAATTGTTAGCTCTCCTAAAAAAATTCATCGCTCCAAACTTTATTTTGTCCGAGAGTCCTCTGGTAAAAAAATTCGTCAGAAACTCGGCGTTTCACTATAAGTCGCTTATCGCAAATAGCTAATCGCCCATCAAACTTGCGTCAGTGGCTTATTTTTATATACTAACGGTAGGTAATTTATCATGATTTGCGATTTGCATTTCGCGATTTGCCTAAACAGGCGCGGGTGGCGAAACTGGTAGACGCACTACCTTGAGGTGGTAGCGCCGCAAGGCTTGCAGGTTCGAGTCCTGTCCCGCGCACGATTACAAAATCTTAGTCCCGCTTTGGCGGGATTTAGATTTTGTTGAGTCCCGAGGAGTCCATCAGTCGGCGGACCGACGAGGGGCTACATTAATTTCGGACAGGATTAGAACACGAAAGGGGGTCGGGGGAAAGCGTTAGGGTTTCCATGAGTCGATTTAATTTTTACTACGACAAAAAATCATACTTTTGCTATACTGAACAAATGAAAAAACTTTTCCCATTTTTCGCAATATTCTTCTCCTTATCAGCAGTCGCTTTTGCCGCCAATTTGAATTACCAAAGTCCCACTGGCCATTTTTCTATAGCCCTGCCGGCTGATTGGGAAGAAATTCCCCAAGACACCATTAATCAATTTGTCGAAGCGGTGATGGATTCAAACACCACAACTACGGCGCCAAAATACACCGCCGGGTTTCAGGTTCAAAACCAAGACTATTTTGTTTACCCGTATCTTCTTATTGAAGAACATGACGCGAACTCTCCAACCTATTCCGAAATTTTAAATGAATTTTCCAGTAATAATCTTCCTGAAAAAGCGAACGATAAAATGCAAGATGTTTCCGGTTTGATCAAAAATGCCACCTTCGACAAACCTTATCTCGATCAAAATCGCCAAGCGATTTTTATGAATTCAATAATTGAAACGAATAGTGGTCTCGGTGACAACGTCAAAAGCCTAACCGTTCTATTTCCCGGAAAAAACGCAATCATTCAACTTAGTTTTTCCGCTCTGCAGTCGGAATATGAAAAAAATTTTCCTAATTTCGAATCAGTGATCAATAGCTTCAAATACAACTCTGGCTATGAATACGCCGGGCCTCAGACAAAAAAAGCCGCCGGCATTTTTGGCGGCGGCTATCTAGAAGATGCGATAATAGTTATTGTTATTTTCCTCTTAACTTTTATAATCGGCCGATTTTTCAAGAAAAAACGAGCAAGCAATGCTATATAAATTTCTTCTTAAACCCATATTTTTTAAGTTCGACCCCGAATTAGTTCATAACCGAATTATCTCACTCGGGGAATTTTTGGGCCGATTTTCGTTAACAAAAAAAATTACCGCCAAACTGTTTAATTACGAAAATTCTAAACTCGAAACTGAAGTCTGCGGCATTAAATTCAAAAATCCCGTCGGCCTCGCCGCCGGTTTTGATAAAGACGTTCGTCTCACTCAAATCATCCCCGAAGTCAGTTTTGGTTTTATGGAAGTCGGCGCCGTAACTCATCTGCCCTGCGCTGGTAATCCCGGCCGCCATCTTGTTCGTCTTCCGGAAGATAAATCCCTAATTGTCTATTATGGCCTCAAGAATATCGGCTCCGAAGCAATTTCCAAAAAACTTCCGGGTTTAGAATTTAAAATCCCGGTTGGAATTAATATCGCCAAAACTAACCAAGCCGACATTAAAGGCGATAAATCAGTCGAGGATTATGTCCAAACCTATCGACTTTTGGCCTCGCGTTTTTCTTACGCCACAATTAACGTTTCTTGCCCCAATGCCCAAGACGGCTGCACCTTTCAAGATCCCGTCTTTTTGAAAAAATTAATGGCCGCTCTAAAAAACGAACCAAAATCAGTGCCGGTGTTTCTCAAACTCTCCAATCATTTATCCCTCAAAGAAGTCGATGATATTCTTGAAATCGTTGAGGAGTCAAAATTGGTTGACGGTTTTGTTCTTTGTAATCTTTCCAAAGACCGCGCCAGTTTGAAATTAAAATCCCAGCCAGAAGTTTTAAATATTTTACCCGCCGGAGGAATCTCTGGTGCGCCAATTCGCCGGAAATCTAATGAATTGATTAAGTATGTTTATAAAAAAACTAACGGTCGGTACAAGATAATCGGCGTGGGCGGAATCTTTGATGCCGAAGACGCCTACGAAAAAATAAAATTTGGTGCCTCGCTTGTTCAAATTATTACCGGTTTAATCTATGGTGGTCCGGCCACAGTAAAAAGAATCAATCGCGGTTTAGTTCGTCTTTTAGAAAAAGACGGTTATAAAAATATTGAAGAAGCCGTTGGTGTGGAAGCGTATTAGTTTATTTATCTTTTTTATTTTATTAGAATAACTACTAATGGAACCCCGGGAGAAATTCGAAATTTCCGAATTCGAAAAATTTTTAGAAAAATACGAAGTCACTCGGATTTCGGATCGTCTTTTTGACCGTTTCGCGACGCTCGTGGTCGCCGCTTTCGGCTTAATTGCTGCTCTAGCCTGGGACGATGCCTTTAAGAATTTCTTCTCAAAAATTTTTGGTACTGAAAGTATTTGGGATAAAATTTTATATGCTGTTCTTGTTACGCTTCTAGCTGTGGTCGCCTCCCTTGTCGCTAGTTCTCATTTTCGAAAGCATAAGAAGAAAAAGCCGGCATCTCGCTTTAGTTTTTTTGGGAGAAAAAAATGAACCTCGATATTTAGTCGGGGTTTATAATCAAGGTTAGTATCGGTATGAGAAAAAAATATATTATCGGTATCGACGAAGTCGGCCGGGGCCCTCTTGCTGGTCCCGTTTTTGTGGCGGTTGCCTGCCTGCCAAGAGATTTTAAAATTAGAAATAAAGAATTAGGAAAACTAGCTGATTCCAAAAAACTATCACCTCAGGCACGAGAAAAATGGTTTGAATATTTTAAAAATCATCCCGAAATAAAATTTGCTGTCGCCCAAATCAGCCCCAAAGTTATTGATAGAATTAATATATCTCACTCCGCCAATCTCGCCGCCCTCCGCGCTTTTCATCGGCTAGCATCAGGTATCAAGTGTCATGTGCCAGATACTTATCTAGACGGGGGATTATATCTCGGCAACGGAAAAAATCGTTTGCCGGGAAAGACAATAATCAAAGGCGACGAAAAAATTACTGCCATTAAAATCGCTTCAATTATTGCTAAGGTAAAACGCGATGCTTTAATGAAACGACTAGCAAAAAGGTATCCCCGCTACGGCTTGGAAATCCATAAGGGCTATGGCACTCGCGCCCATTTTGTGGCCATTAAAAAACTCGGTCCCAGTGAAATCCACCGTTTGACGTTCCTTCATAAATAGCTTAGTATTACCAACAAATAGAAAGATTTTTTTATCTTTTATATTGAAACATGGGTGGCGTACCAATAAAACATCATAGCAAAGGAAAAGTCGGCCGGCGTCGGTCGCATCACGCTCTTAAGAAGGAGCGTCTTTTGGTATGTAAAAGTTGCGGTTCACCCAAGTTGTCTCATCGGACCTGCGCCGAATGCGGCAAGAAATAGTTTAGTGTCATGTGCCAAGTGTCAGGATTTTTCCTGATATCTGATACCTGATAGTTGATACTTGATATGGCAACTCGACATCTTATAAGAACCGTCGTTCTCCAATCGCTCTACGAATGGGACTTTTATGATCGTAAAAAAGATATCACCGATATCATGGAGCGCAATCTCCTGGAATTTGCGCCGGGTATTGATGAGCCGGAATTCGCTTGGAAAATTCTTAAAAGCGTCATTGACCACATCAAAGACATTGACAATGTTTTAACCAACGCCGCTCCCGAGTGGCCGCTTGATCGAATTGCCATCATTAACCGCAATGTTTTACGAATCGGTCTCGCCGAACTTCTCTATTCCGATCCCAATGAAGTTCCTCCCAAGGTGGCAATAAATGAAGCGATCGAGATGGCTAAAAACTACGGTGGCCCCAACGCGGTAAAATTTATAAATGGTGTCCTTGGAACTATTTATCGGGAAATAGAAAAAGGCAGAGGGGAAAAAGAAAGCAGTAAGGCAGAAAAAAAGGACTAAGATGAATTCCAACGAACTCGAAGAAAATATTGGCATAAAATTTAAAAATCTGGATTTACTCAAAGAAGCGCTGACTCATCGTTCTTATCTTAATGAAAAGCCGGCTTGGCATCTTCCGCATAACGAACGCCTTGAGTATTTAGGTGACGCGGTTCTAGAGCTGGCGGTTACCGAAAAACTTTTCAAAAAGTTCAACAGCTTCCCCGAAGGGAAATTAACAATTCTGCGGGCGGCTTTGGTTAACTATCAAATTCTAGCCAAAGTGGCCGTTGAAATCGGCTTGGAAAAGTTTATCCTAATGTCGCGTGGCGAGGCCAAAGATAAAGGCAAAGCGCGGGAAGTTATTTTGGCAAACGCCATAGAGGCTCTAATCGGCGCTATCTACCTTGACCAAAATTTTGAGAAAATAAGCACCTTCGTTGATAAATTTATTATTATTCATCTGAAGGATATTTTGAAAAACGAAACCTATAAAGACGTCAAAAGTAAACTTCAAGAAATTATTCAGGAAAAACAAAAAATCACTCCAACCTATAAAGTTATTGAAGAAAAGGGGCCGGCCCATCAGCGGACTTTTCGAATCGGAGTTTATTTCAATAATGAATTTATTGCGGATGGTATTGGCGCCTCCAAACAAGAAGGCGAGCTGGAAGCGGCTCGATCTGCTCTAAAAAAATTAAAATTTAAATAATTTGGCCAGTTTTAATTATCCCGATGAATTTTTTAAAAAGACTAGAGCTAAACGGTTTTAAATCTTTTGCCGGAAAAACAACTCTCGATTTTCCCGCGGGTATCACCGCCATTGTCGGTCCTAACGGCTCTGGCAAATCAAACATCGTCGACGCCATTCGCTGGCTTTTAGGAGAAAGGGAAGCGAAAAACCTTCGCAGTGCGCGGGCCGAAGACTTAATATTTGCCGGCACGCCCAATCGCCCTCGGCTCGGCTTGGCACAAGCCAGTTTACATTTTGAAAATAAAAACGGTTTTTTTCCGGTTGATTTTTCTGAGATATCAGTCAGCCGAGAAGTTAATCGTGATAACGTTAGCCGCTATTTTTTAAACAGCTCTGAAGTCCGGCTTAAAGATATTATTGATTTTTTTGCCCGCGCCAGATTAGGAACAAAGGGTTTTATTATTGTAAGCCAAGGCCAAAGTGACATCTTTATCAAGGCCACTCCCAGCGAACGCCGGGAGATGATTGAAGAAATGCTTGGCTTAAGAGAATATCAACTCAAGAAAACTCGCGCCGAAAATCGCCTAAGCCAGACAAAAATTAACCTCGAAAAAGTTCAAGCTCTCCTTGAAGAAATCGCCCCCCATCTTCGCTCGCTTAAACGACAGACTAGCCGATGGGAAAAACGCGGGGTGCTTGAGGATGAACTAAAAAATTTAGAAAACTCCTTCTTTGGCTCCCGCTACCATTCGCTTAATCAAGAAATCACGCGAATTGAGAAAGAAATCGAAAATCACAAAGGGGAACTTACTCAATTGCTCGAGGAAAAACGCCGCGCCGAGTATCGGCAAAAAGAAGTCGAAGCCCAAGAACCAAAAGAACGCGCCGAGCTTAAAGTTATTAAAAATGAAACCTCTGAACTGCTTCAAAAACAGCAGCAAATTCAAAAAGAACTCGGCCGCCTCGAAGCTCAGCTGGAGATAGGAGATAAAAGTGATGTTTCTTCTCCCTCCACCGAAAAGGTTCTTGCCTTGGTAAAAAATCTTCGAGCGAAATTAAAGTCCGCCCTCGAAAATGGTGGAGATTTGAAAGCAACAATCCACCAAATCATTCGGGAAATAGATCAAGTAATTGAAGCTGGCCACAACCCAAATGGAATTTCCATTTCCAAAGAATTAAGAGAAAAATTTGAAAACGTTAACAAGGAATTTAAAACGATCGAAGCCAAACTTCTCGATCTTCGGGAAAAAGAAAAAAATCTTGAAAAGAGTCAGGAACATTTCTATGAGCTTTTCAAATCAGCCATGATGACCGTGGAAAATGCCAAAGCGAAGATTGAAGAATGGGAAAGCGCCAATCAGAAACGCTTATTCGAAAAAGAGCGGTTGGAAATGCGCCGTGATGAACTCCGTCGCCAGATTGTTGAAGCCGGCCGCCATCCTCACGAATTTGAATCATTAAGTCAGTCCGTTCTGGCGCATATCGAAGAAGCCGAATCGCGGGATCTGGAAAAAAGAATTTTCCGCCTGCGGGGCGATCTTGCTAGCTTAGGTGAAATTGACCAAGCCATTGTTAAAGAAGCCAAAGAAACCGAAGAACGCCACGAATTTCTGAATCGAGAACACGAAGACATCGAAAAAGCCCGAGTTGACCTCATTAATTTGATCAACGAACTCACCGAAAAAATTCAGGTTGAATTTGACGAAGCCATGGGAAAAATCAACCATGAGTTCAGTAACTTTTTCTCGATTATGTTCGGCGGCGGCCACGCCCGTTTGAAAGTTAAAAGATCCTTGCCTAAACCGCCGGTTTCCGAAATTACCGAAGGTGAGCCAGAAATAAAGGAAGTTGAATCCGAAGAATCAGCGGCCAAGAAGCCCCGCGAAGAGGGAATTGAGATAGAGCTTAGTCTTCCTAGAAAAAGAATTAACTCATTGGATGTTCTCTCTGGCGGCGAAAGAAGCCTAGTCGGCATTGCCGCTCTTTTTGCTATGATTTCGGTGAGTCCGCCGCCCTTTCTGGTTTTAGACGAAATCGATGCCGCCCTTGATGAAAGAAATACTAAGCGTTTTGCCGAGATTCTCAAAGAATTTTCCCGGAAAACCCAATTTGTGATTGTTACTCATAATCGCTCCACTATGGAAGTGGCTGATGTGCTCTACGGCGTAACTCTAAACCAAGACGGTACGTCAAAAATTTTGTCGCTCAAACTCGAACCCGCCGTTTAGAATATTAAAACACATGAAGAAGTGCCCCCGTTACGCTGTGTATAATCGCTGTTGCTTAGGGGGGGTAGTGTTACAATCAAAGTAGATCAAAATAATATAAACCAAAGGTCAATAATTCCCGATTTTGGGAAATAATATAAATAAAAATATGAAAAAAATATTAGGTATCGTTTTATTCGTTGTTATCGGTTTCGGTATTTTTCCCAGTCACGGTTCCGCTCAAACGGTCGGCGAGCTTCAAACGATGATCAACACCTTATTACAAGAGATTCAGAAACTCCAAGCCCAGCTGGCGGCAACTCAGCAAACCGGCGGTCAATGGTGCTACACATTTAATAATAATTTAGGAGTGGGTAGTACTGGAAACGCAACTCGCAACGACAATACTGGTGAAAATGATATCAAGGCGCTTCAAACTGCGTTACAGAAAGAAGGCTTTTCGTTAGGCAACAGCGGCGACATCAAAACCGGTTATTTTGGCGAAGACACTGCCTCCGCCGTTGTTGGTTTCCAAGAGAAATATAAATCAGAAATCCTAACTCCGTCCGGACTCAATCATGGCACCGGCTACGTCGGTAAGGCGACCCGAAGCAAATTAAATAAATTATATGGTTGCGGCGCAACTAGGACTAATCCCCAAACGAATAACACCATAGCGCTGATTTCTCCAAATGGAGGGGAGCAGTGGACGGTAGGCACGGTAGGCACAGGCGGCAACGGTGTTTCTATTAAATGGACTCCCGATCCGTATTCTCGTTATGTAGAAGCCTATCTTGAGAAAAAACAAAATGATCAATTTATTGTAATTGGTAAAGTCGTGCCATCGGGGTATGGGTCAATAGAGTGGGACGGAAACATTGATAGGGCTCCTTGGTCTGCTCCAGCAGGAGATGGTTACTATATCAGGTTAGTCAACACACAAACCGGAGCAACCGATCGCAGCGATGCGCCCTTTACTATTTTAACGCCCGGAACGGCTATTGGTTGTAAGGACGAGCAAGGAGGCAAACCAGTGATTACTTCGCTTTCGAGCAATTCTGGTCCAGTAGGGACAAAGCTTGAAATTAAGGGTTGTAATCTCTCTGGTTTTGAAGGAGACAAGAACTTAGTGATAAAAAATAGCCAAGGCGTAGGAGGAATCCTTTATGGAGAATCTGGGTCAACTTCTAATCTTATAAAAGTTACTTTGAATTCTCCGTTGTGCCAGGGAGATAACTCTTACAGTGGATTACCTTGCAATGCTTGGCTCACGTTAACCCCCGGGACATATAAAATCTACACGAGACCATGGAGTGAAAATAGTAACGAGGTAAATTTCACAATCACAAGCGTGCCTATGTCCGTTGTGTCTGTCTATTTTGGTAAAATTTCTGATTCAAATACACTTAATTGTAGTGTCACCAGTCCCGTGTCTCGTTCAATCCCACAAACGTTAGCCGTTGCTCGCGCCAGTCTCGAACAGTTGCTACAAGGACCCACTATGTTTGAATCTCAAGCAGGTTTCCGAACCTTCCTTGGCGCGGGAATAAATATAAATTCATTGACAATCACGAACGGAGTTGCATATGTAGACTTTTCCGCACTTTCAGATCCGAGTGGAAGTGGAGCATGTGGTGTTGCTAAAATTGTATCTCAAATCACAAATACACTAAAACAATTTCCAACGATTACAAGTGTAAAAATGACCGTGAATGGAGAAGATGCCTCGATAATACTTGAAAGGATGGCCGCCGCAGTGGGTTAGTCAACACGCAAACCGGAGCAACCAATCGAAAATAATTTTTACCCCCTTGAGTAATCAGGGGGTTTTGTAAAAATTTCACAATCTGCCTCGCAAACGTGTTATGTGCTAAAATAAACAAGTTGTGATCAATTTTGGAATTTTTGAAAAACAGGAAAATTTTTTAATCATTGAAGTTAATTCGGCTTCCACTACCGGCCTCTTAATTGGTTTAAGCGAGGAAAAAAATATTACCCTCAAGAAATATTGGCCGGAATTTTCTTTGTCAAAATTTTACCGCCGTTTTCGGCGTCGCCTCGAAAAATGGAAAATAATTGTTGTTGCCGAGCCGTCTCTCGCGTTGACTACTATTATTCCCGTCAAGCTTGATCGCGAGCTAGAGCTTGTCAAAGAACCGATTTCCGCTTCCGAACTTGAAAATATGCTCGCTCAAGCTACCGCCAAAGTTTTTAATCAGTGTCGGGCTGAAGCCAGCCAGAAACTCGGCCTCGACGAATTAGACACTATCATCATCGAACACAGCGTCAGTAATTTTAAAATCGACGGCCACAAAGTGATGAGTCCGACCGGATTTCGAGGTAAGCATATTAACGCCTGTCTGGAATTAACTTTAACTACTCGAAAGATTTTTGATGATTGGAAAAATTTCTTTGGTGCCAATTATGATAAAAGATTTTTTTTCACCGAATCATCCAAAGCCGAATTGTCTGCCCTAAGAAGATTAAAGCCGATGCCGATTAATTTACTTTCTTTAAGAAACGACTCGGCTGCCTTTTTTATTCTTGAAGGCGACGCTGCGGGATCAATCATTAGCCGTGGAAATTTAAATTGGTCACTCCGGCTTCTTCTGGGGGTTATTTCAGAAAATTGGCAAATTAAAGAAAGTGTTGCCGCTCGTCTTTATAATTCCTATCTAAACGATAATATTTCGCCGAGAATGAAGTCCCATTTTGATAAAATTTTAAAACCAGTTTTAGATCTGCTTTTCAAACAAATCGGCGCCGCCAAAATGAAGGGTCCCGCTTTTATGGATAGTGACTTAACTCTTCCTGTTATTTTTCCGAAAAAAGTCGGCAAGACGACCATTCACAACTTGCCAGATGTTTCTTCGTTAAAAGAACTGGGATTTAATATAAAACCCGAAGAATGGCCGATCCCCGCCGATCAGATTTTCCGGCGGCTTTCCCCATTTTTTGAGTTTTATTATAGAGGCAAAGAATCCCCGATTAATAGCTGGCTCCGCCGTCGTCTGCATTGGCTTGGTTCTATTTCCAGTTAATTGTGTAAAATTTGAGTTTTTATGTTAATATAAATTGGCAAAATTAGTTTCTACATCTATGAGGAAAATTTTTATAAATAAAAACGAAGGCGTCGCCGAAATTGTCGAAAAAATTATCGCCGAACTTGAGCCGGAATTGATTCTCGTTATTCCAAAAAATTCCATCCTCACCGAATCAATTAGTAATTTTCATTTGATCAGGCGCGAAGCCGAAGCCAGCGGCAAAAGCATCCAAATTGAATCGGTTGACGAGAATATTCTCTCCTTGGCTAAAGCTAGCAAGCTTGATTCAGCTCATCCGTTTTTTGAAAAGAAGAGAGTTGGCTCGGCGGTTTCCGATATTGTCCCCAGCGGAACTCGTCCAAAATCAAGAAAAAAATTATCTGTCAAAGATATCGAAAGCGAAGACGCCGAAGAGGATGATGATCTTGATGAAGAAATTGAAGAGCTAAGTTCCAAAGGAGAAAGGGGGGGTGGTTTTGATAATAGTCCCGTCTTAGAGCATCGTCATTCCCGAAAAAGATTTTTCGGTCCTAAATTTTTTATTTTTGTTGGCCTGGTGATTGTCGTCATTATCGCCGGAATGTTCTTAATCAATAAATTCAGTCAGGCAGAGGTAATTATTAGTTTTAAAAAATCCCCTTGGCAATATCAGGGAACAATAACGGCTAATGTATCTGCTTCTCAAATTGATTTGAGTGATAATGTTGTTCCCGCCTCTTCCCCAACTGAAGAAAAAAGCAGTGTTTCGTCTTTTCCCGCTTCTCAAAAACAAAATGTAGCCGACAAAGCCACCGGAAAAATCACTATCTATAACGCCTATAGTTCGGCAAAGCAATCCTTGGTTGCCACCACTAGATTTGTAACTCCGGACGGAAAAACTTTTCGAATTGATAAATCCATTACCGTTCCAGGGGCTGAAGTTAAAGACGGGAAAATTATTCCTTCTAGTATCGAGGCCGACATTACCGCCGACAAAGCCGGAACCGACTACAATTTAGGTCCCATTGATAAATTAACTATTCCCGGTTTTAAGGGTTCACCGAAATATAGCGCTTTCTACGGCGTGATTGCCGGCAAAACCACCGGTGGGTTTATCGGAGAAAGATTGGCCCCGACGACCAAAGACATCGCCGCCGCTAAAACTAAGGTTACCGACGATCTCAAAGCTAGTTTTAAAAATAGTCTCTTCTCAAAACCACCAGAAGGATTAAAAATATTAGATGGCGCCACCACTCAAGAAATTGGAAAATTGTCGGTTATAACTAAAGTTGACGAGAAGGGGAATTTTTCCGTTGTCGGCACAATTACTCAAAAGGCCATTGCTTTCAAGGAGAGCGATTTAAAAACTTTACTGGAATCAATCGTGGCTAAAGATAACCCTGATATGGTTTTTGAAAAGTACGACGTAACTTATAGCCAAATAACTCCTGATTTTAAAAATAATAAACTTAGTCTTTCGATTTCCGTCAAAGCCACGCTGACTCAAAAATTCTCCCCCGAGGAATTTAAGAAAACAATCCTTGGTAAAAAAATAGAAGAGGCAAAAAGTTTAGTTTTGAAGATTCCTAATTCAGAAAATGCCCGGGTTCGTTTATGGCCCAGCTGGTTTGTCTTCAGTATTCCTGGCAACGCCTCTAGGGTAAAAATAACCGTTAACTAATGCTTTTCAGGCCTATATTGACACCCTCTGGCTTTTTAGCTTATAATTTCCAAACCAGTTTTAGTTTATGGCTCTAAATTCAGGTTCTGATCTCGAACGCCAAATCGGGCTTGTAAAAGAAGCATTGCCCGGGTTAGCCTTTAAAGTTTCCTTAGGAGAAAATAAGGAAATAATGGCATACCTGGCTGGTAAAATGAAGTTACATCGAATCAGGATACTCCCCGGCGATAGGGTGATGGTTGAAATAAGTCCCGATGGCCGTCGCGGCCGGATTATTCGCCGATTGTAAAATTTAAAAAATGAAAGTCAGATCGTCAATTAAAAGAATTTGCAACTACTGCAAAATAGTCAAAAGGGGAGGTCGGAACTACGTTATCTGCAAGAATCCCAAGCATAAACAACGACAGGGTTAAGCACCCATTTTTTAATTAACTATGAGAATAATCGGCGTCAACGTTCCCGACGATAAAAAAGTAGAATTTGCTCTTACCTATCTTTATGGTATTGGTTTGTCTTTAAGCCGCCAGATTTTAAACAACGCGAAAATCGATCTAGGTAAAAGAGCGAAAGAATTGACCGCCGAAGAAGTAAATAAAATTCAAAATGTTTTAGAAAAAAAATATCAAGTAGAAGGAGAGCTAAGGCAGAGCATTAAACGAAATATTGAACGGTTGAAAAATCTTCAAACCTACCGGGGAACCAGGCACGCCCGCCGTTTGCCGGTGCGAGGCCAACGGACAAAAACTAATTCCCGAACAGTTCGCGGAAACGTTAGAAAAACTGCCGGTAGCGGCAAACGTAAAGTTGACCTTAAATAACATGGGAAAGAAAAAAGTTATCGCTCAAAACGCCGAAACGGCCTTAAAAGAGAAATCAGTAGTCGATGAAGCGTCGGTTCGTTCCAGTATTTCAAAAAAATCAAAAAGAATTGATCGGGGACGGATATACATAAAATCTTCCTATAACAACACCTTAGTGAGCGTCACTGATGTGAATGGAAATCTAATCGCTTGGGTTTCTTCTGGTTCGATGGGTTTTTCCGGTCCCAAAAAAGCTACTCCTTTCGCTTCGTCAAAAATTATTAATACCTTAAGTGAAAAATTAAAAAACACCGGCCCAACCGATGTTGATGTAATAATGAAGGGCATTGGCGGCGGGCGCGATTCTGCTATTCGTTCTCTGGTTAATCACGGCTTTAATATTATTTCCATTAGAGATGTTACTCCGATTCCGCACAATGGTCCGCGACCGCCAAAACCTCGCCGCGTCTAAATTTTTATATTTAATCATGATCAAAGCAAAAGAAAAAAAAGAAAGAGCTCTTGGCGAACGGCTTCACCTGAAAGGGCGCTGCCTAACCGCAAAATGTGCGGCGGTTCGCAAACCTTACAAACCCGGCGTTCACGGCCAGAGCCGAAAAGGCGGTAACAGAACTCTCTCCGAGTTTGGTCGGCAGATTAAAGAAAAGCAGAAATTTAAAGTCAGCTATGGCCTTACCGAAAAGAATTTGAAAAATATTTTTGAGGCCGCCCTCAAAACGAAAGGTTCCACCGCTGCAAAGCTTATTGAACTTCTTGAGCGCCGTTTGGATAACGCAATTTTCCGCCTCGGATTTTCCGTTTCCCGGCAATCTGCCCGCCAACTTATCAATCATGGCCACATTTTTGTTAACAAAAGCAGAGTTCGTTCACCCGGATTTCTATTAAAGAAAGGGGATATTATTGCCTTTCGTTCTGAATCTAAAGATATCAAGGTCGTAAAAGACATTGTTGATTCTATAAAAAAATACGAGGCGCCGGAGTGGCTCATTCTTGATAAAGAAAAATTGGAGGGTCGGGTTATAAAAGAGCCGAACGATCTTACGCCGCCATTTGAAGTAAGTTTATTAATTGAATCATTTTCAAAATAAAATCTAAAAACCAGTCGATTAAAAATTTAATTTAAAAAAATGAATTTTACCTATCTTAGTAAAACGGTCAGCATTAAAACGATTTCCGAAAGTCTGAATCAGGGCGTTTTTGAAATCGAAGGCCTTTTTGCCGGTTATGGTCTAACCATCGGCAACGCTCTCAGGCGAGTTCTCATTTCTTCTTTGCCTGGCGCCGCGGTCACTCAAATAAAAATTAAAAACGCCTCCCACGAATTTACGACCCTTCCCGGCGTAAATGAGGACATGGTGGAAGTATCCCTTAATTTTAAAAAACTTCGTTTTAAAATGAGCATCGATGAACCGCAAGTTTTAACCCTAAAAGTCAAAGGTGAAAAAGTTGTCACCGCGGCCGACATAAAAATTAATTCCGAAGTTGAGATCGTTAATCCTAATGAAATAATCGCCACTCTAACCTCAAAAAGTGCTGAGTTAGATATAGAGCTAACTGTTAAGAGGGGATTGGGATACTCTGCTGTTGAAGCCAGAAAAGACGAAGAAAAACTTGGAATTGGTGCTATCGCCATTGATGCTTTCTTCTCGCCTGTCAGAAAGGTAAGCTACACAGTTGAAAATATGCGGGTTGGTGATATTACTAACTATAATCGGCTGAGATTTGATATCGAAACTGATGGCACTATAAGCCCCTCTACCGCCCTCCATAAATGCGCCAACATTTTGATTGACCACTTCAAAGCCATTTCCGAAGTTAACGCCCAGGAATTCGATCTTCCCGCGACTAAAGTCAGCAAGGAAAACGAAGGGGTAAAAATAAAGAAAGCTTCCAGTAAGAAAAAGAGCGAAAAATAATAACCATTAATCATCTTCCATGCGTCATCAGAAAGAAGGAAAAAAATTTCATCGGTTGAGTGGTGATCGCCGCCATTTTCTTAGGAACTTAGCCAGCGACTTAATTCGAACCGGCAAAATTAAAACTACCGAAAGCCGGGCTAAAGCTCTGCGCCCGCTTGTGGAAAAGATGATTACTCTTGCTAAAAAACAAGACCTCGCCAGCCGGCGCCTTCTTATCTCCCGCCTGCATAATCAAAGAACTTCTAAAAAACTTTTTGAACAAATCGCGCCCCGTTATTCTGAAAGAAGGGGAGGCTACCTTAAAATAACAAAAACCGCCCTCACGCGAAAAAGAGATGGTTCGAGATGGGCTATAATTGAATTCGTCTAACTTTTATGGAATATCACATTGACGCAAAAAATAAAACCTTGGGCCGTCTAGCTTCAGAAATAGCGCTGATTCTCCAGGGCAAAAAAAGTCCCGCTTACGATCCGCGGCTGGTTGGCACCGATAAGGTGATTATCGAAAATGTTGGCACAATAAAAATTACCGGCCGAAAAGCCAAGCAAAAAATCTATTACCGGCACACCGGCTATATGGGCCACTTAAAGTCAGCCACCTTCGAAGAAATTATGGCGAAAGATCCCAGAAAAGTCCTTCGGGAAGCGGTGAGAAGGATGTTGCCCAAAAACTTTTTAAACCAAAAGAGAATGAATAATCTGATTTTTGTCGAAAGCAAAAAATAATTTTAAATGATTAAAAAAGAATTAAAACCGAAAACTGCCGCTTCCGAAAGTTCTTCAACAGCAATCAAGTCAAAAGTCCGCTATTTTGAAGGTATCGGCCGCCGCAAAACTGCTGTTGCTAGAGTCAGGATTAGTCCCGGTCATGGCAAAGCAATAGTTAACGGCAAAGATTTAATCGCTTATTTCAAAATTTCTAGACTTGGGGAATCTGCTCTTTCTCCGCTTAGGGAGTTAAAACTTAGCGATAAATTTGATGTGCAGGCAAAAATTATCGGCGGGGGAATCAATGCCCAAGCTGAAGCTCTTCGCCATGGTTTAGCTCGGGCGCTTGTTCTCTCTGATGAAGAATTAAAAAAGAGATTAAGAGTTTTTGGATTTTTGACTCGGGATTCCAGAATGGTTGAGCGGAAAAAGTATGGCTTGAAAAAAGCAAGGCGCGCGCCTCAATGGAAGAAACGGTAGTTTCTGGAATTGAGGCGAAAGAGGGGGTCGGGGAGAAACGGGAAATGAGTTTCTCCCTGTTTAGGAGTAAACTAAGAACCGAGGGTTCTTAGGGAGCCCCGCGCTAAGCGGGACGACGCCGAAGCGGAAGAATAGATAAATTTTTCCCGATGAAACGCTACGTAATTTCATTCATCTCTCTAATTATAATCTTCCATTTTCTTGCCTGTTTTTTAAATTGGTACAAATCGCTTCCTTGGCTTGACGTTCCAATGCATCTAATCGGTGGTGTCGCGGCTGCCGCTCTTTTTTTCTATCTCTTTTTGGAAAAATATAAAATCATCGATCCCAATCGAAATTTTTCGCTCATTATAATTCTTTCCCTTAGTTTTGTGGCTTTGATTGGTGTTCTTTGGGAATTTTATGAATACCTGGCTGACGTATATATATTCGCCAAACATCCCCTTTATCTTGTCTATGATCGAACTAACCTCCCAGATGTGATAAAGGATTTATTCAACGATCTCTTGGGCGGCTTGGCGCTCTCGCTAGTTTTTCTCAAAAGCAACAAAAAGCAGTCAAGCCTGGTTGGGGATAATTAAACCAAAAACAAAGCAAGTAAAACATAGCCTTTTAGCCTAATAGAGTTGTATTTGCTCATCTAGAAAATTTTGAATGTTATAATGGAATTAGATCCTGCTTATGATTTCGGATCAAATTATTACTAAAGGGAATCTCAAATTTCGTTAGCCCGAGGGCTAACGTTGCGGATACCCACCTGGATTATATCCGGGAGATCAAGGCAGGATCCTAAAAGAGCCCCAATTATTTGGAGCTTTTTTTGTTTTTAAAATATTCAATTATTCTCTCCCTAGTTTTCTTGTCTTTTAACACTCTTAAAATAACGGGCCCGCCGGTAAAAATAATTATTCCCGCAACAATCAAGAGAATGTAGTTATCGGCATTAGGTAATACTTCCCCTAAGAAATATCCAACCAGAGTTAATCCCGTCGCCCACAAAGCTCCGCCCAAAATATTGTAAGTTACAAAACTAGGATAATGCATTTTCCCGACGCCGGCCAAAACCGGTGCTAGAGTTCTTATGAACGGCAAAAACCTCGCCAAGATTATAGTTTTCCCGCCGTGTTTTTCGTAAAACTTTTTTGCTCGTTCTATATTGTCCTTATGTAAAAAAAATGAATCCTCGCTTTTAAAAATAGACGGCCCAAATTTTTTTCCCAAAGAGTAACCAATACTATCTCCCGCCACCGCCCCCAAAAATATAATAACAATTGCCGGCACTATGTTTAGATATCCTTGTGAAGATAAAAAACCAACCGTAAAGATTAAACTATCTCCCGGCAAAAAAAAGCCGATAAGAACTCCCGATTCGGCAAAAACGATTAGAAAAACACCTAAATACCCTATCGCTTTTACTAATAAAACTAAGTCAAACATTTTGTCGGGCTGCCGGGAGTCGAACCCGGTCTACACCCACCCCAAGGGTGCGTACTGCCGCTATACTACAGCCCGTTAGAAATTATCTACCTTACGCCTAAATATATTAGCTTAATTTAGTCCCATATCAAAAAACCGCCTCACTTGGCGGTTTTTTGTTGAGTCCTCATACATCTCGTACACGCCAAAACCCGTTTCCCGTCAGGTGTTTTGGTAATCTGAAGATTAGGATATTTTCTTGAATAATTAGTGGGATTATAATGCCCCCGAAGCAATTTTCTGGTTCCTTGCATCGTTGAGCCCCGCCCACATATCTTACATTGTCGCATGCCGCTAATAATAACCTATAGACTCTAAAAAATCAAATTAAAGCCGACTCTTTTAAGTCGGCCCTCAATTCTTGGCACAAAAGAACGAGTTGAGCCAAATTCGATATCCCAAATCCAGCTTGGTATTCTCCTGTCGATTTCAGCTTGCTGTCTACTGCGTTCGACATCCAATTTTAACTGCCCAAGAGCTTCGTCGCTCATCGGCCCAGTCACTCCGGTAAAAATCGGTTTTGTAGCCAGAGTATCATCGGTGACTTGATCGTGGCCTTCCATAATTCCTCCTCTTATCGTTGAAAATCTAAACAACTAATTCAATAATATAAAACAACCTAAACAATTACAACATTACGATACTTCGATTCTTGTCCCCTCAAAATATCCTAGGAGCTAACCTTCAACTTCTTCGCTTTCTTGCGATTCAATTTTTGCAAGTGAACCGTTAAAATTCCGTTTTTAAAATCCGCCCACGATTCCTCCGGATCAATTTCTTGGGGTAAAATCACCGAACGGGCAAATCTCCCCCAGTAGCACTCTTGATAGAAATAGTCCTCATCCTTCACTTCTTTTTTTCGCCGCCGATGGCCTTTTATCGAAACTGAATCGGTTGTGATATTAATATCCAAGTCATCCGGTTCCACCCCTGCTACTGCGGATTCAATCACAATCTCGGTCGGTGTCTGGTAAACGTCAACTGTTAATTGCCCCTCCGGTTCATCCTCAAATCCATCTCCCTCGTTTTTCCGAACATTTATCTTCGAGCGGCTCAGAACACCGCTCTCCGATTTCGCGAGCTCAACTTCTGGGGTTTGTCCGTTTTCTTCAAAAAAATCTTCCTCTTTACTCATGCTTTTATTCTACATTTTTTAATATTTCCTCGCAAACTCCGATATTCACATTATTTTTTCTTTAATTCCAGCACCGTCTATTGGTGGCAGGCGCTATTTTTAAACTTGTCGCCTCCTAAGCTTTTCAAAATCCCCAACAATTAATAATCCAATAATAAGTAGAAACGGAACTGTGTAAATTAGTCCGTCGTTATGTCCACTACCAAGGACGATAAGGTAATTAAAAATTCCATGAATCAAAGTTGCCAGTAAAACTCCTAAAATAAGGAATTCTTTTTTATTAAATTCTCTAATGCTTATTGCCCAGTAAAAACCTAAAATTCCTGAAGCCAAAGTATGGAGCAATGTTGCGCCCACAAATCGTAAGGAAATTGCGCTGAACAAATTTACGAATGGAACCGCTCCAGCCTTACTCAAAATACTGCTTATAACCGCGATATTCTCAAGTGTCGCAAATCCAAGCGCCGCCACAACTATGTAAATCATCGTATCTACCGGCTCGTCAAAAAATCGGCTTTTTTTTACGATAAAATAAACCGCTCCAAATTTGCAGATTTCCTCTACGAAAGCAAAAGCTAAAAGCCCTCCGATTGAATAGCGTTCTAATAAATTTGACTGGAAAATTTTATCAATATTAACTTGAGCAAAAAGAGCTAAAACAGCAGAAAACGCCCCCGCCAAAAAAACAAAGAATATTATTTTTTTTGGTTCTGGGTGTAAATCTTCTTTAAGATAAAAAATCAACCACGCAAAACCAGGGATGAGTCCTAAAGCAATCGCAAGAGTGATCATTTATCTAAACAATTATAACATTTAAAACATTCGGAACATTTTCAACTGTATTTACCATTTTTCCACCATCAAAATTTTCTTCGGCTCAAACTTCCGGTAAATCTCTTCCGTCACGTAAGGCATAAACGGGTGAAGCATTTTTAGGCTTTCTTTAAGAATTATCTCAAGCGCGCCATAAGCCGCTAAAGCGTCTTTTTTATCTTCACCACCAAGCCGTGGTTTAGCCTCCTCGATTAATTTATCGGCAAAAGTGTGCCAGAAGTAGTGGTAGGCCTTTCCCGCCGCCAAATGAAATTCAAATTTTTCAATATGTTTTCCAACTTGCGATTTTATTTTCAATACCGCCGCAATATTTTTTTTATCTTTTGATGTTAGTGCTATTTTCGGCGGGGGATTTAGAGTTTCCCGATTCATCAAAACAAACCGAGAAGCGTTCCAAATTTTAGTGGCAAAGTTTCGATAACCGCGAATTTTATCTTCGGAAATTACAATATCGTTTCCCGGCGTGTTGCCCACCGTAAGCGCCATTCTCACGGCGTCCGTTCCATAAGTCTCTGCCACTCCCAAGGGATCAATTACATTGCCTTTTGATTTAGACATTTTTTGCCGGTCTTTGTCTCTCACTAAACCGTGCAAATAAACATCTTTAAACGGCACCTTGCCCGTTCGGTATAATCCCAACATCACCATTCTCGCCACCCAGAAAAAGAGAATATCGTAGCCAGTCTCCATCACATCCGTCGGATAGAAAGTTTTAAAGTCATCCTTATGTTTCGGATTTCGAGTTTCGGATTTCGAGCTTCCACTTTTCTCGTCCGAGGCTAGCAAAGTGGCGAACGGCCACTGCCCCGACGAAAACCAAGTGTCAAAAACATCTTGATCTTGTACCCATCCGTAAGATTCAGGAGGCGTCTTGCCAATAAAAATCTTGCCTGGAGTATTTAGTCTATTAATTTTATTATTTTGGATCCACGCTTCGTCAATCCAATTATTATCTTTTAGTGTTTGTATTGATTTCAAGTCAAGCTGAATTATTCCATCTTTATTTGGTCCCGCCCATCTAATTTTAAATTTATCAAACTCCCAACTTAATTCTTCCGGCTTAATGTCCACTTTTTCACAAAAAGATTTAAGATAAAAATGTTGGGCCTCAAATTCTGTTCCTATTTCTGTTTTAAACCACGCCGGGATCCTTATGCCCCAAACAATTTGGCGAGATATGTTCCAATCGCGGATATTTCTCAGCCAATGGAGATAAACTTTTTCTAAATTTTTCGGATGAATTTTTATTTTCTTCTCCGTTACCGCTTTGATGGCTTTTTCGGCGAGTGGCTTGGTTTTCACAAACCATTGCGGGCGGGGGAGCGGCTCAAGCGTGTTCCCGCACTTGTAGCACGTCGCGATCTGGTGTTTATAATCTAATTCAGTTTTTTCTAAGATGCCGATTTTTCTCATCGCTTCTGCTACTTTCTCCCGTGCTTCCGCTACTTTTAGTCCCGCAAATTCTCCGGCTTCGCTGGTTAATCGCCCCGTCTCATCAATCACAATTTTCGGTCCGGGAATTTCGTTTTTGTGCCTTTGCCAAATTTCGTAGTCAGTCGAATCGTGAGCCGGTGTAATTTTTACCACGCCGGTGCCGAACTTCGGATCTACCGCTTCGTCACCAACTACTTTAAATTTAAGCGGCCCCAATAAACCAACGGCTTCTATTTCTTTTCCAATATATTTTTTATATCGTGCGTCTTTCGGGTTTACCGCCAATCCGGTGTCGCCAAACTTCGTTTCTGGTCTAACGGTGGCGAGCGTCAGCGGCCCGTATTTTATGAAATAAAGCGGATCTTCTTTCTCTATATATTTAACTTCTAAATCCGAAAGCGCTGTCCGGTGTTTTGGGCACCAGTTAACAATTTTCAAATCGCGATAAACCAGTCCATCTTTATAAAGTTTCTCAAAAGTTTCATAAACAACTTCAATGATTTTCGGATCCAACGTAAAAGTTTCTCGCGACCAATCGCAAGACGCGCCAAGTTTTTTTGTCTGGGCGTACATCAACTTTTTATTCTCCTGCGTAAAGTCCCAAATTTCCCGCCAGAGTTCCTCGCGGGGGATTGAAAACCTATTCCGTCCCTCTTTATCCAATTTTTTGTCATAAACCACTTGAGTTTCAAACCCGGCGTGGTCGGCTCCGGGAAGCCACAAAGTTTTTCGGCCCTTCATCCGCCAAAAGCGAATTAAAATATCCTGAAGCGTTAACCCCACCGCGTGGCCGATATGAAGCGAACCGTTAGAATTATTCGGCGGCATCATCACCGTGAAGGTTTTAGGTTTTAAGTTTTTGGTTTTAGATAGTGGTAAATTGTCGGGATTGAAATATCCCGACTTTTCCCAAAGTTCATAGATTTTCTCCTCTACTTTGTTGTGGTTATACCGCGGTTCTAAATTATCCATTTAAGTTGATTCTATTAGATTTTCCGGCTTTTTCCAATTGGAAGAAAAAAAAGACCCCAGGGTCTCGGCAAGAGGTGTAAAAAAGAGGGCCTTTTTACGTGGAGTAGCATTCCAGCCTCTCGCTATCCTAGAGTCCTCCGCAGGCTATAGTATTTTTGCTCAAATATCAAGTTTCTATTTCTAAATCCCAAGATTTCCGTCTGCCTTCAGTGGGTATTTTTTCTTTCGCAAAAAATCCATATATCCCGCTGCCGCAATCATCACGGCGTTGTCAGTATTATGTTTTTTATCCGCCGCTAAAAAATTTATTTCTTCGGCTCGGGTTGCCTTCTCTAGATTTTTTCGGAGTGCCTGATTTGTTGCTACTCCACCTGAAAGCAAAACGGATTTTGCTTTAAATTCTTTTGCCGCCCGCATTGTTTTTTTTACTAAAACATCAATAGCCGCTTGTTGAAAACTAGCCGCCACGTCAGCAATATTTTTATTCGTATTATTAGTATCATTCGAATGCATTCGTATATTGGTATCACGTAAATAATAAAGCACCGAAGTCTTAAGTCCTGAAAAACTGAAATCATAATTTTTTTCGTAAATCATCGGTCGGGGAAAATTAACCGCCGCTGGGTTTCCCTTTTTGGAAAGTTTTTCAATCTCCGGTCCGCCGGGGTAGGGAAGTTTAAGCAATCTTGCCACCTTATCAAATGCTTCACCAACGGCATCATCTCTTGTTTCGCCTAATTTTTTCCAGGTTTTTAAATCTTTTAATAAAAGCAAAATAGTGTGCCCGCCGCTTACAATCAGCGCCACCGCGGGGAAATTTTTTTTGATGCTTGATACCTGGCACTTTATGTTTGTTTTCTTCGGAAGAAGAAAACTATAAAGATGTCCTTCTAAATGACTTACTCCCAAAAGCGGTTTTTTATATTGCTTTGCCAGTTCTTTAGCGAACGTAATTCCCGTCCAAAGTGCCGGCTCCAATCCTGGTCCAACTGTCACTGCGATCAAATCAATATTCTGGCACTTAATACCTGACATCTGACACTTTTTAAAAAGAATTGGAAGATTCTTGATGTGTTCCCTCTTCGCTAAGTTTGGCACTACTCCTCCAAATGGCCGGTGAATTTTAATTTGAGAAGCCACAAAACTTTTCAAAATTTTAAATTTTGGTGCCATCAAACCGCCACTCGCTTCCACTAGTGCTATTGCAGTTTCATCGCAACTCGTCTCAATTCCTAGAATAATCATATTAAGAAAAAATCTAACTTGGTAGCCCTAAGGGGAATCGAACCCCTATTTACGCCGTGAAAGGGCGCCGTCCTAGCCATTAGACGATAGGGCCAACTTCTAGTTACTAAAAATAAAATTTTAGCACCCAAAAGTCAACTTACCCTCATTATTTAAAATAGAAATACGAGTTCAACTTATCAACACCTCTTTTTAAAATTATTTCGCTATAATAATCAAAGAAAGACAAATGAGAAAATTTCGCCATTTTTTCGTGCATTTTAAAAAAAACCAAAGTGACAGTCGGTCCGGCTTCACTCTTCTTGAACTAATAATTTTCTCCGCTATTTTTGCGATTGTTGCGGTTAGTTTTACCGCCATTTTGATTTCAATAACCGGCGTTAGTATTCGCCAAACTGGCTCATCGGCTGTTAATCAAGAAAGCCAGTTTGTGATGCAAACTATCCAACGCTACATTCAAGAGTCAAGTTTAATTGATATCAAGCTGCCCTCAGTGCAAACAAGCAACCCAACTTCAACATCCTTCACAAGTTTATCACTCACCACTACTACTCTCCAGCTAGTCATGCCCACCAGCACCACCGACGGCGGTGATGGAACAACTAGTACTGTAAAAATATACGCCTCATTAGATGGAGTAGTATATCTTGAAGGTCGTTCTGCGACTCCTGAAAAACTAACCACCAACAATGTTAGAGTCGATAAATTAGAATTTACAAAACGTTCTAATCCGCCAAGCGGCCACGACATCGTGGATGTGGCTCTCACTATTTCCTATAATACCCCCGATATTACAAAAAAATTCTCCCAGTTTCTTCAGACTTCAATTTCACGGGCCAATGCAGCATCGTTCGACGACAATCTAGTGCCTATCTCTAGTGGCGTAAGTGCTTATAGCGTCGGTCTCCCCGGCAACAGATGGAATTCTATTAACGGCATAATAAATTTTGACGAGAGTGATCGTATTGGTATTGGTATCAGTTCTCCGCCTGTCCCTGGCTATCAACTCTACGTCAATAACGGCAATCTAGGCGTCAAAGGAACAGCCGCCGGTTCCTCAACTTTTCAGGGTAACCTTACTCTCGTTCCAGCTGGCGGCCAAACAACCTCCTCATTTAAAATAAATCCAGGAATTATGTCGCTTAGAGGAATTATGTCGATTTCAAGTAGTAGTTTCACTGATGGAGTTTCATGCAACGATCAAACAAACGCCGGATACATAAAATACGATGAAGCTTCAAAAAAACTCCAGGTCTGTATATTTAACGGCGGTTGGAGTTGGCAGTATATAATGGCCACTACCACTCCTAATTTTTAAAATCACTTTTATTTTGTGCTATAATTAAAAATAAAAAAATGAATAACAGCAAAAAAACAATTATCAGCTTAGTGGTAATTCTTATCGTTATAATTCTAGTAGCGGTTGGAATAATTTTAGGCGGTAGTAATTCCGCTAAAAATCCAACTTCTGATAACAACCCGGTTTTAAACAGCAACGCCAGTAATTCTCAAGATATTTCTAATCTTCCCCCGATTGGATCTGTTCCGATCGGCACCTCTGTTCCTAATAAAGATTCAAATACGCCAAGCAATGTCGCAAAGCCGGATTCCGTTTTGCCCGCTGCGCCAGGTTCTGATTCTAGCTATCGTAATTTCGAAATTAAAGCTCAAGGCGATAAGTTTTCTCCCGATACCATTATCGTCAACAGAAATGATGTTATTACAATAAAAATCTCAGCGGTTGATAAAAATTATGATTTCACTCAATCTGACTATGGTTTAAAAATTAACATCCCAAAGGGCGAAATAAAAGACATTCCTTTTCAAGCCTCCGCCTCTGGCAAGTTCACTTTTTTTTGTAGTTCCTGCGGTGGTCCGAAAAAGGGTCCGATCGGTTATCTAATTATTAAATAAAAATCATGAACAAAAAAATTATTATTATCTTAATTATTTTAGTTATCGTTTTAATCGCCTTAACAGTTTGGCTCGTTTTGAAATTAGGAAACTCAGACACTGCAAAAAACGCAAGCAATACGTCCGATCTTTCTTTCGTAACTTTAACAAACGGAGAAACTTATTTCGGCAAGCTTTCTTTTTTCCCATCCCCAAGACTCACCAATGTTTTTTTCCTTCAACGCACTGCTGACGCTAAAAATAATCCTCAAATCTCACTCCAAGCATTCAAAGACACTCTCTGGGGGCCGGTTGATGAGCTTAATCTAAATCCTAAAGAAATAATTTCTTGGGCTAAGCTAAGAAGCGATAGCCAAGTTGTTCAAACTATTACCAGCCAGTTTAACCAACCCAAACCGGCGCCAGTATCTCAACCGCAATAACTCATGTTAAGTAAAAATATAAAAATTTCCCTTATTATCATCTGCGCCCTATCCGTTTCAGTTGCCGGTTTCTGGTTAATCTCAAAAACTTTTGCCTTTATTGGTCCCTCGGCCAACCCACCTAGCGGTGACGGAGTATTTAAGGCTATCCTGTTAGATGGCGGTGGAGTGGGTCTAAAAATTGGTAATGGTATAGAATCAATCACCGATACGAGGCTTCTAATTCACAATCAAGAATCAAACCTTGTCGATCTCAAAATCTACAACCCAAACGCAATTGATAGGCAAAATATTTTTGTCGTCAATGGTGCTTCTGGTGTTTCCGTCGGCACAACAACTGTCCCTGCTGTTTTTTTAGGAGGCAATCCTAAGTATAGGCCGGGAGCCTGCAGTAATACAGTGGGAGAAAGCGGCTCTAATTGCCCGCTAATGTACATAGGGGGAAAATTAATAAGCGAAACCATCGGCACCTACAATATCAACGCTTCCGGCACCGTCACTTCCGACGGGGGTTTTATTGGTAATCTTATCGGCGGTGTCTCTGCTAGTGGTGTCACTGCCGGAATATTTGGTTCGGCCGGAGTGGGTGGTATCTATGCTTTTCCGAGTAGTTTAGGAGTTGGTCCTAATCCCTCACTTCCAGAATTTCAACTTGATCTATACGGCGACGCTACTAATAGCGGAATAATTTCTCGGGGAACATATCTCTCAGGAGATACTCTTTCCACTAGTGGAGCCGGTACTAGATTGATTTGGTATCCCCGAAAAGGGGCCTTTAGAGCGGGCGGAGTTTCTGGCACTCAGTGGGACAATACTAACATCGGTGATTATTCTATTGCGCTTGGTAATGATGTCATCGCCTCCGGTGGTATTGGTTCCACCGCGATTGGTGATAGTGCCACCGCCTCTGGGTGGTATGGTTCCACCGCGATTGGTGAAAATGTTACTGCCTCCGGCAAGGGTGGTTCCACCGCGATTGGTTATTACAACACTGCCTCCGGCGAAGGTGGTTCCACCGCGATTGGCGCCAATAACACCGCCTCCGGCAAAAATGGCTCCACAGCACTTGGTTATTACACTCAAGCACTAGCAACAACTTCTATTGCCATTGGCACCTATGTCAGATCTTCTAATTATAATTCCATGATCTTGGGTAGTGGTTGTCGAACTAACGATTCAACTTGGCCCTGCACGATGATAAACAACACCCCCGAATCACTTTACGTAGGTTTCAATAGTGATATCCCTACCCTAGTCGTTACTCGGAGTAATGGCACAAGCACGACTGGTAATGTCGGCATTAGTAAAACTTCACCTACCTACAAATTAGATGTCGGCGGCGACGTCAACATCACCGGCACTTACCGCGTCAACGGAGCAGCATTCGTTTCCGGCATAAACGGAACCGGCACTGATTTATATGTTCCTAAATGGACTAGTGCCGGTACGAAGCTCACTAACTCAAGTATTTACGATAATGGTGGACAGATAACTCTTGGCACTTCCGCCATGAATCTCTCTCTTCCTGGCCTGATTAATAGTGATCTCACCTTCCGGCCAGACTATACCGCTACTATAATTGGCGGTAGCGGAGGAGCAAGTGCCCCATATGATGGTATGCCTCTCTCAATAAAAGGTGGTGCAGCAACCGGAGGGGGTTTTATTGGTGGCAATCTCTATCTTGATGGAGGTACTCCCACTGGTGGATCAGCGGCTGGTAATGTTCTAATACAAACTGGTGTGGCTGGCAATGTAGGTATCAGTAAAACTCCTTCTTCTATTTATAAACTAGATGTCGCCGGCGACATTAATATCACCGGTAGTTATCGTATTAACGGAGTGGCTTTCAATCCTGTGACCGGCACCGGTGCTTCTACTAATGTAGCAAAATGGACTGGCCCCTCATCACTCGGAAACTCAATAATGACTGAAAACGCGACTGGGGTTGGTATTGGCATAGCTAATCCCGGCCAAAAATTAGATATTCAACCCACAGCTGGCTACCCCTCGATTCTCCTAAGAAGCTCATCTGCTTCTTCTGGCGGGGCATATATTTTTATGCTCACTGCAAACGGTAGCGCATCAGGAGGAGATGCCGTTTGTTCCGCAATTGTGGCCAACTCCAAATGCCTTATGTCGTGGAGTTCGGTGGGTTCTAAGCAAAACTGTGGTGCTAGCGGATCGGCAAGCGAAAGATATATCTGCGTTGGTTTTGCTCTCTAAACTATCCCGTGATCAGATTAATTAGAAATCACTCTGGGTGAATTATCTTTTGAAATTCATCCAGTTTTGATTTTAGGAGCGGATATTTTTTCAGCCTCGAATCGGTTTTCAAAATTCCCAGCGCCGCCTCGCGGCTATTTTTTATTAAATTGAAATCTTGAAGCCCACTCATCGCGAGATCGGGGAGTCCCGTCTGGCTTCGGCCCAAAAACTCTCCCGGCCCTCTAAATTTCAAATCCCGCTCCGCCAATTCAAAACCGTTTTTTGCCTCCAGAATTGCCTTAAGTCGCCTTTGGGTTGTTTCACCTTTTGAATCCGTAAATAAAAAACAATACGACTGATGTTCGCCTCGTCCCACTCGACCTCTAAATTGGTAAAGTTGAGCCAATCCGAATCGATCGCTCCCTTCAATCATCATAATCGTCGCGTTAGGAATATCCACTCCGACTTCAATAACTGACGTGGAAACTAAAATATCCGTTTTTCTCTCGCTAAAATCGTGCATAATTTTTTCTTTCTCCTTAGCCTTAAGTTGGCCGTGGATCATCTGAACTCTTAAATCCGGAAATATATTTTTTGATAATTTTTCAAATTCCTCTTTAACCGATTTAACTTCAAAATTTTTCTGAAAATAAATAACTTCTTTCTCATTTTGAGCCGCTTCTGGTTTTTCAATCCTTGGGCAAATCACAAAAACTTGTCGGCCATTTTTTGCTTCTTTTCGGATAAATTCGTAAGCCTCTCCGCGATTTTCGGGAGCGACTATCTTGGTAATTATCCGCTTTCTCCCCTTCGGCAACTCATCAATTATCGAAATATCCAAGTCGCCAAAAATTGTGAGCATTAATGTTCGGGGAATCGGGGTGGCGGACATACTCAAAAAATGAGGGATTAACCCACTCGAAGTTTTTAAAAGTTCTGCTCGCTGCCTAACGCCGAACCGATGTTGTTCGTCCACAATCACTAGTCCTAAGTTTTTAAACTTCACATCTTTCTGGATCAAAGAATGAGTGCCGATAACGATTTTCACTTCCCCAGTCTGAATTTTTTTGAGCATGTTTTTTTTCGGCACTTCGCTTCCTAATTCGTCATCATAAGAAACTTTTGCCCCGCTTGAAGTAAGGATCCCGAAAGCCGGGAGTATCTCATCGGCAACCTTTTCTCCCAATCTTTTTAAAAGCAATTTCATCGTTTTAAAATGTTGGTTAGCCAAAACCTCGGTTGGCGCCATAAACGCGGCCTGAAAGCCGTTTTTCGCGGCTAATAAAGCTGTTAAGACCGCCACTATCGTTTTCCCTGAACCCACGTCGCCTTGGAGCAAACGATTCATCGGTCGATCCTTATCTAAATCTTTTATAATTTCCCAAAATGATTTTTTTTGGGAAGGAGTTAGTTCGAACGGCAACGCGCTAACAATTTTTTTTACGTAGGGAATATCCGTCTCAATTCTCGGAGAGTGCTCTTGGGCTAATTTTATTTTTTGCTGAATATTGAAAAGTTGAAGCAGAAAAAGATTTTCAAAAGCGAATCGGCGCCTTATTTTTTCTGTTTGTTCTAAATCATCCGGAAAATGAATTTTTCGGATTGATTCGTCGATATTGGGCAGATTTTGTTCTTTCAAAATTTCCTCCGGAAGAAAATCTTGAAGATGTATTAAATCCTTAAGTACCGGTTGGACTAAAAAACGGAGCGCTCGGGAGGTTAATCCCCGGGTCTCTGGGTAGATCGGCACCAATCGAGCGGTATGCCTCGTTTCGCTTCGCCTTGAAGTTCTTGTTAATTCGTAATCCGGATGTGATAGATATACTTCGTTTTCCCCGAGCGCCACTTTCCCCGAAAAATTCATCATCCGGCCCGGTTTTATGATATTTTTTAAATACGGTTGGTTGAACCAAACCGCCCTCACCTCTCCCGATTCATCCTCGATAGTCGCCTCCACAATCACCATCCTTTTCCTCCAGCTTCTTCTGATTTCAACTTCTTTAACTAGCCCATTTATTGTTGCTTCCTGGCCGGGCTCAAGGTCGCTAATCTTATAAATTTGAGAAAAATCTTCGTAACGATTTGGAAAATGCCAGACTAAATCACCGACTGTTTTTAAACCCAACCTCTCTAAGCTTTTTAGAAATCGGGGGCTAATAATAGAAATTTTCGAAAGCGGCGTGATTAAAGTAAACACCGCCTATATTATAACATTTGGCTCAATCTATAACTTCTTAATCCCTAACTTACAATAGTAGCGCTTCTAATAAAATTGGCCCCAGTGTTTCTTTCCGAGAGGTGCCGGCGTATGTTTCCATTTTATAGTAATAAGGGTCAGAGACCGTATTATCGTTGAGTTGAAAAGAATATGGTCCGTTTAAAATCGGATTATTTTGATCTAAAAGTTTTACCCAGTTGCTTTGAGTTGGCGAGCGGTAAACAATCACACGAGTTATATCGTCGGTTAAATTCTGCCAGCCGATTTCGATTTTTCGATTCACGTGAGCTACCCAAAAACTTGCCGTCTGTGCTGTGCTTGTTCCGGTCACTTGTCCTGATGGACTGTAATAACAAATATAGCCAGGTACATTACAGATGTCCGGTTGTTGTCCGTTAGGCGGGGGTTGATTTCCAATTGGCGGCGTTGTGGTTGAGTTTTGCCCGGGCGGCAAATCGCTCGGGGGTGGATTACTCGGCGGTTGGTTTGAGAGCGGGGGAGTGTTGCTGGGCAAATTTTGTGAACTGCTTGAAGAATTTTGGCCGTTGCCGCTTCCACCCGGCGTTCCTCCGTTGTTTGTTCCGCCGGTGTTTTGCGCCACTCCGGTGGCTTTCCAAATAACTTTTCCATCGGCGGAAATTCCCTGGAACTCATAGATAAAAGTTTCTGGGTTTTCAACTTTTCCCAATTCAAAACTTCCGGAAATCGAGCCAGCGGGGATGGTTACGGTTTGCCAAAGCGTCAACTCATCACTATCTTTATTTTTTCGGTAGATATTTATTTTCTTTGTTTCTTCCGCCACCCCATCCCAAAGCAAAACCAGAGATCCATCATAACGAACGCAAATACTAATTGTTACCTTTCCGTCTTTCGCTCGATTGATAATGTTAGTGCAAGCACTATCGGAATTTGAATTAGCCCGGTTTTTTAAAATAATAAAAGCCGTTACTCCGCCCGCGACAATTAAAACTGCCGCCGCGATAATTACAGCGTAGAAAAATTTTCTTGAACCGGGCGATTGCGGTTCCTTTTTTGACGCGCCCTCTCCGCCCTTATACATCCAGCTGACGTCCATTGTTTTATTACAATTTATCTAAAAATTAAAACTCCCACGATATAGGAAAATAAATTCATTACAATAGACAAAACAAGCATTTTTTTCACGTTTTGCCGGAGTGCAAAAGTTAGTAATAGCAACTCAATAAAAACAATCAGGATTTCAAAAAATAATACGATAGTTATATTTACTCGAATAAAAGAATAAGCGTTATTTATCCACAAAAAATAATTAAGTATTGGATTTGTTATTAAATTTACACAAACAACACTGACGATTGAGTTTTTATTTCTAAAACCCAATATAACAGCAATCAATACTTCCACCGCTATTGTGAGTAGTAACGCTGGAAAAAAATTATTTGGCATTCCTTCGTCTTATTTTTATTAAAACTACGGCTGAAATAACCGTAACAATTACTATTGCACCACACAAAATCAACCCGTTTTGTCCAAAAGGATTATTTTCACTTCCTCCTTCACCTAGTGGATTCAGGGTACAAAAATGCGTTTGCGGAGTTTGTCCTGGAAGACAATCTGGGGGCACTGCAACATCCGCATAAGCGACTGAAATAAGAACAGTCATTGTGAATATCAAACTAGCTATTAAGAAATAAGTTTTTGTATTTTTTGGCATATTTTTTAAGTTATTGATCACGTTCATTTATTATGACTAAAAATTTCACTTTTTGATAGTAGTTGCAATCCACCGTATAGAGCAGCGGCGGAAATAAAGATGATAGTAAAAATTGTTATGGAGCTATTAAATAGCGGCTTCAAGTTTGTAAAAACAGGAAATGCGCCTATAAGCAAGGCGAAACAAGTTAAACCAAAAGCAAAAGCAGGTCTTCCGGGCAATATGTTTGATATCGCGACTAAGGTAACGGGCATGGTTATATTAAATAAAAACATCCCCGTAATAGCGAGATATGGAATATTTGAACCAAATACAAGAAAAGGTATTGATAAAAATAAAGAACCTACTGCAACCCTAATCCAACCGAACTTATCCGCTAAAATTCCCCCAAATCCTTTGCCCAACACAACGGCAATTGTTAGGGCGATTAATAAATTAAAGTTTAATTTCCACGGAAAAAAAACAATAAAACCCACAAGCGATCGAATTGTGACTGATAAAAATACTAAAAGTAAAATAGCTTCGAAATAGTTAAATTTATTTTTTACAATCTTGTCATTCCTATAATTCATTTCCGGTTTCCTTATTTTGAATATGAGGAAACACAAAATAAGTAAGATTAAAATAAATGGCCAAACGATAAAATGTCCATTTTTTCCTAGTATCGTTCCAATTAAAAGACCAAGTGCGCCAGGCGCAACATAAATTCCCGGAGCAGCCGCTTTTCCAGGAGTTAAATTCAAGCTAATGCTACCCCCGCCTATATGAAATAAAGCATTACCGACTCCCGCAAAAATAATTGCGGTAATCGGGAAATGTAAAAATATAAGAGCAGAAATTCCCGACAAAATACAACCCGACAAAACGGCTGCTCGGGGAGATTTAAAATAATCGATAAACAGACCGAGACCGGCCTGAAGTCCAAACGCAAGAACATTATACAGAACAACAAGGCCAAAAAACTCTTGTACCCCAACAATTTTATCTCTTAAAATTGAAAAAATTACTGCCGCACAAAGTGCATCAACTACTCCATGTGTAATCCCATAAACAATAAGATTAGAAGATATACTCTTTATTGATATTTTTTTATTTTCCATAAAAACCGTCTCAATAAATTATCTTTGATTAAACTAAGCTTAGTGCCCCCACCAGGACTCGAACCTGGGACCTTCTCCTTAAGAGGGAGCAGCTCTACCAACTGAGCTATAGGGGCCTGCTTATTCGCTTCCTATTTTACCCAAGTATTCTATAATTGAAAAGATAGAGTAAAAAATATGATTCGAAAATCATTCGTTTTTCTCGTATTTTTTGTTGTAACAGTTAGTATCACTTTCCCGGCATTCGCCGCTGCGCCCGTTCCCACTTTAGTTGAAGGAGCTAACGAGAGTAAACCCGCTCCAAAAGTTATTCAAGCTAAACCTAGTTTCTCTCTTCAATCTGTTAAGTTGTGCCTTACTGCTCAATTTTCAGAAGATGATATAAAAAATTTTTCGGCCGGGATTAATCCTTCCGAAAATGAAAAAGCTATTATGTCTAATTGCCTTTCTTCGCTTATAAAGAGTTTATTAGTTTTTTCTGGGAGTTTTAATAAATTCCCTAACATTTCAGAAAATCAATCAATTGCCAATCCAAAAAATATAAAAGCAGAAATCAATCCTGCTCCTCCATCGCCAACTTCTTTAATTAATCCAATTAATCTAATGGCGAATATTGTGTCTCAAATTTTTAATTTGTTATTTAAAATTTAAGAGATTTTTTTGGTGGCGGTTATGTGTAAAATTTATTGGGCTACTTCATTTCCCTATATATCCCTCCTTCCGCGCTTTGAATCCTTGGAATTGTGCGGGTGTGTCGTCAAAGAGTTGTCCTAGAATTTTTCCCCGAAATCCAGATTTTGATACTACTGGAAAAAAGTTTTCTGGAACTCCCAATCTTCGCAATTGGCTTGTTGCTTGTTCGGGATTACCCCCGGTAAAAATCACAACCTTCTCTCCTTTTTGAACAAGCTCTTGTAATCTTTGTAGCAGGGGGTCATTAATTCGCCCATTAATTATTAAAGTTCCATCAACATCAACAAAGTTACCGGGTTCAACTTCTTGAGCAGTTTCCGATGCCTTTATATTTTCCAATAGTGATTCTGGCGATACATTCGGCTGGTCGCCCAAGGAAAAATTTTTGGAAAAGTAATCTTTCACCACCTCTTTTTCAATATTACATTTTGCCAAAATTTCCAAAAATTTTTTTAATCCATCAGATTCTTCATCCCCGAAAATCAAAAAGGGATGATCACTTACAACCCTCACAACCTTCTCAACAAATTCTCGAGGTGTTTTTGACGTCAGGAAAGCACCCACACCGTCTTTAAATTTTTCGTTGTAAGATTCATTAAATGGAGAATCTGGATGAAGCATGAAGGGTTTGTCTATGTCTTCCATGGAAAGACGATCCATATTCCATTTCATCATTGGCAATACCATTCGGCTAACATTAAGAGATTCCTCATCCTCAACCGCAAGCTTAACTCCTTCATTTGCTATTTTTTTCGCCGCTTCGTGAGTTTCAGGATACGTCAGAAGAGAACTTCTCCTAGGGTATCCTTCAATTAGGTGGCATGCCCTATGATTCCACTCTGTTCGTTTCCCTATCATATCCGGCGTATCTGCATCTTCACTGGTGTATTTCGGCTTTTCTAATTTAATCAACTCATCAACTAAAACCTCAATAAGGTTTTTATATTTTTCTTCCGGAGTTTGTGCGTCAAGAAGACGACTTGATAATCCCTCATTTAGGTCAAGGTTTCCATTTGCCTCTGCCTGGTACGTGTAATATTTAGAGTAGTCAGGAACTCCAATTCTTTCAGCCAACTCCTTTACTGCGCTAAATCCTTTCTGCTCTATGGCCTTTTTCCATATTGAACTGTCGCCAACTACTTCCCGTGTTTCTCTAATTTGCTTTGTTTCTTCATCCTCAACCTCAGGAGATGTTTCTTGTTTAGGAGTTAAATCCTTATTGTCGTGTTCTTTGTTGAATCCTTCTTGAGGGGGCATTTAGTTCTTAGTTTAATGATTTATATACGATTATTCTCAGTTTAGTAAAATTATTTTTTCCGTGCAAATTTTGCTTTTCAGCTGTGCGCCCACCAGGACTCGAACCTGGAACCCTCTGCTTCGAAGGCAGATGCTCTATCCAATTAAGCTATGGGCGCAAGAAAGGGAAATTTCTAGTCTTGTGCGCTTTCGCTCCAATTCTAAATAATTTTCGCCATTTTTACAAAAACTAAAGAATCACGTATAAATAGATAAATGACTTCCAGTTTCCCGTTTCTAATTTTTCAACTTATCGTTTTGATCTTTTCGGTGATGATCCACGAAATTTCCCACGGCTACGTGGCGGAGAAACTTGGCGATCCCACCGCGCGCCTCGCCGGCCGCTTAACTTTAAATCCAATTAAGCACATCGATATTTTTGGTTCCATCCTTTTGCCGTTTCTGCTTTTTATTTCCGGCTCGGGTGTGATTTTGGGCTGGGCTAAACCAGTTCCTTATAACCCGTTCAATCTACACAAAGATATGAAATATGGTCCGCTCAAAGTGGCTCTGGCTGGTCCAGCTTCTAATATCTTACTTCTAGTCGTTCTTAGCCTTTTCGCGCGGTTAACCGTTGGTGTTTTAAGTCCGACTATAATCGCCCTTTTTGGCTTTATCGCTTTTCTAAATATCTATTTAGCTATTTTTAATCTTGTGCCAATTCCACCACTCGATGGTTCAAAAATTTTGCCGCTCATTCTCCCTCGCCGCTACGCTTTCGATATTGAAAGATTTGGTTTTATGGGTATTTTTATAGTTTTTATTTTCGTCTATTTATTTTCCCCAATAATCTCCAAAATCGCCGCCTGGATTTTTCTTAACATCGCCGGCAGCCACGTTTTTATAACCACCTTCCAAGTTTTGGGTGGATAAGGACTTATAAATAAGAGCAATATTTGACATTATTCCTTCTTTTTTCTAACATTTATCCGATGTCCTAAACAGTCACGATTTTGAACTGTTTACAGTGAGCAAGTCGAACTGCCCGAGGACAGTTCATTTTTTATATTAAAACAATGCCTACATTTCGTCAGTTATTAAAAAAAGGCAGGAAAGTCGCCAAGGTTAAAACTAAAGCGCCGGCTTTGGTTAATTATTTTAATACTATTAAAAATAAGCCAGTTAATTCTCCCTCGCCTTTTAAAAGGGGAGTGTGCGTTAAAGTTTTTACTACTACTCCGAAAAAACCAAACTCCGCTTTGCGAAAAGTTTGCCGGGTTCGTCTTACAAACGGCTCCGAAGTTACTGCCTATATTCCTGGTGAGGGTCATAGTTTGCAAGAGCACTCCATCGTTGTGATTCGAGGCGGTCGGGTTAAAGACCTGCCGGGCGTTCGTTATCACGTTGTTCGGGGCGTTCTTGATGCGACCGGCGTTGAAGCGCGAAAACAACAGCGGTCAAAATACGGAACTAAAAGAGCAAAAAAGAAATAACATGCGTAAAAAAAGAGTTTATAAAAAGTATTACGGACCCGACAGCCAGTACAATCGGGTTGATCTTGGCCGTTTTATTAATTATGTAATGAAGGACGGGAAAAAGTCCGTCGCTGAAAAAGTAGTCTATAACGCTTTTAAAAAAATAAAAGAAGTTACCAAGGAAGACCCCATTTCTATTTTCGAAAAGGCGATGCAGAATGTTTCTCCTGTTCTTGAGGTCGTCTCAAAAAGAGTTGGCGGCGCCAACGATCAAGTCCCCCGAGAAGTTACCGCCGAGCGCCGCTTCATTCTTGCCTCTCGGTGGTTGATTGCCGCCTCTAGGGCAAAAAAAGGAAAGCCGATGGCCGAGCGCCTTGCCGAAGAATTTATTGCCGCCTCGAAAAACGAAGGCGTTGCCATTAAGAAAAAACAAGATACCCACAGGATGGCCGAAGCCAACCGAGCTTTCGCTCATTTTGCCAATCGACCAAGTAGATAATTAATAAAGAAGAAGACTTTTGAATTTTGTCTTTTAACTTTTGATCTTTTGAAACATGCCCCGTCTCTACCCCATTGAAAAAATCCGCGATATCGGCATTATCGCCCACATCGATGCTGGTAAAACTACTGTTTCCGAACGGGTTCTTTTTTACACCGGCATCTCCCATAAAATTGGCGAAGTTCACGAAGGGACAGCGGTTATGGATTGGATGGAGCAAGAACAGGAGCGTGGTATCACTATTACTTCCGCCGCCACGACTGCTTTCTGGATACCTACTTATCACCGCGGCGACAAAAATTTTGAACACCGGATTAATTTAATTGACACCCCCGGTCACATCGACTTCACCGTGGAAGTTAAGCGCTCGCTCCGCGTTTTAGATGGTGCGGTAGTTGTTTTTGACGGCGTTGCCGGAGTAGAGCCCCAATCTGAAACTAACTGGCACTATGCGGATGAATACAAAGTTCCGCGAGTTTGCTTCATTAATAAACTCGACCGAATGGGCGCCAGTTTTGACCGAAGTTTGGCTTCTATTTTCGAACGACTTACTCCAAATGCCGTTCCCATCCAAATTCCTATCGGCACAGAATCTAATTTTTCCGGAGTAATAGATCTCCTCCAAAATAAAGCCTTTGAATTCCAAGGTGATCATGGCGAGCGAGTTACAGAAATTCCTATTCCTGAAGATTTGAAATCTAAAGCCGAGAAATTGCGCCACGATATGATTGAAAAAATAGTCGAGACTAATGACACCCTAATGGGTGATTATCTAGGCGGAAAAGAAATTTCCATTGAAGATCTTCGCCGTGTTCTTCGAAAAGCTACTATTGATAATAAATTAATTCCAGTTCTCTGTGGCTCCGCCCTAAAAAACAAAGGGGTCCAATTTATGTTGGATGCCGTCGTCGATTTTTTACCTTCGCCACTCGATATTCCTCTAACAAGAGGAATTGACCCAAAAAATGGAGAAGAAATTTCTCGCAAACCGTCCGACGACGAACCATTCACCGCTTTAGCTTTTAAAGTTGCCACTGACCCTTACGTCGGTAGTTTAACTTACTTCCGTGTCTACGCCGGAAAACTTCAGCGTGGTTCCTATACCTTAAACTCGGTAAAAGACGAACAAGAACGCATTGGCCGTATTGTTCGAATGCACGCCAATCAAAGAGAAGAGGTTGAAGAGATTTATGCCGGTGAAATTGGCGCTATTGTTGGTCTAAAAGATACCACTACCGGTGATACGCTTTGCGCTATTGATAATCCAATTATTCTTGAAAAAATTACTTTCCCCGAGCCGGTTATCGGTGTTCGGATTGAACCAAAAACAAAAGCCGACCAGGAAAAAATGGGCAATGCTCTTCATCGTTTAGCTGATGAAGATCCCACCTTCCGAGTCGCCGGCGATCCGGAAACAGGAGAAACTATCATTTCTGGAATGGGTGAACTTCATTTGGAAATTATCGTTGATCGAATGAAGCGGGAATTTAGCGTTGATGCAAATGTCGGCCGTCCGCAAGTTGCCTACAAGGAAGCAATCACCGCCGAAGCTGAAGCGGAAGGAAAATACATCCGCCAATCGGGCGGCCGCGGGCAATACGGCCACGTTTGGCTTAAAGTCCGTCCGCTCGAAAGGGGAAAGGGCTTTGTTTTTGTTAATGATATCAAGGGGGGCGATATTCCTCGTGAATTCATTCCCGCTGTTGAAAAAGGCGTTCGGGAAGCAATCGGCAAAGGTGTCGTTGCTCATTATCAAGTTGTAGACGTTGAGGTTTCTCTTTTTGACGGTTCTTATCACGACGTCGACTCTTCTGAAGCGGCTTTCAAAATCGCCGGTTCAATTGCCTTTCAAGATGCCGCCAAAAAAGCCAAACCGGTTATTCTCGAGCCAATTATGAAAACTCAGATTCTTATTCCGGCTGATTTCTTGGGCGAAGTTACCGGCGACCTTAATTCTCGCCGCGGCCGCATCGAAGCAATTGAAGACCGCGCCAATATAAAGGTAATTGACGCCTTGGTTCCGCTCTCTGAAATGTTTGGATACGCCACTCAAATCCGTTCCATGACCCAAGGTCGGGGATCCTTCACGATGGAATTTAATTCCTACGAAATAACTCCCAAAAACATTGAACAATTAATTGTTGAGGGTAAGAAAAAATAAACAAAATTTGACACAGAAAGTAATAATCGGTTACAATTAAATCCGCTTAAAAAAATAAATAAACCAGGTCGAAAAAATTAAATTTATATATTAAATAAAATGGCAAAAGAAACATTTGAACGTTCCAAGCCCCACGTTAACGTCGGTACCATTGGTCACGTCGACCACGGCAAAACCACTTTAACCGCGGCTATTACCCATATCCTCCATATGAAGGGTTTGGCAAAAAAAGAAGAAAGTGTTGATCAAATTGATAATGCCCCGGAAGAAAAAGCCCGCGGTATTACTATTGCTCTCCACCATTCCGAATATGAGTCTGAAACCCGCCACTATGCGCACATTGACGCTCCTGGCCACGCCGACTATATCAAAAACATGATTACCGGCGCCGCCCAGATGGACGGTGCAGTTCTAGTGGTCGCCGCCACGGATGGCCCGATGCCTCAGACCCGAGAACACATTCTTCTTGCTTATCAGGTTGGTGTTCCAAAAATAATTGTCTTTCTAAATAAAGTTGACCAAGTTGATGACCCGGAGCTTATTGATCTTGTTGAATCCGAGGTTCGGGAACTTTTAAAGAAATATAATTTTGATGGCGACAACACTCCGATTATTCGCGGTTCGGCTCTTAAGGCTTTAAACGCCACCTCGCTGGATAGTGAAGAAGCTAAGCCGATTCTCGAGCTCGTTAAGGCGCTCGATGAATATATTCCCGAGCCAGTTCGGGAACTCGACAAACCATTCTTAATGCCAATCGAAGACATCTTCTCGATTGAAGGTCGCGGCACGGTTGTTACCGGTCGCGCCGAACGGGGAAAAATTAAAGTCAACGAGGAAATTGAAATCGTTGGACTTCGCCCCACTCAAAAAACCGTGGTTACTGGCATTGAAATGTTCAATAAAATCCTCACCGAAGGATTAGCCGGTGATAATGTCGGCATCCTCTTGCGCGGTTTGAAGAAAGAAGATGTTGAACGCGGCCAAGTTGTTGCTAAACCAGGCAGCATTACTCCGCACACTGATTTCGAAGCTGAAGTTTATATCTTAAGTAAAGAAGAAGGCGGTCGTCATACCCCGTTCTTCAAAGGATATAAGCCCCAGTTTTACATTCGAACCACTGACGTTACCGGCGAAGTTACTCTTCCCGAAGGAACCGAGATGGTTATGCCCGGTGACACGATAAAGTTTAACGTCAAATTGATTTCACCAGTCGCGCTTGAAGAAAAAATGCGGTTTGCTATCCGCGAAGGCGGAAAAACCGTTGGCGCCGGCGTCGTGACAAAAATTAACAAATAAATATAAAAAATTAAATTTAAAGTGAGTTTAATTTTGAATCTCTAGTATGCCCAAAAAAAAAGAAGTTGAATTGGCTCAGAAGTTGCGGCTGAGAGTGCGGGGATATGATCATAAGCTGGTTGATAACTCGATAAAGCAGATCATTGAAACCGCCGAACGCCAGGATGCTAAGATCGTCGGCCCCATCCCGCTTCCGACCGAGCTCAAGAAATACACCGTCAACCGTTCAACTTTTGTCCACAAGGATTCCCGGGAACAGTTTGAGTTAAGGATTCACAAAAGATTGATTGACATCTTAAATCCCAACCAAAAAATCATTGAATCCCTAAGTAACCTGAATCTTCCCGCGGGGGTAGACATAGAGATAAAAATGGTATAGAATTTCATCCAAGGTTAGCTTACAGAAATCAAAATTGCCGGGGCTAAGCCTCGGCAATTTTGATAAGAAAAACATGCCTTTCCTACTTGGTAAAAAAGTTAAAATGAGCCAGATCTGGGCTGACAAGAAAGTTGTTCCGGTAACCATCATTAAAGCCGAACCCAACACGGTTTCTTTGCTGCGTACCAAAGAAAAGGATGGCTATGAAGCGGTCCAACTGAATCTTGGAAAAATTAAAAAAGAATTTAAAAACCACCCCAGTTTTAACGAGTTAAAAGTTGGTGATAAAATCGACCTTTCCATCTTCAAAGTCGGTGATGTCGTAAGAATTTCCGGAACCGCCAAAGGCCGCGGTTTCCAAGGCGTTGTTAAAAGGCACGGTTTCGCCGGTGGCCCCAAGACTCGAGGTCAGAAAAACCGTTGGCGCGCTCCTGGTTCAATCGGCAGCACAGCGCCTCAGCGGGTTACCCCAGGAAGAAAAATGGCTGGCCATATGGGCAGCGATCGCATCACTGTGAAAAATTTAAAAATCGCCGCCGTTTTGCCGGAAAAAAATACCCTAATGATAAAAGGAGCGGTTCCCGGTTACCGCGGCACGCTTTTAGAAATAGTAAAAGTCAAAAAATAAAATGAAAGCTGATCTCTATAATTTAAAAAATAAAACAGTGGGGGAGATTAGTCTTCCTGATAGAATTTTTGGCGCCCACTGGAATCCCGAACTAGTTCGCCAAGTTTCTATGGCGCAGATGGCTAATCGCCGCCGCCCGTGGGCGCACGCTAAAGATCGTTCAGAAGTAAGCGGCGGCGGCCGAAAGCCATGGCGGCAAAAAGGCACCGGCCGGGCTCGGCATGGTTCCATTCGCTCTCCTTTATGGATTGGCGGAGGTAAAGCTCATGGTCCAAATAAGGAGCGTGATTATTCTCAAAAAGTAAACAAGAAAATGCTTCAAGGCGCCTTGTTTTCTGTTTTATCTAAAAAACTTAAAGATGGAGAGTTAAGATTTTTTGATTCGCTTGCCATTGAGCTTCCAAAAACAAAAATTCTCTCAGGGATTCTTCGTGAACTCACGAGTGCTAAAAAGAGAGCCAGAAAATTGGATGTTTTAATGATTCCGGATTTGGAAAACAAGAAATTATTCCGCGCCGCTGCCAATATTCAAAAGACCAAAGTTTTATCGCCGAAATCTTTAAATGTTTATGATCTTTTAAACTACAAAAATATTTTCATTGATAAAGAAGCTGTTCCGGTAGTCGAAGACTGCTACACAAAGTTAACTAAAAAATAAAATGTCCCGAGATTCACTTTTAATCAAAAAACCTTGGATTACCGAAAAAGCTACCACCTTGAGCGAGATTGGCAAGTATGTTTTTATTGTTAAGCCCAAAACCACTAAATCGGAAGTTAAAAAAGCGATTAAGGAAATTTACAAAGTCGATCCAGTGAGCGTGAATATTATTAATCGGCCCCCGAAAAGGAAGCGCTTTCGCAACTCCACAAATCTCCGGTCAGGTTATCGGAAAGCGATCGTTACCCTTAAAAGTGGGCAACATATTGATTTGATAAAGTAATCTATTATGAAATCCTACGCCCCAACAACTCCTTCCCGAAGACACATGACTTCGGTGAGCTACAAAAAAACTTTAACCGGCGACAAACCTTGGCGGCCGCTTTTAAAGCGCCTAAAAAGCCATTCGGGACGAAATTCTCAAGGACGGATTACCGTTCGGCATCAAGGCGGAGGAAATAAACGGCTCTATCGTATGATTAATTTCAAGCAATTAGAAAACCCGGCCAAATTAAAAGTTGAAACCTTAGAATACGATCCCTATCGCACTTCTTTTATCGCTCGGGTTATTGATAAATCAAACAAGCGCAGCTACATTCTCGCCGGTTCGGAAATGAAAGTCGACGATGAGATTATCGTTGGCGATACCGCTCCGCTTAAAACCGGCAATCGTCTCCGGTTAAAAAATATTCCTGTTGGTTATCAAGTTTTTAATGTTGAAATAAAACCGGGCAAAGGCGGTCAAATGGCTCGCTCAGCCGGTTCTTACATAGAAATTTTAGCTCAATCCAATGGTTATACTGATCTTAAACTTTCCTCAAACGAAGTAAGGCGAGTTTCCTGGGATTGTTTTGCTTCTATTGGCCAAGTTTCCAACTCGGAGCATAATTTGGTGGTTATCGGAAAAGCCGGCCGTTCAAGATGGCTCGGTATCCGGCCAACGGTTCGCGGGTCCGTTATGAACCCCGTTGATCATCCTTACGGTGGTGGTGAGGGCCGGACTCAGCGCGGAACGCGGAAGCCAAAAACCCTTTGGGGAAAAGTTACTGGTGGGCATAAAACAAGAAATAAAAAGAAATGGTCCAATAAACTTATTCTAAAAAGAAGAGTTAAAAAATAATATGAGCCGATCATCAAAAAAAGGTCCTTTTGTGGATCCAAAATTACTGGAAAAAATTTCCAAATTTAAACCCGAGAACAGCCCGGCCATTAAAACCTGGTCGCGAGCTTCTGAAATTTCCCCCGAAATGGTTGGTTATACTTTTAGCGTTCACAACGGCAAAAATTTTATTGACGTAAGAGTTAGTGAAGAAATGGTTGGTCATCGGCTCGGTGAATTTTCTCCGACCAAAAAATTCTTAAGGCATGGAGGTAAAATGCAAAAAGAGATCGAGCAAAAAGCTACCACCAAGCCAACCGCCGCTCCCGCCGCCAAATCTAAACCAGGGGCTAAAAAATAGAACATATGAAAGATCAAATTGCAAAACTTAGCTATCTCAGAATTGCTCCTCGAAAAGTTCGAGCAGTCGCCAGTTTGCTTAAGGGTTTGTCGGTCAATGAGGCTGAAGCCCAGCTTTTGGTTCAACGTCGCCGGCCAGCTAAACCACTTTTGAAATTATTGCGTTCGGCTATCAGTAACGCTAAAAATAACAGCAATCTGGACGTCAGTAGTCTTTTCGTTAAAATTGCCCGAGTTGATCAAGGTCCAATGATTAAGCGGTCCATGCCCCGCGCCCGAGGTTCATCTAGTGAAATTCAAAAAAAGATGAGCCATGTTACGCTTATTTTAGGAGAAAATTCTAATCTTAAGCCAGCTCGTTTTAAAATTATTATTAAAAAGAAATCGAAACTTCCCAAAGAAAAATCTTCTAAGAAATCCAGCCGGGAAAAAACGAAAGAGAATTTAGAAAATCGCGAAACCATTTCACCGAAAAAGTCTAATTCCGGGGTTTTAAAGAAAATGTTTAGTCGAAAATCTGGCATGGGCAAATAAAATCTTTAATCATGGGTCAAAAAATTAATCCACAATCATATAGAACGGGAATTACTAAAGACTGGCCGGTCCGCTGGTTTATTAGGGGTAGCTACCGTGGTTTTTTGGAGGAAGATGAAGCCATTCGCCGAGTGATAAAGGAAAAAATTAACTTGGCCGGAATAGTTGGTGTTGAAATTGAACGCGCCGCCAATAATCTAAAAATTTTCATTCGCGCTGCTAAGCCCGGTTTTGTGATTGGCCGGGGAGGAAAAGGAATAGAGGATTTAACAAAATCTATCGAGAAAGCTATAAGAAAGATTAGGAGCACAAAAGAAAGGGTGCCACTAAGTCTAAATGTCGAGGAACTTAAGAGAACCGAAGCGTCTGCATCCTATACTGCTCAACAAATTGCCTGGGACTTAGAAAAAAGAATGCCTTTTCGGCGCACCATGAAAAAATATCTAGAAGGTTTGATGCAAATGAGAGAAGTTAAAGGTGCCAAAATTTTATTGTCCGGCCGGCTTGGCGGAGCCGAAATCGCTCGCCGGGAAACTTTAAAAGAGGGAACTCTCCCGCTCCAAACCCTAAGGGCCAACATCGACTATAGCCAGGGCACTGCTTTTACAACTTATGGAACCATCGGTATTAAAGTTTGGATTTACAAAGGCGAAGTTTTTAATGAAAGAAATAAAAATAATCAAAGCCGGCAGTAGAAAAGTCATTAATTAGAACATGTTAATTCCAAAGAAAGTAAAACATCGTAAATGGCAGAAGGGCCGTTCTCGAAAGAGAGTGGTTGAAACCAGGGGGCTGGAATTGAGTTATGGCCAATTTGGGCTCAAGGCTACAAGTCCCGCTTGGCTTAATTCTCGCCAGATCGAAGCCGGCCGGAAAACAATCACTAACTCGGTAAAACGCCAAGGCCGCCTTTGGATCAGGGTGTTTCCCGATAAACCGATAACCAAGCGCCCTCCCGAATCAACTCTTGGCGGCGGCAAAGGCACAGTTGATCATTATGTTTTCCCAGTTAAACCTGGCCGCATAATTTATGAACTTGATGGTGTAAGTAAGGAGATTGCCGTTCGGGCGTTAAAACTCGCGGGGTATAAAATGCCATTTACAACAAAAGTTATCATTAAAAATTAACCATCATGAAAAGTAGAGAAATTAAAGATTTAAAAAATAAGCCTGTTGGTGAAATGGAAAAACTCCTCAAAGAAAGCCAGGAGAAGTTAAGAACTCTTCGGTTCGACTTAGCGGCGGGAAAAGTAAAAGATGTCGCCGCCATCCGCAGTCTGAGAAAAGATATTGCTCGAATGATTACCTTCGTTAAATTAGAAAATGAATTGGCCGCAAAAAATACTAAAAAATAATCATGAATAAAGTTGAATCAAAAAAAAGAAAAATAAAAGGAATTGTTGTGAGCGATAAAATGGCCAAAACAAGAATTGTAGCCGTGACTCGTTTGAAAAAAGATTCAAAATATCTTAAATATTACAAAGCAACCACTCGATTTAAGGCTCATGATGAAAATAATGAATACAAAACCGGCGATAAGGTCTGGATTGAAGAAGCTCGGCCAATATCAAAAGAAAAAAAGTGGCGAATAATCGCTAAAATTTAAATTCTAAATCTATGATTCAAGAACGTTCCATATTAAAAGTCGCCGATAATTCAGGAGCAAAGTTTGTAAGATGCTTTCGAATCCTCGGGGGCACTCGCCGCCGCTACGCGCAGATTGGCGATGTTGTTGTCGCTTCCGTGCAATCAGCCGAACCTCGAAAAACTGTAAAGAAAAAAGACATAGTCAGAGTCTTGGTTGTCCGCCAGCGAAAAGCTCTTCGGCGGACTGACGGATCTTATATTAGATTTGATGAAAATGCCGTGGTGATAGTTGATGCAAAAAAAATACCAGTTGCTACCCGTATCTTTGGTCCCTTGCCGCGAGAATTAAAAACAAAAGGATTTGAAAAGTTAATGACAATGGCTGAAGAAATAGTATAACCTGACACATGAAAATGAACATAAAAAAAGGCGATCAAGTTAAAATAATTTCAGGCAAGAATCGTGGCAAGTCCGGTACCGTTCTTTCTGTTTTTTCGTCAGTTAACAAAATATCGGTTGAGGGTGTCAATCTGTATAAAAAGCGGTCTAAGCCAAAAACTCAAGGCCAAAAAGGGGAAACCGTTTTGGTTGCTCGCCCTTTTGCCGTTTCAAATGCCATGTTAATTTGCAAAAATTGCAAAGCTGCTACCCGAATTGGTTTTCGGCTAGAAGGAAAACAAAAGAGTCGATACTGTAAAAAATGCTCCGCCAACACCTAAAACTACTATGACCACTAATCCCAAAAACGATTCTCGGAAAGAAATAAGGAGTTTTCTCGAAAAGATTGTAGTTAATATCGGCGTTGGACGGGCAAGCACTCAGCCGAATTTTGAAGAAAAAATTCTCAAGCAGATTTCTAGCGATTTGGCCAAAATTACCGGCCAAAAAGCAGAAATAAGGAAGGCCCGGAAATCAATCGCTGGTTTTAAGATAAGAGAAGGACAAATTGTTGGCCTTAAGGTGACCCTTCGCCGAGCGAAAATGGTTGATTTTTTTGAGCGTTTAGTTAGAATAGTCCTACCTCGTGTTCGTGATTTTGGCGGTTTGGAAATAGAGAAAATCGACTCCCATGGCATTCTAAATGCTGGTATTAGGGATCAGCTGGTTTTTCCTGAAATAAACCCGGAAGAATCGCCGTTTTCCTTCTCATTGGGGGTGAATATCGTTCCCAAGATAAAAGATTCCAAAAAAGCCGAAACGGAATTTCGGCGTCTTGGTGTCCCGCTCAAAAAAGTGCGAGTTCCCAAATCAAAGAAAAGCAATAAAAAATAATGGCCAAAGAATCCGTAATTGCTCGAAGCAAGAAAAAACCGAAGTGGAGTAGCCGCATTGTCCGCCGCTGTTTCCGTTGCGGCCGCAAACGCGGATACCTTCGTGATTTCGGTCTTTGTCGGATTTGTTTTCGAGAGATGGCTACGAAAGGTCAAATTCCCGGCGTTAAAAAATCCTCCTGGTAATAAGATCTTGAATTTTACCTTCTAACTTTTTAAACATGTACCATAATTTATTAACAAGAATAAAAAACGGCAGTTTAGCTAAAAAAGAAAGCCTTATTTTGCCGTTCTCAAAAATGGATTTTGCCATCGCCAAAACCCTTCAAAAAGCAAAGTATTTGAAAGATGTTAACAAGAAAATTGTTAATCGAAAGAATTTTATTGAAATAAAACTAGCTTATGAAAATAAGATTCCAGTTATCAACAGTTTCAAAATTATCAGCAAGCCCAGCCGTCATATTTACTGCCCCTATCGCGACTTAAAATCAGTTAAAAACGGTTATGGCGTTGGAGTCATTTCAACCCCAACAGGAATTTTGAGTAACATTGAAGCCAGGAGAAAAAAAGTCGGTGGAGAATATCTTTTTGAAGTTTGGTAATATGAGCCGCTTAGTAAAAAAACCTATTATTTTTGGCAAGCAAGTTACCGTATCCCAATCTGCCGGCCGTCTTAATATAAAGGGTCCGAAAGGGGAACGAGAACTTTTAATTCTCCCTTTCGTGAAAATTGAAATTGGGCCGGAGAGCTTAATGGTTTCCTTAGAAAAAGAAACTAGACAAGGCCGGGCCAACGTTGGAACTATGTGGTCCTTAACAAGGAGTGCTATCATAGGTTTAACTGAAGGTTTTCTAAGAGTTCTAGAAATAGAAGGAATTGGTTTTAGAGCTGCTCTTGAGGGCAAAGTTTTAGTGCTGAATCTTGGGTTTTCTAATCCGATCCGTTTTGAAGCGCCGGCGGGAGTTGATGTAATCGTCGATAAAAACACAATAAAAATTTCCGGAACCGATAAACAACAAGTCGGTCAAGTTGCTGCCAAGATAAGATCCTTCAAGAAACCAGAACCCTATAAGGGCAAAGGTATCCACTATCTCGGTGAAGTGATTCGTCGAAAAGCCGGTAAAAAAGCTTCTACTACCAGTTAAATTTAAATGAACCAAGCAAGAAAGTTAAAAACGAAAAGAATTCGCCGCGTGACGAGAAATCGGTCCAAAATTTTTGGCACCTCCGAGATACCCCGGCTTGCTGTCTTTAGGAGTAACCGTTTTATTTATGTTCAACTTATTAATGATGAGATAGGAAAAACTATAATCGCTGTTTCTCCTAAGGATTTTTCCGTTGCGGATAAGAAAAAAAACAAAACCGAGCAAGCGGAAATTTTAGGCAAATTAATTGCCGAGCGGGCAATTGCTAAAAAAATAAATCAGGTTGTCTACGATAGACGTAGTTATCGCTATCATGGTCGCGTTGCCGCCGTGGCTGAAGCCGCCAGAAAAGCCGGCTTAAAAATATAAATAAAAATGAACCATCCTCGATTTATAAAGCCGAAAAGTGAATTCAAAGAAAAAGTTCTCGACTTGCGTCGGGTTACTCGTGTTGTCGCTGGCGGGAAAAGGTTTCGTTTTCGGGCCACCGTTGCGATTGGCGATGAAAAGGGAAGGGTCGGTGTTGGTGTTGCGAAAGGTTTAGATGTTCAAAGCGCAGTCGGAAAGGCTCGGCTTAAGGCTCGAAAGGATATGCTTTTTGTTGAATTAAAAGATGGTCGCACCATTCCGCACTCCGTTGAAGCAAAATACAGCGCCGCCAGGGTTTTAGTAAGACCTTCCGGGGAAGGTCGTGGTTTGAAAGCCGGCGGTGCCGTCCGTTTTATTTTGAATCTCGCTGGTGTTAAAGATGCTTCCGCAAAATGTTTAGGCCGAACTCCTAATAAGTTGACCAATGCCATGGCCACGATTATGGCATTGAAAAAGTTAAAGAGAAAAACAACGGCTGTTGTTGAATAAAACTATGAAACTGCATCAGTTAAAAAAATCATCCGGAAAAAAACCAAAAACCAGAGTCGGTCGCGGGGGCAAGAGGGGCACCTTTGCCGGCCGTGGAACGAAAGGTCAACGATCGAGAGCTGGCCGGAGAATAAGAAAAGCGGAACGAGATCTTATTTTACGATTGCCAAAAAAACGCGGTTTTCGCAATAAGCCTAAGTCGGATAAATCAAAAGTATTCAATCTTGCTCAGTTGTTAACCGCGCTAAAACCGCTTCTTGAAAAAGAAACTGGAGTATTTTCTGTTTCGAGAGATATCTTGAAACAACTTCGCTTAATACCCAATAGTTACCGAGGAGAAATAAAAATTTTGAGCAAGGGGGAAATAGACAAGCCCCTGAAGTTAGTTGGTCTTGAGACATCAAAAAGTGTTAGGATTAAAATCGAAAAAGCTGGTGGCACCATAGAGTAAAGGATGAACAAATTTCTCCAAATCTTCAGAATTAAAGACATTCGCAACAAAATTCTAATTGTTGCTGGGCTTTTGATTGTTTACAGAATCCTCGCCGCTGTGCCTATTCCTGGGATCGACGGAACCGCTTTGCGCGAGTATTTTAATTCCAATCAATTATTTGGCTTTTTAAATCTTTTTTCAGGCGGCGGCTTAAGTAATCTTTCTCTTGTTATGCTTGGTGTCGGCCCCTACATTACCGCCACGATTATTATGCAACTCCTAACGATTATTTTTCCCAAATTCAAGCAGCTTTACTACGAAGAAGGCGCTCAAGGACGTGCCAAGTTTAACCAATATTCCCGGTTGCTTACTGTTCCTTTAGCCGCCTTGCAATCTTATGGTTTTTTAACACTCTTAAGAAGTCAGGGTGTTTTTACTCATTCCGATTTATTCACCATTATCACCAGCGTTGCCACTGTTACCGCCGGATCTATGATTGCTCTTTGGCTTGGTGAATTAATCAACGAACAAAAGATTGGCAACGGGATTTCAATGATAATCTTAGCCGGTATTTTAAGTAATCTTCCCCAAAGTTTCCAACAAGCCATTCTTACGTTCACTTCTGACAAATTGCTTATTTATCTCGGTTTTATCGTCATTGCCGTTTTATTGATCGCCGGCGTTGTCTATCTAAATGAAGGTGAAAGAAAGATTCCCGTCGCCTATGCTAGGCGAGTAAGGGGAAATAAGCTCTATGGTGGCTCATCTAGTTATCTTCCCCTCAAAGTTAATCAGGCTGGAATGATTCCTCTTATTTTCGCGGTTTCGGTTATGCTCTTCCCGCAATTTTTAGCTCAAATTTCTACAGTATTTTCCAGTGATTTTGGCGCTAAATTAAACTCCCTCGTTGCTAGCTTAATGGCTAATCAACTTTTTTATGGTATTTTCTATTTCGCTTTAGTTTTCGCCTTCACTTATTTTTACACCACCATCACGTTTAATCCGGAAGAAATTTCCAAAAATCTTCAGCGGAGCGGCGGTTTTGTGCCCGGCATTCGTCCCGGCGATAATACCACGAAATTTTTCTCCAAAACCATCAGTCGGCTGACGTTTTTTGGTGCCCTCTTTTTAGGCCTGATCGCTATTATGCCGCTTATTATCCAACCACTAACCGGTGTTGCCGTTCTCACCATAAGCGGTACCGCTCTCTTGATCGTTGTTGCCGTGGCGCTTGAAACTATGCGTCAGGTTGATTCTCAACTAACCGTTCGCGAATACGAAGGGATCGAATAAAAATTATAGAAATAATTTTTTAAAATCCCGCTCGACGGGGTTTTTATTTTCTACAAAGATATTTTTTATAGCGAAAAATTGTTTTTAATGATAAAATAGAAATATGAGAAAAATAGCGGTTATTCTTTATGGTCCTCCGGGTAGCGGCAAGGGGACGCAAGCCAATCTTCTTTCTAGTAATTTAGGCCTTATTCATTTTGATACTGGCCGAGTTTTAGAGGCATTACTCAATGACCCGGAAAATCAAAAAAACAAAATTATTCAAAAAGAAAAAAAATTATTCGATTCAGGCATTCTTCTCACTCCTAGCTTTGTTCTTGAGCATCTCAAAAACAAAGTTAAAAAAATTAGCGCCGCTGGCTGGGGAATAGTTTTCAGCGGTTCGCCCCGCACTCTTTATGAGGCTAAAGGATTAATGCCAATTTTAGAAAAGCTTTTCGGTAAAGAAAATATTTTTATTTTTGAACTTGACGTTCGGGAATCCATTCCCGAGAAAAGAAATAGTCATCGTTTAATTTGCAGGATTTGTGGCGCTCCGCTCCTTTCCGCTTTTTATCCGTCGAAAAATCCCAAACACTGTCCAGTTTGTGCCGGTCCGTTTTACCGCCGAACTCTCGATAATGCAAAGACAATAAAAGTCCGCATGAACGAATACCACGAACGCACCGAGGTTATTTTTGATTTTCTTAAAAAACGAAAATATAAAGTCCATAAAATAAATGGTGAACCGCCGCCGTATCAAGTTTTCGGGCAACTAATCAAATATTTTAAAAAATAATTTTTCCGTCCCGCCGAGCGGGACGGTCTTGCTATTCAATGATTGAGTTAAAAACTAGCGAAGAAATTAAAATTATGGCCGAAGGTGGGCGTCGGCTAGCCGAAGTTTTAACGCGTCTTAAATCAGAAATTATTCCGGGCGTGACCACTAAATCGCTCGATAAGTTAAGCCGGGAATTAATTCGTGCTACCGGCTCCACGCCCGCTTTCTTGGGCTATCGCCCCCGCGGCGCCAAGCGGGCCTATCCGGCGACAATCTGTTCTTCAATCAACGATATAGTTGTCCACGGTTTGCCGAAAATGGAACATCTAAAAGAAGGCGATATCATCTCGATTGATGTTGGTCTTAAATACAAAGGATTCTATCTCGACGCCGCTTTCACCGCCGGTGTTGGAGAAATTTCTGCCGAAGCCAAAAAACTTATCTCAATTACTGAACAAACTTTAAGAGAGGCAATAAAAGAAACCAAGCCCGGCAAACGGCTTGGTGATATCGGCCACGCTGTCCAAAGTTTAGCCGAAAAAAACAACTTTTCGGTTGTCCGTTCGCTGACTGGTCATGGCATTGGCCGTCAGCTTCATGAAGACCCCAATGTTTTCAATTTCGGCCGGCCCAAATCCGGCGAACCTCTTGAAATCGGAATGGTTATTGCCATTGAGCCGATGTTGTCGGCTGCTCCGCCGCCCGACGGCGGAAAGATTAGAACCCTAAGTGATGACAGTTTCGCCACCCTAAACGGCTCTCTAGCGGCTCATTTTGAGCATACCGTAGCCATTACCAAGAAAGGCCCCCAAATTCTCACCAAAATATAGTACAATAAAAGGGTATCCGTAGATTGGCATAAAATTCGCCCAAATGGCATAACATCTTTTTAGTGTTTAGAAATTAGAAATTAAGAATTAGAAATTTATGCAAAAACCCTATCTCTCTGTAATCATTCCCGTCAAAGACGAAATTGATCTTTTACCGCTTGTCTTAATCGATGTCGACCGTCATCTTCATAAGATAAATTTTCCCGCCGAAATAATTGTCGCCAAATCCGGCGCCGATTTAGAATTCGAATCCACTATTAAAAAAATTTCCGGCGCCATAAAAAATCTAAAATACCTTCATGCCGAGCGAGAAGAAGGAATAGCCGGAGCAATCAAAAAAGCCATGCTTCTTTCAACGGGCAATATCCGTTTAATTACTGAAATGAAAAACACTGCCCTCCTGGATCAATTTAAAGATATGATTCCCAGTTTTGAAAAAGGATCTGACCTCGTAATCGGCCGGCGAGTTTTTGGCGTGGGTGAAGCCAAGCAAGTTTGGCCTACAAAAAATAGAATTTTCGATGGCGCTTCTAATATTTTCGTCTCCTCGGTCTTCTTTCGTGGTCTCAAATTAAAAGACCCTCTCTCTAGTTTTAAGGCTTTAACTGAAGAAGCCGCCGAGAAAATTTTTTCTTCTCCCAAAAACTTATCCTTGAATTTTAACCTGGAAATCCTCAAATTAGCCCAAAAAAACAACCTCAAAATCAGCGAGGTTTCGGTTTATATGTAAGCAGCTTTCGAGTAGTCTTTCCCTATCCCGCTCTTGACAAAAGCAAATTTTAGGTTTAGCATAACGGAAGCTTTTTAAGGAGGTCATTCTATGACATTCTTCATTCCAGCCCAACGATGCCGTAAAACCGCTGGATGCGACGGCATTGTTACTATTGTTTGGGTTAATAAACCTAACAGCGAACGGGAACTAAAAGGCCAGTGCAGCAAGTGCGGGGCCATTCAGAATAGGACTAATCAAGTTATGGAAGGCGGAGAGGTGAAAGACGTGTTGATAAGTCTTACGTCATCAGTGCCTATTAAGGGACAAAGAGAACCTCTCCCAATCTCTGCCTAACCAAGTTCCCCCCCCTTGGGCAAATCCGCCCAAAACCACCGATCTGACACTAATCAAAAGAAAGCATTCTCCAATTCTATCTTTTGTTCCAAGTGTCGGTCGGTGGCTTTTTATTTTCTCAAAGGCTTGTTTTTATCGCCAAAAGGGTTACAATGTAACCAATCAGCGGAAGACGAAAAGCTTCCCTTTTAAATTGAAAACTGTCGCAATGTAAAATTTTCATCACTATGAACACCCATTATTTAACTCAAGCTAAACTAGAGGAACTCAAAAAGGAATTAGAAACACTCAAAAAGGATAAGCGGCAGGAAATTGCTGAACGCCTTAAGACCGCCAAGGATTATGGCGATCTTTCTGAAAATTCTGAATACGCCGAAGCGAGGGAAGAGCAGGCGGTTGTTGAGCAGAGAATTTTTCAACTCGAGGATATGCTCAAAGATACCTCAATTATTGAAACCGGTGGTGATGCCAATAAAGTCCGAGTCGGTTCTGTTGTCAAAATTAAAAAAGATGACAAAGTTTTTTCTTATTCCATTGTTGGCGCCAATGAAACGATGCCCGAGGAAGGAAAAATTTCTAATGAATCTCCGCTTGGCCAAGCTCTAATCGGCCACAGCGCCGGTGAATCGGTTTCTATCAAGACACCCGCCGGCGAGTTTGTTTATAAAATTATCAGTATCGAATAAGATAATTTCCTACTTGATACTTGAAGCTTGATACCTGATACTTAGTGTATGCTCGAAGACATCATCAAAGAGCGAAAGAAAAAACTTGAAGAAATAAACAGGGCTGATGGTTCGGCTTTTCCGGTAAAAGTTAAAAGAACAGCCACGGTTTCGGAGATTCTCGATAATTTCCCGAAAGTCAGCCGTTCAACCAAAAAGTTTTTTTTGGTGGGCAGAGTAATCGGTCTTCGTGATCAAGGCGGCCTGATTTTTATTGACCTTGAAGATGAAACCGGGCACATCCAAGTTGTTTTTAAAAAAGCCACTCTAAAAAATTTTAACTTTCTAAAATCAGTAATCGATCGTGGCGATTTTATCTCCGTCGTTGGCGTTGCTTTCAAAACTAAAAGGGGAGAGAAAAGTGTAGACGCTCGAGAATTTAAAGTAATTAGTAAAAGTCTTCGCCCGATCCCAACCGAATGGTTTGGAATTGAAGAAATCGAAACCCGTCTTCGTAAGCGTTATCTCGACTTAATTCTTAATCCCGAAGTAAAAAATATATTCAAAAAGAAGGCGGTTTTTTGGCGTTCATTTCGGGACTATTTATTAAAGAACAATTTTTTAGAAGTAGAAACGCCAGTGCTGGAAAGTATTCCTGGCGGCGCGGAAGCCGAACCATTCAAAACTCACCACAACGCCCTAGAGACTGATTTCTATCTTCGGATTTCCCTAGAGCTTTCCTTAAAAAAACTTCTAGTCGGTGGCTTTGAAAAAGTCTTTGAAATTGGTCGAATTTTCCGAAACGAGGGCATCGATCGTGAGCACCTCCAGGATTATACTCAGCTGGAGTTTTACTGGGCTTATCACGATCTAGATGATCTAATCCCTTTTACGGAAAAATTGTATAAATCTGTTATTAAAAACACCGTCGGCAGTCTCAAGACAAAATTCGAAGGAAAAACTATTGATTGGGGTAAGAAATGGCCAAAAGTTAGTTACGTGGATGCGTTTCTGAAAGCCAATAAAATTAATCCGATAAATGCCACCAAGGAGGAATTGTTTAAAAAAGCCGAATCACTCGGTCTTAAACCGGAAAAAAATCTCGGCAAGGGTCGTTTGATTGATTTGATTTTTAAGAAAACCGTCCGGCCTAATTTAATCCAACCCTGCTTTTTAATAGATCAGCCAGTTGAACTTGAGCCGCTCGCCAAACGCTCCAAGAAAAATCCGAAAATTGTGGAACGTTTTCAAATTATGGCGTGCGGCACCGAGCTTGGCAAAGGTTTTTCGGAATTAAACGATCCAATCGATCAGCGCCAGAGATTTGAAGAACAAATGAAACTTCGTGAGGCGGGGGACAAAGAAGCCCAACAATTGGATGAAGACTTTTTAGAAGCGCTTGAATATGGCATGCCTCCCGCAGCTGGCTTTGGCGTCTCTGAGCGTCTTTTCGCCGTGCTGATGGATAAATCTGTCCGTGAGACAGTTATCTATCCACTCATGAAATCAAAAATTAAATAAGAAAATATTCATGAGTGAGGCCTTCCGTAGTCCCATTAAACGGGACGAAGGAGGCCATTAATGAAGTCGAAAACTAAATAATAAAAATCATTAAGAACTTTTATTATTTTATCTTAACGGTTGTTAATATATAATAAGAAAAGAAAAAGTGCCGGAAATATTTTCCGGCACTCGTTTGGTTGGTGCGCGCGTTGCCTGTTACTTCTAGAAAGGAGATAATTTCCGACCAATCAACCACTGGGTCGAGCTCTGCGGAAAGGTCTCGGCGCTTGAGCCTGGGGAAGTAGGGTTAAAGAAAGTAAACTTCTCAAGTTCAAGCCTATCTCCGATCCTGATGTGATCTTCTGGACTACCCCAGAATAACGGCGTAAAGGTTACAAATACCTCTCCGAGAGATGAAGAGTCAAGCTTCACCGTCGCTCTCGCTATACCGTTTTTGATTTCGGCAACATCAGTTACGATTCCGGTTTGAATTATGTCAAGTTCGATTTTCTTAAACGAATCGTCCGCCGCCGTTGTTATCGCTGCAATTCCTTGGTCAGAGATGGACAAAACCATCTCTACCGACACGAACGCTAAAAAAAGAACAATAATTACCCCACCCGCAATATACAGACGCCTCCCTGTCTTGCTTTTCATACTAATTCCTCTCTTTCGGTTATTTAGTTTTCGAGTTTTCTGGCTAGATTTTACACCATTATAATACATTTGTCAATACAAAAAGGAGGCACTTATGCCTCCTTATTCTTGTTTGTTGCACCCCTTTTATTCAGTAGAACCCATTACATCCTCCCATAGCTCGGCAAAAGTGATTAGTCCCTTTTCCTCGGTTTGAAAAAGGCAATCGGTATTGCCCCTCATCCTTGAGACTTCGCAGGTACTTTTGATTAACTTTCCTTTCGGGCAGTTATTCCAATCCGGTTCACTCATCCCACAAAGTTCATCAGAAAGTCCGCAATTCCCGCCATTCATCGTAAAAACATCCGGTGCCACTTGGGAAAATCCAAAAAGCGGGCATTTCACGCAGTCACTCGCGCCAGCCATTCTACCTCCTATGTAATTAAAATTCCTCCGAAAATATTAGTGGTTTTTCCGCTCTAAGTCAAACCGTGTTTCATGCTATATGATACATGTTTCATGTCTCATGCCTCCAGTACCATCGCCGCATCGCAAATCATTTTTGGCTCCTCGCCCCGCAAAGAAATTTTTCCCTGCACTAATATTGTTTTATTCTGTTCCCAAACATTTGCCGTTTTATTCAAAACGCTATTAAAAACAACGACCTCAATTGATTGCGCTGATAAATCTTCCACTTTAGCAAAGATCATCGGCTGGCCGTTTTTTGTTATTACCTTCTGAATTTTTGAAACCAAACCCGCCACGCGAAAAACCTTATTCTCATCTTTAATTAATTTTACCTCGCTTATTGGCTTTGCTTGAGTTTTTTTAATTTTTTCGACTAACGGATTTAGAGGGTGATCCGAAAGATAAAAGCCCAGCAATTCTTTTTCCCAGGATAATTTCTCTTGAGTTGTCGCCGGTGGCGAATCTTTTAACTTTAGAGCTGTCCCGACGCCGCTCGTCGCTCCGAATAAAGAATGATTATTTTGAACAGACGATCTTTTAGCTATCGTGCTAAATTTCAAAATATCGTCAATGTTGAAAAGCGCCTGCCCGCGTTCTACTCCAAGCGAATCAAAAGCGCCGCTTTTTATTAAACTTTCCAATGATTTTTTATTTAAATCTTTATGTTGAATTCGGGAAAGAAAATCAGTGAAACTCATAAATATTCCGCCTCGCACCCTCTCTTCAATAATCGCTTGAGTAATCGCCTCGCCGACATTTTTTATTGCCTGAAGCCCAAAACGGATTTCTCTTTTATTTTTCGTGGGGGTGAAACTCACAAAACTTTCGTTTATATCCGGTGGTAATATTTCCATTTTTGACTTTTTAAGTTCTCCAATCAGAAATGAAATTCGGTCGATATCATGGACTTCGGCGTTAAGTAAGCTAGCCGAGAATTCTTCCGGATAGTAGGCTTTAAGATAAGCCGTTCGGTAACCGATCAAAGCGTAACAAGCCGCGTGGCTGCGGTTAAAGCCGTAACGGGCGAACGGCGGAAATAGTTCCCAAATCTTTGAGGCCGTTTTTGAATCAATCCCGTTTTTTATCATTCCGCTAATTAGCTTTTCTTTCTGTTCATCTAAAAGGGATTTTATTTTTTTACCAATTGCTTTTCTTAGGGTGTCGGCTTCGGCCAAAGTGTATCCAGCTAAATCTCGAGCGATTCTCATCATCTGTTCCTGATACACGCCAATACCGTGGGTGTTTTTCAAAATCGGTTCCAATTTTGGGTGAAGATAAATAATTTTTTCCCGCCCGTGTTTTCGATTGATATAAGAGGGAATAAGCTCCATCGGCCCCGGCCGATACAGCGCGACCAGCGCAATTAAGTCTTCAAGTTCGGTCGGATGAATATCTTTCATGTATCGTCTCATTCCGCTCGATTCAAACTGGAAAACTCCGGTGGTGTGGCCTTCTTGCAAGATTTTAAAAGTTTTTTCGTCGTTTATCGGCAGTTCCGAAATTTTTATCTCAATGCCCTGCCGATCTTGAATTAGGTGAAGCGTTTCTTCAATAATCGTTAGATTTTTTAAACCCAAAAGATCGATTTTTAAAAGTCCCAAATCCTCAATTGAGTGCATTTCAAATTGAGTGATAATGCTGTTTTTATCCTGTGGCGCTAATTGGAGAGGAACATATTCCGTAAGGGGTTTCTCGGTAATCACCGTTCCGCAAGCATGAACCGACGCGTGTCTGGCCACCCCCTCTAAATGTTTCGCCGCGTCCAGTAATTTTTTTGCTTCCTCATTTTTTTCATAAAATTCCGCTAGTTCCGGTACTTTTTCAATCGATTCCTTTAGGTTCATATTAAAAGGAATCAACTTGGCAATTTGGTCGCAAAAAGAATAAGTTAGTCCCATTGCCCGTCCAGCATCGCGCACGGCCGCTCGCGCCGCCATTGTTCCAAAAGTGATGATTTGAGCCACGTGGTCTTCGCCATATTTTTCTCGGATATACGCCAAAACTTCGTCTCGGCGCGTATCAGCAAAATCCAAATCAATATCCGGCATTTGAATCCGGTCGGGATTTAAAAATCTTTCAAAAAGTAAGCCGTAAGTTAGGGGATCGATATCGGTAATTCCCAAAATATACGAAACTAAGCTTCCCGCCGCCGAACCTCTTCCCGGGCCAACCGCAATTCCCCGCTGTTTCGCCCAAGAAATAAAGTCCTGAACAATAAGAAAGTAATCGCCAAAACCAGTTTTTTCAATTACGCCAAGTTCCATTTCCAACCGCTCTTTTAATTCCGGAGTTTGCTTTTCAGTAGAATATCGGAGTGGCAGCCGTTCAGAAATTAATTCGCGAATATATTCCATCGTATTTTTCCCGTCTGGCTTTTTGAAATGAGGCAAGTAGGTTTTTCCTAGTTCGAGTTCAACATTACATCGCTCGGCGATAATTTGTGTATTAGAAATCGCTTCCGGAATGTCTTTAAATTTTTCCGCCATCTCTTCCCCCGAGGTAAGCGAAAAATTATCCGCCTTGAGCGTCAGCCGATCGTCGTCAGATAGCTGGCTGCCAGTCTGCACCGCCAGCAAAATATCGTGATACTCGGCATCTTCCGCCTTGGCGTAGTGAATATCCTGCGTCGCGACGAGCGGTAAATTTAATTCTTTTGAAAGTTTAATAATTTCGCTTCTAATTTTTACTACCTCCGGAATATGCGGGTGATCTCCAATTTCCAAAAAGAAATTATCTTTTCCAAAAATTTGAACATATTCTTCCGCCGCCGCTCTCGCTTCTTCGTAGCGGCCGTATAAAAGATGGCGATTAACTTCGCCGCCCAAACAAGCCGATAAGGCGATCAGGCCTTCGTGATGTTCCCGGAGTAATTCCTTGTCCATTCTTGGCTTGTAATAAAATCCCTCCAAACTTGCTCGGCTCACTAATTTGATTAAATTTTTCCAGCCCGCCATATTTTCTGCGAGAAGGATTAAGTGGCAGTATCTTTCGCCAGGTTCTTTATCAAACCGGCTCTTAAGTGCTAGGTATGCCTCAACTCCTAAAATCGGTTTAATACCCGCCTTCTTAGATTTTTTATAAAACTCCACGGCTCCGTAAAGAACGCCGTGGTCAGTTACCGCCAAAGAATCCATTTCAAATTCCTTAGCGCGATTAATTAAGTCGTCAATTTTTGCTAGTCCATCAAGTAGGGAATAGTGTGAATGAGTATGAAGATGAGTGAATCTGACGGCCATAAAACACCAAAATTATAGGGTATTAGTAGGTAATTTCCAAACCCAAAATTTGCCCATTTTTCGGCTTTTTTGTAGTATTGGAAATACTTAGTTTTGCCACCTTAGCTCAGCTGGTAGAGCAACACTTTTGTAAAGTGAAGGTCCCCGGTTCAAATCCGGGAGGTGGCTCATTGGATTTTTTCTTAAAAATAAGTAAAATTAGCCAAATGCCGTTGTAGCTCAGCTGGTAGAGCAACTCCATGGTAAGGAGTAGGTCGCCGGTTCAAATCCGGCCAACGGCTCACTTAGAAAATCTTACAAAATTGACTCAATTAACTTTATAGGTTAAACTGTAGCGAGGATTATTCCTGATTCATAAATCATAATTATTTATTCTAATTTATGGCTAAAGTAAAACGCGCTGAAAGATTAGTCCGTCTAAGATGTACCGTTTGTAAACGGGCTATTTATGCCGATAAAAACAAAAAGAAAGTGGAACGTAAACTTGATCTAAGTAAATACTGTTCCCTGTGTCGAAAGCATACCCAGCATAAAGAATCAAAAAAATAGCCCCTAAGGGGCTATTTAAATAATAAATCTTGATTTGGTAAGTCGGAGAAAGTAATATAGAAACATTGGGAGTTTAGTTAAGTGGTATAACTGCGGTCTCCAAAACCGCGATCGGGGGTTCGATTCCCTCAACTCCCGCATTAGAGGCTGCTTGGCGAGGCACGAGTCTAGCAACTCTTATGCACCGCCGTCACTCGGGGTTATCCCAGAGTGATGGCGCCCAAGGCGACCAACGAGAGAACACAATTTTTTAAAACTATTACTTTGCCTTTCTTATCACGGCAGAGTGAATTTCTTCAGTTAAGGTGTTGTTAATTTTAATCAACCGATGTACTTCGTCCTGGAGTTTTAATATTTCTTCGGTGTCCTTATAAGTCTGTTCTGCTTGCTTATCTGAAGCTCGTGCGGCTACTTTTTGACCGACCATAATAACTGAGAGAAGAACTAATTGTAAAAACGTTTGGGCAACCCACGATATAAGAGCGGATGTTCCACCTTGAAAAGCTTCTGGTAAACTTATAAATGCTATAACGGCAAAAAGATAAGCACACCACATTGTACCTACCGCGCTAGTTATGAACAACGCCAAACGGCCGTTAAATCCAACCTGTTCACGTTTTGTTAAATGAGGACCAGATTTCGCTCGCTCTTCAATCCACGGATTTGGGGTATGTTGCATGTTTGTTATTTTATCTATGTGCTAATTATACAAGACTTATTGAGATTTAAAAAAGTTTAACGGCGGGCGTTTCCTCTACAAAATTTTTCCAATCCACAAACCGTAAATGACTTTGGTAATCGCAATTTGCGGTACAACTCTTATGCCCCGCCTCCGACGACTGGCGGAGACGGAACTTTTTATTGACAGTTATAGGGTTTACGTTTTAGAATGCGGCGTAACTTTGATATTTCTGAACCCAAGCATGGGTGCTAAATCTCGCTTTATTTTATAAAGCAGTTTCCTCGATTTAGCGCCCATGCCTGGGTTTTTATTTTATCCCTCCTTTATCCACAAGAAATTAGATTTTTTGATTGACGTGTTATTCGCGAGAAGTATAACATGATTCGGTACGAGTTTAAGTTGGTTTTGGTCTCGTTGGGGAAACCGAGGCAGAAGCGACTATGATTATGCACGGCTTCTCTAGCGAGAAAATTTCGTGGTCACTAAAAGGGTTGTCCTTTGGGTTTTGTACTAAACCTAAAAGACAACCCTTTTTTGTTGCGAAAAAATAATTTTCAAAGGTCGATTACAAAATAATTAATAAAAAACTAGCCAACAACAAGTTTCGTCTTGTAATAATCAATAATTTCATCCGGCACTAAATGAGCCAATTCTAATAATTTGTTGCAGCTAAATCTTTCTCTCGTAAAAGCGGGGAAAAGATTTGGCCGTAACACGGTCAAAATAATTATTTTTACCCGATTATACCAATAATTGGGTAAGGTAAAAAGGTCGCCCCCAGTACTAATTTTAAATTAGTCATGGGGTAAAGAAGATAAAAAACAATTAGCCCTTTAATAGTCGAAACAAATTTTAGGGCAATAAAATACATATGAAAAAATTATTAGTAATATTCGGAGCGGTGACGATCGCCATAGTGGGCGCTTCAATGTTTGCCGCTTTTGAAGCGCACGTTATAAACGTAACCGCGACGATCGAGAACGCTCTTACGGTTCCAACCACGCCGATTCTTTTTGGCACGGTTTTCCCGCAGGAACAAATTGATAAGCATTTAAGTGTTGCGCTTTCTAGTTCTTTTTTAGCCGAGAATCAAGGTCGGGTTGATACAGTGAATTATATGATTCGCCAGAAACCGAAATGTGGTTTTACAACAGACAACGGTAAGAATTTGATCGGCGAGACCAGGACCGGAGAAGTTGTTATTGATGCCAATAGCCCTGGTGGTTATAGGATTGACTGTGGTGTAAATCCAAATCTAAACCCGACGACGGATACTGGAGCAGTAATACAAGGAACATGGGGAGTTCTCCCATCTCTTTGTCCTTATCTCTCAAAACATTCCAGTAACGCCACCGACGTAAACGTTCCGGCTTTCCATCAGCCGTTCTCGGTTGCTAATGGTGTAGTTAGTTGGACTGAGGCTGAAGGAACTCTCTCAAAACCAAATCAAACTTCGGCTGATTGGACAATCGATTTGAAGGTGCCATGTTTCGGTGGTCATTGCGCCCAAGATTGGAATGATTTCGTGAAAAAAATTAATCCACTCGCCGATCCGGCAGCATATACTCAGCCAATTGCAAACGAACATAAAGTTTTCGGTTGCGATCTTTGGGTTGAAACGACTGGCGTTAATAGTAAGTCGCGTGAAATTCCTCTCTACAAAGAAACTGGTGATTCTTCAACAACGCTCGGTCCTATTCAGGGTCACGTGACCTACGATACGACCAGTGCCGGCAAATTAGCCGGAACGATTAAAGTGGATTCAGGTTCTCTTGTCGCCGACCACAACTACGTGCTTGTACTTAATGGGCCTCGTGGCGGTGGAGTTTTACCCGGAAACACCAATGGTCTTTTGGCCGATTGGGCTTGTTTGCAACCTACACCAGGTCTAAGCAACGGCTGGGATGGTTGGTGGGTTAATCAGACCGACAATACCGGCGCAACAAAGTGTGAGCTCGCTCCAGGTGATGTTAAACTCGAAGGTTATTACAACTTCCAATTTAACGTTACAGGTGCCCAACTCGAAGCAGGATATTCTTTCAATCCTGCCCTCCCCGTTGGAACGTATAGTGGGGTTCAATTCTTAGTAAAGGATTTAAATACCGCTTTGTGGGATACCGTTCTTGAATACCCGGGTGTTGGTGAAACAGACAGCACGCCGAGTGAGTTTAGTTTCGTTGTAAATTAAAACGAAAGATTATTATCTACTCCTTCTCCGGTTTACTGTCATAGACAGTAAACCGGAAGATTGAGCGATTTAAGTCGGCATAGTGATCACGCAAGGTCTAATCTATAAAAGCTATTTGACATAAATAGTAAGCGTGGAATAATGGTTGATATGGAAGAAGTCCAAAATAGTAATCAAAATAATCAAGAAAATAAGGGTCTGGGAGGGAAGTGGCGAATGAATTGGATGAAGCCCTGGCTTGAAAAACAAGCTGGCGGACCCCTTAAAATCCGGGATAAAATAATCGGAATAGTCCTTATTATTATCTTTCTCTTTGTTTTTTATGTGGTTTTAGACGCGAATAAATATCGCGCGCTGGTTCATATTATTCCAGGAGAAGGCAAGGTGGGAATCAATCCGACAATAGAATCTCTTGATTTTGGGGATCTTTCCCCGGGAACTAGCCAGGTTCGAAGAGTGAAGATCAATAACGGAATCTTTATGCCGGTGTATGTGATGATTTGGAAAACCGGAGGAATCAGCGATTTGATGACGATTAGCGATAATTATTTCAAAGTTAAACCCGGAGAAGAAAAGCAGGTTGAGTTCCCAGTTTATGTACCAGCTTCGGCAGTAGTTGATGCAAACTATACCGGACGGGTCTATCTCTTTAAGATTCCAACTTTTGGGCTTTAGTTTTCTGCTCGAATGAAAAAAAAAGAAATCGAACAAAGCCAACCGCAGGTTGAGCCAGAAATAAAGGTGGAAACTGGAAAACCAAAGAAAAAGAAAAGCCCTCTTCGGTCTTTTCTGAATTTTCTGGTTTACGTGGTTATTATCGTGGGGATTGTTTATGGGTTGCCCAAATTTCTAGTTTGGAAACTCAAAACAAATTACCCAATGGCGGCGATTACCTCGGGTTCAATGTGGCCAGTTCTAAAAACCGGGGATCTGGTTTTTATCAAAGGAGTAGAAAACCAATCCCAGATACAACTGAAAGACATTATTGTTTTTCGGAATCGAATGAATAATACGCTTACTATCCACCGCGTGGTGAATCTCAGAGAAAACAAGATCACCACAAAAGGCGACGCTAATTTTTCCGAAGACACGCCAATTGATTTTAGTGATGTCATCGGCAAAACCTTGGTTTGGCGTGGCGGGCCGCTGCATATCCCTTACCTAGGATCAATTACGGTTTTCATTAACGATTTAATTAAAACTAAAAACGGGGGAGGTACTGGAGGTAAAAACTGAAACACTCCTGAAGTGTAAAAAGGGTTAAGGATATTATGTTTATAAATTATTAAATGAAGAAGGAAAAATTCGTTGATTGTATTATTTTGCCAAAAAAAAGGCAGTCGTCCCTAAAACGAAGTTGCCAAAAGAAGGGGATTTTTAAAAAGTTGGTAATTTTAGAAAAAGAGGAGAATTCCGGCTTGAATTTATTTTTCAAAAATTTCTGGGATAAAATTTTCGATTCTTTCGGAGAATTTAAATTAACTTTAAGTTATATTTTTAAACTGCTTTTAGTTTCCAAAATCGGTTTGATTTTAGTGCTAGTTACACTCGTAGTGCCGCTCACGGCTTTTGAGGCGCACGTGGTCAATGTTACGGCGACGATTGAGAGAAAACCCTGTCTAGCATCTGAAATTCGCTCAATGGGGTATTGGAAAAATCATCCTGATCAGAGAATTTTTTCCCAAACAGTTGGTAACACCGCAGTGACTAATGATAGCGAGGCAAATGCGGTTTTCTCTCTTTCGAATAATTCCATGGCTAATAAACTTAGGAAGCAACTTTTAACCTTGAAGTTTGATATTGCTTATTTCGATTCCGGAAATGCGATTATTGGAGGAGGGGATAGCACTACGCTTTCGGAATTGGCGGCGCAGGCCGATGAAGCGCTTTTAGCCGATCCGCAGAATCCCGACCAAATATCCCATTTTCATAATTTAATTGAGGGAATTGTTACTAGAGAAACAGTTTCGACCTGCGAAGTTTGTCCAAAGGGGAAGGAGGTCTATTGGTACAATTTTAACGTTAATCATTCAGATCCAATCATCTATGATCTCCGAGGCAATATTAATCACGGCGATCATGTAAGTGCTATTTTCCGAATTAATCCGGCTTGTAGTGATATTCAACTTTCGCTTGTAAGTTACAAAGCGCCATCGGATATCTTCAGCGAAAATACCGCCGGTGAACAAATTGTTTTTGCGCAACAAACAGGAACGTTTAATGGCGGCACAAGCACCTATTCATTGGAAGTGGATGTGCCGGCTTGTTATTTCCAAATCGATTTTGCAAAAGGACCGGTAATTGAACACCTTGGTCCAGTCGGCAGCGATAATTTCTACTCGGCTCAAGGGCGGCTTATTTCCGCCGACAATGGCGATCCAGGCGGCCCGAGTTGTAATCCGTCCTTAGATAATAGAAATAATGATTTAGGTGGCGAAGCTGGTTCATCTAGTACAGAATTGTCCGAGGGTTTGGACTTAAATAATCTTAAAGCCGGCATTCTCGATATTATCCAGCCATTAATTCAGGGCGAAGAGGATCTTGCTCCAAACGATGCTTCAACAAGCACTGCTACTGTTAGTACAACCATAATAAACGAGAGTAGTGAAGCGACCACGACGATTAGCGAAAACTCAACCGATATTCCTTCGCCAGTTTCAGATCCAAATCCAGCTTCATCAACTCCAGATTCTATTTCAACACCACCTTCAACTGATTCAGCTCCATCTTCTGCGGCGACAGAGCCAGCCCCGTCGGTATCCGATCCAACTTCATCCCCACCGGCAGAAACAACTTCTCCTCCCACCTCGAATCCAGCGCAAGAGGCTGCTTTATGAAGAACTAGTTTAACAACTCTCATTTGTCTTGTCGATGATTTGGGAATAAAAAGTAATTCATGAAACGAGCCCTAACGTTAATTCTTGTTGTGGCGGCGATCGGAGCTGCAATTTTTTTATTTCGCAGCGAGCTAGGAAATTTTCTTGCGCGACTTGAAAGCCGAATTCTTCCTTGTGTGAAACCTATTACCTACACCATCGGTTCATTTGATTCACGATTTGGCATATCAAAACAAACTTTTTTGAGCGCGGTAGCAGAGGCTGAAGCAATATGGGAAAAACCCGTTGAAAAAAATCTTTTTGCACACGAAGCAAACGGAAATATAAAAATAAATCTAATATATGATTTCCGGCAAGAAGCAACACAGAAATTGATGGCGCTGGGAATCGTTGTTGGCGACAATAAAGCGTCATATAGCGAAATTAAATCGAAATACGATGCTATGCAGGCTGATTATATAAAGCAAAAATCTGTATATAATACTCGGGTTGCGGTATTTCAAAATCGTGAAAGCGCATACGAAACAACAGTAACGCATTGGAATAAACAGGGTCGCACGACGCGTGATACTTATGACCAACTAAGTGCCGAAAAGGCATCGCTTGTGGCGGAAGCGGCGGCGATCAATATTCTCCAAACAAATCTCAACACCGAAGCTGCGAATATTAATGCAATTGTAGTTGCCCTAAATCGTCTTGCTGCTGAATTGAATCTAAGCGTCGATCAATTTAACATGGTCGGACAAGAACGTGGTGCGGAATTTGAAGAGGGTATCTACAAAAGTAGCGTAAGTGGTGAAGAGATAGATATTTATCAATTTGATACAAAAACGAGATTAGTGCGTGTGTTGGCGCACGAACTTGGCCACGCCTTAGGGCTGCCACACGTTTTGGATTCGAAAGCAATCATGTACCGATTAAATGGAAGTACCAATGAAAATCTCACGGCAGCTGATCTTGCGGAGCTTAAAAAGCACTGCGGTTTATGAATAGAATAACGATTTTAACTTCCTGTCTCTATCTTAGAAAATTCCTTCCAATCCCTAAAATAAAAACGATTACCACAATCACAATCTGCGACAAAATTCCAACGCGATAGATTCCGTTTCCTAGTTTATGCTGAATTGCTTTGTGAAATTTTTGAAGTGTTATGAGCGGCTCTTTTTTTATTTTGAAATAAACGAATTGTAATGCGTCAGGCAACACACCGCCAACAGCACCGATAAACGCAATTTGCAAGGCCAATCCGCTATTACTGAAAAAAGTCAAAGCAACTGCAAATCCAAAAATACAATCAAAAGAAATTTTTATAAGATCCCTAATGAATTTTTTGCCTAAAACCATATCCATTTTACTAATATCATTAGGCGAATTTTTATCAGAAATAAACGATTCACGTTCGTAATCGTCGTGAGGGATAGCATCCAAAATAAAATGGCTCAAAAAAGCGGCAACAAATCCCAATAGGGGATACTTTGGGAAAATCTGAGCAACCGCGGCACCGACAAGCGCGTGAGTAGCAAGAATCATATGTCGATTAAGTATATCATTATTCAATTATTGCTTTATTTTTATTACTATTGACTTTTTATTATTTAGCTCTTACACTTAAACCAATTCCTAAGACCCCGGGTAGCCCACAGAAAAGGGCATAAAACCCGCCGAGGAAAAGCCAAAATTTGGCATTTCTCGCGACTCCTAGGAAGTCGCTTTTTTCTTAGTTTTTCTTGAGAAAAATTTCGCTTAGAAAAACTTAGACCCCGCAGAATGCGGGGAAAATACATTATGAATTTGCCATGAAAACAAAAATTCAAAAAAAAGCTGAATTAGAAAAAGGTAAAAAACTGGCCGAAAAAAGCCAAGCTTTGATTTTCGCCGATTTCTCGTCCATTAAGGCCGAAGATCTTCGGAAGCTACGCCAGGAATTAAGCAAAGTAAACGCCAGCTTTTTAGTTATCAAAAAACGCTTACTTAATTTGATTCTTAAGGAAAAGGGGATTGAGTTTGACGGAAGTAAATTCAAGTTTTCCATTGGCACAGTTTTTTCCGAATTCGATTTAGAAAATTCCTGCAGCTCAATAGTTAAATTTTTCTCCGCGCTTGAAGGAGCTGGAGCAAAAAAAGTTTTGGGAGGTTACGATTTTAAAAACAAAGCTTTCATGGAAGCAGAGAGAGTTATCTTCATCGGCAAACTTCCCGCTAGAGAAATTCTCCTTGGCCAACTCCTTGGCATGCTCCAAGCCCCCATTAGCTCTCTGATTTATTTGATGAAGGAAAAGTCGAAGAAAGTTGAGCTCTCTCCGAGTTAAAATCCTTCTTCAATTAGAGAGCGAAATCCAGCTCCAAAGGTATGGAGCTGGAAAAATCCCAAAAGGTCGTATCCTAATTTGAATTACTAATTAAAATGGACAGTAAATTACAAGATTTAATTTCAAAAATTGAAACCTTAAGCGCTCTTGAGCTCGCCGAGCTTGTTAAAGCGCTAGAAGAAAAGTTCGGCATTTCAGCTTCGGCAATGGCCGTTGCCGCTCCTGGTGGCGCTGCCGCCGTCGAGAAAGACACCTGGAATGTATTCCTTAAATCGGCTGGTGAGCAAAAAATAAACGCTATTAAAGTGGTTCGCGAAGCTACCGGTCTTGGCCTTAAAGAAGCTAAAGATTTGGTTGATGGCGCGCCAAAAATGGTGAAAGAAGGATTAAAGAAAGCGGAAGCTGACGAATTAAAGAAAAAATTTGACGACGCCGGCGCTGTTGCTGAACTTCAGTAAGTAACTTAGATTAATCTATTTGTGAGCGAAGCAGAAACCTCGCGTTGAAAAACTCGGGGTTTTTGGTTATAGTCTTCCTTGAATAGAAATTTCTGAAGGTTTGGGCGTTTAGCTCAGTGGTAGAGCGCTTCGTTCACATCGAAGAGGTCGCTGGTCCGATCCCAGCAACGCCCACTAATAATAACTATTGACATTTATCATAAGTTAGATTAGAATACAGCTAGTAATTTTGGCCATAACTTTTTTGGAGGAAATAAAAGTGAAAAGAGTTTCGAATGGAAAGGGCTTCACCTTACTTGAATTGATCATCGGAGTTATTGTCGTCGGCGTCATTAGCGCTCTAGTCGTTACCCGCTTTACGAATGCGGCTAGGGAGGTAAGGGTCAAAACAACGCTGACGAAAATCTATCTCAAACAGCAAGATTACCAAGCGAGTAATGGCACCTACTGGATTTCAGGAGGTACAGTAGCTAGCTCGTCTAATAGGCGCGCCTTTAGTCCGATCGATGTTGAAATTGACACGTCGGATATCTATGTGTATCACTTCAAATACGAAGGTGTCTCTAGTTTTGTTTGCGAAGCCATCGACAGCACTAATGCCGATACTTGGGTCGTTGATCAAAAAGGAGTGCTTGCTCATTTTCTCAAGAAATGACGCAAGACAAACAAATAAGTTACCAATCCGGTGAGTTTCTCACCGGATTTTTTTTATTTTAAGTGGGGAATTACATCTATTTTTGTAGCAGTTAATAAATTGTGGATATTTCCGGCACTAAATCAATTTTAAGCCTTATAAATCAAGGATTTTTTTTATTTGATTACTCCTTTGACGTTTCATTTCAGTGGTTTAGTATTAAATCAAAGTGGCGGAAAGTGGATAATTCTGGGGATAAAGTGCCACTTCTGGGGATAAGATTTGCCACAAGCCATTAGGGACTAATAAAGAAATCTACTAACACCCATCGCCAAAAACCTATCACCTAACGAAATGTTCCTCGGCGAATACAAACACAATTTAGACACAAAAGGTCGGATGGCGATTCCGGTGAAATTCCGCGACAAATTAATTGCTGGCGCCATTATCACTCGCGGATTAGACAATTGTTTATTCGTTTTCGGTAATAAAGATTGGGAAATTTTAGCCCAAAAACTTATTGCCCTTCCGCTTGCTCAAGCCAACTCTCGCGCGTTCACTCGATTAATGCTCGCCGGAGCAATGGATGTTGAAGTTGATAATCAGGGTCGAATTTTAATTCCCGACTATTTAAGAAAATACGCCGATTTGAAGAAGCAGGTAGTTGTCGCTGGGCTTTATAATCGGATGGAAATCTGGGATGCCGAAAATTGGGAACGCTACAAGCAGAAGACCGAAGGTGCCTCCGAAGAAATTGCCGAAAAATTAGGCGAGTTGGGAATATGAAAATGGAACATGTGCCCGTCTTACTGAATGAAGTTTTGGAATTTCTTGATCCGAACCCGGGCGATCTGATAATTGACGGAACGATAAATGGCGGGGGACATAGTCGGGCAATTCTTGAAAAAATTTTGCCTAGCGGAAAACTTCTCGGCGTTGATCTTGATCCAGCAATTTTAAAAACAACCAAAAAAAGGTTAAAAGAGTTCGCGAAAGAAAAAAGCGGGAGTTTAGAGGATTCAATTATTTTGGTCAACGGCAATTATGCCGACCTTCCAGAAATAATTAAAACTCAAGAACTTCCCAAAGCAGAAGGATTGCTAATCGACCTAGGATTTTCCTCCGAGCAAATAGAACAATCTGGCCGCGGTTTCAGTTTCGAACGCGACGAACCGCTTCTGATGACCTACAACGATAGCATTCCGCCGGTCAAAGAAATCATTAGAAGCCTTGATGAAGAAGAATTAGCTGATGTGATTTTCAAACTTGGCGGAGAGAGATTATCAAGAAGAATCGCTAAAGCCATCAAAGAATCCGGCCGGAAGAAAAAAATTGAAACTAGTCTAGAGCTTGCCGAAATTATTCGCCGCGCCGTTCCCAGAAATTATGAACGTGGCCGGATTAATCCCGCCACTAGAACTTTTCAGGCGCTAAGAATATTCGCCAACGACGAACTCGGAAATCTTGAAAAGGTATTAGTTAATCTCAAAAGCATTCTAAATAAAAACGGCCGGGCAATATTCATTAGTTTCCATTCATTAGAAGACCGCCTCATAAAAAATTATTTTCGCGATCAAGAAAAAACTGGCGAGCTAAAAATATTAACTAAAAAACCAATCTCCCCGTCGCTTAGTGAAATAAAATCCAACCCTCGAAGCCGATCCGCCAAGCTTCGTGCCGTAGTAATAAATTAAAAAATGACTTTCCTTCAACACTCAAAAGAAAAAGCAATTTTAACAAAATTAATCATCATCGGAGTTTTCCCCTTAGTTTTAGGCGTCATTTGGCTTATTATTGTATATAACCAACGGGTTAATTTAAATCACGAGATTTCGGCTGTTAATATTGAGATAAAAAATACTCAAGCCGAGACTGCCGAGCTTCAAAAGAAATATTTCTCATTTCTTGATGCTGTCAGCCTCGCCAAAATTAAGAGTGAGAGGAACTTACAGGAAACAAAAAAACCGAATTATTTTTCCGAAAAAAATCAATGGGCTTTCGTTTCAAATTAGTCATAATTATCTTTTGTTTAATTTATGTTGCTCTGCTTTTTAATCTCTTTCAAATTCAAGTTTTAAGAAACAAAGATTTTTCCGCCAAAGCCGAATCGCAATATTTCTCCTCAAATTACCTGAAAGCCGATCGCGGCTCTATTTTTTTTACGGATAAATTCGGCAACTTCATTCCGGCGGCTTTAAATAAGGATTTCCCTAAAATTTACGCCGTTCCAAAAGAAATTGAAGATTCCAAGGAGGCGGCCAATTTTCTAGCCCCAATTTTAAATCTATCCGCCGATGATCTAGAAAAGAAATTTTCAGATAAAAAAAATCAATATAATCTCTTAGAACAAAAGAGCACGGAAGAAATTGTTAAAAAAGTTCAAAGCTTAAAACTAAAAGGTATTTATATTAATCCCGAACCCAGCCGTTTTTATCCTTTAAACTCTGTTGCGTCTCAACTCCTTGGTTTTGTGGCGGAGGATAGTAAGGATATCGTTGAATCCGGCCGTTATGGAATTGAAAAATTTTACAACCCAATTCTGAGTGGGAAATCCGGCATTAATGAAAATGGAAAAATCACTCCGCGGGAAGATGGTTCGGATATAAAATTAACCATCGATCCGAATATTCAAAATCAAGCGGAGGAAATTTTAAAAGGGTTAATTGGTGAATTTTCAAACAAAGGTGGAAGTGTGATAGTCGCCGAACCGAAAACCGGAAAAATTTTAGCGTTGGCGAATTATCCAAATTTCGATCCAAACAATTACGGCGAGTTTAATCTTGGAACTTTTATAAATCCAACAGTTCAGGCGATTTACGAGCCTGGTTCAGTTTTTAAAGTTATCACCATGGCCGCCGGACTTGATGCCGGGAAAATTACGCCCGATACGACTTTTGTCGACACTGGCGTCTTAAAAGTAAGCGGGAAAAAAATTCAAAACTGGGATCACTTGGCTCATGGCAAAATCACCATGACTCAGGTTATTGAAAAATCCGTTAACACCGGCGCCGCTTTTGCCGAAAGTAAAATCGGCCGTTCTCTTTTTACCAGTTATCTGAATAAATTTGGTTTTAACGAAAAAACTGAAATAGATTTACCAGGCGAAATATCTGGTAATCTCCGTGCGCTAAGCCCCAAAGCGTCCGACATCAACTACGCCGCCGCCTCTTTTGGTCAGGGCGTTGCCATTACTCCGATTGAACTTATAAGTGCCATAGGAGCGATTGCCAATGGCGGACACTTGATGAGACCCTATCTTAATTCAACTCTAACTCCTAAAGAGATTAGAACCGTGATAAGCCAAAAAGCGGCGGCGCAAACCACACAAATGATGATCTCGGCTTTGGAAAAAGCTGACGTTGGTAAAATCGCTAGCTATCAATTGGCCGGTAAAACTGGAACCGCTCAAGTTGCCAACCCAAAAGGTGGCGGCTATCTCGCGGATATTTTTAATCACACCTACGTTGGTTTTGGCCCCACCAGCGATCCTCGTTTCATAATTTTAATTAAACTCAATGAGACCAATGTTTCTTTAGCTGGCGGAACGGTTGTTCCTGCTTTTCGGGAATTAGCTCAATTTATTTTGAATTATTACAATATTCCGCCGGATAAAATTTAAAAAATGAAAGAAGTAATTTTAAATATTTTGAAAGTCGTTCTAAAAAGACTCGCCCGCCTCACAATTTGGCGCTACCGGCCGGGTATTATCGGTATCACCGGTAGCGTTGGTAAAACCTCCGCTAAGCTGGCTATCGCGGCCGTTTTGGGCAGTGAGCGTCAGATTCGCTATTCCGCCGGCAATTTCAATAATGAGCTTGGCCTGCCTTTAACAGTTATCAGCTCTAAAACAAAAATCGAAGGATTTTTCTTTTGGCCGAAAGTGATTCTATCGGCAATCTTTCAAATAATTACTCCAAGTTCTTGGCAAAAAAATAAATACCCTGAACTATTGATATTAGAATATGGTGCCGATCAACCAGGGGACATTAAGTATCTTCTCTCGATTGCCCGCCCCAACATCAGCGTCATCACCGCGATCGGCAATATTCCAGTCCACGTTGAATTCTATAGCGGTCCAGAGGAACTCGCTCGGGAAAAATCCCGATTGATTGAATATTTGCCCGCTGCCGGTTTTGCCATTTTAAATTTTGATGATGAAACTATTTTCAATCTAAAGGATCGCACCCGCGCCCATTTGATGACTTTTGGTTTTTCCAAGGAATCTGATGTTCGGGTTACTAGTTTCGAAACTAAATCCAACGGCGACCGGCCGCGAGGCATCGGTTTTCGTCTTGAATATGGCGGTAGTTTTGTGCCGGTAAAAATCGATGGGATTTTCGGAAAAACCCAAGGCTATGCCGCCGCCGCGGCGGCTGCCGTTGGCCTCGCTTTTGGCATGAATTTAGTAAAAATTTCCGAAGCCCTTCATTTCTATAAACCAGCGCCATCAAGAATGGAGCTCATCCCTGGTATTAAATATTCCTACATCATCAACGATAGCTACAACGCCAGCCCGCTTTCCACCCATGCCGCGCTAGACACCCTTCTCGATCTTCCCGCTAAAAGAAAAATTGCGGTTCTGGGTGATATGACGGAAATTGGCAAATACACGCCGGAAGCTCACGAAGAAATCGGCCGAGTCGCCGCCAATGTCGTTGATTTGTTGATTACCATCGGTCCCCGCGCTAAATTCATCGCCGAAGGCGCCCGCGAAAACGGCATGAAAAATAAAAACATTTTGAGTTTTGATACCACCGAAGAATCGCTAAAGCCGATTCAGGACTTGCTCAAAAAAGGGGATTTGATTTTAGTCAAAGCTTCCCATATTATGGGGCTGGATAAAGTTGTAGAAGAAATAAGAGCTTACTAAAGGCCTCATCGTCTAGTGGCTAGGACGGCGCCCTCTCACGGCGCAAACAGGGGTTCAATTCCCCTTGAGGCTACATACTAGAATTTGCCTAGCGAGGTACGAGCTTAGCAAATCTTGTACCCCAAAGAAGCGAAGCGAAAGCGGGGCAGTATAATTTCCGCCACTGGCGGGGTGCAACGATTTAGAATTTTTGAAGAAATAAAAAAGCCACCCGTTATAAAACGGGTGGTGTGATTCATGATCAATTTCCTTAGCATCAAAATATTCTGAGTTCATCCTTCAAAACACGCGTGACTTCAGCAACGGGGTCGTTAGCTTCGAAAACCTGACGACCCATCACAATATGATTCGCACCGTTTGCAATTGCTGCTTCGGGAGTATCGGTGCGCTGCTGATCTCCCTTATCGACACCCTCGGAGCGAATGCCGGGAACAACAAACTCCATGTTAGGGTATCTCGCGCGAAGTTCCGCCACTTCTTCTGAAGAGCAAACAATTCCATGAGCGCCGGATTCGACCGCAATCTTGGCAAGAGTTCTTACTTCTTCGATAGGAAGACGAGTATAAATCTCTTCACACTCACTCCGCATAGAGGTAAGAACGGTAACGACCAAAACCTTAGTCGGCGTACCATGTAGAGCTCGAACAACTCCTCGGATCATGTCTCGACCACCTGAGCCGTGTACCGTAACAGCCCAAGGTGGACAACGTTTGAGGCGATACGCGATATTCGTTAGAGTATTTGGAATGTCGCAACCCTTAAAATCAGCCATCACTCGACCATAAGCAGAAAGATTCGGAATAAGCCAGTCACTTCCTTCCGCTAATAGAAGATCGTTTACCTTGAAGATGCAGCCAGAAGTCCGAAGTCGGTCTACTATTGGGAGAATTTCCTCCCATTTTTTGCCGTCTAAAGCAACAATAATAGGATTCCTTTCTTCGACATCGGTTTCGCATCGTTTCATGACTCCCGAAGCAATTAGATGATAACGAACGTCATGGAGAGTCATGCCCGGCCACACATTCAAGTCAATGCCTAAGCTCGCAAATTTCTCTTGCCAACCTTGTTGTCGGTCGACAAGCACAATTAAGGATTCAACATTCAAGCCCATTTGAACGCATGTTATGAAGGGAGCAATTTTTGAAGCTCCGTCAGTCACCACGTCATCCAAAATCGCAACTCTGTTACCATAGCTCGCAGAGCCAATAACAGTAGCATTAGCAACTCTTCCACTCTTGGGAGATTCCCGGACTGTAAGATATGGAATTCCTGTAAGCATCGAAATTGGACCTGCAAAGCAACTTACAGAATCCGGGACCTCCACGAAATGATGGAGTCTGAGTCGCCGGAGGGCATTCGCGTAGAAGCTACTTATGGAGCTAATTGCCTTTGGGTGATTTCTGGCATCCCGAAGATTTATATAGATGTCAGTTTTTCCCCCGCCTTTGAGCGGTAAATCCCGTTCATTTGAGGATCTAATTAACCCGAAGTGCAGGAGGTTGTAAATCAGCTCTGCCCGCTCTTCGGGATCCAACCAGGGCATTTGCATTCGTCACCTGTTCTTTCCTCGTGTTTCTCACGACAAAAATGTTTAGAAAAAATTGTAAATAATTCTAGCATTATTAAAGCCTAACAAAGTATAAAAAACAAGTTTTTAGGAATAAAAACTTCTATAAACAAAATTTATAAATGCTAGACTAAAAAGTAAAGAATCCTATTTTACCCCAACCCTCCCGCCTAAAAGCCGAATTCCTAAATAACTAAGCGGCGTGTAGCAAAAACCCATCACGATCTTATAAATCCACCAAGGGAGGATTATTAAAACTATCGTTCCAACGGGATAAATTCCCAAGAAAGCCACGAACATAAAAATCGAGCTGTCCAAAAATTGCGACCAGATGTTTGATAGATTTGATCGGAGCCAAAAGTTTTTCGTTCCGAATTTATTTCGCAAAAAGAAAAATGAAATAACATCCTGATATTCGGCAATAATAAAAGCTAAAAGGGAAGCGATCGACATTCGCGCCGTCACGCCAAAAATTTGGTTGTATCCATCTTTAACCCAGAGAGCCCGGTCGCCCCACGGCACGATAGCCGAAAGAAAAGAATAAAAAAGAAATAAAATAATACTAATAAATCCCGCCCAGACAAAAAATTTCGCCATTCGTTTACCGTAAACTTCGCCGATAATATCCGTCATAATAAAAACCACCGGAAAACAAAAAACCGCCACCGAAAGCTGGGTGCCAAAAAGAAATGGCATCAGTTTAATTCCTAAGCTATTAGCCGCGAATAGGGAAGTGACGTAGATTGTTAGCGCAACAATTATCTTTGGCGAAAAACTCAAATCTTCTGATTGTTTTTCCATTAGAAAGAGATTAATTTATAAACAAAAAAAAGTCCACCCGAGGCGAGTGGACTAATAATATCTTGCTCTCTAAAAGTGCCAGACCCTTGTTAAGGCTGACCCTTTTTCCGAGAACAGGATTCCGGACGGAAACCTCGCTGAAACGCAGGTTCCCCGAATACGTGGCCTTGTTGAATCTTGCGTCGGGAAGCTAATAAGCTCTCCGTTGTGTAAGATCTCATTCCTTCAGCAGCGAATAGTACTTTTCCGCCGCCAGTTTCGGATCCCTTAGTTGCCACGCTTATTTCTCCTTCCTAGAGAAAAAAAGTTGAGAATATCAAAAAGTTGCCGGAGATATTATAGCACGGCAATTTCAAATTTTCAAGTTATTTGGTAAGATAAGAAAATGGATAAAATATTAGTTGCCAACTGGAAAATGAATCCGGTTAAAGAAGGTGAAGTAATAAAACTCGCCAAAGCGAGTGATCAGAAAAACGTTGTAATCTGCCCGCCGTTTATATATCTAAAATCAATTAGTAAGTTACTAAGAAAAGCCAAATTGGGCGCACAAGATGCCGGTTGGAGTGAATCTGGTCCCTTCACCGGCGGAGTGTCAGCTCCAATGCTAAAAAACTTTAAAGTTGAATATGTAATCTTGGGCCATTCCGAGCGCCGCCTTAAATTCAATGAAACCGACGAAATGATTGCCGAAAAAGTTAAGTCGGCGTTAACGGCCGGATTAAAAGTGATTCTTTGCGTTGGCGAACCAGCGGCTATTAGAAAACAAGGAACCGCTGCTGCCAAAAAGTACATCGCCGCCCAACTTAAAAAAGATCTTTCCAAAATTGGAAATTTGAAATTAGGAATAGGAAATTTATTAATCGCCTACGAACCCATCTGGGCAATCAGCACCAGCCGCGATCAATCTCTCAAGGAAACCCCCGAAATAATTCTCGAAATGATAAATTTCATAAAAAATAATCTTAAATCACTATTCATAAATCATAAATCCTCGGTATTATACGGCGGCTCCGTAACATCAAAAAATATTAAGCGTATTATCAATCATGAAGAAATTAGCGGCGCCTTGGTCGGTGGCGCCAGTTTAAATTCAAAAGAATTCAGTAAAATAATAAAACTTACTTATGCAAGAAAATAATCTAAAAAAGTTTTTTTGGTTTCTTTTAGACATCGTTTTGGCCGCAATTTTTATTGCGGTTATGTTCTCCGTTATTCCCGCCGTCAACAAAGCCGGTAATTCGCAAATGCCAGTTCGAACATTAGTCGTGAACGCCGAAGGAAAAACTACCGTTAAGCCCGATCTCGCCCAGTTTTCGTTTTCAGTTGTCACCGATGGTACCGATTTGGCTTTGATAGCGAAAAATAATAACGACTTAGTTAATAAAGCCATTGATTTCGTGAAAAAATCTGGTGTTGATGAAAAGGATATCAAAACCACCCAGTATAATCTAAACCCCCGTTATGAATACAACGAAAGTCAAAAGAAAACTTTCATTTCCGGTTACGAGCTCACTCAAACCGTGTTTGTAAAAATCCGCGACCTTGAAAAAAATATCGACAAGGTTTCAAAGATTTTAGGTTTGCTTCCGGAAATGGGCGTAAACCAAATCAGTAGTGTCAGCTTTACTAATGAGGATCAAGAATTATTTTTAGCCCAAGCTCGAAAAGACGCTTTTGATAAAGCTTTTACTAAAGCCAAATCAATGGCCAAGGCAAACGGTGTTTCGTTAGGTGAGGTTATCAACGTTAATGAATACCAAAACGGCCCAATCTACTATGATTCGGTATCTAGTATGAAGGGAATGGGAATAGGCGGCGGATCAATCGCTCCTATGCCGGCAATTCAACCGGGGACGGAAGAGCTGAAAGTTAATGTAACTGTTACCTACGAACTCAGATAGGGGACTTGCATTTATTTTTAAATGGGTGTATAATCCTCAAGAATGAGTGCGAGTAGTCCTTAGGGTAGCTAAGGAATACCCATCCCTCTGTTTGACTAAGAACCCCGCAAGGGGTTTTTAGTTTTTACAACCTACTAGAATTGATATAAAATTTAAGGATCATACGTATCAGGTTTCTTACTGGTATTTTCAAATAAATGTTCGTCTAAGTGGCTGTAAATTGAAAGCCCGCTTTGATGGCTACAAGCTGAGCACTCATTCAACAAACAGAATTGGAGGTCACCACTTGTAGCCATCAAAACGGACAAATAAGAGGTCGTCACTTACAGCCACTTAGGCGAGTAAAATGATAAAGGTGAAAAAAGATATCCTTCTTTCCGAATTTAGTAATTATAAAATCGGCGGTCCCGCCAGCTATTTTTTTGCCGCCAAAAATGACGGAGAGATTATTGAAGCCGTAAAATGGGCAAAAGATAAAAAACTGCCGATTTTCATTCTTGGCGGGGGCACAAATCTTTTGATTAGTGATTCTGGTTTTGATGGGTTAGTTCTAAAACCAGATATAAATTTTCTAGAAGTTAGCGGCAATAAAATAACGGCTGGAGCTGGTGTGCTAATGGCCGATCTTCTCAAATTTTGTATCAAGAATAATCTTTCCGGTCTGGAGTGGGCTGGCGGTCTGCCCGGAACTTTAGGCGGAGCGGTTCGCGGCAATGCCGGCGCTTTTGGCGGTGAAGTTAAAGACTCCATCGAGTCCGTCAAAAGTTTTAATACCAAAGATCAAAAAATAATTAATCGGAAAAATTCAGGATGCCGTTTCGGTTATCGTTCAAGTATCATTAAAGAAAAAAACGGCGCCGAAATTGTTTTGAGCGCCACCCTCAAACTCCAAAAAGGGGATTCCGGGAAGATAAAATCAGCCATTGCCGAAAAAATAGATTACCGAAAAGAACGCCATCCGCTTGAGTACCCCAATATCGGCAGCATTTTTAAAAACATAGAACTTAAAAGTTTTTCGCCCAGTTTGCGCAAAAATTTGGCTTCCATGGTAAAAACCGACCCCATTCCAGTTGTTCCGGTGGCGTTTTTAATCTCGGAAGCCGGTTTGAAAGGCATCAGTTTCGGCGGCGCGATGATTTCTCCCAAGCATCCCAACTTCATCGTGAACGTTTTAGAAGCCAAAGCGATTGATGTTTTATCATTAATTAATCTCGTTAAACTGGAAATCAAAAAGAAATATAAAGTTGATCTCGAAGAAGAAGTGCAGATTGTATAAATAATTTGATATACTCTAAGTAATGAAATTTCCCAGACAAAAAGCCGGCTGGATAGGAGTTATAGTGTACGCAATTTTTGGAGCCTTACCTGTGTTCTATAGTTTTCTAGTAACTGATTTTAATTTCCCAGACATTGCAATGTATTTTTCCGGAGGAGCACCAGAATATCAGTTTTTATATTTTTATCCTCTTATATTCTCTCCAGGATATGGTTTGGCAGTGTTATTACCTGACTCTATAATCTCCCAGCTTCCTTATTCTGTTTTCATAATAGCAATACTCCTGATCAATCTCGTATTTTTCTATTGGCTAGGAGTTTTAGTAAAAAAAATATTTACTAAATCTCCCGCAGAACCAACTCAAAAATAAAAGAAGATTTTTTATTTTCTTGCTTTTCCCACGAGTGAGTTTTCTTTTTCGGAGAAGCTATCGGAGCTCTAGCGAGCTTGGTCTCCGCCAAAGCGGAGTTGCTAGAGCGAGATGCAGGCGCGTTTTGCCGCTGGAAGCAAAACGACGCCGGTTCTCCGAAAAAGAAGGCGAACGAGATATCCACAGTTTTCATTTTCATTCTCGTTCGAAGTGTTAAAATTAAATAAGAAAAATATTTTACAAAGTAAGTCCGAATTTTTTTCGCACTTACTTTGAAAAGGTCGATTCACTTTTGCATTAATTTTTTAAAAATTTTTTGTGAAAGTAAAACATTTCGATCGTATCTAAATGAAAAAGAAAAAAGCAACGAAAAAGACTGCAAAGAAAAAGACGACCAAGAAGAGAAAGAAATAGTCTGAATGAAAAACCGCTCCGGCAATCGTCGGGGCGGTTTTTTTTGCTAAAAAAGCCTAAATTATCTATAATCAAGCCATGAAAATAAGCATTAAAGCTACCAATTTAGACCTAACCCCCAGTTTAAAGATCTATATCAACTCAAAATTATCCGGCATTGATAAGCTTGTGAAGCGATTTGATGAGGGTGGTGATGTCCAACTCCGTCTTGAAATTGGTCGGATCACCAAGCACCACCACAAAGGCGATGTTTTTATGGCTGAAATCAATCTCGATCTTCCTGGAAAAGTTTTACGCAGTGAAGTAAGCGGTCCCGATGTCCACCAAGTTCTTGATGAAGCAAAAAATAAACTTCGATTAGAAATTGAAAAATTTAAATCCCGATCTAATCCGAAGGCGAAACTAAAAGGGTAAATTAAATTGAAATTTTTAAATGAATTTTATTAAAAACCTCTTCAAAGGCGATCAACTTGGTCCATTTCAGGAAATAGTTGAGCAAATAAACGCCCTAGAAGAAGAAGTAAAAAAATTTTCCGCCGCCGAACTTAAATTAGAAACGGAAAAATTAAAAGATAAATTTAAAAGCGGTGTCTCGATTGAAGAAATAGCTCCTATGGCTTTTGCGCTTGCAAGGGAGGCGGCTTGGCGCACTCTCGGTCAGAGACCGTTTGATGTTCAGCTCTTAGGCGGGCTTGCTCTGAATAAGGGTGCAGTTGTTGAAATGGCAACCGGTGAAGGAAAAACTCTTTCCGCCGTGGCGCCAGCTTTTTTAAACGCCCTAACTGAAAAAGGTGTCCATGTCGTTACGGTTAATGAATATCTTGCCCGCCGTGACGCTGTTTGGATGGGTCAGATTTATCACGCACTTGGCCTAAGTGTTGCCTGTCTTGTACCGAATGGCGCCTATCTTTACGACCCAAGTTTTAAAATTGTCGAAGAAGGAGAGGCGTTGATAGACAAAGAGCGTGACACAACGGGAAATTTTCTAGTTCAACAGGAATTCCTCCGCCCGATCACTCGCCGAGAAGCCTACTCGGCCCACATTACCTACGGCACCAATCATGAATTTGGCTTCGATTATCTTCGCGATAATTTGGTCTATAGCTTAGAGGGACAGGCGCAAAGAGGTTATCATTACGCCATCATCGACGAAGTCGACAGCATCCTTATAGATGAAGCTAGAACGCCTTTAATTATCGCCGCTCCCGATGAACAATCCAGCGAATTCTATAAAACTTTTACTCGGGTTGTTTCTAATCTAAAACTTGATGAGGATTACACCGTTGATGAAAAATATCGGTCGGTCAGCATCACCGATAGTGGAATCGAAAAAGTGGAAAAAATGGTCGGAGTAACGAATATCTATGCCCCCCAAAATCTTCGCTTAGTTCACTATCTTGAAGAAAGTTTAAAAGCTAAAGCGGTTTTTAAAAAAGACAAGGACTATGTTGTTAAAAATGGTGAGGTGGTTATTGTTGATGAATTTACCGGCCGAATGCTTCACGGCCGCCGTTATAATGGGGGATTACACCAAGCCATCGAAGCGAAAGAAGGCGTCTATGTTAAGGAAGAATCCCGCACCTACGCCAAAATATCCATTCAAAATTATTTTCGGCTCTACGAAAAAATTGCCGGCATGACCGGCACCGCCGAAACTTCCGCCGAAGAATTTCACAAAGTTTACAATCTTGAAGTAATTTCTATTCCGACCAATAAGCCGATGATCCGGAAAAATTTGCCGGATGCGATTTACAAAACCTCCAATGCCAAATGGCGGGCGGTAGTTCAAGAAGTAAAAACCCGCCAAGAAAAAGGCCAGCCAATTCTTTTAGGCACAGCTTCAATTGAAAAAAATGAAGTTCTTTCCGGCCTTTTAGCAGAAGCCCATATTCCTCACGAGGTTTTAAACGCTAAAAACAACGAACGAGAAGGAGCAATTATCGCCCAAGCTGGTCGGACAGGCGCCGTTACGGTGGCGACGAATATGGCCGGACGGGGAGTGGATATTATTCTCGGTGGCAATCCTCCTAGTCCGGAGGAAGCTGAAAAAGTTAAGGAACTGGGCGGTCTGCATGTTATTGGCACCGAGCGCCACGAAGCCCGTCGCATTGATAACCAACTTCGCGGACGTTCTGGCCGACAAGGCGATCCGGGTTCTTCTCTATTTTTTCTCTCGCTCGAAGACGATCTCGTTCGAATCTTTGGCGGCGATAAAATTAAAAGCTTAATGGATAAATTCAATTTACCCGAAGATGTTCCAATTGAGATGGGTATGGTTTCGTCCGCGGTGGCCCAAGCGCAATCTCGTGTTGAAGGCGCCAATTTTGATTTGAGAAAACATCTTCTTGAATATGACGATATTTTGAATAAACAGCGCACCAATGTCTATCGAAGGCGGCAGGAAATTTTATCCAGCTTGAATCAAGATGAGCTCGCTAAAATTATTTTTGAATCCAGTCGGGATTATCTAGTTAAGATTTTTGAGAACCCCGCTTCGGTCTTGGGCCCGCCGCCGGAAGGCCAGGAAGAAAAATCAAAAGAAGAAAGCTTGAAGCATATTTTCGAAACTACCGGCATTGTTACTAAAGAACGGTCATTTCCATCTGATCCATCTCTCGAAAATTTAGAAGACCTACTCACTAAACGCAGTGTTGAGATCTGCCTCGATCCACTCACTATGAATCGGACTTTAAGCATTTTAGATACGCTTTGGATGACTAATTTGGAGAATCTTGAAGCCCTTAGCGAATCAATCGGTCTTCGCGCTTATGGTCAGCGCGATCCGCTTATTGAATATCGCCACGAAAGCAAAACTCTTTTTGATGAATTTTGGGACACCTTCAATGCCTGGGTATTTATGAATCTTTTCCGAATGGCCGTTAATCCGCAACAGGCCAATGCCGTAAACACGCCGCTCATAAAAAATCCCGGGGGTAATTCATCAACCGATGGATCAAACCAAAGTGGATCCGCCAAGGTAGGCCGGAATGATCCCTGTCCATGCGGAGCGAAGTATAAGGACGGGCAACCAAAAAAGTACAAACATTGCCACGGTAAATAGCATGTTAATAATCAAGAAAAAAATTTGGCCAGAATATTTTGACGCAGTTGCTTCGGGAAAGAAGAAGTGCGAGCTTCGTCTTAATGATTTTGAAGTCAACGAGGGTGACCTGCTCATTCTTGAGGAGTGGGATCCTAAAACAAAAGAATATACCGGTAGAAAAATTGAAAAGAAAGTAACTTCAGTCGATAAATTTAAAATTGATCAGCTATTTTGGCCGGAGAATGAAATAAAAGAAAAAGGGATTCAAATTATTTCTTTAGAATAATTCCGGCAAATATTGAATTAACAAAAAAATATAAATAACAAAATGATAATAAAAATTATTAAAAATTCAATTTCCAAAAAAGAACTTCAAGAAATCGCCCAAAGCGGTTTCGGCTATATGGTTAAAGGAGTAGTTGATATAAAACAAGAAATTTTAGCTCTAGGCGGCGAACTTCACGCGGATGAAGAAGTACTTCTTTTCGAGGAAGAGAAATCTAGCCGCGAAAATACTTGGGGAATCAATCTCTACCCGGAAAAAACTGGTGAGGAATTCATAGAGTATGATTCAATGATTAATATCAAACCGGGATTCGGTAATCTCTCAAGAAGCGTAGAAAATCCAGAAATAAGAGAAAAAATAAATAATATCGTTAAAAAATTGATTAATGACCAGCCAATTTCAGCATAAAGAACTAGCTGCCGGTCGGTGGCTCAAATTTTCACTGATTGAACAATTGGCTAATATCGGCAGCGAAGTTGGTCGGACAAAACGCTGGCAAGACAAAGACAAAACTCTTTTTCAAGGCGCTTTTGAGCGAGCGCTTGAGCTTTTTGACTTAACCTTAAGCGACCCTCGCTGGTTTGGCCGTAAGCAAGAAATCGCCCGCGCGCGGGAATTATTTTGCGCCGCCGCGCTTAAATCAGAAGAATTTAAAACATCCCTTAATGATCTCGATAAATATTTTTTGGAATTTGCTGTGGCAGCCCAAAGAATAAAGTTATAAAAATGATAAAAAATAAAATAATTATCGACTGTGATCCCGGAGTAGATGATGCCTTAGCTATTATTTTTGTTCTTCAAAGCCCAAAACTAGAAATTCTTGGGATAACCACAGTCGCGGGGAATCGCGATTTAAAATCAACGACTAGAAACGCCCTCCGCGTTTTATCAAGTTTTAATATAACTACTATTCCAGTTTGCGCTGGAGCGTCAAAACCGCTGAGTCGAAATCTTTATGAACCAAAAGAAGACAGCTCTCACGGGATAGATGGTCTCGGCGATGCCAATATTCCAGAAGCAAGTTTCGAGGCAAAAGAAAACGCCGTAGAATTCTTAAAAAATTTGATAGAAAAAAATCCGGGCGAAGTTTCTCTAGTTGCAATTGGTCCATTAACCAATATTGCTAATGTTCTAAACGTAGTGGACCCAAAAAAAATTAAAGATATTTGGATAATGAACGGAGTTTTCTGGAAAGAAGGAAACGCCACGCCTTATGCCGAATTTAACGCCTATATTGATCCCGAAGCAACAAAGATAGTTTATGAATCGGGAGTGCCAATATATGCGGTTGGGTTAGATGCTACTGACCAGTTTAGTCTAAGTCGCGCTGAATTTGAAAAATTAAAAGAGATAAAAACTTTTCAAGCTCAATTCGTCAGCAAGATTTTTGATTGGGCTTTCAAACGTCGCGAACGTGAAAAATATGCGGTTTTTTGGGATTTCCTTACAGTCTTCTGGTTGTTAAACCGAAGTCTAATTTCTTCACGGCATGGCAAAGTTGAAGTTGAGATTTCCGGAGAACAAGAAGGTCAAACAAAATTTATAGAAACAAATGATGGGCAAGTAGAAGTCGCCGAGAAATTAGACATAAACCAATGTCAAAAAATATTTTTTGAATTTTTTAATGCCATTTGAACCAAAATTTATTCCCAAATCTGGTCAAATTGACTTCACCAACATCCGCCGCGCGCCGGTCATAAATTGCCTCGTCAAATATAAAGACAATATTTTACTCCTCAAAAGAAGTAAGAAAATGCGCCTCTATCCCGGTTATTGGAGTGGTGTATCTGGATTTTTAGATGACGATCAAGGCGTTGAGGCGAAAGTGAGAGAAGAATTGAAAGAAGAATTAGGAATCAGCAAGGAAGATATTTTGTCTATTAAACAGGGCGAAGTTTTTGAAAGAGAAGAAGAAAAATATCAAAAGACGTGGGTAGTCCATCCGATCTTCGTTAGCTTAAAAACCGATAAAATCAGATTAGATTGGGAGGCGGAAGAATATGTTTGGGCATCTCCAAAAGAAATTAAGAATTTTGATGTCATTCCCGGATTCGAAAAAATCCTAAAATCATTTGATTTAATGATCTAAAATCACTAATAATAAGAAAGGCCCGCCCTCCGTAGCTTGCCTGTCCTTTGTAGCTTTAGCGAAGGAGGAAGCGAAGGAGGGTAACTTTCTTATAGTAATAGCGTACTACCAATGAGAATCTTCTCCCAAAAAAGCGAGTTTAATAAACTCGCAAAAAGAATGAAATCCGGTGACGAAGCCGCTGCCGCCGAACTTTATGAAAAACTCTCAAGTAAGGTTTTCGGTTTTTGTATGAATAGAGTCAAACTGAAATCTGAAGCTGAAGATTTGACTCAGGAAATTTTCTTGAAGCTGGTTTTCAATATTGATCAATTTGATGATAAAAAAGGGAATTTCTTGGTCTGGTTTTGGCAGTTATCACGCAATGCCGTGATTGATTCTTATCGGAAGCAAAAAGATCTTACCTTTAGTGATGTGGCGAACGAAGATGGCGAGTTCGACCACCCCGCCAACGTTAATGTCCAAGAATCAACAGAAAGAAATATGGCTTTAGCTAAAGTTAAAGATTTTATAAAATCTTTAAAACCGGAAGAGCAAGAGCTTTTCGAATTGCGTTTTGTAGCCGATCTACCATACCGAGAGATCGCCAATCTCCTGAAGCGCCCGGAAGGGAATCTTCGGGTTGCCGCCAACCGGCTTCGCCAGAAAATTAAAGAATTGGTTTGAATAATTAAATGAAAATATTTCGTCACATTTTTAAGATGGATAAAGAAACGGACACTAAAATTAAAAGCGTCTACCTCCAAGCGTTTCGAGAAAAATACGGCAACGCCCTAAAGCCCAATTTAGCTTTTGCTTTTCGGTTTCGTTATTTTGTTCGCGGTGCCGGTGCCGGTATTGCGTTTATGTTGATATTTTTTGCTTTTTCCACTTATGCCGATCAGCAAAACGTTGGCGCGGGGAGTATTCTTTATCCTCTTAAACGCTCCCAGGAAAGCGTGCGCATGAGTCTAACCGGCGCCGCTAGCCAGCCCGCTCTTCACTTAGAATTTGCTCAGCGTCGGCTTGCCGAAATCAAAGATGTTAAATCTAAAGATCCTCAAAATCCCCAAATCAAAACTTTAAATAATGATTTAAAAAAAGAAATTACCGAATCAATCGCGACCATTCAGGAAGACGTTATTGAAGCCACAAATTCCATAAGAGATATCCAAAGTGGCTCGGCCGCTTCAGCGCCCAATCCAGTCGCCGTTCCAATTCTAAATATTCCAGCTAATCAAATAACACCGCGATATCCCATTGTTTCTACCGCTTCAATAAATCAAGTTTCTCCTCCAAAGTCCCCCGAAAATTATAATCCGGGCGGCCAGATTAATTTCGAAAAATCCGATCACGAAAAAGAAGCTGATAAAAAACGCGCCGATATTTGTGAATCTTGGACGGAGATAATCGAAAGCGAAGAAGGTGGCGTTAGAGAAGCTATTAGTAATGAACCTAGTTTTGTCACTCACTTTAACGAAAAGTGTGGTGGATCATTTCAATTTCCAAAGATTCCACCTGAATCTAATAAATCAGATTCCGGCGACTAGATCTTTATTTTTTCGATAATATCTGATAGCATCATTCTCATGAACAAAGAAACCATTATTCCCATTCTCGTCATTATCATCCTTTTAGTCGGTATAGTTTATGCCATTACGCTTATTAATAAACCTAGCAGCGAATTAGTAAAAAATCTGACCGAAGGACCAACGAAAGCGCCGACCGACGCTGATCTTCTAGCCGCCGCCGAAGCGGACGGACTAATCGTTAATGATGTTATCGAGGGGAAAGGGGACGGGGCAAAGAAAGGAGAAGTCGTATCAGTCAATTATATCGGCACTCTTCTTAACGGTGTAAAATTTGATAGCTCTTACGACCGCAATCAACCATTTGAATTTACACTGGGCGGGGGACAAGTCATTGCTGGTTGGGATCTTGGTGTTTTAGGAATGAAAGTTGGCGGTAAAAGAGAATTAACCATTCCCGCCAAATACGCCTACGGCGATCAAGCCCAAGGAAAAATCCCCGCCAGTTCCACTCTAAAGTTCACGATTGAATTACTATCCAAGAAAAATCCCGGCGATCAAATTCTCAAAATTGGCCAATAAAAAAGCGGCGGACTGATTTGTCCGCCGTAGTGTCTCTTCTCGATCGGTTACACCTACTCCCTAATTGTGTGTGGATCAATGAAGTATTCTTCTTTTGATGTTTCCCCTTGAGAATGTAGTTTGATTCCGGCAAGAACTTCCACATTCATACCCTTTGTGCAGAATCTCACATTTCCAGTAAGCAACACCGCTGTTCCGGCCATCACATCACGAGTACTTGTCGTGAAAGAACTTCCGCTTCCAGTGAACTGATATACTGTAACAGTGGCTGGCCAGGTGGTGAGCTCTAGGCCATTAACCTCTTTTGGGGTTTTATACATCGGTATCCTCCAAAGATTTAAAAAATTCCTAGGCACATTATACTAAATACACCGAAAAAGTCAACCAGGTAGTGAAATTTCGACCTCACCGAGAAATTTCCAGTCGAAATTCTACTACCCGGTCAAGTTTATGGAATTTAAACTAGAATCAAAATATAAACCAGCCGGTGACCAGCCCCAAGCTATCGCCGACTTGGTGGCGGGAATCAAAAAAGGATATCGCGACCAGACTCTTTTGGGCGTCACCGGTAGCGGTAAAACCTTTACCGTCGCTAATGTAATTGCCCAGATTAATAAACCCGCGCTGGTTATCGCCCACAATAAAACTCTTGCCGCCCAGCTTTGCAACGAATTCCGTGAACTGTTTCCCAATAATTCGGTTAATTATTTTGTTTCCTATTACGACTACTACCAGCCAGAAGCCTATATGCCGACCACTGATACCTATATCGACAAAGAAGCCTTAATTAACGACGAGATCGATAAACTCCGCCACGCTGCGACCACCGCGCTCCTAACCCGTCGGGATGTTATCGTTGTCGCTTCGGTTTCTTGTATCTACGGTCTTGGCGCGCCCGAGGTTTACGCCCAAAATATTTTCAAACTAAAAATCGGCGATGAAATTAAACGCCAAATTTTTGCCCGCCGTTTAGTCGAACTTCAATACAGTCGCACTAATTCCGATTTAAAGCGCGGCACATTTCGCCTCCGCGGCGAGCAGTGGGAAATAATGCCGCCCGATCGGGAATTAATTTACACTTTCGAAATCAAAGGCGGAATAATTAAAGAAATTTACGAAGTGGATCCGGTCAAGGGTTTTCAACCGGGAAGCACCCCGAAATTAGATAAAGTAATTATCGCCCCCGCCAAGCATTTTATCACTCCACCAGAAGACAGGGAGCGAGCCATCAAAGCCATCAAAGATGAACTTAGAGAACGTCTCAAATATTTTGAAAAAAACGGAAAACTCTTAGAAGCCGAAAGATTAGAGCGAAGAACAAAATTTGATTTAGCAATGATGAAAGAGGTTGGTTATTGCCACGGTATTGAAAACTACTCGCGCCACCTCTCTGGCCGATCGGCTGGCGAAGCGCCGGATACACTCCTGGATTATTTCCCAAAAACCGAATCCGGCGAAGCCGATTTTTTGACGATTATTGACGAATCCCATGTCACTGTTCCGCAAATTAGAGGGATGTATTTCGGTGATGCTTCAAGAAAAAAAACATTAGTTGAATATGGTTTCCGTTTGCCGTCCGCCTCCGACAATCGGCCGCTAAAGTTTAATGAGTTTGAATCTCGCATTGCGCAGGTAATCTATACTTCTGCTACCCCCGCCGAATTTGAACGAGAGAAAAGTCAGAAGATTATAGAGCAAATTATTCGCCCGACCGGTTTAGTTGATCCCAAAATCACCGTTCGTCCGGTTCGCGGGCAGATTGATGATTTGATTCCACGAATAGAAGATCGAGTCGCCAAAAAAGAGCGGGTCTTGGTAACAACCTTAACCAAAAAAATGGCGGAAGATTTGACTGACTATCTGAATGAATTAAATAAGAAAAAAACAAATCCAAAAGAAAGTCGTAATTTTAAATCTAAAGTTAAAGTTGCGTATCTCCATAGCGACGTTAAAACTTTAGATAGAATCAGAATTCTAACCTCGCTTCGAAAAAGGGAGTATGACGTTCTAGTTGGCGTCAATCTTTTAAGAGAGGGTCTCGATTTGCCGGAAGTTTCTTTAGTCGCAATTTTAGATGCCGACAAAGAAGGATTTTTAAGAAGCGAAACTTCGCTTATCCAAACTATTGGCCGGGCCGCTCGTAACGCGCAAGGGGAAGTTTTAATGTACGCCGATAATATTACCGGTTCTATAAAGCGAGCCATTGATGAAACCGAGCGCCGTCGCGTCATACAATTGGCCTACAATAAAAAACATGGCATCACACCTAAAACTATCATTAAGGCAATTAAAGATATTCTTCCGGATGCCGGCGCCGCTCTGAAGCTTGAACTAAAGCCAGTCCAGAAATCTAAAGCCAGCTTGGAAAAATTGATTAAGCAAAAAGAAAAAGAGATGAGGGAGGCGGCTAGCCAGCTTGATTTTGAGTTGGCCGCTCTACTACGCGATGAAATAAGGGCACTAACTAAAAAAGTAAAAGAAAAAGTTGAGTCGTCCTAAATTTTAGAACCTTCTTCCTTGGGACGACGAAATCCCGCACCAAAGGTTGTGGTGCGGGAAAAGGGAAATGCGCGAAGCGGCCAAGGAATTGAACTTCGAATTAGCCGCAATTTTAAGAGACGAAATCCGTGTCTTGACAAAAAAATTAAAATAAGATGGCTGCTTATCGTCAATATTGACAAAATATTTCTAAGACGCTATAATATCACCAGCAAAAAATTGAGTGTTTTGATTTCAAAACCATCAATTCACTTAACCATTTTACAACCTAATAAGGAGGTCAGGTGTTACATCAGCCTGTGTCGCTTCTCTTTCCGGCAATCGGAATTGGAGCAGTGCTTTTTCTCATTGTGATCCTTAAGTCTTTTGTCATCGCAAAAGGCAATCAGATCATCACCCTTGAGAGACGTTGGTTCGGCGCGCAAATGCCGGACGGGCGTACGGTCGCTCTAAGCAACGAAGTTGGTCTCCAAGCTAGAGTGCTTGGACCGGGATTTCACTTTCTCATACCTTTTTTGTACAAAACGAAAAAGCATGATTTTCTAGTAATCTCAGCGAATCATGTCGGTATGGTGAGAGCAATCACCGGTGCGCCAATGCCATCAGGAAGTATCATGGCCAAACCGATTGACTGTGATTTATTTCAAGACGGCGAATTGTTTCTCCAGAACGGCGGCGAAAAGGGCCCTCAGCTCAGTATTCTCCCCGAGGGCGAATACAAAATCAACCCGCACTTATTTAGTATCGACATTGTCCAAGCTGTCATGATCGAAGACAGCGAAGTCGGTTACGTTGAATCAATTGCAGGAGAACCGGTCAAACGTGAAGGCGGCAATTTCGGTTCGCCAGTCGATTGCGACAATTTTCAGGATGCAGCAGCATTCATGAAAAATGGCGGGCAAAAAGGTCCTCAAATTTCCTTCCTTGTTCCCGGTCTCTATCGAGTCAATACGATCTTGTTCAAAGTGGAGAAGAAACCGATCACTGAGATACAAGGTGGTAAAGTCGGACTGATCGAAGCAACTGACGGCGCAAGAATTCCCGAAGGACGACTTCTCGCCAAAAGAGTGGAAGGCCACAATAACTTCAATGACGGCCAGGCGTTTATCGAAAAAGGTGGCGAGAAAGGTCGTCAGCTCGACGTTTTGATGCCGGGCAGATATCGTTTGAATCCAGCCCTATTCAGAGTCGTCGAAGTTGTCGACTGGACACATGTCCAGGCCGACGAAGTCGGTATTGTCACAATCAACGAGGGGAAGCCAATCACGGATCCTTTGAAGATTGCGGCAGAAGAACTTCCGCTTGAGAAACACAACAACTTCCAAGACCCGCAGGCATTCATAACGGCGGGCGGACAAAAGGGATTGCAGATTCCAGTATTGCGTGCTGGTAATTATGCCATCAACCCATGGTTCGCCACCATCAAAAAAGTGCCGATGACCAAGGTGGCTATTGGCGAATGTGGTGTTGTCACAAGTTATGTCGGTGAGGACGGTGCTGACACAACAGATGAGGCCGTGAATGCCAAGATCGTCAAAAACGGATGCAGAGGTATCTGGGCAGAACCGTTGCAGCCCGGAATGCATCCGATCAATACGAGTATCTGCAAAGTTGACATCGTGCCTACCACGCAGATTCTGCTGAATTGGGCGGATAATCGTTCGAGCGCGCATGAGCTCGACGAGAACCTGAAGACCATCACGCTACGAACCGCGGACGCATTCAGCGTGAATATGGACGTAAGCGTGATTATCCATATTCCCATGCAGAACGCGCCCAAGGTAATTGCCAATCTCGGATCAATGCAGAACATGATTTCTCAGGTCCTAGAACCGGCGATAAGTTCACACTTCAGAAATGCCGCGCAGTACATCGAGGCGCTCGATCTGTACACTAAACGGAAAGAGCTTCAAGATGCCGCGAAAAAGCACATCGACGAAGTGTTGAAGACGCATCATATCGATTCACGTGATACTCTCATCGCGGACGTGGTATTGCCGATTGAACTCACTAAAACGGTTTCCGACCGGCAAATTGCGGAACAGGAGAAGAAAACCTACGGAGTGCAGAAGGAAGCTCAAAATACAAGAAGAGAGCTTGAGAACGCAACGGCGCAAGCCAATATGCAGACTGAAGTTGTGAAATCCGAGCGAAATGTTGAAATTGCGAGGAACGTCGCTGACGGAAAGGTGAATGAAGCCACAGGCGCAAGACAGGCAGCAATTTTACACGCGGAAGGCGCGGCCGAAGCGGTTAAGATCACTGCTGCCGCAAATGCAGAAGCAACGAAGGTGAACGCGGAAGCCAATGCCGAAGCAATCACTAAGGTTGGCAACGCCGAAGCAGAGGTTATTCTTGCTAAAGGAACATCAACTGCAAAAGCTTACGAGCTCGAAGTCAAGGCGATGGGCGAGAAGAACTTCGGCCAGATCCGTGTCGTCAACGCAATCGCCGAAAAGGGTGTAAAGCTGATACCGGACAATCTAGTCATTGGCGGCGGAGGCGGAAACGGAAGTGGCGATCTTATTGGCAGCTTCTTAGGACTTCGTCTTCTTGAGCAGCTGTCTGGTAAACCGTTCGCTGTCAGCGTTCCGAAAACTGACGAGGTGACCACTACGAAAGTAGACGAAGCCAGCGCTACGGGAACCGACCTTAAAAAGGAAGGCCCCCAATCTGGTTCCGACAAGAAGAAATCGTAATAATTTGTAACTTAGCAACCCACCCTGTTGGATACAGGGTGGGCTTTTTTTTGCCTTTTTAAAATCCTTACATTAAACTCTTCTGTATCTACCCCCTATAGGTCCAAGACTGGGGGCAGTTCTCGTATTCATATAAAACCATAATTCGTAATTCTTTATTCCTAATTCACGTTTAACAAAATGAAAGACAAAATAATTATCAAAGGCGCCCGCGAGCATAATCTGAAAAATATTAATCTCGAAATTCCTCGCGATAAAATGATTGTTTTTACTGGGTTATCTGGTTCCGGAAAATCTTCGCTGGCTTTTGATACCATTTTCGCCGAAGGCCAACGCCGCTATATTGAATCCCTTTCCGCCTACGCCCGGCAGTTTTTAGGCCGGCTCGATAAACCCGACGTCGATGAAATTGAAGGTCTCTCGCCGTCAATTTCTATTGATCAAAAAAGCCATTCGTCCAATCCTCGTTCCATCGTTGCGACCATCACGGAAATTTACGACTATCTCCGCGTTCTTTTCGCGCGGGTTGGCAAGCCGTTTTGCCCCAAGTGCGGCAAAGAAATCCGCCGAATGACCAATGAAGAGATTGTCGACGCTGCCATTGATTTTTCCAAAGCTCACAAAAATATTCGCGAAATTACAATTCTTGCGCCCGTGGTGCGGGGACGAAAAGGGGAGTATTACCAGATGCTTTACGATTTTCTAAACGCCGGTTTTTCGGAAGTTCGTTTAGATGGAGAATTCAAATCGCTTCGCCATCGGATTGAACTAAGCCGTTATAAACAGCACACGATTGAATTAATCGTCGATAAAATTCCCGGCAATATGAATTTCAAGGAAAAAGATAATCGGCTTCGCTTGGCCGAGGCCGTTGAATCAGCGCTTAAATACGGCCATGATGTTATCACGATTTTAATCGGCGGTGAAGAACTTTCCTTGTCTTCAAAATTCGCCTGCCCCGAAGATAATTTTTCCTTTCCCGAAATCGAACCCCGCTTGTTTTCGTTTAATAGCCCCTATGGCGCTTGTCCGGAATGCCATGGATTAGGCACGGAAGATGTCTGGTCCGAAAAAATTTGTTTGCTCTGCCAAGGCAAGCGATTAAAAGAAGAAGCGCTTAACGTTTTAATAAAAAATAAAAATATTGTTTCCTTAACTGCTTTATCAATTTCCGAAGCGTTCGCTTTTTTCACCAAACTAGAAGAATCATCGGCCGATAAATTTATGGCCGTGGCCGAACTGCCGCTTCGGGAAATCAAAAGCCGTTTGAAGTTTATGATTGATGTCGGTCTTGATTATCTGACTCTCGATCGCAAGGCCGGAACGCTCTCGGGCGGCGAGGCGCAAAGAATTCGATTAGCTTCTCAAATCGGTTCTCGCTTGGTTGGCACTTTATATATTTTAGACGAACCGACGATTGGTCTTCATCAGCGCGATAACGCTAAACTAATCAAAACTCTCCATGATCTCCGCGACATTGGCAACACAATTATCGTTGTTGAACACGACGAAGAAACTATTCGAGAATCAGATTATCTTGTTGATTTTGGACCCGCCGCCGGCGTTCACGGCGGCAAGATTGTTGCCCAAGGGCCGATCCCGGAAATTTTTAAAGACCCAAAGCAAAGTTCGCTTACTCTGGATTATTTAAACGGCAAGAAGTCAATTCCTATTCCCGATGAACGCCGTAAAATCGGGAAAAATCAAGAATATTTAAAAATCAAAAGCGCCTTTGCTAATAATCTTCAAAACATTGATATTAACATTCCTCTCCGGCGTTTTACCGCCATCACCGGTGTTTCCGGTTCGGGTAAAAGTTCGCTCCTTTATGATGTCATCTATAAATCCCTTTCTGACGGTGTAAGTCGCGCCAGAAGCAAGCCAGAGGGCTGTAAAGGGGTTCTAGGCACGGAATACTTTAACCGCACGATAAATATTGACCAATCAGCAATCGGTCGCACTCCGCGCTCCAATCCGGCGACCTACGTCGGCGCTTGGACTCATGTTCGTGATCTTTTTGCCTCCACGCCTGATGCCCGAGTTCGCGGTTATAAACCCGGCCGATTTAGTTTTAATGTTCCCGGCGGGCGTTGTGAAAACTGCGAAGGCCACGGCACCATCGCCATTGAAATGCATTTTTTGCCGACCGTTTATGTTGAATGCGATATTTGCCACGGCAAACGTTTTGATCGGGAAACATTAGAGGTTGAGTATAACGGAAAAAATATCCATGACGTTTTAAAAATGACCGTCGAAGAGGCCGTGAAATTTTTCCGCGATATCCCGTGGCTTCACGAAAGATTAAATATTTTAGAAGAAGTCGGTCTTGGTTATCTTGAGCTCGGCCAATCCGCTACCACTCTTTCGGGCGGTGAAGCTCAAAGAGTTAAGCTCTCGGCCGAGCTTGGCAAGCGCGATACCCATCGCACGCTTTATCTTCTAGACGAACCAACCACCGGCCTTCATTTCGGCGATATTCAAAAACTTCTGGAAGTTTTGAATCGTCTCGTGGAAAAAGGGAATACAGTTGTTTTAATTGAGCACAACTTAGACGTTATTAAAACCGCCGACTGGGTAATTGACCTCGGTCCCGAAGGCGGAGTGAAAGGCGGCAAAATTATCGCCGAGGGAACGCCGGAAGAAATCGCCAGAAAGGCAAATAGTTTTACCGGCGAATATTTAAGAAAAGTTTTGAAGTAAAACTTTTTATTGGTAAAAAAGAATTCATAAATCTTTATTCTTAAATCATAAATCGATTTTATCTTGTATGTTATAATACAAAAGCGCGAAAATTGAATTAGAAAAGGCCGAATTAATATATAAAACAACAACATGGACCAAGAAATTGTTAAGCAAAAAATGAGTGTTCTAATGAATGCCTGTCCGTGTAGTTCGGGAAAGATGTTCTTTGCCTGTTGCGGCAAAGAAAAAGCTATGGAAATTTCCAGCGAAATTTGCCCGTGCGGTTCTGGGAGTATGGTCAAAGATTGCTGTATGAAAAGTCCCGAAAGCCATTAGTTTTTGACAGGTTGATTTCTAAGCCGCGGCTTCCAATGGCTGCGGTTTTTGTTTATATTAAGCACGAAAATGACTAAAGAAATATTTTACAAAAACTTACCCCTTACCCCCGGCGTTTATTTAATGAAAAATAAAAAAGGGGAGATTATCTACGTTGGCAAGGCTGGCAATTTAAAGCGTCGAGTTTCAAGCTATTTTCAGCGCGCCGGTGACTGGAAAACCGAAAAACTAGTCAACGAAATAAAGAAAATTGATTATCGGAAAACCGACACCGCGCTTGAAGCGCTCATTCTAGAAGCCGATCTAATCAAAAAATATCAACCAAAATATAACGTCTTGGAAAAAGATGACCGCAGTTTTTTGTATGTTGTCATTACTAAAGAAGAATTTCCCCGTTTAGTTCTTGCCCGCGGAAAAGACATAAAAAGCGAAAAAGATAAATATTCAAAAATCTACGGCCCATTTGTCTCCGCGCGAAGCGTCCGCGAAGCTCTAAAAATTATCCGCCGGATTTTTCCGTGGAATACTCATGACGAAAATTTTTTAAAACAGAGTAATAATCGCCCTTGTTTTGATTTTCAAATCGGCAATTGTCCCGGTGTTTGTGTCGGTGAGATCAGTAAAAAAGATTACCAAAAAACCGTGAAACAAATTGAACTATTTTTTGCCGGTAAAAAGAAAAAAATTATTCAAGCTCTAAATAAAGAAATGAAAATAAAAAGTAGGGGATTAGAATTTGAAGCCGCCGAAAAAATCCACCGGCAAATTTTCGGCCTCCAACATATCAACGACATCGCTTTCATCAACGAAAATCAAGCTCCCCATTCTCCATTCTACATTCTCCATTCCACCCGTATTGAGGGCTACGATATCTCCAATATTTCTGGCACCTCCGCCGTCGGCTCAATGGTTGTTTTTTCTAATAACAAACCCGATAAAAATGAATATCGAAAATTCAAAATTAAAACCGTAAAAGGCGCCAATGATGTTGGTATGTTAAAAGAAGTTTTAACTCGCCGATTTAAAAATAACTGGCCGCAACCGCAATTGATTCTAATTGATGGGGGAGTGGGACAGATAAACTCTGCCCGAAAAGTTTTGAAAGAATTTAATCTTAAAATTCCCATGCTTGGCATCGTCAAAGGCCCGCAAAGAAAAAACAATTTCATAATTGGCAATATTCCTAGTTGGACCGATAGAAAAACCTTAATTCAAATTCGCGACGAAGCCCACCGTTTTGCAATCAGTTACCATAAAAATCTAAGATCCAAACAAAGTTTGACTTAAATTAATATTTATATTATTTTATAGTTAGTAAAATTGATAATCTACAAGCAATAAGGAGGAATTTATGTCTGATTTTCAGCCACTCTCGAAAGTTGATTCGGTCTGGTTCATCACTTCTAGTATATTGTCAATAAGGGAACTGCAGTCTTCTCAAGAGAATAACTGTTCAATTACCTTTTCGATTGAGAAGGTTGGAGAGGAAGGGAAAACTCTCAAGGTTGAAGTAACCATCGACGGAATTTCGGTTTCTGGTGTGAGAAAGTGGGATTCAGGACGACCAAACAAGCGACAGTTTGAGGGCACGTATGATGTCAAGGGTATCGTGATGTATGGCAAAGTCTGGTCGTATTTTCTTGGAACTTTCAATTTCAATACCGGCAAAGGGCGGATTGAGTTGAGTTCCACTATCGATTAGAACATTTGAATAGTTGCTGAAATCAAAAAATAAGTTGTTCTGGTAACACGAAAGGATTTTCAAATGAAATTACCACTCCAAGAACTAGGGTCAGAGGGCAAATTCCTTCATCCCAGTGACCCCGATGGGAGCAATGGTCAAACGTCGGTATCGGGGGCAACATTAAGCATCTTTTGTCGATTTGTTGATAGATTTGGTTGGCCTCTTCGCCCCCAAACTCACCAAACCAGATGGGAGAGAATTTACCAGGGACTTAAGCTAATCTTTGGGAAATAATCACCAATTTCAATAGGCGAGCGCTGCTAGTTAGTGCTCGCCTGTTTTTTATTTCAAAATTTGTTAAAATCATTACCTATGGACCAAAAACAAAAAGTTTCACCCAAAGATGTTTTTATTCATCTTTTAGCGATTATCGCGCTTTACTTTAGCGCCGGCAGTTTTATCACTTTAATTTTTCAAGCGGTAAATTTAAAGTTTCCCGATAAACTGGAAGCTGGGCAATATTACCTCGCGAGCAGTTCCCTTGTTTCAATTCGTTTTGCCATCGCTTCGCTAATTATCATTTTTCCGGTTTATATTATCACTAGTTGGTTTCTAAATCGCCTTTACACGAAAGAGCCAGATAAGCGGAATATTCGCATTCGCAAATGGTTGATTTACTTCACGCTTTTTATCGCCGCCCTAACCATTATTGGTAATTTAGTGACTTTAGTTTATACCTTTCTTCAGGGCGAGCTAACCACCCGCTTTATCTTCAAAGTTATTACGATTTTCTTCGTTGCCGGTTCAATTTTCTTTTACTATTGGACCGAACTAAAAAATTATCAAGACAGCATCGCCAAAAAGAAACTAGCTCTAGGTCCAAAGATTTTCGTCTATAGTGTGGTGGCTATTGTACTAGCCGCTCTTATTTGGGGATTTACTCTAGCGGGTTCGCCAAAAAATGAACGCCTTCGCCGTTTCGATAATCAACGCATCAGTGATCTTCAAATGATCCAATCCTATCTAACTGACTATTGGCAAAACAAAAATAAATTGCCAGAAAAACTGGCGGATCTAAATGACAATCTCCGTGGCGTTGTTGTTCCTAAGGATCCGGAAACCAGTTCGGACTATTCTTACGGCATCAATAGTTCAACCTCTTTCAAGCTATGCGCCAATTTTTCTTTTGCTGACCAAAATGTTTTCGGCGTTGATATCCCCGCGGTGCCAACCAAACCAATTTCCGCTTTTTCCAGTCCGGTCAGCTGGCAACATTCCACCGGCGAAAATTGTTTCGACCGAGTTATTGATAAAGACTTTTTCCCTAAACCGATTAAGCTTTAAAAAATAAGCCCCGACTTTGATCGGGGCTTTTATTCCTGTTATTAGGATAATTTCCAGAAAAGTTGCAGATGCCGAAAATGGACAAGATTAATCCGATTAGTAATACGATTAAAAATCGTTTGACTTTTTTATCACGCAAAAACCAAAATGATAAAAAAGATATTCCAATTCCAGCACCCAGAATCAACACCGGCCATTGTCGGAAAAATTCCTTCATCTATCGCTCCTTTCTATTCTCGAGATTTGATTTGTTAGCTCATTTTAAGATATAGGCAGTTTCAATAACTGTCAATCCTGAAATAGTAAAATTGCTAAAGTCCTTATAATTATCTAAAATCACCAAGTTAGCATTAAATTAATGGACATTTTTTCTCACGGTCTCTGGGCTAACGCAGTTTTCGAAACTGCCGCTCAAATAAAATTTAAAAAAAGAAATCGCCTTAGTGTTTGGTTGGGCATCTTTTTTGGAATCATGCCTGATCTTTTTTCCTTTGGTATTTTTTTCGCCGTTGGCATTTTTAATAAATTACCGGTAATTCTAAGTTATATAGGCTCCAGATTACTAGAAGAATTGAATCGAATTATTACTAGCATATCTTCTTTGGCGCCCAATACCGGGCAAACCATCGGTAAAATTGCGGAAAAAACTTGGGGAGCATTACCGAGCGGCCCGCCCGATCCCGGGTCAATCCCAAATTACGTTTACACTCTCTATAATTTCACTCATAGCTTTCTGATCTTCGCTCTTATTTTTGGAGTTGTCTGGTTTCTCCGAAAAAAACCCTATTGGCTCTTGGCTGGTTGGGGACTTCATATTTTCATCGATATCTTTTCGCATACCGAAAAGTTTTTCCCGACTCCCTTTTTATTTCCAATTTCCAATTTTCACGTCAGTTTAACTAGCTGGGGCAATCCACTTTTTATGATTATTAATTATTCCGCTCTGATCAGTGTCTACCTTTGGCTATATGGTTTTTCCTCCCGAAAAAAATCAATCAAAAAAAGTGCTAAAAGTAAAAAGGATTAATCCGGCGATTAAAAAAATTGTCAGAAGCGGGGGAGTGGGGGTTATGCCAACCGACACAATTTATGGCCTAGTCGGTTCTGCGATGATCCCAGAAACAGTCGAACGAATTTATAAACTTCGCCGCCGTGATCCAAAAAAACCGCTTATTGTCTTAATCGACAAAATTTCCGACCTCAAAAAATTCAAAATTACCCTAAACCCTAAACTCTATAACCTAGCGGCTAGTTATTGGCCGGGTCCAGTCAGTATTATTTTGCCTTGCCCACTAAAAAATTTTTCCTATCTTCATCGCGGCACCAAAACAATTGCTTTTCGCCTCCCTAAGTTAAAATGGCTTATAGAATTTTTAGATGAGGTTGGGCCGCTTGTCGCGCCGAGCGCAAACCCGGCGGATAGGCATCCGGCTAGGAACATTCGTCACGCCGTTAGATATTTTGGAAATCAGGTGGATTTTTATATCGATAGCGGCGAAAAAAAAATAACCAAGCCGTCAACCCTACTTAAAATTACAGAAAAGGGAATCGAAACACTGCGCCAGTAATGAATCCAAAAGCTATTTTTTATTTATCATCCCCGCAATCAGATTATTGATTTCATCAAGGGGTTTTGCTAATTCCTCTGAAAGCGTATTGTCGGGGCCGGCAAAAAAACGGTCTACCAAAACATTGCCATTTATTTCAATTTTTATGCTTGTTAACATTCCCTCACCTGGTTGAGACAAAACAGGAACTGTGTCCTTCTCGGTAAGATTCTGATATTTTTTAAAATCAAGAATTAGAATCTTATCCCAAATTTCCTGAAATTCTGAGATATTAATTTGCATTGTCTTCGGCGCTACTCCTTTTATTCCATTTCTCTCCATGGCGGCGGCGTTTAAACCCGGAACGTATTTCAATTCAATTTTATCTCCCTCTTTTTTTAGGTTATATTCGTTGCCGTAAGCGAAAACAATAGAATTTGGAATGTTCTCAATTTTTTCCATATTTTTAGAATTAAATTTAAAAGAGAAAATTATCGCTCCAACCGCAATAATAAAGGCAACGATTATAAGCATTACTGAACGCATTTCCGTTAGTATTAATTATACAACAATTTCCATCCATAAATTAACGTCATTCGCATGTAATTCGCAATGTTTATGTCGATAACAACTAGTCCGAATTCTTGACTCACAGTTCCGCAAAATGCTACAATCCCTAAAAGCTCTCAGCGAGTGCTTTTTTCTTCTCGAAAAATAATTTCTTAAAGGTCGGCTATTAGAAATAAAAAAATAAAAATGTCAAAAAAAACATACATAATAATTGCCGTAATCGTTGTTGTGGTTGTGATCTTTATATTGATCAGCGGAAATAAAAATAACGAAAACTTGAACACCGTTAAAACCTCCACCGTCAATATTGCTGCTTTTGATAACTCGGGCATTTCGGGAACTGCCACAATCACGGAAGTAGAAGGCAAGTCTAAGGTTGTCGTCTCTCTAAATGGATATCCAGTTGATGCTAACGAACCAGCTCGAATTAATACTGGTTCTTGCGCGAGTTTGGGCGGTGAAAAATATCCCCTTACTAATGTTGTAGGCGGCGCTTCTGAAACCGTTCTTGAAGTTTCTTTTGATGATTTAATGAAGCAGTTGCCATTGGCGATTAACATTCATAAATCAGAAACCGAATCCGACAAAAACGTTGCTTGCGGCGACATTGTCGCGCCAACTCCGGTCGGAGATGACAGTCAAACTACTCCGCCTGCCGTGAACGAAAACAGCACCGGAACCGCTCCTGTTACTGAATAAGTTTTGTAGTTAGAATATATAAATATCACTTAAACTAAAAAGTTCCGAAATATTCGGAACTTTTTAGTTTTTTCAGAATGGTAAAAATGCTAAAATAAAAAAATGATTCCTTATGAAGATTTTTCAAAAATTGATTTAAGAGTAGTAAAAATATTAAATGCCGAAAGAATCTCTGGTTCGGATAAACTTTTAAAACTTCAAGTTAACTTAGGTGAGGAAGGAAATCGCCAAATCATCGCCGGCATCGGAAAAGTCTACAATCCAGAAACTTTAGCCAATAAAGAGATAATTATCGTTTCCAATTTAGAAACCCGAATTCTCTTAGGTGAAGAAAGCCAAGGAATGCTTCTTGCCGCCTCTGGTGAAAATGGCCCAGTTCTATTAGTTCCTGAAAAAGAGACTCCGCCTGGCGCCAAAATCAGTTAATTTGACCGGTTAGTAGAGCTTCGAATAAACACACGCCGAAGAATTCGGAGTTTCACTACTCGGTTGACAAAATTACTCAAACCGATTATAACAAACGAAGATACTCCATTTAGTCAAGCCATTGCCTGGGTCCTATGACATCCAATCCCGGGCTCTGATTCCTTCGGTTTCAACCAAGACCGGAGGGCTTAAGCGTTGACGTGCGTGAAAAAGCTTATCCTGCCTAACATCCCCCCATAGCTTTTTGCGTATGTCAACGCCCATTCCTACCGGGGCAGCCATCGACTGCCCCGTTTTTTATTTCTTGTGTGATATAATACCCAAGTCGGGTAAAATATTTTTTTTATCACCATCAATATGCTAAGGCACTATATCTGCCCTGGCGGCTGTGAGGGAGTTTCCGAAAAACAAGGAGTTTGTCAGGCCAAGGATTGTGAAAGAAATGGCGAGGCGCTCGAAGAGTGCGATTGTCAAAATGGCGCTCATCATCGATCGGAAAATAATCAATAAAAATAAAAATGACTCAAAAAACTGATGTCCACGGGTTTGTTGTCGTTTATGAAGAAAATAGTCGTGAGGGAGTTGCTTATCTTCGCGATGATCTCGATTTAAATGAGGCCCGGGTTTTCTTTGACCAAGCAAAAATAAAAGGTTCTGCCGAGTTTGAAGATGACGACGATCGGCCATTTACTTTGAGCTATCACGACGGCGAATATACTTTGATTCACCGTTAAACTTGTGTCTTGATACCTGACACTTGATACTTTTAACATGCCAATAATCGGCGCTCATGTTTCCACCGCCGGCGGTCTTTCTATGGTGGCTCAAAACGCCAATCGAATTGGCGCTCAAGCCCTTCAGATTTTTGGCGCTTCGCCCCGGCAGTGGCAAGCTAAAATTCCGGAAAAAATTGAGGTTTCAAAATATCAGGCCGAACTAAAAAAATACAAACTCGGCCCAGTTTTTCTTCATGCCGCCTATCTAGTGAATCTCGCCAGCCCCGACGAAATGATCCGGGCAAAATCCATAATGTCTTTGACGGCCCATCTTAAAATATCCGAGGCGATCGGCGCCGAAGGATTAATTTTTCACGTCGGCTCTGGTAAGGAAGCGCCAAAAGAAGAAGCAATGAGTCATATTATTGAAGGCGTAAAAAAAGTGCTTAAAGAAGTCCCCGGTCAGGCTAAAATTATTCTGGAAAATTCTGCCGGCGGGGGACAGAAACTCGGTTCAAATGCTAAGGAAGTCGGCCAGCTTTTAGAAAAAATAAATTCTCCGCGCGCCAAAGTTTGTTTTGATACTGCCCACGCTTTCGAAGCGGGGATTATAGAATCTTATTCGCCGGAAAATATTAAAAAACTTTTCGACGAATGGGATAGGGGAGTAGGTCTAGAAAATTTTGCCGCCCTTCACGTAAACGATTCCAAAACCGCTTTCAATTCCCATAATGATCGCCATGAAAATCTCGGCGAGGGTTTTATTGGCCTTAATGGTTTCAAGAATCTCGCAAAAGAAAAAAGAATTAATATTTTGCCGTGGCTTTTAGAAGTTCCCGGTTTTGATAATCTTGGACCAGACAAAGAAAATGTCGAAATTTTGAAGAAATGTTTTGTGGTATAATTTTGGAGTCGTAAATTACACATTTTACATACTACATGGCTAAACACGTTCTTCCCCAGCTTCCATACATCTACAACGCCCTTGAGCCGTACATCGACGCGCAAACGATGGAAATTCATTACTCCAAACACCATCAAGCATATGTTAATAATTTGAACGCCGCGCTGGAAAAATATCCCGAGTTGTTTGAAAAACCGCTTGAAGAATTAATTAAAAACCCAGCTAGTATCCCGGAAGATATCCGAACGGCCGTTCAAAATAACGGCGGCGGCCATCTAAATCACAGCTTTTTCTGGCAAGTTATGGCGCCCGCCTCCGCTGAAGCTGTGGCGGGCAAGCCCAACGAGCCAACTGGCGAACTAGCCGAATTAATCAATAAAAATTTTCAAAACTTTACTAACTTTAAGGAACTTTTCACTAAAGCCGCCACCGGCCGTTTTGGCAGCGGTTGGGTTTGGTTAAGCCAAACTCCGGCAGGGGAATTAAAGATTCATTCCACCGCCAACCAAGACAGCCCATTGATCGAAGGACTTAAACCGCTTTTGACTTTGGACGTCTGGGAACACGCCTATTATCTAAAATACCAAAACCGCCGCGCTGATTATATTGCGGCTTGGTGGAATGTGGTCAATTGGGAAAAAGTATCAGAAAATTTAGAATAAAAAAATGAAAAATTATTCGAAATTATTTAAAGTTTTTTTAGTCGCCATTTGCATTGAAGCAGTATCGATGTTTGAAATAACGCGTTATTGGATCAACGACGGACCTCGCGGAATTATTTTTTTAATTTCTGTTCTTTTTCTCATCCTAATGCTTGTGGGGATTTGGTTAGCTCTCCTAAGAAAACGGCTCGGCATATTAATTGCCATAATATCAAGCGCGGTAGCCCTCATTGAATCACTTATATCTATTCTTGCTCTCGGTTTTGGTGGTGATGCACCATCTTCCTATAATGTACTCCTAGACATTTCAGCAATTTTTAGTATTGGAGTGCTAATATTGGGAAGTATGGCATTAGCTCATTTTAAAAAAAATATCGCCGAGAATTCAAACCAAATTAAAAATTATTCAAAATTATTGAAATCCTTTTTAATCATTGTTTGTATTGAAGCGGCAGCAATGTTTGGATTGTTGTTCACTGTCTTTGATATTATTCCCTTCTCTATACCCCTTTTCATATTGATGATTGGCGGTATATTTTTAACATTCCAAAAATATTGGTGGGGTATAATCCTAACGCTAATTCCTTATTTATTCATCCACTCGTCTTTTCTATCAAATTACATTTTTTCCAACTGGCTGTCGTTGTCTCCAGGTGATTCTTGGCCTCTTTTTGCTGTGGTGCTAAATTTTATTTTTCTCCCCGGAATTTTAATTTTGGGAATTATAAATATAATTAATCTAATAAAAGAGAAAAAGGTCGCCGAAAATTTACTCCCTCACCAAAATTAGTGAGGGCTTAAATAAAAAAATGAATTTTAACTTTCTAAATTTACAGAATTATTTCGGCCCAGATTTCGTAACAAACTACGCTTGGCTAATTTCTCTTATTTTTATCTGGAGCATTATCTGGAAAGGTCTTGCGCTCTGGAAGGCCGCCGGTCGAAAAGAAAAATGGTGGTTTATCGTTCTTTTGATCGTCAATACCATCGGCATCTTAGAAATTCTCTATCTTTTCGTTTTTAGTAAAGACAAAAAACAAGTTTAAGATTCAATTTAAAAACCGGTCCCGCTTAGCGGGACCGGTTTTTGGTTCTTTATTTTTTAAACTTAACAAAATTCCATGCCCGATCGGCAGGAACTTTGCCCTTTCCGACTTGAAAGGAATCGCTTTGCTATTTCGGAGAAAAGCGATGATTCCGCGAATTAATAATATTGGTATCCGCAGGGGCGAACCCGCAGGTTGCCACGATTTGGATCCTTATTTTATTTTTGTTAACCGGAACATCGATCTCCCCCGGCAAAGCTACTTTTATATTCCCACCTAGTAAGACATTGTCAATAAAAATAGGGGAGATCCAGTTGAAAAATTGTGGAAAAATTGAATTTTTCTAGATTAAGACACCGCGGTATTCTGGATAATTGTTTTTAAAACTCCATCGTTTTCCAATTCTCCTAATTTTATATCCTTCTTTTCAGACAGAACGGAATCAATTATGCCGATTAACCTTTCTAGCTGTTTAGAATTCACACCTTCCTCTGTGGTCTTTTTTTCCACTAAATTTTTATAAAATTCCAGTTGTTTTTGAATCTCTAAAAGAAAAGCTATTTGCGCCGGATTAGTCTTCATCTTTTCGTTTAGATTATGAAGGGTTTCTTTTTGGAGGCCATTTTTTTCTGGTATTCTCTTTAATTTAATAATTTGCGCAAAATCGGCAAAAAGTTGATTGCAATTATTTCCCTCCAATCCAACCACCACTGGAATAATGTGCCTTAAACTGCGTTTATTCCGATCAATTTGAGATTCAAAATATTTTACCTCGGTCGGTCTTGTTTCTCCTGTGATGCTTTTGATATTTCTTCTAATTTTTGAAGTTGTTAAGTGATAATCATTCCGCATTGAAGCATCCACCGCCAAAGCAATTGTCTCGGGATTATCTTCCCCTAGGTCAAATTCTAAAACGGCATCAACGTGATTTATAACATCATCGAACTCCGTTGTTCTTGAAATAAGAACATTATCACCGAACCAGTCGTTCAATTCCGCCTGATTAGTGACTAAAATTTCCAACGCTTCACTTCTTAATTTTCCCTCCCTAGTTTTCTGCACCTCTTCGTCCGTTAAATGTTCTTCGTTTTCAGAAAAATTCCTTTTAGCGGCCGCTAAAAGTTGCTCATCACGCTTTATTTCATCTGTCGGAAAAATGTCACTAAAATTATCAAGCTCCGGTCGTTTTTCGGCGGCGGATAAAATCAAGCCAACATTTTCTCGGTTTTCGTTAAAATTTCCTACTTGTTCGAACATTGATTGTTTCATTATTTAATTCTATCACCTTAACTGATCTCACGGGAAACACAAAAGCGGCCCCGAAGGACCGCTTTTGCGTTTTATTCTAATACGATAATTTTGCTATAGGCAAGGCCGAAATGAATCGCTTCCGCTTTCGTTGGCATCCAAACATCAACATTCTCTTTTTTTCTTGGATGCATTCGATCGTCCACCGTGAATACTTTTTCTCCGAAAAATTCCGGAATCATAATTTTTGTTCCGAAAGGCAGTAAGTTAGTTGCCACAATTCCATCTCGCACCCGGTTTCCGGTTGCGGTGATGAAAGGAGTGTCGTCGGTTTCATCTGGGGTGCTTGAGTAAGCCGTCACCCACAGATGAAGAGTGTCTTTCACCTTAGTGGTCGTATAAGCGACCGTACTTTGGTTAACTTCGCTTTCCACCGAATAAATTCGGGGGGAAGTGCTGTTAACTGTACTGGCAGCAATCGGTTGCAAGCTGGCGATTCCTATCGCTAGTAACGCTAATGTATGCATATTTCAAGGTTCAATCCGTCAACCCATATATCCGGATCGATCAGGTAAGGTTTTCTGGTTATTTCTGCGCTAGGCGCGAACCAAGAAGCCTTTCTCCTGTTTTAAGCCCTGTTTTGCTGGGCTTTAAGGTAATAAAAAACCCCCGCCAAGGGGTACCATTTATTACGCTTCCAGTATACTCGCCTGTCTGAAAAAGTCAAATTCAAGTGAAAAAGAAGAATCCCTAGTAACAGGGATTCAAAAAGGGGCGTTGCAAGTTACGAATTTCGTAAACGGCATCGATTCTGACGAGCGAGAAGGGAATCTGCCAAACCCGCAATACCGAGAACAAAAGTGAGTAAACCAAATATCAGGCCCACTGCAAAGTGGGCAACCCTAGATTTTTCTCCAAGCCATTTTGGAGCAGAGGGAGCACTCACTCGATCGGCAATAAACATAAGAACTGAGCCGACCAAACCTAAAACAAGCCAACCGCCTACCAACCAAAACATAACAAAACCTCCAAAAAAGTTACTCAACTTACTAAAACAATACAATCACTTAATTATATAAATGTCAATATAAAAATAGGAAAGACTAGATATGTTAAAATTAAGCAACAACAATTTGATTAGTATCATTAGCACTATTAGTATATTTGTACCATCCCAAAATGCTCATAAAGAATTTTGACTCGCTTACTAAGTCTGATGCCCGCAAGGCAATTTTGGAAATTGCCGAAGCCGGACTAAAAGCGATTAACACCGAACTGGCTATAAAAAAATCCGTTAAAGTTGTTGGTGATAAGCTTATTGTTGAAAAGGAGGAATTTTCACTTAAAAAAAATCAAAAAATTATTCTGATTGGCGTTGGTAAGTGTGCTCTTGATGGTATCTCGGCGCTTCAAAATATTTTGGATTATCGGGTCACAAAAGGAATCGCCCTCGATGTTCGAAAGGGATATATTTCCAGTCGAGTAAAAGTTTTAACTGGCACTCATCCCTTACCGACCAAAACTAATGTTGATGCATCGAAAAAAATTGTCGAACTTCTTAGTAAGTTAGATGAAGACGATCTTGTCATTTTTTTGATCTCTGGCGGCGGCTCCACTTTACTTTGTTTACCAGATGAAATGAGTTGCCAAGCCGAGGCCGCAATATTGGATAATTTAATCCATTCTGGTGTTGATATTGTTCACGTCAATACGGTTCGAAAACATCTATCTCTCGCTCGCGGCGGTTTTCTGGCGAAATACGCCTACCCGGCCAATGTTCTTTCCTTAATTTTTTCCGATATCCCGACCAACGATATAGAGTTTATTGCTTCCGGACCAACCGTAAAAGACAACACCACTATTCAAGACGCGGCAAAAATTTTAGCCGAGTTTGATGTTCTCGAAAAATGCGGTTTGAATAATTGCGGCTTAACGGAAACCCCCAAGGAGGATAAATATTTTAAAAAAGTAAGAAATATTCTTTTAGTTTCGAATAAGGTTGCCCTATTCGCCATGGCCGAAAAATCAAAGGAATTAGGATATGAAAGCGAAATCTGTTCTACGCACCTGACCGGCGAAGCCCAAAGCGTTGGCAATAACCTAGCCGTTGAACTTCATCAATCTTCTTTCGGAAAAGTTTTTCTCTATGGCGGTGAAACAACGGTTAATATAAAAGGCCAGGGCAAAGGCGGCCGTAATCAAGAATTAGTCCTAGGTGCTCTCAGCGAAGTCAAAAATGACGAAATAATTTTATCCATCGCTTCCGATGGAAGAGATAACACCGATCATGCCGGAGCGATTTGTGATATAATTACCAAGAAGAATGCTGAAATAAATAAGGTCGATTCGTTATCGTATCTAAAAAATAATAACTCGTATAATTTTTTTGAAAAAACTGGAGATTACATCTTAACCGGCAATACTGGCTCCAATGTTTCGGATTTGGTGATTGCTTTAAAAAATAAAGTCGCAACTTAATAACAAAATAAATGCTCAAAAATATTTTAAAACGAAATAAAAAAGAAAGTACAAACACCATGGTGGTTCCCATGGAAAAACTCGGAATAAAAGACGTCGCTATTGCCGGCGGCAAAAATGCTTCGCTCGGCGAAATGTTGAAAAATCTCAAACCAAAAGGCGTAAACATTCCTTCTGGCTTTGTGGTCACCGCCGATGCTTACCGCTACTTTTTAAAAGAAACGAAACTTGATGAGTTCATAAAAAATAGTCTAAAAGACCTCGATACTTCCAATTTAAAAAATCTTGCCAAGCGCGGGAAAGAAATTCGGGAAAAAATTAAAAAAAGTAATTTTCCCGATGATTTAAAGAAAGCGATTGCCGCCGGTTATGTCGAGATGGAAAAAACCTACGGCAAAAATATTGATGTGGCGGTTCGTTCGAGCGCTACCGCCGAAGATCTGCCCGGCGCCAGCTTTGCTGGCGAGCACGAAACCTATCTGGGCATTCGCGGCATAAACCAAGTAATGGAAGCCACTCGCGCCGCCATGGCCTCGCTTTTTACTAACAGGGCTATTTCATATCGCGTTGATAAAAAATTTGATCACCTAAAAGTCGCTCTCTCGGTTGGCGTTCAAAAAATGGTTCGCTCCGATATGGGCGCTTCGGGGATAATGTTCACTCTCGACACCGAATCGGGTTTTCCAAACGTAATCATAATCAACGCCTCTTGGGGCTTAGGTGAAATGATTGTCCAGGGTGAAGTCACTCCCGATGAATTTTTCGTTTTCAAAGGCGGGCTTAATAAACCCGATCAGAAATTAAAACCGATAATCAGCAAGCATCTTGGCGTCAAAAATAAAAAGATGATTTATTCTGCCACCGGGCAGGGGATTAAACAAACCAAAGTTATTTCTACTACCGAAAAAGAAGAAAATGAATTTGTTTTATCCGATGAAGAAATTCTAAAACTCGCCACCTGGGGATATCTTATTGAAGAGCATTACTCCAATAGAAATAAAAAATGGACGCCGATGGATATTGAATGGGCAAAAGACGGCAAAACCGGTGAACTCTTTATTGTCCAAGCTCGGCCGGAAACGATTCACGCCGATCGCGATTTCACTAAGGTAAAAGAATATGTCCGCTCCGACGAAGGTCCGATTATCACTAAAGGTGCCTCGGTTGGCAGCCGCATCGCCACCGGCAGCGCCAGAGTTATTTTGGAAACCAAGAAACTTGGTGAATTTAAAAAAGGTGAAATTCTAGTAACGGGTATGACGGATCCCGACTGGGAACCGATTATGAAAATCGCCTCGGCGATTGTTACTGATAAGGGCGGTCGAACCTCGCATGCCGCGATCGTTTCACGGGAATTAGGAATTCCTTGCGTGGTTGGAACCGAAAACGCCACGCAAAAAATTAAAACCGGCGATAAAATTACCGTGGATACAACTGGCAGCGAAGGAATTATTTTCCGGGGAATTATCAAATATAAAATTGTTGAAAATGATGTAAAAACCTTGCCAAAGATTCACACTAAGTTAATGGTGAACATCGCCACCCCTGAAACCGCTTTTGAAAAATCTTTTTTACCGAACGACGGCGTCGGTCTTGCGCGGGAAGAATTTATTATCGCTTCAGCGATTGGTATCCATCCCTTAGCTCTTCTGAATTACCAAAAAATGCCCGCTCGCATTAAAAGCGAGATTGATAAAAAAACTCGCGGTTGGAAAGAGAAAGATGATTTTTACGTTGACAATCTTGCCTACGGCATTGCCAAAATCGGCGCCGCTTTTTACCCGAAACCGGTAATCGTCCGATTTTCTGATTTCAAAACTAATGAATATAGAACCTTACTGGGCGGTGAATTTTACGAGCCGAACGAGGAAAATCCAATGACTGGTTGGCGCGGCGCTTCTCGTTACTACGATCCAAAGTTCGAAGCCGCTTTTAAGCTTGAATGTCTAGCGATGAAAAAAGTTCGTGATGAAATGGGATTAGATAATGTTATCCCGATGGTGCCTTTCTGCCGTACCGAAGAAGAGGGAATAAAAGTTTTGCAAATTTTAGCCAAATCCGGTTTAGTTTCTCGCTACATCGCCGAAACACAAAAAATAAAAACCAAAAAAATTACGCCGGTTTATGTGATGTGCGAGATTCCATCGAACGTTTTACTAGCTGATGAATTCCTGGAAATTTTTGACGGCATGTCGATTGGCTCGAACGATTTAACCCAGTTGACCGTCGGTCTCGATCGGGACTCGGGTACGTTAAGCTATATCGCCAACGAAAATAATCCGGCGGTCAAAAAACTAATTGAAATAGTTATCAAGAAGTGCAACGAACGTTTCCGCTATATCGGCATCTGCGGTCAAGCGCCGTCCGATTACCCTGACTTTGCCGAGTTCTTAGTTGAAAAGGGGATTCACAGCATTTCCGTCAATCCGGATGTTGTTGTCTCAACTCTTCTTACTATCGCCAAAAAAGAAGGAAAAACGTTGTAAGTGAAACAGTAAAAATCCGTCATTGATGTTTTTGCTAAAAGTTCACTCATATGTAACAATAAACAAAAGGGCGGAATCTAAAATATTTAAAATAATATTATGTCAAAAGAAGGTTTTCCGGGTAATAATGAAGAAAATCCCGAAGCTGTGAAACGTGTTCCTGGATTGGAATCGTTGCAACCAGGAGAAAGTATGAAGGATCATGACGAAAAAAGAAAACAGCGTGAAGAATATTTAGACAATATTGGCGCAGGATTTTCGGATGATCCACATGAGCTTCAAAAAATGCGTGAAGAATTAGTTAAACAAGGTGAGGAGCTAACAAAAAATCGAGGAAATTCGGACGAAGTACAGGACAAAATTGTTGCTATCAACCGAAAGCTTTTAAAGATTAGAGATTCAAAATATAACGAATCAGAATAGGTTGATAAATCTTTCCAAATAAAGAAGTCCACCGTAGTAAGTTCCATCGGTGGTCTTTTTTTGCCAATCCTGTATAATTACCCTATGCAAATAGCCTTTTTTGGCGCTAAGCCCTGGGAGAAAGAATTCCTAACCACCGCGATAAAAAATCAAATTCCGGATAACGAACCGGTTTTTTATGATGAAATTTTAGATAAAGACCATCTCCCAGAACAAAAAGATTTTGAAGTAATTTCGGTTTTTGTCGATTCCACAGTTGACGCGACGGTTATTGATGATTTTCCCAATCTAAAACTAATTACTGCCCGTTCGACTGGTTACGATAATGTCGACTTGAATAAATGCAAAGAAAAAAATATCGCCGTGGCGACCGTGCCATCGTATGGCGAAGAGACTGTGGCGGAATATGCCTTTGCCCTAATTTTATCGCTTTCAAGAAAAGTTTCTAAATCTTTCGACCAAATCCGCGAGACGGGCAGTTTTAATCTCGAAGGAATGTCCGGCTTTGATCTCCAAGGAAAAACTCTCGGCGTTGTTGGTACCGGCAAAATCGGCCGGAATGTTATTCGCATTGCCAAAGGTTTTGAAATGAATGTAATCGCTTCCGATAATTTTCCCAACGAAGAAGCCGCCAAGACTTTAGGTTTTTCTTATTATCCATTAAACGAACTCCTCGCCAAAAGCGATATTGTCACCCTTCATGTACCCTATCTCAAAGAAACCCATCATTTAATAAACGAGCAAACCTTAGACCAAATGAAACTAGGCGCCTATTTAATTAACACCAGCCGCGGTCCGGTTGTTGAGACGGAAGCTCTAGTTAAAGCTCTAAAAAACGGCCAGCTAGCCGGCGCCGGTTTAGATGTTTTAGAAGAAGAAGGAATTATTAAAGACGAACTGGATTTTATCGTGAGCGGCCACCCCGAAGAGCATAATCTTCGCGCGGCACTGGCCAATCACGTCTTAATCGATATGCCTAATGTGATTATTACTCCCCATAATGCTTTCAACACTCGCGAAGCCCTCCAAAGAATTCTTCAAACTACTGTGGATAATATAAAAGCCTTCCAAAGTGGAGCGCCAACTAATCTTGCCAAATGAGTAAAATAAAAAACATCGAAGGCCGCCCAATCTTAGATTCTCGCGGCGACTGGACTATCGAGGTCAGCCTCGCTCTACAAGACGGCGTAATCGCCAAAGCCGCGATCCCGCAAGGTAAAAGCCGGGGTTCAAGCGAAGCAATCTTTCTACCACCCCAAAAAGCCATTCAAAAAATTAAATCTCTTTCCAAAATTTTTCATGGATTTGATGTTTTTAATCAAGAAAAAATCGATCAAACTTTAATAAAACTCGACGGCACCCGTTCTAAATCAAAACTCGGCGGCAATACCACTCTTGGCATATCTCTAGCCGCCGCCAAAGCCGCGGCTAAATCAAAAAACGTTTATCTCTGGAAATATTTCCGCGATTTAAGCGGTCTTTCCATAATTCCGAACTCTCGGCCTCGCCTCTTGGCTAATCTTGTAAACGGCGGACTTCACGCCGGTAATAATTTGGATTTTCAAGAATATCTGGTAATCCCCAAATCTCAAAACTTTAGCTCAGCGATTGAAAAAATTGTTAAAATTTATAACCGGCTCCGTGATTCGCTCAATGAAAAATTTGGCCCGGGCTCAACTAGTGTTGGAGATGAAGGCGGTTTTGCGCCGGATTTTAAAAATAATAGCGAACCATTTGAAATGATTTCTCTTGTTTTAAAAAATTTGAAACTTTCTGCCGAAGTAAATTTAGGTCTTGATGCCGCCGCTAGTAATATTAAAAAAATCAGCCCTGATGATCTTTTTGGTATTTACTTAAACTTTATAAACGATTTTAATTTTCTGTTTCTAGAAGATTTATTCAACGAAAATGACTTTAAAAATTTCGCCAAATTTAAAGCTGAGGCTAAAAAAAATCTTTGGATAGTTGGTGACGATTTAACCACTACCAACGTATCACTTATCGAAAAAGCCGAAGCCGCCAAAGCGATTAACGCTATTGTTATCAAGCCCAATCAAATCGGCACTATCACTGAAACTCTAGAAGCGATTAAGAAATCAAGAAATTACGACTGGAAGGTTATTGTTTCGCATCGGAGCGGGGAAACAAATGACGATTTTATTGCCGATTTGGCCGTAGGTGTTGGCGCTGACGGCCTTAAACTTGGCGCTCCCGCTCGCGGCGAAAGAATCGCTAAATATAACCGGCTCCTAGAGATCGAATCTGAAAAATAATTTTTATTATGGTTGAAATAAGTCAAACCAAAAATTGGATTCTCTATTCCATACTCATCCTCGCCTTAGTCGGCCTAATTGACACCGGCTACTTGAGCTATGCTGCTTTGGCCGGCATTGACGCGATTTGCGCTCCGGGGGGCGGCTGTAGTCAGGTCCTGAATAGTTCTTATTCAAAAATCGGATCAATCCCCTTAGGAATATTCGGAGCTGCTTATTATACTTTTCTTGTTATTCTAATTTTATTTTGCTTTAAATATAGAAATTATCGCTATGCTTCTTTTATCGTGATTCTCAGTGGTCTTGGTTTTGCTTTTTCACTTTTTCTAACCTATCTTCAATTTTTCGTTATTCATGAGTTATGTGAATATTGTCTAACTTCTGCCGCCTCCTCAACCCTTATTTTTTTTGTTTGTATTTTTGGGTTAAAACGGAAAAAGGTCGTTGAAATTGAATTAAATAAAAGTTAAATGATGGATAATTTTTTCGCCGGCCATATGTATGGTTTTGGTTGGGGAATCGTAAATTTTATTGGGGTAATTGTTTTTTGGGTTTTTATAATATTATCAGTGGTTTGGGTTATTAGAGAATTAAGTAAGAATAATTCTCATTCCAATCAAGCTAGTTCTCACGAAGAGCAAAGAATTACTCCAGTTGAGATATTGAAAGAGCGTTTTGCTAAAGGGGAAATCACCAAAAAAGAATTCGAGGAAAGAAGAGGATTACTTGAATAAAAAAAGACTCCCGGCAAAAGGAGTTGTAAACTGCGTGAGTGTAAACTGTTCTGATAAGCAAACACCCTAAGACACCGAAAAGACTGATCAAGCCCGAAATGCCGGGAGCAAAATCTATGATAGAAAAGGAAAGGACTAGTGCGAGTATATCAAATTTTTAATAAATATCAAATAATCTGTAAAATTTTGCCTCTCGCTGAAAGAGAGGTCTTTGCTAGTATTAGTTAAATGTCGATATATAAGCTTTTAAAAAATGACGGCGAAGCTCGGCTAGGGACGATTGAGACAAAGAACGGAAAAATAGAAACCCCAAGCTACGTGGTCGTCGGTACCGATGGCCACATTCGCTGTCTTGAGCCGGAGGACATTCCGAAAACCCAAACGCAGGTAATTATTTCTAACACCTTTCACTTATGGAAATCTTTAGGTGATGAAGGCCTGAACGAATTTCCTGGCCTCCATGAATTTATGGAATGGTCTGGTCCGATTATGACTGATAGCGGCGGTTTCCAGGTTTTTAGTATGGGTTCAGCTCGTGAACATGGCACTGGAAAAATAAAACAAAAACCTAGCGGAGAAAGCGAAGCTGGAATCGTCCGGGTTACCGATTCCGGAGTTTATTTTCAAGATGAGTCGGGTGAAGAAATTTATCTTGATGCCGAATTGTCAATGAAGATTCAAGAACAGCTTGGCGCCGACATTGTTTTGGCTTTTGACGAACCGAGTTCGCCTTTGCACGATTATGAATACACGAAAAAAGCGATGGTTCGAACTCATCAATGGGCCGAACGTTCGCTTGAGGCCAAAACTTCGGATCAATTCATCTACGGCATAGTCCAAGGTGGAATTTTTGAGGATCTTCGCAAAGAAAGCGCCAAGTTTATAAATAATTTTCCGTTTGATGGGTTTGCCATCGGCGGCGCTTTCGGTAGTTCTTTCGGTAGTAAAAAAGGTAATACTTTTCAGGAATTAAGTTGGGTTAATCCGTTGTTAGATAAAACTAAGCCTCGACACTTACTAGGCATTGGTCGCATTGACGATATTTTTGAAGCGGTTGAAAGGGGAGTGGATACTATGGATTGTGTTATTCCCACCCGCGAAGCCCGCCACGGCGCCATTTGGGTCAAAGGCGGGCGGTTTGATATCAAGAAGGGTATTTATACTGCCGACGATAGTCCGCTCGGTGAAGGCTGCGAATGTGAAATTTGCGGTGAAAAAAATGTAACCAAATCCGAACTTCACAATTTATTTAAAAATAAGGAATTAAACGCCGCCCGATATGCCACTATCCATAACGTTTATTTTTTTAATGACTTAATGAAGCAAATTCGAAGCGCCATTTCCGAGAGTCGTTTTTGGGAATTTAAAAAATGGTATCTTTCGTAAAATAGGCTAGAATAACGAAATGCCTAAATTAGTTTTTGATATTGAAACCATAGGTGAAAATTTTGATGAATTAGATAAAGCCACTCAAGAATCCCTGACCCGCTGGCTTAAAAAGGAATCATTAAGCGATGAGGAATATAACTTTGCCTTAAACGAATTAAAGGATGGCCTGGGTTTTTCGCCTCTAACCGGAGAAATCGTCGCTATCGGCGTTCTTGATGTGGAAAAAAATCAAGGCGTTGTTTACTTCCAATCTCCTGATAAAAAAGCAGAAGAATGGACTGACGATAATTTTAAATTCAAACCAATGAGTGAAAAAGAGATGCTCGAAAGTTTTTGGCAAGGCGCCAAAAATTATGATGAGTTTATCAGTTTCAATGGCCGGGCTTTTGACGTTCCATTTTTAGCAACCCGCTCCGCGGTTCACGAAATTCGCCCTACTAAAGATTTAATGGAAGGTCGGTATTTGTATCAACAGCGAAATTGCCGCCATATCGACCTCTTAGACCAGCTTTCATTCTACGGTGCCGTTTATCACCGAAAAGGTAATCTCCACCTCTGGAGCCGCGCTTTTGGAATTAAAAGCCCTAAGGCCGATGGTGTTACAGGCGATGATGTTAGCCGTTTATTTAAAGAGAAGAAATATAAAGAAATCGCCATTTATAATGTTGGTGATCTCGTTGCCACCAAAGAACTTTACCATCGGTGGGAGAAGTATATTCGATTTTAAAATTTAATGACCTCCGAAAAATTTGAAATTCTCCTTAGCCAATTAAATAAAAAGCAACGGGAAGCCGTTGAAACAATTGAGGGTCCGGTTATGGTTATCGCCGGTCCCGGCACTGGTAAAACTCAAATCCTAACTGTCCGGATCGCTAATATTTTAGAAAAAACCGACACCGCCGCCGATTCTATTTTAGCTCTTACCTTTACTGAAGCCGCGGCTGCTAATATGCGCTCCCGTCTCGTTTCTTTAATTGGAAGCCGGGGCTATTACGTGAATATTTCCACCTTTCACGGTTTTTGCAATCGTTTAATCCAAGGTTACCCGGAGCACTTTGACGAGATCATCGGCCGAAAAAATGCCAACGAAGTTGACCGTATTTCTGTTATTCGCAAAATAATTGAAGAAAATGAGTTTAAAAATCTCAAACCTTTCGGCGATAATTTTTTTCACGTCCGGGATATTCTTAGTGCTATTCGCGACCTTAAAAACGAAGGCTTAGATTACCAGGAATTCGAAAAATTGATGGGAGAAGAAAAAAGTAATTTTGAAAAAAATGATGATCTTTATTATGAGCAAGGCGCCCACAAGGGAAAAATGAAAGGAGTGTATCAAAAACAACTTAAACAAATTGAAAAAAATTCCGAGCTATCCAAAATTTACTTCGCCTATCAGAAGGAATTAGAACAGAGGCGGCTCTATGATTTTGAAGATATGATTTTGAAAACCATCGAGGCCTTAGAAAAAAAAGAGGATTTTCTACTAGAAATTCAAGAAAGATATCAATATTTGCTAGTTGATGAGCATCAAGACACAAACGGCGCTCAAAACCGAGTCCTAGAGCTCCTCGCCAGTTTTTACCCGAATCCCAATCTTTTTGTTGTTGGAGATGAAAAGCAAGCGATTTTCCGCTTTCAAGGTGCTAGCTTGGATAATTTTTTGTATTTTCAAAAAAAATATCCGGCTGTAAAACTTATTAACTTAGAAGAAAATTATCGTTCGCCGCAAAGTATTCTTGATTCCGCCCAAAGTTTAATTGAGAAAAATCAAGCGACAATTTTCGCGCCTCTGAAATCTCGAACGTCACTTGGCGGCCAAAAAATTAAAATTTTAAACTTTTCCCAGCCCGAAGCTGAATTGCTTTTTATCTCGGAAAAAATTCGGGAAAAATTAGAAGCTGGAACCCCGCCTAACGAAATCGCCATTCTTTACCGGGAAAATCGCGATGTTTTTTCGATTGCCGATTTTCTTAGTAAAAAAGGAATTTCTTACGTTATCGAATCGGATTTAAACATTCTTGATGATTCCGAGATAAAAAAACTAAATCGGCTTTTGATTGCGGTTAATGATTTTGGCAATGATGAAAAATTAATTTCCGCTCTCCATATCGATTTTCTGAATATCGATCCACTTGATATCTACGCTTTAATTCAAAAATCTAAAGACGATAAAAAATCGATTCATCGCCTAATTGCCCAATCAAAAGATATTACCGACCTAGAAAACGCCGGAACGATTATTTCCGCCTACAATAATATTCGTGACTGGCAACAAAAAAGTAAAAATGAAAATTTCCTTGAGTTTTTCGAAAGAGTTGTCAGGGAATCGGGACTTTTTGCTCAACTGTTAAAAAACGAGCGCTTTCAAAAATTAGAAAAATTAGGAACCCTATTTAATGAAATCAGAAAAATCGTTCAGAATCACCGGGATTTTAGTTTAAGAAACTATATCGAATATTTGGAAATTTTAGAAAGCCACGGAGTTTCAATTACCGGCCGTTCCGCCCGCAATGCCAAGGCTATCCGTTTAATGACCGCCCATCGAGCGAAAGGATTAGAATTTGATTTTGTTTTTATTATTGGTGCCTCTGATGGCCATTGGGGCAATCGGCGGGAATTCGGCGGATTTAGTTTGCCAATCAAAACCAGTATTGATATAAGTAAAATCGAAAAAAACGAGGACGAACGCCGGCTTTTCTATATGGCGATGACCCGCGCCAAAAAATCGGTCTACATTACCTGGAGCCGCCATTCACCAGATGGCCGAGAGCAAGTACCCAGCCAATTTATAAATGAAATTAAAGAAGAACTTAAAGAAGAAGTAGATGATAAAGAATTTGGAGAAAAAATAACTAAAAACCAAAATCTTCTTTTTAACAAACGAGTTAATGAAGAGCCAACATTAAAAAACGCGGAGTATGTAAAAGATATTTTTGAGAAGAGGGGATTGTCAGTAACCGCGCTTAATAACTACCTTAAGTGCCCGTGGCGGTATTTTTATCTCAATTTAGTTCGGATTCCGAAAGCCAAAAGCAAGCATCAAATTTTTGGCACCGCCGTCCATTTCGCGCTTAAAAATTTCTTTGATGAAAAAAGAAAAGGCAATAATATTGATAGTAAATTTCTATTAGAAAGATTTCGCCAGAATCTAGAACGGGAGCCGCTAAATGAAAATGAATTTTTGGAAATCTATAAAAAAGGCGAGAGCTTCTTGCCAAAATATTTCGATTTCTATAAAAATATTTGGAATTACAATACTATAAATGAATTTAAAATTAGCGGCGTTCATTTAGCGGATAACATAAAACTCGTCGGCAATCTGGATAAACTGGAAATTCAGGATAATCCCACTCATGTTATTGTGGTCGATTATAAAACCAAAAAACCAGAGAGTCGAAATTCGATTGAAGGCGGAACAAAACTTGGCACTGGCGACTATAAAAGACAACTGGTTTTATATAAAATTCTTTTAGATTTAAAACCGGAAAAAACCTGGAGTATGGATGCCGGTGTAATTGATTTCATCGAACCGAACGAGCGGGGAATTTTTAAAAAGGAAGTCTTTGAAATAACTTCTGCCGAAACTGAAGAGTTAAAGGAAACAATCAAAAAAATCGCGGGCGAGATTGTCAATTTAAGCTTTTGGTCCAACCGCTGTAGTGACAAAAAATGTGAATATTGCGCTTTGCGTAACCTAATGGAATGAAAATTGGTAATTATGGTAAAATAAAACGGTCGAAAAACTGTTATATGTTACATGCTATATGAAACACGTAATAATCTACAGCACTCCCACCTGCGTCTATTGCAAGATGGCCAAGGCTCTTTTTAAAGAGAAAGAAATTCCATACGAAGAAAAGGATGTCGCCGTTGATATGGCGGCGAGAGATGAAATGATCGAGAAATCAGGCCAACTAGGGGTTCCGGTGATCGATATCGGCGGCCATATTGTCGTCGGCTTTGATCGCTCAAAATTATTAGATCTGATTGGAGTAAAATAAAAAGCCGCGACAAAATTAATTGCCGCAGCCGAGTTTTCGTTCGTCGTTACTAGTTGTCGATGTTTTTAACAATATACATCGCAAACACCAGAGCGCAAAGTGCGCAACCGACACCAAATCCGATCAAATAACTGCGAGTCGCCAAGCCAAACATAGTGCCAGAGGCAGCTGTAAACCCGAGAAAAAGAAAAACATCACTAGACTTAATCTTAACTTTCATAAATCCTCCAGAGTTTCAAACTAAAGCTTCTTTACAGATTATACACCTAATATTATACTTTGTCAAGATTATGCATTAGAGCTTGATACCTAATACACGACACTTGATACACAACAAACCATGGAAAAATCCATCAGAGATTTCCCAAAACAATTCGACTTCAAGCCAAAAATTGAGAATCAAAATAAGCTTGGATCTTGCAAGCGTTTTTTGGCGGTTGGGATGGGCGGTTCGGCTTTTCCTGCCGAAATTATCAAATTTGCCTGCCCTCAAACCTACATTCGGGTTCATAAAAATTACAATCTGCCTAATATTTTAAAAAGCGACGAAAAGGAAACTCTCGTTATTGCTTGTTCTTACTCCGGCAATACCGAAGAAACTATTAGCGCTTATCAAGAGGCGAAAAAGCGAAAGCTGAATTTGGCGGCGATTGCCGTCGGCGGCAAGCTTCTTGAATTAGCCAAAAAAGATAAAGTTCCATTTATAAAAATTCCTCAAACCGGAATTCAACCAAGAGTGGCTCTCGGTTTTATTTTGATTTCCTATCTCAAATTATTCGGCGACGAAAAAGAATTAAAAACCTTCTCAGGTTTTTCAAAAACCTTAAATTCAAAAACTGCCGAGAAAAAGGGCAAATACTTAGCTGAAATTCTTTGGGATAAAGTGCCGGTAATTTACGCTTCCGAAAAAAATTCCGCGGTAGCTTATAACTGGAAAATAAAATTTAATGAAAGTGCTAAAATCCCCGCCTTCTATAATATTTTTCCCGAACTAAATCATAATGAAATGACCGGCTTTGATGTTCGGAAAACCACTAAAACACTTAGTGATAAATTTCATTTCATTTTTCTTAAAGATAAAACCGACCATCCAAAAATAATTAAAAGAATGGCTATTTGTGAAAAACTTTATCGCCAAATGGGGCTAGGAGTGGAAATTTTTAATTTAGAGGGAAAGGATAAGTGGATAAAAATTATCAGTAGTATTATGGTTGCCGATTGGACCACTTTCAATCTAGCCAGCTATTATGGCAACGATCCGGAACAAATCCCGATGGTGGAAGAGTTTAAGCGATTGATTACTAAATAACGTGTTATAATTAAGCGAATTAAAAATAAGGAAACATGTATCTATTATTCGACATCGGCGGCACAAATATGCGTTTTGTCGCCTGTAAAGACGGAAAAACTCTTGGTGACGTGAAGGTATTTCCGACTCCGGCCGAATTCAACGAAGGAGTTTTAGTTTTCAAAAGAATCAAAGAGGAATTTTTTGATGGCTTTCAGATCAAAGGCGTCGCCGGCGGTCTGCCAGGACCGTTCAATCGGGAGAAAACCGAAATTGCCGCCGCGCCCAATATGCCCGGTTGGAACGGCAAGCCGTTGAAAATTGAACTAGAAAAAATTTTAGAAGCGCCGGTTTATTTGGAAAACGATGCCGCCCTAGCCACATTGGGGGAAGCAACTTACGGCGCCGGCAATGGCAAGAATAACGTTGTTTATTTCACCATCAGCACTGGAGTCGGTGGAGCCAGAGTGGTAAATGGTGTTATCGATGAAAACGTCTCTGGATTCGAGCCCGGTAGTCAATTCGTCGATATGAAAGATTATAAAACCCTAGAAGATTCCATTTCCGGCAAAGCCGTTGAAGCTAAATATGGCAAAAAGCCATATGAAATAACCGACCCCGCCGTTTGGGATGAGCTGGCCAAAATTCTTGCCTACGGCATTCACAATAGCATTGCTCACTGGTCACCTGATATTGTTGTTTTAGGCGGCTCGATGATGAAAGAAATTGGCATTCCCGTAGACAGAGTTAGATTCCATTTGGGTCAAATGCCCCGAGTTTTTCCCGATTTGCCGCTCATTGAGAAATCTCGCCTCGGCGACGAAAGCGGCCTCTACGGCGCTTTGGCTTATATAAAGAAATTAATTCCAGCGGAATAATAAAAATGGCCAGTACCTTAATACTGGTCATTTTTTTAGCAGATGCTGGCATCTACTCCGAAGGCGAAGATTCAGGATCTTTTACTTCGCACAGAAACGCCATGCTGAAATGAGTAGCGTCATCACTAAGACAACTTAGGGTAAAGCTGATGACTTCTGGCTCAGGATAATGACCGCATTGGAACCGGTCTTTTCTTCGAGCCATTTGTTCGCTGCAGTTTCCAAGGTGGTTGCGTCAGGGGCGTTAAATATTTTCACTTGCTTCATTCCATCCACCTCCCTTCGTTACAGAAAAAAGCTGGATCCATCCTCAAAAAATAACGAAAATTTGTAAAGATAAAATAGTTGACATTATTTGAATAATACCCCAGAATATTGATAGCAAACTGATAATCACTAACTTGAATAGGAGGTCGTAATGGCCGGACGTTTTGATGGAACGCGAACTCTTGTTTTTGGCGCCGCTGGAACAATTGGTAAAGAAATCGTCCTTGATATTCTCGGTGAGGGCGGGAAAGTTGCAGCTGTTTACAAAAACAGAAAGCAAGCGGAAGCATCGACACCAGATCTTCCGGAGCTAGAAAAGCATTTTTGCAATGTTGAGTCAATTCCACAACTTACTCAACTGGCTAGAAGTTTTTTGGACAGCATCCGAAGCTTTGACCATCTAATTTACACTGTCGGCCATTGCCCGCCCGGAGATTTTGAAAGACAGGTGAGTCGTAATCTGATGTCGCTCGACGACCAAACACTCGAGGATGATTTTGGAATATTGGTTACCGGTCTCTTGAATGTCTACCGGGAATTCACCCACCTCTTAAATGCAAGAGGACGGATCCTTGTCGTTGGGTCCGCAATCACTCGTTTCCCGGTGACGGATCTACCGCCGTGGCTAAATGCCGGATCGTATTATATCGCCCAAAATGCTCAGCGAAATCTTGTCGAGTGGATTCGGCGAGAAGATGACCTGCTAAGTAGGGAAATAGGAGTTATCCGGTTGGCATTCGGAGCAATTAATACTCCGTTTCATGCTGGTTCGATTCCGACGCACGTTCCGCCAAAAATGCTGGAACTCAAACAGGTAGTCGCCGAAATCATAAATGCTCTTAAGTCGGAGACGCCACTTGATTGGGACATCCTCGCCTAAAAGTATCTATCACTATCCTAAGTATGATAGCGCAGACAAAACCAGGTCTGCGCTATTTTATTTTTTTGATATAGAATTATATGAAATGCCAATTCTATCAGGCCCCAAAAAACTCATCTGGACGACCCATAGCCGCGCCAAAATGCGCTATTACGGCATCTCCGAACAGCGAACAAAAAGAGTATTAAATATGCCCAAGCGAATAGAAGAGGGTATTGCGATGAAAACTATAGCCATGATGCAATCAGCGGGCAGCAAGAAGCATCCCTACGAAATCTGGGTGATGCTTCAAGAAGAAAAAAATCAGCGTAAAATAATTTCGGTCTGGCGTTTTCCCGGCATAACTAAACCCGGCGCGCCAATTCCCGAAGAAGTAATTGCGGAAATTAAAAATTTAATATGAAAAGCGCCAAAAAATTAGTTTTAATATTATTCGCCATTATTGTTATACTTTTCTTGATATTAATTTTAGTGCCTTCGCCAAATAAAAAGTCGCCAATAAATAATTCAAAAGGATCTATGCTTATTTTAAGTCCGTCTTTTACCGGTAACGGAAAGATCCCGGCTAAATTCACCTGTGACGGTGGCAACATCAATCCAGAATTGCAAATTCAAAACATTCCCGCTGGCACCAAAAGTTTAGCGTTGATTTTAGATGATCCGGATGCTACAAGAGGAATAACTTTTACTCATTGGCTCATCTGGAATATTGATCCCGAAACAATCAATATTAAACAGGAAAGCAAATCGGCGAATAGTATCGAAGGTTTAAATGATGCTCAAGAAATCGGTTACACTGGTCCCTGTCCGCCAGTCGGCAAGCCACATCGCTATTTTTTCAAACTTTACGCTTTGGATATAGTGCTTGATTTAAAATCCGGTTCAACGAAAGCAGAACTTGAAACGGCAATCAACAGCCACGTAATAGAAAAAACGGAACTTATTGGAATTTACGAGAGATAATCTTCTTGGCTGAATTTTCGAAAAATTATGCTATTCTTACCCGTATGAAATTAAGTATTGGCATCGTCGGCCTACCTAACGTTGGCAAATCCACCTTATTTAAAATCCTCACTAAAAACGAGGTTCATATTGCTAATTATCCTTTTGCTACTATCGACCCGAATGTCGGCGTTGTTCCGGTTCCCGACGAAAGATTAGAAAAACTCGCGGCCATTAGCCATTCTAAAAAAATCATTCCCGCGGTAGTAGAATTTTATGATATTGCGGGTCTCGTTAAAGGCGCCAACAAAGGCGAAGGTTTGGGCAATCAATTTCTTTCCCATATTCGCGAAACCCAGGCCATCGTGGTTGTTCTTAGAGTTTTCGAAAATCAGGAAATTATTCACGTCGAAAATTCGGTTAATCCGCTTCGTGATCTGGAAATCATCAACACCGAGTTAATTTTGAAAGATATAGAAACTGTTGAAAAACGCCTTAGTTCGCTTGAGGCTGAAGTAAGGAGGGGCGATAAAAAATCAATAAAGAGCCTCGAAGTTTTAAAAAATCTAAAAATAGAATTAAATAATAATGAATTAGCGCTCAAATTTTCTGATGAAGAAATAGTAAAGGAGCTTCAACTTCTAACCGCCAAAAAACAAATATACCTTCTAAATGGAGAAGAAAAAGATGTTTCCAGTGAATTAAAAGAAAAAATAGAAAACCTCGGCGCCGAATTTATCGTGGCCGATCTTGCAAAAGACGCCGAAATTGAAAATTTAATCGCTAAATCCTATTTAATTTTAAATTTAATAAGTTTCTTAACCACCGGCGAGGATGAAACTCGCGCTTGGACCATCAAAAAAGGAGCGCTAGCGCCGGAAGCCGCCGGGGTTATCCACACTGATTTTGAAAATAAATTCATTCGGGCCGAAGTAATAAACTGGCAAAAACTTTTAGAAGCGGGGGATTGGGTTAAAGCTAAGCAAAAAGGGCAGCTCCGCGTTGAGGGGAAAGAATATCAAATTCAAGACGGCGATGTTCTAGTCATCCGCCACGGATAATCCTCTGTCCATAATTCTTCATTCCTAATTCCTTCTTAGAAGCGCCTCACCGAGCGTTTCTTCGTCCGCAAATTCAATCTCTCCGCCGGTTGGGAGTCCTCTTCCTAAGCGGCTTATTTTTTTCGCCAGTGGTTTTAGTTCTTGATTAATCAAAGAAGCGTTAAAATCTCCATTACCAGTAGGATTGAAAGCTAAAATGATTTCCTCGGCCTGTCCCTTTAGCTCTTTTTGAATAATTATTTTCAAGTGTTCAATTCTGATTTTTTGAGTATCGCTTAGCATTCCGGTTCTAGCCACCGGACCGATGATAAGATAAGTTCCTATAAACTTCCGAGTATTTTCAATCGAAATTAAATCGGTCTCTTTCTCCACTATTGCGACTATATCTTTCCGACGGCTGGAATCTCCGCAAATATCGCAAAGCTCACCGGCATTTTGATGGATAAAAAAACAACGGTGGCACAGTTTTATTTTTTGCAAATTATTTATATTAGTCGCCAAAGAATGGATCGAAGTCTTCTTTTGGTTTATTAAATAAAAAGCCAACCGGGTGGCTTGTCGCGGCCCTATTGAGGGCAACTCGGATAATTGTTCAATAACTTTCTTAATCGGCTCCGGTAAGTTCATAAACTAATTCTAGCTTAATATCCAAAAATTCATAAATCATTATTCCTGAATCTTAAATCATAATACGCATTACATCTCTCCCGCCGGCGCATCGCCAAACCTATCTTCAATCTCATGAAAACAAACTCTCTCCGAATCAAATTTGAATTTAACGGTTCCTAAGGGGCCGTTTCGATGTTTCGCTACAATAATTTGGGCGACATTTTGCTCTTCGAGTGGCGCTTCGATATCAGTTCGATCCTTATCCTTTCGGTAGATAAATAAAACCACGTCGCTATCTTGTTCAATACTTCCCGATTCGCGCAAGTCCGAAAGCCGTGGCTGTTTATGGTCTCTCTGGTCAACCGCGCGGGAAAGCTGGGATAAAGCTAAGACCGGTACTTTGAGTTCTCGAGCCAGCGCTTTTAGTCCTCTCGAAATTTCTGTCACCTGATTAACCATGTTGTCCGATTTTGTTCTTGGTTGAATCAATTGGAGGTAATCAACAACGATTAATCCGAGTCCGTGTTCGATCTGCAATCGCCTTGCCATCGCCCGCATCTGTAAAAGTGTTGGGGAAGGTGTATCATCAATAAAAAGCGGCGCTTTTGAAAGCCGATCGAGCGCATATTGAATCATCTCGAATTCCATATCATCAGAAATTCTTCCCGTCCTAAGCTTCCAAAGCGAAACCTGCGACTCAGAGGAAATTAAGCGGTCAATCACTTGTTCGCGGGACATTTCGATTGAAAAGTATCCAACCGGTATGCCGGCTTTAAGCGAGGCGTAACGGGCAATATCTAATGAGAATGCTGTCTTGCCAAGCGAAGGGCGCGCGCCGATAATAATTAAATCTGATTTTTGTAGTCCAGAAAGAAGATTGTCGATTCCCTTGAATCCCGTCGGCACGCCTCGAATCGCGCCATCGCCTTGATGCAGCCGCTCAATTCGCTCGTAAGCGGTTTTTAATTCATCTTTAATATGAACAAAATTTTGAGGCGTTGATTTTTGGGAAATCGCAAAAATTTTCTGCTCGATACTATCAAGCAAATCTTCAACTTCATCCGTACCGCCAAAAACATCTTCGGTAATTTCGGCTGAAGCTTTTATTAAATCTCGCAAAGTCTTTTTCTCTTTTACAATCTTGGCGTAATTTTCAATATGCGCCGATGTCGGCACTTGATTGGTCAAATCAGCGATATAGCTAGAGCCGCCAACTTCCTGAAGCAGGTTGGCTTCTTTTAATCGGCTAGTCACGCTCAAAATATCAATTGGCTGCCGTTTCTCAAAAAGTTCTAAAATTATTTGAAAAATTTTCTCGTGGGCGGGAAGATAAAAATCGCTAGGTGTTATCAAGTCGGCAACTTTAATAATTGAATCCTTATCAATTAAAATAGCGCCCAAAACGGATTGTTCGGCGTCGGTATTATTCGGCGGAACTTTTAATGATTGTTTACTCATAAAACAAAAACCTAAGATAGATTCTTAAGATCTAAGGTTGGAAATTAGAAATTAGATATTAGTCATTCCCTTGGCCACGTAAAAGGGCCAAGGGACGTATCCTCCACTTCAAATCCTAAATCATTAATTTCCTTTCTCAAACCGTCCGACTGGACAAACTGTTTACTAACCCTGAACTTCTCGCGTTTCTTGGCCAAAACAGCTACTTTGGCAGGTGTTTTGGGTAAAACTGGCTTTAATCCCAATATCTTCAAACTCCATCTAATTTTTTTAATTAACCCATTCGCTTCGCTTTTATCCAATTTATATACATTTGGGTTGATTGTGTTAATTAAGCTGAATATTTCCGCCATCGCTCCGGGGGTGCCAAAGTCATCTCCTAAACTCTCTAAAAATTTTCTCTCAAAGTTGATTAAGGTTTCCGCCGCCGAGAAATTATCGGTGTTTACCTTTCTGAAATTTTTTGAAACAAAATCTAATTTTCCTAAAAATTCTAAAATACTCTGCCAGCGCTTTAAATTCTCCTGCGCCAATTCGTCGGTGTAATTGAGAGGGGAGCGATAGTGATGAGATAAGGTTATCATTCGCAAAACTTCAGCCGGATGTTTTTTCAAAAAATCTTCTATTGTTACAAAGTTGCCCAAGCTTTTAGACATTTTCTCGCCATTCGCAGTAAGAAATCCCACATGAACCCAAATTTTAACAAACGGCTTTTTTCCGGATGCCGATTCTTGTTGGGCTATCTCCGCTTCATGGTGGGGGAATTTTAAATCCATCGCCCCGCCGTGAAGGTCATACTGGGGACCAAAAAAATGTTCCGATATTGCCGTGTCTTCAATGTGCCAGCCCGGCCGGCCAGCGCCAAGCGAGCTTTTCCAACTAGGCTCGCCAGGTTTGGAAAATTTCCAAAGCGCGAAGTCCCCTTTGTTTTTTTTGTTTATACTCTGATCAATTCGGCTCACCCCGTCTTCGGCTTGCTCCGCGGTTCGCTTGGCCAGTTTTCCGTAATCCGGAAAAGTGGAAATATCAAAATAATAACCATCGCCATCAATTTTGTACGCGTTTCCTTTTTCTAATAACTTCTGAACCTGTTTAGTGATGGCAGGAATAAATTTAGTCGCCGGCGCATATTTCGTCACGGAATCAATTCCCAGTTGTTTCATATTCCTCCGGTAAACTTCAAAAAACTTCTTAGAAATTTTTTTCCAATCCATTTTTTCATTTTCTGCTCTGGCAATAATCTTATCATCCACGTCGGTGATATTCTGAAGGTAGAAAACCTTAATAGATTGCGATCGCAAAAACTTAACCAAGGCGTCAAAAATTAAATATGTCCTCGCATTACCGATATGGGGATAGTCATAAACCGTTGGTCCGCAAACAAAAACCCGCAAAGGTTTCCCCTTGGAATTTTCAACTAATTCTTTTTTTCCGCTTAAGCTATCAAAAAGAAAAACCGGCCGCATCCTTAAAGTATCCGATATATCATTCCGCTAATCAAGCATAATCTGATTTATGCCGTGTTACGTGCTACATATTTCATGCCACATGACCCTAGATCCAATCCTTATTCCGAAAATATGCAAACATCCCGATCATTCCCACTAGCATAATCGCCACAATTATCCAAAAATCACCCGGCAAGCCGACGATTGGCGTGTCCTTAGCGTTCATGCTGAAAACCGTAGCGAAAAGCATCATTGGAAAAGTTAAAAACGCCAAAATAGTAAAAGTTTTCACCACCTGGCCGCTTTTTATATTGATTAGCTCACTATTGGTATTTTCAAAGTCATCAATGGCTTGTTTATAATCGTCTAGCTGGTCAATAATTTTTAAATGTTCACCAACTAAATCGTTGAAGTAAATTGTACACTCCGGACCTAAAAGCCCGCCGCCGACGTTACAGAATGATTCTAAAATATGTTTTTGCGGCCGAACAATTACCCGGTATTGGGAAATATCTCGAGTTAAATAAGAAATTTTCTCAAGTAGTGCTCGTTCTCTCTGTTTTTCTCGGTCGCTGAAAAGTTCGTTGCTTATCTCGTCGATTTTTTCTCGGATATGAGCCAGCTGCCTCTGTTGAAAACTAAGCAAGGACTCAATTATCTTATGGATTAACTGCAAAGAATTATCAAAAGCGCGATTTTTAGGATTAATAGAGCTCAGAAGATCATTTAAAACCTCGATCTCTTCGTAAGTAATAGTTATCACCGCTTTCTTGGTAATTAAAAAATCGATCTCTGATCGCCGGGAAACTTTTTCTTTTCGGTCGTAAATCGGGAAATAATAAACCAAATATAAATAATCACCGTGCGCCTCAACTTTTGCCCGCGCCGAAGGAACTTTCAACTCATCCATAATCAAAGGATGAAATTTGAAATTCTTTTTCATCCAGCTAAAATCTCCCGCGGCTGGTTTTTGAATATTGTACCAGGCAACTTTACCTTTTATTGAATTCATTCTCGAATTATACAAAAAAGTCAAAGTATTGTAAAAAGCAAGCAACCTATCTATACTCCAACACAGAAACAACTTTATAACTCAATTTAAGGAAGGTGTTAATGTTATTTCTAAAAGTAATTTCGGTCACGAGAGATAGAGATCCCAATACGATCTTGATCGCCGCATGCTATGAAGTGGAAAGACCGACACTGAAGAGCGCCTCAATAAGTGCTGGGAATTCGCTGGTAGTGATAAAAAGAAACTACACTCGTGTAGAAAAAATCGATCTTTATCGCCTTAGTCCAAATAGCGCAACGGGACTTTGCATCAATCCCATCTGGCAGGTAGTAAGAAAGCGGGATAGAAAGAATAATAGGTCGCGAGGATGGGTCGAAAGAACGTTCAATCGCCAAGGGCGCCTCATTCAAACGCGGGCAATAAAGATCGCGAAAAACTAATCGGGGTATGAGAAGTTGAAAAGGAGCGCTAAGCGCTCCTTTAATTTTTAAGGGCTTTATTAGCAATCTCTTGACACCATTGCCAATAGCGCTATAATGGCAAAACTAAATGAAAGAACGTTCTGAAAATATTTTAAATGCCACCGTGGAAGGGTTTATAAAAATTGGCGAACCGATTAGTTCCGGTTGGCTTTATCGTAATCATAACTTCGGAATTAAACCAGCCATGATCCGCTTAGAACTTGATGATCTAACCGATGCTGGCTATCTAGACCAGCCCTACCACTCAGCCGGCCGGATTCCTTCTGACCGCGGTTATGAATTCTTTACCACCCGCATCTTGGGAGATGATTCAATAAAATTTTCGTCTCAGCCAAAATTTGAAAATCTGATGTTTCGTTCTGATTGGCCGGATTTTCTGGAACATTTTTCTGATCAACTAGGAATCCTCAGTGTTTTAGTCGATAATTCGGACCAAAAAATTTACAAAAACGGCCTCGATGTCCTTTTCGAAAAAATTAGTGGATATTCCCGAGAAAAAATTCAGGAAGTTATAAAAGATTTTGAAGAATTAGACTCGCGAGTTGAAATTTTTGATGATGCGCCAAGCCAGGAAGATATAAATATTTTCATTGGCACCAAGAGTCCGATTACTGAATGTCCAGAACTATCAGTTATTACCCAGCATTTTAACGACAATCATCAACACTTCACCCTAATGGCCATCGGGCCAAAACGGATGGATTATAAAAAAATCGTCGGAGCTTTTAAAGGTCTAAAAAACAACAAAACTAAAATAAAACCAAAAAATGGAGGAAAATAATAATCAAAATCCGATTGAAGAAAAAATTACTGGTGAGTTGGAAGAAGTGGACGAAGTAAGAGATGAAAAAGAGAAACTAGAAAAGTGTGAAGTCGAAAAAGGTGAATATCTCGCTGGTTGGCAACGCGCCAAAGCAGATTTCATCAATTACAAAAAAGATGAGATAAAACGGCTCGAAGAATTCGCCAAATATAGCAACGAGGAGTTAATCCGAGAGCTAATTGGAATTATGGACAACTTCGACATTGGCCTAGCGGCGTTGGAAAAATCCGGTCCGGTTGAAAAAGGGATTTATATGATAAGAAACCAAATTGATGACATTTTAAAGAAGCGGGGTTTGGAAAAAATATCTGTAAAACCCGGCGAAGATTTTAATCCAGGTTTAGCCGAAGCAATGAGCGAGGTGGAATCAAAATATCCGCCCGGCGCCGTCGCCGAAGAGATTGAGCCCGGTTACAAAATTTATGAAAAATTAATCCGTCCCGCCCGCGTAAAATTATCAAAAGGTCAAAAAGCATAAATAAAAATTAAAATAAAAAAATAAAATGAGTAAAATAATTGGAATCGATTTAGGAACAACTAACTCCGCGGTTGCGGCCGTAAAAGGCGGCGAGCCGGAAATATTAGAAAACAGCGAAGGTAATCGTACTACTCCTTCGGTTGTTGCGGTTAACAAAAGCAACGAACGTTTAGTTGGAGTTTTAGCCAAAAGGCAAGCCATAACTAACCCAAAAAATACAATCTTTTCCGTTAAGCGCCTTATCGGTAGGAAATTCAGCGACCCAGAAATTCAAAAAGACAAAGCTTGGTTATCCTACGACACCAGAGCTTCCCAAAGCGGAGCAATTGAAGTTAAGATGGGAGAACGTTGGTACACTCCCGAGGAAATTTCCGCCGCGGTTTTAGGAAAACTAAAAGCCGATGCCGAAGCTCGCCTTGGCGAAAAAGTTGAAGAGGCGGTTATAACCGTCCCGGCTTATTTTGATGATGCGGAGCGGCAAGCTACAAAAAATGCCGGTGAAATTGCTGGTCTTAAAGTATTGCGGATTATCAACGAACCGACTGCCGCCGCTTTGGCCTACGGTGTTAATAAAAAGAAAAACGAAAAAGTTGTTGTCTACGATTTTGGCGGTGGCACTTTTGATATCTCGGTTCTTGAAATTGGCGATGATACCGTCGAGGTGAAAGCCACTGGCGGCGACACTCACTTGGGCGGTGATGATTTTGATAAAAAAATTAATGAGTATCTCGTTCAAGAATACAAGAAGCAAGAAGGGGTAGATATCTCCAAAGATCCGCTTGCTCTTCAGCGCCTTAAAGAAGCCGCCGAAAGAGCGAAGCATGAACTTTCCACCGCCGCTGAAACCGAAATTAATTTGCCCTACGTAACATCAGACGCATCTGGTCCAAAACATTTCTTAATTAAATTAACCCGCGCCAAACTCGAAGAACTAGTAAGGGAATATATTGACCACTCTGTCGAATTAACCCGGCAGACAGTTACTTCGCCATCGCCCAAAGGTGCTGGCTATGCTCTTTCTGATATCAACGAAATAATTTTGGTTGGCGGTCAGACTCGAATGCCGGCTATTAGCGAAGCCGTTAAAAAGCTTTTCGGCAAAGAGCCAAACAAAGGAATTAATCCGGATGAAGTTGTGGCCGTCGGTGCCGCTATTCAGGCTGGCATTCTTCAGGGTGACGTAAAGGATATTCTGCTTCTTGATGTCACGCCGCTCACGCTCAGCATCGAAACTTTTGGCGCGGTGGCGACGCCGATGATTGAAAAAAACACCACCGTCCCTACTGCTAAAACTCAGGTATTCTCCACCGCCGCCGACAATCAAACTTCGGTTGAAGTTCATATCCTTCAAGGCGAACGGCCAATGGCTGCTGATAATAAAACCCTAGCTCGATTTATTCTTGATGGCATTCCGCCATCTCCAAGAGGTATGCCTCAAATTGAAGTTACTTTCGATATCGATGCCAACGGTATTCTTAGCGTTTCCGCTAAAGATAAAGCTAGTGGCAAATCACAGTCCGTAAAAATCGAAGCCTCAACCAATCTATCTAAAGACGAGGTTGAAAAATTAAAAAAAGAAGCGGAAATGCATGCCTCCGAAGACGCCAAAAAGAGGGAAGTCATTGAAGCTCGCAATCAAGCGGAAAGTTTGATCTATTTGTCTGAAAAATCACTTCGCGACGCCGGCGATAAAATTACTCCGGATATCAAAACCGGTGTCACTGAAAAAATTGAATCCCTCAAAAAGGTAAAAGACGGAGAAGATTTAGAAGTAATTAAATCCGCTTCGGCTGATTTATCCGCCGAGATTCAAAAAATTGGGCAAACAATGTATAATCAAAACCAAGGCGGTCCCGGCCAGAATCCAAGTGGTGAACAAACTCCAAACGAAAACGAAACTCCTCCTAATCCTGAGCCGCCGCAAAGTTAATGCCCGAAGATTTAAACGCTCAAAATTTTGTTCGACAATCGGGATCGGTTGATTTAAAGCCTCAAAAACCGCAAGAATTTTTCAAAGCTTTGGCGCTGGAAATTTTAGCTTTTACTTCTGCTGTTGCTTTTAGTTTTATTTTTTGGCTCTATACTCTTGGTCAAACCAGCTTCGTACTTGCAGCTGCTGTTTTCCTTATTTTTGCGATCTTATCCACTCTTGAATTATTTTTAGTCAAAAATCTACTCCGGCGTTTTTTGGTCATTATTCTAGAGTCATTAGGGCTTCTTTCCGCCTTTATTATTAATAGTCGCCCTCTTACTGATTTATTGATTGTTTTTTTAGTTTTAACGATTTTTCATCTCTTCGGAGAACTAACTGGCCGCCACGAAGAAAAAAGCTACATCGAACAGCGGTTTTTTAAAGTGTCTCGAGTGAAACTTAGCAAGTTAGCGACCGCCATTACTTTTTTCGTGGTACTGCTATATCTTCCCAGCCTCAATTATCAAAATATCAAGTTAGAAGAAATTATAATCACGCCCAAAAATTTTAAAGTGGTCTACAACTGGGCCTCCGGTTTTTTCAAAAACATGGCGCCAGATTTAAATCTGAACCTAGACAGTAATGTTACCGATCTTGCCAAAAGTTTAGCTAAATCAAAACTTCAAAATATTCCGGCCTACAAGGATTTGAATCCTGCTGATCAGCAAAACGCCCTTGATAAAGCCGCCGGTGAAATCATCAAAAATTTTAGCGATAATTTTAAAACAACCATTGAGACCGACAAGCCGAGTAGCGATTTTTTCTATAACTTTTTAATCCAAAATCTTTACAACTGGAAGGCCAGTTTAGAAAAGAATGGTTTGGGCAATTGGTTTCTAGTTGGTTGGTTAGTGCTTTTTTTCTTAATCATTCGCAGCATTGGCGCAATTTTTTCTTTTCTCGCTGCCGGGTTAACCTTTATCATCATTCAGCTTTTGTTGGTTATCGGATTCATAAAAATTAAGACCGAATCCAAAACTAAAGAATCACTTACTCTTTGACAGGTTAGTTCTAATTAAGAAAGAGTAAAATTTCTCAGAAAAGATTGACTTGTCATAGCAATAATTTGTAAACTAAAAACTAAAATGAAAGATTATTATCAAATACTTGGTGTTTCAAAAAACGCCACAGATGAAGAAATAAAAAAGGCGTTTCGCAAATTAGCCCACCAGCATCATCCCGACAAAAAGACCGGAGACGCGAATAAATTTAAGGAAATCAACGAAGCCTATCAGGTTCTTTCCGATAGAAATAAGCGCTTTCAATATGATCGTTTCGGAACGGCAGAGCCGTTTGCTGGTTTTCCGGGCGGTGGCCAAGCCGGACCGAATACTAATTGGGGTGGGTTTCCAGGTTTTGAGGGACAATTCAACGGCGACTTTGGTGATTTAAACGACATCTTTGATAGCTTCTTCGAGGGCCTCGGCGTTAAACCAAAAAGGCGAACCTATCAACGTGGCTCTGATTTGGAAACGATTCTGGAAATAACTCTTGAGGAAGCTTATCACGGAGTTTTAAAAAATATCGAGGTCAAAACCTATATCAAATGCCAAGATTGCAAAGGAAAGGGAGCTGATGAATCCGCCGGTTCCACGACTTGCTCAATTTGCAGCGGTCGAGGCGAGATAAAAGAACAAAGCCGAACTTTTTTTGGCAGCTTCTATCAAGTTAAACCTTGCACACACTGCCGTGGCGTTGGCCAAATTCCCAACAAAATTTGCGCTTCTTGCCACGGTACTGGCCGAAAACAATCTGAAAGAAAAATTTCGGTTGAAATTTTGCCTGGTGTCAACAACGATCAAATAATCAAAATGACCGGCGCCGGAGAAGCCGGGGAACGGGGAGCGACGGAAGGGGATTTGTATATCAGAATTAGGGTAAAATCCCACTCGATTTTTATGCGGCAGGGAAATGACCTGATTATTAAAAAAGATTTAAATGTTATTGATTTACTTTTAGGCAAAAAAATTGAAGTTCCCACTATTTCGGGCGGAAAAATCACTGTGGAAATTCCTGCTCAGTTTAATCTAAAAGAGGATCTGCGCGTCCGAGGCGAAGGAATGCCTCGCTTTGGTAGTTTTGGCCGCGGTGATTTGATGATAAATTTTTCACTTAAAGCGCCAAAAAAACTTGATTCAAAAACCAAAAAAACTCTTGAGGATATTCTAGGCAATGAAGCTTAGGCGTTAATAAATAATAATCTTGATAGATATATAGTACTGCACTGAGCGAGGGAAGCGAGCCGAAATGTGCGCCCACTAGGATTTGAACCTAGGACCATCTCCTTAAAAGGGAGCTGCTCTACCAGACTGAGCTATGGGCGCATTCCAAAAATACTACAAGATTATCTTTGTTTTTTCAAACAATATAAAAAAACAGCTCACCACTCAGCCGAGCTGTTTTTTGCATTAGACATCGTCGCTAACATCAGTCGCCACTCAGCCATCTACTAAACCAACTTCGCCCGCCGAGAGCCAGAAAAAGTAAGAACGATACAACGGCAACGGCGATAATCAGGATTGCAATGGGCGGCAGTGGCGTAGGAACATGAGGAATCACAACAAATAATAAGATAATCAGTACTATAGCTGGCATATAAACTCCTAGCTGTTGAAAAAAGTAACTCCAAAAACAATAGCAAAATTTCCGAAAAAGATAAATTATCCTAATTTCGCCTTCCGCCAGCCCATCCCCAGTTTTGCCGTTGTCGCTTTGCCGCCGCGGATGTAAAATTAGAGAGACAAATTAATGAACGGACGCGTCAAAGTTGAGAAGCTAGGCATCATTCTGGCTCCGACAGAAAATTCATTTGAGAATCGTTCAGTTTTAAACCCTGGCTGTTATCAAGAGGGTGAATTTGTTCACCTTTTTTATCGTGCGATCGATAAAAAAATGAATTCATCAATCGGTTACGCAAAATTAAAAGGGCCGACGGAAGTCGTTGAGCGCTGGGACCATCCGATTATCGAACGAAAATATAATTATGAAAAAAAGGGTTGTGAAGATCCAAGAATCGTTAAGCTTGGTAGCACATTCTACCTCACCTATGTCGCTCACGACGGGAAAAACGCCGTCTCTTGCTACGCCACTAGCCGGGATCTAAAAAAATTCGAGAAAAAAGGGATTATCACTCCAAAGATGAGCTATGACGCTATTGGTAGGATTTTCCGGCAGGAACAGCTTAAAGATCGTTACTTCATGTTTGAGTCATACTACGAAGAATATGGCGGCAAAAACGTTCTGCTCTGGGAAAAAGATGTTTTTATTTTTCCGAAAAAAATAAAAAATAAATTTGCGCTTATCCACCGAATTTTGCCTGATATCCAAATTGTCTATTTTGACAGCTTTAGCCAACTCCAAAATAAAAATTTCTGGAAAAATTATTTAAAAAATCTTCCGAAGTACGTCGTTTTAGAAAACAAATATTGGTTTGAGTCTCGCAACATCGGTGGGGGAGCGCCGCCAATCGAAACCAAAGATGGCTGGCTTTTAATTTATCACGCTGTTGAAGAACTAAATAAATCTAGAATCTATCATGCTGCCGCTGCCCTGCTTGATAAAAAAGATCCTCAAAAAGAAATTGCTAGATTAAATTATCCACTTTTTTCACCAGATTTAGATTGGGAAAAGCACGGCTTTGTTCAGGATGTAGTTTTTCCGACCGGTACCGCGATTTTCGGCGAAGATTTGTATATCTACTACGGCTCAGCGGATAAATTTATCGCCGTTGCCAAAGTTAATCTTCATCAACTCCTGAAAGATCTCAGAGCCTCTCGTATAAAAAACTAAAATGACTCTTAAGATTCCCGCATCAAAATCAAATTACGTCCTCCACCTTAGTTCCTATCCTCCTCGGGAGTGCGGCATTGCCACCTTCACTCAAGATTTAACTCTTGCTATAGATAATAAATTTAACCCCGCCATCAAATCAAGAATTATTGCCCTGAATGATCAGTCCACCAGCATTTATAACTACAACAATAGAGTTTTTGGAGAAATAACCGCCACCGAAATCGAAAATTATGTTAATCTCGCTAGGGAAATCAATACTCGTTCGGACGTAAAAATTGTTAATATTCAGCACGAATTCGGTCTTTTTGGCGGCAGCTGGGGCGATTATTTGATTCCATTCCTTCAAGTCATTGAGAAACCCGTAGTTGTTACCTTCCACTCCGTTCTTTCTGGCCCCGAGGAGGAGCTTCGTAATATTGTCCGTTCCATCGCTGAAAAATCTGCCGCCCTCGTGGTCATGAATAAACTATCAGAAACGATATTGCTCAAGGAATACGGCATTCCTAAGGAAAAAGTCGTTATGATTCCCCACGGTATCCCGCAGGCTTCGTTTGAACCAAGTGATAAATTTAAATTGGAGCATGGTTTTGAGGGAAAAATTGTTCTTTCAACCTTTGGTCTTCTAAGTCCCAATAAAGGCATTCAATATGCCATTCGCGCTCTGCCAGAAGTAGTAAAAAAATATCCGAATGTTATCTATCTGGTTTTAGGCGCCACCCATCCGAACATTCGAAAAGAAAAAGGCGAGATTTACCGTAACGCTCTTAACGTTGAAGTTGAAAAACTAGGATTGAAAGATCACGTTAAGTTTTACAATAAATACCTAACTATTGAAGAAATTATCAGCTACCTGAAAGCAACTGATATTTATATTTCTCCGACCGTTGATCCCGATCAATCAGTGAGCGGCACGCTTTCTTATGCCATGGGTTGCGGCCGGCCGATTGTAAGCACTGCCACCGCATATGCCAAGTATTTAGTTACCGCAAAAAATGGAATTCTAGTGAATTTTCGAAGCGCCAATTCAATTTCCGACGCCATTCTGAAGCTCTTGGATGATCCCAAAAAAATGAAATCATTAAGCAGTGAAGCCTACGAAGTTACTCGCCCAATGACCTGGCCAAACGTTGCCACCTCTTATTTCAAACTCTACGAAAATTTGGTTGATCTAGAAAGAGAAGAAAGAAAACTTCCAGAAATTAATCTTTCCCATCTTACGAGAATGACCGATAACTTTGGAATTTTTCATTTTGCTAAATATAGCAAACCAGAAAAACGTTATGGTTATAGTTTGGACGACAACGCTCGCGCTCTCGTCGTTTGCGCTAAATATTTTAAACTGAATCCCAAACCCGAAATAGAAAATCTGTTAAATATATTTTTGAAATTCATTAAATTTACCCAGCGGCCAAGCGGTACTTTTGCTAATATTGTCTCCTATCAAAAACAGAAAGACGCTACCACCGACGAGGACGTGCAGGGGAGAGCCATCTGGGCGCTCGGTTATGCCGCTTCGCAAACTTTATTGCCGGAAAAAGTAAGGTTGGAAGCGGAACGAATGCTCAAAAAAGCCCTGCCCCATGCCTTAAAAATTATTTCCCCCCGTGCTGTTGCCTTCACTCTCTCCGGCTTGTATTTCTACCTGAAACAAAATCCCGACAAGAAATTAACCGGCGAATTTATAAAATTAGCCGATCATCAGCTTAATCATTACAAAAACGTTGCTTCGGAGGATTGGCATTGGTTTGAGGATCAGCTGACTTATTCAAATAGCAAACTGCCAGAATCTCTAATCTATGCTTACGATCTCATCGGCGATAAAAAATACCTAGAAGTCGCCAAAAAAACTGTGAACTTCCTTGATCAAATCACTTTTGAAAAAGATTATTATTCACCGATTGGCCAGAACGGCTGGTACTTCCGCCAGAAAAAACGCTCCTATTTTGACCAGCAACCCGAAGACACTGCTTCTACGGTTGAAACAAAAGTCACTGCTTATAAAGTCACCAAAGATAAAAAACACCTGAAAGACGCCTACACGGCCTTCCAATGGTTCCTCGGGAAAAACCACCTTGGCCAGATGGTCTACGATGAAGTTACCGGCGGTTGCTGCGACGGCGTAGGCCAATACGCGATCAACCTCAACCAAGGCGCCGAATCAACTATTTCTTACTTAATGGCTCGCCTCGCGATTGAAGAGATTAAGGAAAATTAATGAAAAGTTTCTTAAAGCCGAAACTTGAAAAAATACTACTAACGTTTTTTTGTTTTCTTATACTGTCGGTTTTTTCTGGAATTGATCCAACTTTTGAATCCGGATTTATCAACCAAAATAACAAAACATTTCAAAGAATACCAGAGCCTACCGGTTGTGAGTTGTTTCGATATCAACTTGTTGGATTTTCATTGCCCGTTAATAAAATGCAATGTGGTCCAAATATAAGCACTTCATATAATTTTGCGATCTTTTTACTAATTATTTTTTATTTAATTACCTGCACGATAAATTTCATTTCAGATAAGATAAAAATTAGAAAGAAAAAATTTAAAAAAGAATAAATAATGAATTTGATAGAAGAAACAAAAAACAGAGCAATAAATGTTTTAAATCACTGCGCCAAAAAAACCGGCTTCTACGCCTCTGGTCTTCCCGGCGGTTACGAAGCCACTTGGGCGCGCGACAGCATGATCACCAGCCTTGGCGCTAGTTTGATCGCTAAAAAATTCCAAGTGCCATTCCGAAAAAGCCTCGAACTTTTATCAAAAAATCAATCCAAGCATGGCCAGATTCCTAATGCTGTTGGTTCGTGGAACACCGAACGCCGATCGGACGTTACTTTCAATTCCATCGATTCCACTCTTTGGTATCTAATCGGCCAGCAGGTTTACGCCAAAGCCTATAAAACTAAATCGCTCCTAAATAAATACAAAAAAAATATCGCCGGCGCCTTAACTTGGCTCGAATATCAAGACCCGAACGAAGACTCTCTTTTAGTCCAGCAACCAACGATGGATTGGGAAGACGCTTTTCCGCACAAATACGGCCGCGTTATTAACACCGAAGCTATGTATTATTTAGTTCTAAATTTATATGGCCAAAAAAAGAAAGCGGAACATCTCAAAAAAATCGTTAACGGCGAAACCGAAAAATATCTCTCTCTCTATGATTCTAAACTAGGGTTTTATCGTCCGTGGGTTTGGAAAACTCACAGTCCGAAAGTTCGAGAACAAGAAGAGTGGTTTGATACCCTCGGTAATCTTTTAGCCATCGTGAGTGGTCTAGCCACGCCGAAAATCGCCAAAAATATTTTAAACTACATTGAGAAAAATAAAATTAATCGTCCCTATCCCTGTAAAGCCATTTATCCACCAATTAAAAGAGGGGACAAGGAATGGCATTCTTATTTTGATGAATGCGAAGCCAAAGAGGCTTATCACTATCTAAACGGCGGGATCTGGCTGATGATCGGCGGTTTTTACGTTGCCGCCTTAGTCAAAGCCGGCCAACTCACTAAAGCGAAAAAGGAATTAGAATTTCTCGCTAAAGCTAACCGCGTCGGTCAATCGCTCGATCGTTTTGAACGTTCGAGCGCCATTCGTAAACTCGGAGTTATCAGCGAATGGCAATTTATGGAATGGTTAGACGGCAAAACTGGGAAAGTTATCGGTTCCGCCTCGCCCTACCAAGCTTGGAGCGCCGGCGCCTATCTTTTCGCTTATAACTGTGTAAAAACGAAAAAGGCGGGTTTTTAGGCTCGCCGTAATCTTTAACCCAACGGAACCGCTTGTAGCGCAAGAAGAATTGCGACTACAAACGAAAAGATAATAACGCAAATTTCTTGCGCAACTTTCCAGCTCTTTTTGTCGCGGAGTTTGTTTTCGCGACAATCACACGGCCGGCGCTTAAAAAGAATTAAAGCGCCAACAAACAACGAAACTGCCGCAATCGAGAGCAACGTCGTAGTCAAATTCATGAAATACCTCCTCAAAGTAACTTCCGAATTTATACCACTTAAATAAACCTACTTCAATTTAAACCGCTCTTTAATCTTATCTGCCATTTGTTTAGCAATCTTATGGTATTCAAATTTTTCCACGGCGTGTTCGCGCGCTCGCGCTCCCATTTTTTCGCGCAAATCTTTATCTTTGAGCAATCGTAAAAGATAACCCGCCAGTTCTTCCACATCCGCGCGGTAAGCAAAAGTTTTTGGTTTCTCAAACTGGATTTTATGATCTTCCTCAAATCCCATTCCGACATAGGCCCACTCCTCGGTTAAATCAATCGTCGAAGCCACTTTTGCCAAAAAACCGGTCTCGCCATGAATAATGGTCTCTTTCGGTCCCATTTCATCAATTGAAATAACCGGCTTTCCGCACGCCATCGCTTCCACTTGAATCATACCGAATCCCTCAAGCCGTGAAGGCGCAGCGTAAATATCACATGCATTTAAAAGTAGAGGCATGAATTCCCGAGACATAGAACCTTCTAAATAAATCACTTTATCCTTTGACACTCCCAGCTCCTCAATCAACGCCATTTCGTCATCATAATGATCATCAGCGCTCTCTCCACCCCAAATTTTACAGACGTATTTCCAATTTTCAAATTCCTGATCTACTTTTTTAAGCGCTCTAAAAATCTCCTGCGCCCCTTTCGAAGTCACATCGCCGCCGGCCGTCATAATCATCACTTCGTCCTCTTTGACGCCGATCATTTCGCGAACTAATTTTATTCGCGCGTCATCTCGGGGAATCGGTTTAAATTTTTCAGTTTCCAGCCCGATCGGCAGCGTCACAAAATTTTTTGTGTCCACTCCGTCGCGCGCAAAAGTTTTTGTCACCCAATCACTGGTTGTAAAAACTAAAGGCAGGCCACCGATTTCTTTGTGATAATTTGCCACCCAGCCGTCGGCTAAAAGCCATGGCACCGGTTGAATTCCATATTTTTGGGGATGAAAAATCAAGTCAAAGGCATGCCCCCAAAACCCGACACCGATCGCCACGTCAGGTTTTAAATACCTATAAATAAACTCTTTTTGGAATTCGCTGGAAAGATGGCAGGGGACAACCTCATCGCCGTTTTCCTTTAAACCGCGATAGAGCATATCGCCCTGCTGGCTTAAGCCGTCCGGTTCCGGCGGATATGCATATAAAACAATCGCTTTCATAAAATTAATTCCTTAAAACTTTCTTGTCTCGCGCAGCTTCTATATTCAAACGAGCTCTTTTTGAATCCATAAATTTCATTAATAATATGCTTTTTTCGACTTAAAATATTTTGGGTAAGATTATTTATAAAGCTAGATTTAATTTTAGGCTCTATGCGGCCATTTCTATCGTCTAGTTCATAATTAAAACAAAAAAACCGGCTCGCGCTAAGTTTCTTTTCTTCAGCCAAAGTTTTCAAAGCTCGATGGACGCCCTTGTGTCGCGGATGCCCATACTCACCATTATACGCGTGCGTAAAAATATAATCAAAACGTCGCGACGGAAGTTCCCGCAAAACCCGCCGGCGGATTTCGGGTAGACTCTCGCTTATGTTCAACTGCTCCTCGTCCTCGAGATTAGAAATAATTGCTTTCGCGCCGTAAACGTTGCAAACTTTTTTAAATTTAGGCGCTCTGTCAAGATCATCACCTCGGCAAAGTGAAAAAACTGTCCACTTGATTTGTGGATTAATCAAAATTGTTCCGCCCATCCAAATTGTTTCGTCATCTGGATGTGCAACTAATATCAGGGCGCGGCCGCCGCCCAGCAACAACTCTCGCATCTCAATATATTATCACTTTTCTTGCGACCTGTTACACGATACGTGTTACATGCCTGCACTCTTGCTAGCAAACCCTAAATTTGTTATAGTGGCAACCAATGAAACGCCACCCGGGTCTTTTTCTTTTTCTGATAGTTCTAATCACTATCGCCTCGGCAATTTTCATCTATCCAAAAAATTTTGGCGCTAATTTTCGCCAATGGCGCTTAGGACTTGACTTAGTCGGCGGTAGCCACCTTATATATAATGTTGACCTGACCAAGGTTTCAAGTGGCGATCAAAGTTCGGTGTTAAACGGCCTCCGGGACGTTATTGAACGCCGAGTAAATCTTTTTGGCGTCAGTGAACCGCAAGTTTACACCGCCAAATCCGGGAATGACACCAATCTAATTGTAGAATTAGCCGGCGTTAAAAGTATCTCCGAGGCAATTAACCAAATTGGCACCACTCCGATGCTTGATTTTCGCGAAGTGGCCGCAAATGGCTCTAGTACCGAGTTCATTCTCACAAACTTGACCGGCCGTTACATCACCAAAGCTCAACTCACTTTTGATCAAACCACTCAAGCTCCGCAAGTCGCTATTTCATTCAATAGTGAGGGCGCGGGGATTTTTGAGAAAATGACCGAAGCCAACGTCGGCAAGCCGATTGCTATCTTTTTAGATAATCAACTCATCGAAATGCCGACGGTCCAGCAAAAAATCGCTGGCGGACAAGCGGTTATCACCGGAAAATTTACAATTGATACCGCCAAAAAACTTGTTGAGCGATTTAATGCCGGAGCCCTGCCGGCACCCATCACGCTTATCAATCAACAAACCGTTAGCCCGCTCTTAGGTTCCGATTCACTATCTAAAGCGTTAATCGCCGGACTACTTGGGACGCTGATCGTTATGCTTTTTATGGTTATCTATTATCGCTACCTAGGCGTCTTTGCCGTCTTTGCCCTTTTAATTTACGTAATATTGAACCTCGGAATATTTAAGATTTTTCCAGTAACGATGACTTTGGCTGGCCTGGCCGGTTTCATTTTAACGATCGGCATGGCCGTCGATGCTAATATTTTAATTTTTGAACGAATCAAAGAAGAACTAAAGAGGGGACTAACAAAAGAAGCGGCCCTCGAGGAGGGTTTTCGCCGGGCTTGGCCGTCAATTCGTGATTCAAATACAAGTACTATCATAACAGCGCTTATTTTATACTTCTTTACTTCAAGTTTTGTTAAAGGTTTTGCGCTGACTCTTTTGATTGGCGTCTTAGTTAGCATGTTTAGCGCCATCACCGTTACTAGAGCAATGCTGAGGACATTCATTAAGAGCAAAATTCAAAATAAAACAACCTAAAATGATTGATCTCATTAGAAGAAAATATCTCTTTTTATCTGTTTCCGGTGTTCTAGTAGCCGCCGCCATATTTTCGATACTAGTATTCGGTTTTCGAGAAGGTGTTGATTTTAAAGGTGGCACTCTTTGGCAAATAAAAATTAACGATCAGTCAGTAACTACCGAAGATGTCACGGCAATTATCCAACCGGAAATAAGTAAAATAGGGGAAGCGAAAATAAATCGGGATATAAGCAGTGATTCGTTCCTCGCCCGCCTACCGGTCTTAAATGAAACCGAACATCAAAAACTAATCGAGATTCTAAAAGCAAAATTTCCAAAGGCTGAAGAATTAAGCTTTCAATCAATCGGCCCGTCAGTCGGCGCCGCTCTCAGGAAAAACGCTTTTATTTCCATCGCTCTAGTCCTAATCGGAATTTCACTCTACATCGCTTATTCTTTCCGAAAAGTTTCCCGGCCGATTAGCTCCTGGAAGTACGGTTTTGTCACTCTTATTTCGCTCTTCCACGACATCGCCATTCCCGCCGGTTTATTGGCTATTTTAGGCCACTTCGGAACGGTTGAAATTGATGGCAATTTTGTCGTTGCTCTTTTGGTCATCATGGGCTTCTCGGTTCACGATACCATTGTTGTATTTGACAGAATACGAGAAAACCTATATAATGACAAAGGAAAGAGTGATTTTGGTCAGGTTATCAATACTAGCGTTAATCAAACCATTGCCCGATCAATAAACACCTCTTTAACCCTAGTTTTAGTGCTCTTGGCTCTTTTCTTTGCCGGGCCGATAAACCTTAAATACTTCATTCTTACCCTACTTATTGGAGTTGTGATGGGTACTTATTCGTCAATTTTTGTAGCCAGTCCAGCTCTTTATATATGGCAGAAACTGTCAAAAAAGGGAAAATAACCAATTTATACCAACTATTGACTATTAAATAAAATAGTTATAACATAACAGCATGATTCAAGCAGATAAAATTTTTAATAATCTCTTAGAAGACTTATCTCCTAGACAAAAGGAAGTTATTTGTGGCCGTTTTAATATTGACAATAAATATAACGAGCCGCAAACCCTGGCCGCCCTCGGAGAAAAATACGGAGTCACCCGAGAAAGAATCCGCCAAATAGAGGCCGGCAGCCTTGTTAATCTCAAGAGAAAAATTGCTCAAAACAAAGAATGCAATGAAATCCTTTCGAGTGGTCAAAAAGTTTTAGCCAACGCCGGCGGTCTAGTAAAAAGCGATGTTCTTTTAGCCTCTCTTAATAATCAATTTAGCGGTCTGACCCAGGACCATCTTTCTCTTCTTCTCGAAGTTTCAAAAAATTTCCATTTCTACGGAGAAGACAAGGATTTTAATTCTTTCTATTATATTGATAAAAACAAATTCGCCGCGGCTGATAAATTAATTAATCAATTTGTAAAATCACTACGCCAGCAAAAAGAAGCAATCCTTGCCGGCGGATATTTTGATTCGTTTAAAAAATTCGTCGTTGCTCAAGAAATTAAAGAGTCTATTTTCCAAAATTTTTTGAATGTCTCTAAAAAAATTCACAAAAGCACCCTAAACGACGTTGGCTTAAGCGAGTGGCCGGAAATTAAACCACAAAACATCCGAGATCGAATTTATTTGATTCTCAAAAAGAACAACAAACCTCTTCATTTTGAAACCATCACCAAGTTGATTAACGAATCAAAATTTGATTCAAAGATTGCCCTTACGCCGACCGTCCATAATGAGCTAATCAAGGATTCCCGGTTTATTCTAGTCGGACGGGGAACCTACGCTCTAGCTGAAAACGGATATAAACCGGGGACAGTACAAGAGGTGATAAAGCGGATCATTAAATCTGACGGTCCTATGAGACCAAAAGAAATCTCACTAGCCGTTGAAAAGGAAAGAATACTAAAACCAAATACCATCCTCGTTAATCTGCAAAACCGAAAAGTTTTTTCCCGTCTTTCGGATGGGCGCTACACTATACGAGAAGCGTAAAAAAATATAACCGTATTTAGGCAAACACCGTTAGAATTAATTCTTCTAGCGGTGTTTGCTATTCAGCGAAGAATTTGAGAAAATTAAAGGTAATGAACGGTTTTTCACAATTCTTTCTCGATATTGAACGTGATTTTTCTAAAACCTTCGGATCGGTTTGGGATCAGATTTGGTGGATCGTCCTTCTTGTCATCGCCGTCATGCTATTTTGGCATTGGTGGGAAGAATACCTTACTTTTAAATTTTTAAGTTCGATAAATTGGAAACTTCTGGAAATAAAAGTTCCTAAAAACGTTCTCCAGACTCCTCGCTCAATGGAGCAAATCTTCGCTGCCGCGCACGCTCCCTATTCTTACGGTCTAAAATTTTTAGAGAGGCATTGGGAAGGTAAGAGGGAATGGCCGATGGTTTTTGAGATGGTTGGTATCGGCGGGGATATTCACTTCTATCTTCGAGTTCCCGCCCAGCATCAAAACCTGATGGAGTCCGCCATTTATTCTCAATATCCAGAAGCAGAAATTACTGAAATTCCCGCTTCCAAAGATTACGTTAAGCAAATGCCGGCAGTTCTCCCTAATAAAATTTTTGACCTCTTCGGAATAGAATTTTATCTTCAAAAACCCAACCCATATCCGATTCGGACTTATATAATGTTCGAGGATCCGATTGAAGAACGGCGAGTTGATTCTATCGGTATTCTAACTGAACTTATGTCCAAATTAAAAAATGACGAACAAATTTGGATTCAAATTATAATTCGCCCCATTGACGACTCGTGGACAAAAGAAGGCAAAGAAATTATCGACAAAATAATGGGCCGAGATAAAAAGAAAGAAGCCGGTCCACCGCTCTTCGGCGTTTCTATGCAAGAGGCTATTCTCTCTCCTATTGAACATCCCTCTCTGGAAGTTGAAAAGAAAAAAAATGATAAGGATTTTAAGTTTGTCGTTTTGAGTCCAAGCGAAAAAGAAGCCGCCGAAGGAATTGAGAAGAAAATGGCCAAGTTGGGATTTGAAACTATGATTAGGTTCCTTTATATCGACCGCCGGGACAGTTTTAGCCGCGATAACGTCATGGGTATAATGGGCGCCTTTCGTCAATACAGCACTCAAAATCTTAATCTTTTAAGGCCGAATAAAAAGACTATGACCGGCGCGGTTCATGGCATGTTTAAAAAACTACGCCTCAATCTGCGTCGGCGTATAATTTACGAAAGATACACCTGGAAAAGTCTGGGTACTAAAAAAGCAATTTTAAATATTGAAGAATTGGCGACAATTTATCACTTCCCAATCACGAACATTACCTCACCGCAACTTAACCGAACCGAAGCAAAAAAAGGAAGCCCCCCCTCAACTCTTCCGTTAGTTGATTAAAAAAATGAGTGACCGAGAAGAAAAACCCGATTTAACAATTTTAGGCCAGGTCGATTTTCGAAGCGACAAGAAGACTTTTGGCATCAAAATCGATGACCGCCGCCGTCACATCTACATCGTCGGTAAAACTGGCGTTGGTAAATCAACTCTTCTCGAGAATATGGTCATCGACGACATCAAGCAAGGCCGGGGAGTCGGCATTGTTGATCCTCACGGCGAATTAGCCGAAAGAATTTTAGAATTCATTCCTGAGGAACGGCTCGACGATGTAATCTATTTTAATCCAGCCGATTTGGACTACCCAATCGCTTTTAACCCGCTCGAGCAAGTTGGGAATGAGTTTCGCCACCTTGTTGCATCGGGCATTATGGGTGTTTTCAAAAAAATCTGGCCAGACGCCTGGTCGGCCCGAATGGAATACATTTTGAATAACACCCTTCTCGCTCTTTTGGAATATCCCAACTCTACAATTCTGGGGATAATGAGAATGTTCTCCCAGCCTGAATATCGAAAAAAAATTGTAAGCGGCCTGAAAGACCCAGTCATTAAGGCTTTTTGGTCCGAGGAATTCGCCCGCTATAACCAGCGATTTGAAACTGAAGCCTTAGCCGCTATTCAAAATAAAGTTGGCCAATTTGTTTCTAATCCATTAATTCGAAATATCATGGGGCAGCCTAGTTCAGCACTCAAAATGAGAAAAATTATGGATGAAGGAAAGATTTTGATAGTCAATTTAGCAAAAGGAAAAGTCGGAGAAGATAATTCCGCTCTTCTCGGCGCCATGATAATCACTCGTCTCCAATTAGCCGCCATGTCTAGAGTAGATACGGCGGAATCCAAACGGCGTGATTTCTTCCTCTACGTCGACGAATTTCAAAATTTTGCTACGGAGTCGTTCGCCAATATTCTGTCCGAAGCCAGAAAATACCGCCTTAGCTTAGTGTTAGCCCATCAATATATCGGTCAATTAGTCTCCGGTGATAGCACTAAAGTCCGAGATGCGATTTTTGGAAACGTCGGCACCTTAGTTAGTTTTAGAATTGGCGCCACCGACGCTGAATTTTTAGAAAAAGAGTTTATGCCGGAATTCGAACAAACCGACCTGGTTAACCTCGCCAAATACAACGCCTATATCAAACTGATGATAGACGGCGTTGCGCATCGCCCTTTTTCCGCTCAAACAATTCCGCCCCGCAAAGACCCTTTAATTTCTTACAAAGACGTAATAATTAAAAATTCCCAAAATAAATTCGGTACACCCCGAACCATCGTTGAAGAAAAAATTTCCGGAGAATGGAACGAGGGTGCCAACAATTTTGAGGAAAAAATTAAAAGGCGGGATGAAAAACCGATTGAAAGCTTGCTTCAGCCGAAACCATTCATCGAAAAAAACACCAAAGAGGAGAGAAATTTTCCTCGCCAGCCAAAAAAAGAAGTTAATATTGAAGATTTACGCCGATCAATAAATGAGTCCTTGGGTAAAATTAATCTCCCTAAAAAAAATGATGGTGAAAAATCAGAACCAGAAATTGAAAAAGAATAAGCCGATTCGAAGAATCCGCTTCGATATCATCACTATTTTCCCAAATATTTTCGATTCTTACCTGAAGGAATCACTGATTAAGCGCGCCATTAAAAATAAAATTATTGAAGTAAAAATCCATAATCTTCGCGACTGGAGTAACGACCGCCGCGGAAAAGTAGATGACCGGCCATTCGGCGGCGGTCCGGGAATGGTTTTGAAGTTCGATCCGATCAGCCGCGCTGTTGAAAAAGTAAAATTAAAAAAATCAAAAACTAGAGTCATCCTTTTCAGCCTTCGGGGCCAGAAATTAGATGAAAATCAAACTCAAAAACTAACCCAATTTGATCAAATTATTTTAATTTGCGGCCGTTATGAAGGTATCGATGAAAGAGTTGCCAAATATATTGTTGATGAAGAGATTTCAATAGGGGATTTCGTTTTAAGCGGTGGTGAGCTGCCTGCCTTAGTTTTGATCGAAGCAATAAGTCGTTTTCAACCGGGTTTTTTGGGCAAATATGAATCTCTTGAGACAATAAAAGGTTCTTACCCAGTCTACACCAAACCCGCCGAAGTAAAATATAAAACTAAAAAATTAGCCGTTCCAAAAATACTCTTAACCGGCCATCACCAAAAAATCCACGAATGGCGAAAAAATACCTGATTTTAAGCGGGGGATTAGCATTTCTCTTCGGTGTTATCGTTGCTAGCCTTTCTTGGAACTTATTTTTAACTATACTTCTTTCCACTTTTTCCTTAATATTTTATTTAAAATTTGGAAAAAATAGATTTCGAAAAAACGAAAAAATTTTCTTCGAAGTTATAATTCTATTCTTTATATTTACCGGATTTTTCTATTATCATCTTCGAATTAATCTAGAGTTAAATTCAGAAAAAATTAACTATTCAAACAATACCGTTTCCGAAGGTATAGTTATCAAAGAGCCAGAATTAAATGAAAAATCGCAAAGATTAACCGTCGATTTACTCCCGCCCCAAAGCGGCCGCATCAATATAATCATTCCGGTTTTAGAGGAAGTAATATACGGCGATCAAATCAAAACGACGGGGAAAATGGAACCCCGAGAGAATATTTCCACTTTCCCTCAATTGGTTTTTCCGAAATTAGAACTAATCAGCCACGCTAAAACACAAAACCCTAAGTCGGTTCTAATCAATTTTAAAAATTATGTTATCAGCCAATTTCAAAAATATCTACCCAGCGACGAAGCCGCTCTGTTAAGCGGCCTCACCATCGGCTCGCGAGTTAATTTTTCAAATGAATTAAAAATCCAGATGTCTCAAAGTGGCACCACTCATTTAGTGGCGCTCTCTGGTTACAATATCGCCATTCTAATTCTAGGCATCAGTGCGATTCTAAAAAGGTTTCTCTCTCGCCGTTTGAATTTTCTAATCACGGTAACTTTTATCATCCTGTTTGTCGTTATGGTCGGCGGCGAAGTCTCAATAGTCAGAGCCGCTCTTATGGGTTTTATTGTTTTATTAGCTAGGGAAATTGGCCGTCCGCATGATACCGCCATCATTATAATTTTTACTGCCACCGTTATGGTTCTGATCAATCCTAAAATAATCTTTTACAATCTTGCTTTTCAATTATCTTTTTTAAGTTTACTGGGTATAGTCTATCTAGCTCCAGCACTTAAAAAAATCTTATTTAAAAACATAGACGAAAAAACCGACTTTCTTTCGTGGCGAGAAAATCTTCTGACTACCATCTCAGCTCAATTAGCTGTCGCCCCCTTGATCATCCAGAGTTTTAACCATTTTTCTTTAACGGCTATCCTTGCTAACGTTCTTATTCTTTCAATAGTTCCAATCACAATGCTATTCGGGCTCATTCTTTTCTGCGCTTCGACAATTTCTTTTTATTTCGGATTTTTCATCTCAAAAATTCTGCATCTCTTTTTAGCTTATCAAATAGAAATTATCAAAATTTTCGCTTCTTTTCGAATTCCAATAGAAAACTATTTTAACTCCAAAATTACATTTCTAGCTTATTATCTAATCTTGATCGGAGTTATAATTCTAAAATCAAATTCTAAAAATAAATTAAACTCCTCAAATGAAACTCGATAATTTCAGCCTCCTTCTCATCTTAGCTTTAATTTTTCTTAATATTTTCGTTTGGTATCAGATAGTTTTTGTCGGACCGAATATCAATCCTATTTTATATTTTCTTAATATCGGACAAGGAGATAGCGAACTTATAGTCCTTCCCCAAAACGTCAAAATTATTACCGACGCCGGACCGGATTCAAAAATTGTTCGCGAATTAGATAAAATAATTTCTCCAAGCGAACGTTATTTTGATATTGCTCTCATCACTCATGCCCAACTTGATCATTTCAACGGCTTTAATTACTTGTTGAAAAATTACTCGGTTGGGACATTCATAACTAATGGCCAAACTGCCGATCTTCCTGAATGGAAAGAATTTGAAAAAAATGCAAAAGAGAAAAATATTCCGATTATTACTCTTATTTCTGGGGACAAAATAAAATCCGGGAAAAATTTTCTCTCAATTATTTCGCCCACTAACGAACTGCTACAAAGTAGTGAAACTAATGACAGTTGTATGGTCATTCAACTTGAAACCGAAAATCTCTCTGTTTTGTATACTTGCGATATTGATTCAACCACCGAAAAATATCTAGTGAAAAACTTTTCTAGTGCTCTTAATTCCGTCATTCTTAAGGTGCCCCATCATGGTTCAAAATATTCATCGAGTAATGAATTCCTGGACGCTGTCCAGCCAAAAATCGCAATTATCGAAGTCGGCGCCAAAAATAGCTATGGCCATCCCACCGAGGAAGCCTTAGCTCGTCTTACCTCGTCTACAATCAAGAAAATATTTCGCACCGACCAAGATGGAACTATTAAAATTATAACTGCTGATAATAAACTCCAAATTTATGAATTAAAATACTGAAATAACATCACTCAAATTCCTAACTATCTCTTGTAAATTCATATTTTCTTTAGAATATCTTATAATTAAGCCGAAGACGAGAATCTATCAAATGACCCTCCTTGTTAAAAACGTTCAAATTATAGGCAGCGACCAGCCGCTTCCAGAAAAACTAGATCTTTTTGTTAGCGGGAAAAAAATTGCCGCCATCGGTCATTTCCCTAATAAAAAAGCTGACCAAATTATTGACGGCCAAGAGTCCTTCCTTAGCCCCGGCTTTATCGATGTCGACACCGAATCTGATCATTATTTAAGCTTATTCACCGATCCAGAACAAGAAGATTTTTTAAAGCAGGGGATAACTACTATTCTCGGCGGCCTCTGCGGTGCCTCGTTAGCCCCGCTAATTTACGGCAGCTTAGAATCAATTGAAGAATGGGCCGATACAAATCAAGTAAATGTTGACTGGCATTCAATGGCGGAATTTTTAGCTCATCTCGGAAAAAAACCGCTGGGTGTAAACTTCACTACCCTTGTCGGCCATTCCACTATCCGCCAAGCAATAATCGGAAAAGTTCCAAGAAACTTAACAAAAAATGAATTAGCAATTTTTGGAGGAATACTAAAAAAATCCCTTCGCGAAGGTGGTTTCGGTTTCTCCACTGGTCTTGGTTATGCTCAAAGCCGAGAAACACCGTATTCAGAAATTAAATATCTCGCCGAAATCACTGCTGCCGGAAAAGGCCTTTACGCCACCCATCTTCGAAAAACTGGTGAAGATCTGCTGGAATCCATTTCGGAAACAATCAAAATCACCAAAGAAACCGGAGTCAAAACTATTATCAGCCACTTTTTACCGGTAGAAGGAGAAGAAAAACAATACAAAGAAGCACTCAAAATAATCGAAGAACTTCCTCCGGAATTTAATTTCCACTTTAATTTATATCCCTTCAAAAAAAGAATCTTAAAATTATATACTTTTCTGCCAGTCTGGGCTCAAAAAGACGATACCAAAGTCATGAGCCTGAGTCTGCAGGATGAATGGATGAGAAATAAAATAATGAAAGATTTGCCAGAAATTAATCCTGAAGATTTTGTCGTGGCTCAGGCTCCTGGCAATGATTCTCTTGTTGGTCAATCCCTTAAAGACGTGCGAAATCTGTACTCATTAAAAAGCAACAAAGAAGCCCTGTTAAAACTAATGACCACCACCAATCTCCAAGCCATTATTTTCTACAAAAACATCGACGAACAATTAATGAAGCAAGCACTCAAAAGCCCTAGATCATTAATAGCCTCTGATGCCGCCAGTTTTAAAGAGAATTCGAAAAATAAAATCCTCAAACCTGATCGAGCCACCTCAACTTTCACTAAATTTCTGACCTTCGTTGAAAAAGATAAATTGATGTCGCTTGAAGACGCCATTCGAAAAATAACATATGAACCCGCCAATAAAATCGGCCTGAAAAATCGCGGCCTAATCAGACCGGGATTTTGCGCCGATTTGGCCGTCTTTAAAAACCAAAAGGTGAGTCACGTAGTGGTCAATGGGCAATTAATCATAAGCGATGGAGAATTCATCGGTAATAAATCAGGTGAAATTCTAAAAAGCAGCGACTAATTTTTTATGTTTTTAAAATCCAGAAAATCCGGTCATAATCCAGATTACTTTTTAATGGCTTTATTTTTTGTCCTTGTAATTTTCGGGTTGGCAATGATCGCAAGCGCCTCTTCCGAACTTGGGAAAATTAAATTCAATGACACTTATTACTTTCTAAAACATCAAATCCTTAGCGGCCTCCTCATTGGACTCATAGGATTAGTCCTCGCCTATAAAATCAATTACCATCTTTATAAAAAATTTGCCCTGCCTTTTTTGATCGGCAGTATCTGCCTTTTAGCATTAGTTTTCACAAAATTTGGGGTCGCCTCTGGCGGCGCCTCAAGGTGGTTGCAATTCGGGTCACTTCAATTTCAACCAGCTGAACTTTTAAAACTAACCTTTATTCTCTACCTCGCTGCTTGGTTAAGTAACTCAAAAATAAATCGTAAGGGAAAATTTATAGAGGGAATGCTGCCGTTTTTAGTTATTGTTGGTGTTATTTCTGTTTTACTTCTCCTTCAGCCGGCAACCAGCATCGTCGTCATTTTAATTGGTTCCGCCCTCATCATTTATTTTACGAGCGGCGCCAAATTTAAATATTTTGCCGTCCTTCTAGGATTAGGAGTCGCGGTTCTTGGTCTTATAGTTATCTTCACCCCGTACCGCCTCACTCGAATTATGACTTTTTTAAACCTAAAAAATGACAATCTTGGATCAAATTATCACGTCAACGAAGCAAAAATTGCTATTGGTTCTGGTGGTATTTTTGGGGTTGGCTATGGAGAGTCGAAAACAAAAGCGAGCCGTTTACCAGCTCCAATTGACGATTCAATTTTTGCGGTCACCGGAGAAGAATTAGGGTTTGTCGGCTCAGGAAGCCTTGTGGTAGTATTCGGATTACTGGTTTTTCGTCTTCTTATGGTCGCTAAAAATCTCTCCGATCGCTTCGGCCAATATTTATTAATCGGCTTTGCTTCAATTATTGGCATTCAATCTATTATCAACATCGGCGCTATTTCCGGCCTTTTCCCTTTGACCGGAATTCCGTTACCATTTATAAGCTATGGCGGAACTGCTATGGCGGTTTTCCTTACTATGGCCGGAATTTCTATGAATATTTCTAGATTCACCTATCATTAAAAATAAACCTATGACAACAAGTCAAAATTTAAAAATATTACTCACCGGCGGCGGCAGCGGGGGACACATTTACCCTTTATCGGCGGTTGCACTTGAGTTGAAAAAAATCGCTGCTGAAAAAAATTTTACTGCGGAAATTCATTACCTCGGCGCCACTGGCGAATTCTACAAACCGGCTCTTCTTAGCGCGGGAGTTGAAATTCACTCTCTTATTTCTGCCAAATTAAGACGCTACTTTTCTTTCGCCAACTTCATCGATATTCCCAAATTTTTCATCTCTTTCTTCCAGGCCCTTATAAAAATACTGATCCTTATGCCGGATGTGACTTTCTCCAAGGGCGGACCAGGAGCACTTCCGGTTGTGTTGGCGAGTTGGTTCTATCAAATCCCAGTTATGATCCATGAGTCCGATGCCGTTCCCGGCATGGCAAATCTTCTCTCAAAAAAAATTGCGAAACGAATTGCTCTTAGTTTTGATCGAGCTGCCCATTATTTCAACTCCGACAAAGTCGCTGTTATCGGAAACCCCATCCGAGCCGATTTGTTAAATAAAAAAATACCTTCGGCGGCCGCCAAAGAAGAACTAGGATTCGATCCTAACGAACCATTGATCTTGATTTTAGGCGGTTCTCAGGGCGCCAAACGAATTAACGATTTCATTTTAATAAATCTAGAAGATTTAATAAAAGAAGCGCAGATTCTTCATCAAACCGGCCCCGCCAATTATTTAGAAGTTAAAAACTTGTCGCGCGCCGTTTTAGTTGATATTCCCACCAAAACCCAAATCACCCGCCGCTACGAAGCAGTTTCTTATTTTGAACAGAATATAGCCACTGCTCTTTCCGCCGCTGATTTAATTATTTCGCGAGGCGGCAGCAATATTCTTTTTGAAATTGCCGCTTTTAGAAAACCAGTCATAATTATTCCACTGTCTGATTCCGCTGGCGATCACCAGCGCCTGAACGCTTATGAATTTGCTAAAACCGGCGGGGGAGTGGTTATCGAAGAAAACAATCTCTTTCCGGTTATTTTTATGAATCAGATAAGGGAGATTATTGAAAACCCCCAAAAACTAGCCAAGATGGGAGAACTATCAGCGACTTTTTTTAAACCTGGCGCCGCGCAGATAATAGCCGACGAAATCATTCATTTAGGGGGGTTTTAAGAATAAATTAGTTTCTTTCAGTATATAAAGGAACTACTTAGGAGACTTTTAAAGCAGTAAATTTGACTGTATAATAAGAAGCTGATGAATCCGACCGAAAAAAAGCCGGTTAGAGTCCGTTTTGCGCCCTCACCGACCGGGCCCCTTCATATCGGTTCTGCCCGAACCTGTCTTTTTAATTGGCTTTTTGCCCGCCAAAACGACGGCCAACTTATTTTACGCATTGAAGACACTGACCAAGAACGCTCAAAGCTTGAATACGAAAAAAATATTATTGAAGGGCTAAAATGGCTCCAATTAGATTGGGACGGTGAAATCTACCGCCAAAGCGAAAGAAAACATATTTATAAACCGTTTATAGAAAAACTACTCTCAGAAAAACATGCTTATTATTGTTATTGCACTAAAGAAGAATTAGAAGCTCAAGCTCAATCTCAAACAATTGAGGGTCTTCCTCCAAAATACAATGGTCACTGCCGAAACTTAACCGAAGCGCCAACCGGTCGAGAGTCTCAAGTAATTCGCTTAAAAACTCCGACCACTTCCGTCGAATTTAACGATCTTATTCGAGGCCAAGTTAAATTTGATTCCGATTTAATTGGCGACTTTGTTATCGCCAAAAACGAAGAAACCGCCCTTTACAATCTGGCCGTGGTGATTGACGATGCCGAAATGAAAATAAGCCATGTTATCCGAGGCGAAGATCATATTTCAAACACTCCAAAACAAATTCTTTTAAATCAAGCTCTCGGATTTGAAAATCCAATTTTTGTTCACCTCCCTCTGATTTTAAACCCCGATCGAAGTAAGCTTTCCAAACGCTACAATGAAACCTCGCTCTTAAGTTATCGGGAATCTGGTTATCTAAAAGAAACAATTATTAATTTTATTGCCCTATTAGGCTGGCATCCCGAAGGCGTGGAAGAAGTTCTAACAATTGCTGATCTGCTAAAATTATTCAGTCTTCCTCGCGTTCAAAAAGCCGGCGCTATCTTTAACCTAGAAAAACTTCTTTGGCTTAACTTTCAACACCTAAAAAAAATAAGCGACGAAGAAATATTCAGCCGACTGACTGAAATAAGCGGCGAAAAAATACGCCAGGATCACGAGCTCGTACTAAAAGCGATTTCCGCCGAAAGAGAAAGGATGAAGACCCTGAAGGACTTTTTCGAATTATCTGATTTTTTCTTTGTTCTTCCGGATTACCAGAAAAATATTTTAATTTGGAAAGACGAAAAAGAAGAATCAACCCTCCTCGTGCTAGAGAAATTAAAAAACATTCTCGCCGAAACAAGTAAAGATAATTTCACTAAAAAAATAATCGAAGAAAAGATCCTAAGTCTTGCAGCTACTTTAGGTAGGGGACAGGTCTTCTGGCCTTTTCGAGTTGCCCTTTCTGGTAAAAAAGCCTCTCCGGACCCACTGGTTATTGCTGAAGTTATCGGCCAAAATGAAACACTTAAGAGAATTGAAACGGCAATCCAAAAACTTAAAAGCGATGAATAATAAAAAAATAAAGATTTTAATTTTCTCAATTACAGCCGTACTGATCTCGGGATTTTTTTTAAACCCTAATAATTTTTATAAAATAAATAAAACTAATGCCCAAACAGCTGATTTAAATTCCAGCACAAGCACCAGCGCCAATTCGGATCAGGCCACCGCCGCCATTAATCAAGCCCGCCAAGAACTGGAGAAAAAAATTCAAATCCAGAATGAGGAACTTGCAAAATTGAACAAACAAATGCAAGAAACTCAAAACAAGCTTGATAGCACAAAAAGCGAAAAATTAAGTCTCCAGAAAGAATTGAACACTATAAAAAGCAATATAAATCAACTGAATTTAAGTATTAAGACAGACAAAGTTAATATTGAAAAATTAAATCTGGAAATCAAGACATTAAATTACGATATCACCGACATTGAAAAATCGGCCGAAAACAAAAAAGCCAGCGTTGGCGATACTTTAAGAACATTGCAACAAACTAACGAAAACCTTCTTACGATTGTTCTAAAAGGAAAAAGCCTGGCCGATAGCATGCTTGAGGCCCAGTCCTTAAGTAAACTTAACACGCAATTACTCGCCGACATTACCGAACTGAATAATCTTAGAAAACAAAAAGCTGATAAAATCGATACCGTCAGCAGTAAAAAAAATGAAATCAGTCTTCGCCAAAAAAATCTAGAAAATAAAAAGTCGATCATTCAAGACCAGGAGGGAGAAAAACAAACTCTTTTAGCAGATACAAAGAATAAAGAAAGTACTTACGAAAAAGAATTAGCCGACCTAAAGAAAAAACAAAATGAAATTGCTGATCAAATCAGCCAAATCGAGGACTCGCTCCGCTCGAAGTTTAATACAGATCTTTTGCCCTCAAAAAAAGGAGGGCTCCTGGCTTGGCCGGTAAAACTCAAATCAAACGGAGGAACTGGGAGAATCACCCAGCACTTCGGCGAAGTTTCCAGTCTTTACAACGGTAAAGCCCATAACGGCCTGGATATTGGCACGCCTATCGGCACGCCAGTTTTTGCGGCCGATGACGGCCGGGTTATTGCCTCCGATAACAACGATCGGAGTAGTTTTAAAAAATATCAATACGGAAATTATATTCTAATTGAGCACGCTGATAATTTTGCCACTCTTTACGGCCACCTCTCGAAAAGATTAGTCACAGCCGGAAGTAATATTAAAAGGGGAGACCTAATCGGTTATTCGGGGAATACCGGTTACTCTACGGGCGCTCATCTCCACTTTGGCCTTTATTGGGCTCCGAGTGTTAAAATGCAATCAGTGCCTCCCGCCGCCGGTTTGGTCCCCGTCGGTGTGGTTATCAATCCGGAAAATTATCTATAAAAAAATATGGGTAAAAAAAATAGTTTAATTTTAATTATTTTCTGTATTGCTGTTTTTGGAATAGGTAACTTTAGCATCACAACTAATAAAGTCGCCGCTCAAGATAAACCGCTCCTACCAAACTCCGACGACAGCTTAAAACAAATATTAGATCCCATAACCGGCGCCCCACAAAAAATTAAGGATGAGATAAACAAACTGCCTGAAAAAGTTTCTAGTTTCGGCTGGGAGTGGTTTAAAGATAAATTAAATAATATCTGGCAAACGATTGAAAGTTGGTTCTATAATACCACTGGCTATACTTTGGTAGGAATTTTCACCACGATTATTAAATTTCTTATTGGCCTTTTCGAATTAGTAATGAAACTGTTTCGGCAATTATATTCCTGGATCACTAATATAATTTAAGAAAATAATCTATACCTGTTGCAGAGAAAATAGCTTTAACATTAATCGAGGTATCGAATACGTATCAAAGGAATATAATGTGTGTCGCAAAAGCTATATTGTGCGACATATCTAATAGAAGAAACTATGCCTAAAAAGCCCTCCCCCACACAACTTAGCGCTCACTTTATTGGTATTGGTGGAATTGGAATCAGCGCCTTATCGCGCTGGTTTTTAGCTCAAAATTGGCTTGTTTCTGGTTCGGATCTAGTTGAAAGTGAAATTACCAAGAGTTTGAGAAAAGAAGGCGTAAAAGTGATAATTGGGCATAAAAAGGCCAATTTACCCCATAAACCCTCAATGGTCATCTATAACTCGGCCATCAAACCCGATAATCCCGAACTTTTGGCCGCTAAGGCCATCGGAATCAACCCTCTAAGTTACGCCGAGACTATCGGTTGTTTAACGAAAGCCTATAAAACTATCGCCGTTGCCGGCAGCCACGGCAAAAGTACCACCACTTCCCTAACCGCTCTAGTTTTAATCGCCGGTGGGTTTGATCCTAATGTTGTTGTCGGCACGGTCTTGAAAGAATTTGGTAATAAAAATTTTCATTTTGGAAAAACAAAATGGTTTGTTCTCGAAGCGGATGAGTGGAAAGCTTCTTTCTTAAACTACCATCCATTTATAAGCGTCGTAACCAATATTGACAAAGAACATCTAGATTTTTATAAAAACCTGGCCAGCGTCAAAAAAACCTTTCTAAAATTTCTCGCTAAAAATTCCGAGAACGGATTTTTCGTTCTAAATCAAGACAACAAGATTTTGAACTCTCTCCGCTCCCCTATCACTAAGATAGCTCAAAAAAAGAATATAAAAATATTTTGGCATAGCGCCAAAAAAAATAAAATTGCCGCCGGAAAAATAAAAAAGATTATGAAAATTCCCGGTGAGCACAACGTCTCCAACGCACTAGCTGCTTACACCGTTGCTAGAGAAATTTTAGAGATAAAAGAGGCGGTTATTCTGAAATCCTTAGGGTCATACACCGGCGCCTGGCGCCGCATGGAATTCAAAGGAAAATTAGAAATTAGAAATTGGAAATTGGAAATTTTTGATGATTACGCTCATCATCCTACTGAAATAAAAGCCACCCTTTCCGCTTTTCGGCAAAAATATTCGAAAAATAAAATAATTTGCGTTTACCAGCCTCATCAAGCCAAACGCCTTAAAAATCTTTTTGATGAATTTGTCGCCGCTTTTAATGACGCTGATATTTTAATTATGACTCCAATTTATGAAGTCGCCGGCCGAGACAAAATAAACAGCAGTTACACCTCCGAAAAACTCGCCGCCGCCATTCTTAAAAAATATCCCGAAAAGCAAATATATTACCTGAACAACCCAAAAAATATAAAATCAGCTGTAACTAAAATCCTACCACCTGCCACCTCACACCTATCACCTCTCATAATAATGATGGGCGCCGGCACAATTTCTGAATACACAAAATTATTGTTAAAATAAATCGCAAATTCACTTTTGACTTTTGCCTTTAAAATCTTGAATTTTTACTATGTACTTTACTGATTCGGAAGAATTTAAAGAAAAATCCGGTTATGTTATCGACGGCGTTTGGTATCCGCGCGTAACCAAAATCGTCGATATTAAAGCCAAACCAGCCCTCTATCGTTTCTACGCCGGAATGAATAGTTTTGCCGAAGGTGAAGCGGTAAAAGAAAAATCCGCTACTGAAGGCACCGCTGTTCACGAAGCCGCCGAGGCAATTTTTTTAGGCCAAACTCCCGAAGTAAACGACCAGATAAAACCCGCCATTATCGCTTTTCAAGACTTTCTTGAAAAAACAAAAATTGAAACCCAGCCGGAATTCGTCGAAAGGCGGATTGTGAGCCACGACCACCGCTATGCGGGCACCGTTGATGCCATCGCCAAGATCAACGGCAAATGGGGTGTCCTAGACATCAAAACCTCCCAATCAATCTATCGCGACTACAATCTTCAAACTGCGGCTTATCTAGACGCCTTAAAAAATTATTTTCACAATCTGGAAACTCGTTGGATTTTAAGAATCAACCAGCACCAAATCTGCGGCCTCTGCGGCGCCACCAAAAGAACCAAAGGTGGCCGTGAAAAAGTAAAACGCAACGGGCGAACGCTTTGCTCTCGCCACGTTTGGTCAGAAATGAAAGGTGAAATTGAATTTCAAGAATTTCCTTCGTGGCAAAAAGACTTCGAAGCTTTCTTGGGCGCCAAAAAACTCTGGGAATGGGAGAATGATTACCAATTAAAAAAAATCGGCTATTTATAATCTAATTACAAAACTTTATAAGCTTGAACATTTTTCAATCACAATCGGCGCGTGGTTCAGTTCTCGATTGGCTAAATAGCCCAAACCAAAACTAAGGGCGGCCACAAAAAACAAAATTAAAACGAAAATCACTTCCTTTTTTCTAGTTTCAACCCACCCCCTTATTCTTGACATAGACCCTCATTATAGCTTAAAATTACAGGACAAAAAAGATGGCGTCCCGCCATTAGTTGTACATAAATCATTTAATTATCCATGGCACATACACAATCCGGTGGTTCAACTAAATTAGGCCGCGAATCCCGTTCTAAAAGGCTCGGCGTTAAAATTAGCGACGGCAGCAAAGTTATGACCGGGCAAGTTATTATTCGCCAACGCGGCACTAAATACATCGCCGGAAAAAATATCTTAACCGGCGGTGACGACACCCTTTTTGCAAAAAAAGATGGAATCGTTAAATTCGCCACCAAAACCAAAAAAAGATTTGACGGCCGAATTCGCCGAGCTACCGAGGTGAACGTTCGATAATAACTTTTAGCTTTGCCGTAATCCCCTTCTTTAGATCAATCGATATTTCAAACACCCCCAACTCTTTTAGGGGGTGTTCCATTTTAATCTCCACTCTCTCTCGAGTAACAAAACCCTGGTCTCGGAGCGCGCTCAAAATAGCATCCTTCGTTACCGAGCCAAATAGCTTTCCGTTCTCGTCTGCCTGAAAAGAAATTTTTAACTCCCGGCTGCCAATATTTTCTGCCGCAATCCGAAGATCTTTTTCTAGTTCCGCTTCTTCTTTTTTAAGCTTCTCCTTTAATTTTTCAAGTCCTCTCAATTTCTCGGGAGTCGCCAAATTCACTAATTTCTTCGGTAAAAGAAAATTCCGCGCATAGCCGGCCGGAACCTCTTTCACTTCATATTTTTTTCCCAAGCCATCAATATCTTTTTCTAAAATAACTTTCATAAATAAATTTATTTTGCCGCCATTTCTTTTTTCAAAACCTCAATCGCCTTATCAAGTTGGGGATCTCGCTTCGCCATTATATCGTCGTCGGTCAATTTCGCTTCAAAATCCGGCTTAAGACCTTCGGATTCAAGTATTGTCCCCGCTGGAGTCACCCAATGCGCCACCGTTATTTTTATCATTGAACCATCCGTAAGAGAAATCAATTCCTGGACCGTTCCCTTCCCAAAAGTTTTTTCGCCAATAAGCGGAATTTTTCTGATATCGCGAAGCGCTCCCGCCAAAATCTCGGAAGCGGAAGCAGAACCGCCGTTAACCAAAACTACCAGCGGAAAGTCCTTCAGTTGGCCATCTTGGTCAGTTTTAAATTCTTGAGTCGGCCGGATCTTTGATTCCTCCTTTACCACCAAACTTCCTTTCGGTAAAAACCAGCCAGCCAGCTCCACCGCCACATCCAAATATCCGCCGGGATCATCTCTTAGATCCAGCACTAATCCCTTAGCTCCCTTAGAAAGCCCCTCATTCATCGCTTCGTAAAATAATTTGTTTGAGTTTTCGTTAAAACCATGCAGTTCAATATGGGCGATATCCCCAATCATTTTCAAATCAACCGTTGGAACAATAATTTTATCTCGCCTAACTTTTATTTCTTTTGGTTTATTCAGACCTTCTCGAGAAATAGTCAATGTCACGACAGTTCCAATCTCGCCTCTAATCACCGAAACCGCTTCATCAATGGCAATTTCATACGTTGAGCTTGAGTTAATTTGTAAAATTTTATCGCCTGATTTTAAGCCCGCTTTTTCAGCTGGCGAATCTTTAAGCGGCGCGATTACCGTCAATATACCTTTCTGTACGCCGATTTCCGCTCCAATTCCGCCAAAATTACCCTTCACATCTTCTTCAAATTTCTTTCCATCCGGCGGCGAAAAAAATTGCGTATAAGGGTCATTCAACGACCCCACCAAACCGGTAATCGCCCCATAAACTTTTTTCTGACCTGTTATTTTTGCGTTATTTAAAAAATTATCATTTAGTTTCTGCCAGGCCTCCCAAAAAACACTAAAATCAGCCGTGGACGATACAGTTGGTTCAATATTTGACGCTCCCGTTATAACAAGGTTCTGCGGAAATTTCCGCCCGTAAATAAAGCCGCCGGCAAATACAAAAATCAAAACTATTGCCGCCGAAATAGTTACTAATATTTTAGTTTTTAATTTCTCCATAATCACAATGGTTAATTTAACTCATAAAATTCTAACGCAACTGAAGAAATATGACAAATTAATTATCCGAATTCCCTAAAATCGAAACTTGAAAAAATAGCAGAATTAACTAAAATAGAGCTGTGTTCGATCAAGACTATATCGCTAGCTTAAAACAAAGAGCCAAGGAAACTAAGGTTTATAAAAAATATCAACTCTTTGGGCTGGAAATCGCCAAGATCCTTGATGACGAAAAACACAAAGCGCTTTATATAAAACTGGCCAAAACAAAAAATAGCGATGATTTACTGAAAATTGCCAAAGAAGTCGCCGAAAAACAAAACATTAAAAACAAGGGAGCGTATTTTATGAAAATTATCGCTAGTAAATAATTATGGCGGAAAACAGCTACGCAATTTATACAATCCAAAATAAAAGCGAAAAAAAAGTCCTCCTCAAAAAAACCAAGGAGTTTGTTTTTAAAAGTAATGGCAGCGCCGAAGTTGGCGGAAAAACTTTATCAAAAAAAGAAATTGACGATCTAATAAGAGAAATGCGACGCATTATGCGCCAGGCTAACGGCGTTGGCCTTAGCGCCAATCAAATCGGCTTAAATTACCGCCTTTTTGTGGCGGAAGTCCCGAACGCCGAAGGCGAATTTAAATTCTACGCAATTTTTAATCCTAAGCTCGAAAAAACCAGCAATCGAAAAACCGCCCTCCTCGAAGAAGGTTGTTTAAGCGTCCCAAAAACCTTCGGAAAAATTAAAAGAAATATCGAGATAAAACTCACCGGTCTAAATAAATATGGCAAACCGGTAAAAATCAAAGCCTGGGGTCTGCTCGCCCATGTTTTTCAACACGAAACTAACCACCTCGATGGAAAATTATTCACCGACGCCGCCGAAGAACTCTATGAGCTTCCTCCGCCAAAACTCGAAACTGAATAATTTCTCATCTAGCTTCTCATATCAAACCTATAACATCTTAATATGAATTTCGTTTTCTTCGGCACCCCAAAATTCGCGGCCATTATTATTAAAAAATTAGTGGAGAATAGTTACATTCCAAAGGTTCTAATTTGTAATCCCGATCGGCCAGTTGGTAGAAAAAAAATCATCACTCCCCCTTTAACCAAACAACTAGTTTTAACTAAAAAATATCCAATTAAAATTATTCAGCCCGAATCGCTAAAAAACCTATCCCCTCTTGACCCCAATTCTATACTCACTATTCTATCTTCTCACAAAATCGATTACGCCATCGTGGCGGCCTATAACATCATCATCCCAAAGGAACTAATCAAATTCTTCCGCCTCGGTGTTATTGGTGTTCACCCCTCTCTTCTCCCAAAATATCGCGGTCCGTCTCCTATCCAAGCGGCCATCTTAAACGGCGATGCCAAAACCGGAGTGACACTTTATCTAATTGATGAAAAAGTTGATCACGGCCCGGTTCTATCGCAAATAAAAGTCAAAATTGAAAACGAAACTTACGAAAAACTAGAGAAAAAATTAGCACTCGCGGCGGCAAAATTACTACTGGAAACCTTGTCATTATTCGAACAGGGAAAAATAAATTCCGCCGTCCAAAATGAAGACAACGCAACAATCACAAAAAAATTCATTTCCGCCGATGGTTTTATTAAGGAAAAAGAACTAGAAGAAGCTGAATCGGGAAATAATCCGGAAAAAGCAAAAATTATTGGCCAAAAAATCCGCGCCCTTAACCCAGAACCAGGAACCTGGACAAATAAAAACGGTAAACGAATGAAAATCTTAGAAACCAAAATCAGCAGCGAGAAACTAGTCCTTAAAAAAATTCAATTTGAAGGCAAAAAACCGACTGTACTATAACCATAAGTTATTAGTTCTAGTCAGAAGTTATAAACTGCTAACTCACACCTCCTTCTCAATATCCCAAACCTCTTTCCCAATATAACTATTTACACTATCGAGATCTTTTAGTAGTTTTTCCTCCTTTATTTTTTCCTCAACCGCCAACTCTCGGCTCATCTTTGCTCTTCCAATTAAATTTATCTCAGCTTCAATATCCCGCCTCAAAACCAAGAAACCCCGCCTCACCGACTCTTCGGCCTCCTTAATCTCTTTAAGTAATTGTCCCCTCTTCTTATTTCGATGATACCAGTGGTAAACAATCCAGATTATTAAAATCAAGGAAATAATCAACAGAATGAGTAAGAATGTCAGATATAATTTTTCAAAGCTGATCCGACTGCCGCCAACCTGAACTGCCGTTGGCGCTACTTCCAGCTCGATTCTCGGGCTGGGTGGGCTAAGTTCCTCGCCTGCCTTAAGCTGGGTCCAAAGCTGATATTTCCCAGAATCCAAAAAAGTTGGAAATGAATAAAACCAAGTTCCTCGACTATCCGCCTTCACATTCTGGCTAATCGCGCTTCCACTTTCGATATTCTGGAGATAAATAATTATTTCTCCGTTCTGGATATTTGTGGAACCGCCAACATAAAGTATCTCATCATTAGAAATTGATGTTGGGAATAAACTAATAATTGGCGGCTCTACGATTAGTATTGAATTATCGTTCTTAGTGGTAGCTCCGGCCGCCGAAACCGAACTTGCCATACCCAAGCCAACAAGAAAAACTAATCCAAAAACTATCAAACTCTTAATCGGCCCCCCGTTTGTCACTCCGTAATCCTTTTGTTTTTCTTTTAATTCCTTAATTTTTTCGGCAAGGTCAGGATTCCTCATTGGTCCGGCTTCAAGTTGGTGTTCGATTTTTCTATGCCAAATCCAAACAAATCTCGCTAAAAATCCGAGCAAAATAATAATGATAATGCTGAATATCCAAACCACCGTCCAACTAATCACAAACGAACCGCCAATTTTAAGGCCTTGGTTCTTAACAAAATCAAACAGCTTATTAGTTACCTCCAATCGCTTTGTGGCTTGATAAAAATTCCCAGCTTGATCAAAAGCTCTGACCACCACATCATACCGCCCTAGCTCAAGTTCTTGCGCATACGGGGAAACCACCTCAATAAAGAATGGAGCTGAATCCAAACTCGCGCTCGTTCCGCTTGCTGGCTTGTCCAATGATATAATCTTCAATTCAAAATGATCAATTCCAGAATTTTGATCAGTTGTGTCAAAAGAAATTAGCGGTTTTCGATTAGTTGTTGAATCGCTAGGAGATATCTCAATATCAAAAACAGCCGGTGGTGTATTATCGATCTTAATGCCAAAACTAGTCACGCCACCCCAACTTCCCTCTCTCAAGGATTTAATATGAAAATAATAAATCCCATCAGCGAGATTATTATAAGCCACAAAAGTTTTCATCCCCTCCGAAATATCGTCTGGGTAGTCAACTGGAGAATTATTTAAAATATAGCTAAATCCTGTTGTTCCCGGCGCCGCTTCCCATTTCAAAACCGCGCTCTTATTCGCGTACCACTTATTTTGATCCAAATTAGTCGGAGAAGTGACGATCGGACCAGCTGGCGGCGGTAAAATCAAACTGTAAACACCGTTTGTAGTTTGGCTTAAAAAATCGGTCCCCCGGCCGTCATTTAAAAGTACTCGCGACGAATCCAAAATCCTAACGGTTGCCGTTCCGGTATCCTTAACGCGAAAAGTCACTGTGGAGATGAGTCCAGCTTCGGTATTTATTCCTGGTGTTGGAATTGCTCCCTGGTATTTCAAAGTTCCTTCTGAATTTGAATAGCTGGGCTGATTAACCCAAATCTGAATAAGCGACTTCCCGGCCGTCGGCGAAACTACCTGTAATTTATCGGCTGGAAACTTCAAATTAACCTCCACGGCATTTACCGACTGCCCGCCAGTATTCAAATAAACCGAAACCGTAAAAGTGCTTCCAACGGTAAAAGTTCCGCTGGCTGGTCCGAGATAAATTGAAGCCAGTCCGACCGCTTTTGCCGTCGAAACATCGCCTAGACTAACTCCAAAAACAAAAATCAGAAAAATTAAACTCAAAACAACGGAAACTGTTCTCCGTAAATTCATTACTTACTTATTATACCTTTTTTTCTTAATAAGCTTGTTTATAACTAAGAGTAAAATAATTAAACTGAAAAATAAGAAAGAAAATGTATGAACAAAAAATGCCCGCCAATTATAAACCACCTTTTCACTCACATTACCGTTATTGTCTGCCACTCTGAAATCAACCGCCCAAACAGCACTCGCTATAGTCTCCGGGTTCACAGCCGGCTGATTTTCGCTCCACCAAAACCATCGCCTCGTCCGTATTGTTGTCTCTTTTATGCCCGATCCCGCATCTGCAACCATAAAACTAAGCAGTTGTCGCGCTGAATTTAGGGGATCAGGAATAATCGCCAAATATTTTACGTCTGGCACGGAATTATCTTTAATTTCAGGCAAAGTCAGCTGCTCTCGATTAGATTCACTACCCACCTCGAAAATTAAATTTTTCGCCTGGGGCAAAACTTTAGTCCCCTTCCCGTTGGCCAAATAAAATGAGGTATCGGAAAAATTCAGTTTTACTTCTCCGGCTTTTATTGCTTTTAAATTAATTGTCATTAGAACTCCTCCAACTCCAGAAAATGCCTTGATACTTCCTCCGCCAAATTCCACCCTTCCGGTTTCGAAAACCTTCGGCAAACTTTGCCAAACATCAACAATCGAATCGGAATTGTTAAAACCGGTTATTTCCAAAACATCATTTGGAAAACTAAACTTCACTAAATAAGCGTTAAGCGGTTGATTGCTATCAACCAATATCTTTACCGGAAAACTATCTCCCATCGCCACTACATCGGGTAAACCGTTAAAATAAATATTCAAATTTGTTACCGCTAAAACATTCCAAGGAAAAATTGAACAAATTGAAACCAAACTCGATAAAAATATAATTGTTATTTTCCTCATAATATTAACTAGTCCAATAAAACATCAAAATTGAAAGGTCGGGAAAATCAACTGCGTTATCATCATTAAAATCATAACGGGAAATCTGCGGTCCAGTTTGTTCATAATAATAAAGTAAAATCGAAAGGTCTATAATATCAACTCGGCAATCCCCGCTCAAATCAACAACCTGTAAGGCGAGATTGTCACACGGTGAAGATGGTCTTGGCTTATAGGGTTTACTCGACAAGGTTGAAGTTTGAGCTGGAAAAATCAAACTTCCGCCGCCACTCGGCGTTGTTCCCCCGCTCGGTGGCGTTGAAGTTGCTGGTTGCGTAATAACCGCAGATAGTGTCGGGAATCTGCTATAACTATCCAAAACAGTACTCGAGGAATAAATCATTCGAAAATACCAATTTGAATTAGTCTGGGCGGAATTATTCCTGACAACCCAATCCCATTCCCCCGCTTGGCCGGCTAAAAACGCGCTTGGGCTGGCCGCCGATGGATTTGATTCTCCATAGGATTCCCCGATTGTTGAATCAGAAAGCAAAGTGTCCGCAATAATTTGTCCATCCGCCACACTAGGGTTATCATAAAAAGTCCAAGCCGTTGAACTGGTTAAATCTGTGAATCCCGATGAGGTTGAATTTGAATACTGAAGTACAAACGTTAACCCTGAAGTCACAGAAACGCCGGTATTCAAATTAACTCTCAAACGAATCACGCTGCCCTGGCTGGGGGTAGAAATGCTTGTATTTTCGCCAGCCAGAGAAGAAACTGGAGTTAAAGCATCAACATTATCGTACCAACGATATCTGTTTTGGGTCAGCATCGCTGCCGAAGTAACATCTGTATTAGTCGTCACGTTGTCCCCAATCGCTAAAAAATAAAAAAACGAGAAGCTAGAGAGCAGAACAAGAAAGACAGAAACAAAAACGAAATTCCATTTCATCAATAAAAATATTTTAAGGATATAAAAACTTATTTTTTCCGGCGCCGTTTAAGATAAAACCAAACCGCGCCACCTAGAATTATTAAAATCCCAATAAAATACAGCATATTATCTCCCACAAATACAACAAACTGCTTTATTGGATTCGATAATGTTCCTTTTTCTAAAACATGAAAAATAGTTTTTTGAGTAGCGATAATTTTATTATCCTTATAAAATGCCACACTAGCCCAATATTCTCCCAAACCCAAATTAAAACCAACCGGAAAATCAATTACATTATTTTCTTTTTGGGTAAAACCCGGCACCTCCTGAAAATCACCAGGTGATTCTGTTCGGGTTTTCTGAATATAGGCCAAACGAGTAGCCCCAAAACGATCTAAAAGCTCAAAATTAGCTCCATCGATTACCTCGGAAACATTTCCTTCGTTTTTATATCTAAAAGACACCTTTGGATCCCAACCCTGTTCAATATCTAAAAAACGAACCAAATCAATGCCGAATTTATGATAAATACCAGTGCCAATCGTTAAGCTAACGTTGACTTTAACCCCCATAGCAAAAGTCACCTGTCCTAGCTTTGGCGGTTTAGTGGTAAAAGTAATATCCCCGGTGTAAGCGCCCAGTTTAGCCGCCGGCGGCACAGTTACCGTAATTTTAACCGGAAATTGCCGAACGCCCTTAGGAATAACAAAATCCAAACCGGAATCCAGTGTCACCCAATTTTTTATACTCTCCGGCAAATTGAAACCGGTCGAAATTCCAACATCATAATCCGGCTGGCCGTTCACTAAAAAAACAGTTTGGGAATACGTTGATCCCCTCACTAAATTATCCGCCGTAAAAAATGGCGGAGAAATACCGAATCCATTAGAAATTAATGGGAAACAAAAAAAAGCAACAAACAAAACCACGAGAACCACCTTTTGCGGCATACCCAGATTAGATATCATTTCAAATAATTATAACTCAAAATAAAAAAATAAAAAGTCCCAACCCTAACAGTCAGAACTCCTTCCTAACCCTCAAAACCACCCGAAATCTTCATAGATCAACTAACAATTACGGCGCGAAATTTGCCTGGAAAACATTTATTCCGGTATAAGTGCCAGTCGGCGTACCAGCATCAATCTGAACTCCCCAAAAAGTCGCCTGACTAACATTGCTAGTACTTGTTGGTGAGGTTAAGGTTATCCCAGTAAGTACCACCGCCGATCCCGTAAGTTGAGTAGCGCCACCAGGCCATGTCCCGAAGCTAGAACTAGCGTATCGCTGAGAAGACGTCGCCAGAGTATTAGCTCCGCTCGTTAGTGTTGGATTTGCGTAAAGCGAAATCGTTGCGGAAGAGTTACCGGAATTAGTTGTTGTCGCGATTGAAGTACCGCCACCGGTATCGCTATTTGCTGAAACCGTCCCGTAGTTAATCGAAGAAGTCGACACCGAAATTGCCACTAAAGTATTAAGCTCAACCCCCGATGTATCGATGGTACCTGTTGCGTTAGATCCGTCTCGCATGATAATCGTCGCCAACCAATTTTGATTAGCATAGGAAGAAGTTACGTCTGTCGCTTGAGCAAAATAATAAACCCCAAAAGTCGCCGTTGCATTCGCGGAAGCGTTAGAACCAGTACAACTATTCGCCGTCGTTGTCGTAACTAAATAACAATTTTGATTATTTTGAGTTGTCAAACAGGTTGAGGAGGTTATTCCCGAACGATAGAGCAAAATCGAACTAGAACCACTCGTAAAAACATCCGAACAGCCATTGTTATCGGTATAAGTAAAACTAATCGTCACCGTGGTTGTCGCCAACGTTGAAGTGTTAACCGTTGAATTCCCTGTCCATAAGTTCACCATATTCTCATTTAGCGTAATGGGATTGTTATTATTAAGTATGGGCACAGAAATAGTCGGCATGGCATTACCAACAATAACCGTACTCGTCACATTATCAGCCAAAGCTCTTTTCACTAAATCGAAAAAGTCGGCCACTGTGCCAAAAACACCCGGCCGACTTACATCCGCTCCGGCATACTTAGGAGTCGTCGCTCCCACGCCAGAAAAAGTCGCCACCAAAAAAGCAATAACAAAAACCGAAATAACCAAAAACGAAAGCTTAAGGCCAACTTTTGGAAAAAATCCCTTTTTAGAATCTAGGTTAGAAAAAATCATCTACAAATATATTATAACAAACCAGCGAAAATTAGACTGTGGACAACTTCTTTTTTTGTATTGAAATCAGGAAAACTAAAAAATATTGTTTAACCCCCTCCGCAAGGAGGAATAGAACATCCAATTGTAGCTGTAAAATTCAGAGAACTATTATAGGTTCCAGATAAAGTTCCATTCGGTACCTTGAATCCCCAAAAAGTGTTCAAGGCAGTTGAGGCATTCGTTATTGTTGAGCGAAGCACCGAAGAAGTTGAAACAGTAGATATCGTTCCAACTTCACCTCCAAAAATAAAAAGTTTGTCGGCATTAATTGCCGAGAAATGATCCCCGCGATTCCACGGCAAAACTGTTGTTAATTCCCAATTCCCCACCGTTCCATTCGAATTAATCGGCGCGTAAAAAACCGAGGAGGTAGCCGAGGCAGAACCAGAATAATATCCCCCGGCAACATAAATGGTTTTATTTACAACCGAGACACTATGACTGCGAAGTGCCGCCGGAAGAGCCGTGGTGTTAGTCCAGGTGCCCAAAGTTCCGTTGCTAGCTATTGAGGCATACCTAACCGTGGAAGTCAGCGGAATCCCTCCTAAAATATAAATTTTATTATCCAAAGCAAAACCGGCATGACTATAAGTCCCCGTCGGTAGAGCGGTAGTTGTTCCCCATGATCCCAAAGCGCCAGTATTGTAATCAATCGAAGCATAATTAACCGTATTAGTTGCCGTCGCTCCATTTGCAATAGCTCCCCCAACCACGTAGATATATCCGTTATAATTTAAAACCGGCATTTTACCGCGGGCTGATGGCAAAGGATTAGCCGCCATCCAAGTTGTAATAGAGGCGCCGGTAGTCGACGCATACCAAACTGTAGAAGTCGTCACCGCGGGAATCCCATATACCATCCCTCCAACCGCGTAAAGATAATCAAAACCGCCGTTACCAGTGATTGTAGTTGCTCCGAGATAATTAGTAGAAGTTGGCAAAGCGCCAATTTTACTCCAACTAAGACCAGCAAAAGTTTCTGTCATAACCGAAGATGTCCTATTATCGATTTGGTCCATACCGCCTAGGAGATAAATACGCGAACCATCCCCAGAAAGAGTCTCGCCCATCCCAATTGTCGATGCACTATTTATTGCCGTGGAATTTGACCAAGCACCTACCGTACCACTAACAGCAGTAGCTGGTGCTAAATCCAATGTAGTGAGATTTGCAGTATTCAAACACGCTGTCCAGCCGCCGCCATCCATAGAAAATCTCCTGTTATTATTAAAACATTGAGAAGAAGTGGCAATACTATTAGATCCGGAAACCATCGCCGTTCCCGTCGCATTAATTCCAATCGTCTCTCTAACATTACCGGTATTTTTAAACGAAAGATTTTGGTTAACCGCGCCGGTTGTACTGCTCGGCAGAACCGTTCCGTAACTAAAAGTCGTTGTGCTTTTCGAAAATGCCAACAGGCTAAAAAGTTCTACTCCAGTTGGCGTAGTCGTTGCGTCAGTAGCGCCTGACCCGTCTTTCACCATCACGTTTGCCTTCCAAGTATCATTTGGATAAAAAGAAGAACCGTCTGTCGCATCAGCAAAATAATAAACATCAAAAGTTGTCGTCGCCTTGGCGCTATTTCCCCCCGCGCAATTATTTGTCGTCGTCACAACTCGATAACAATTCAAAAAGTTCTGAGCGCAAGCGGAACCACCCGAAACAGAAGACCGGTAAATAGTCGTTGTCGTGCCACCGCTCGTAAAAACATCCGAACACCCTTGGGGATCAGTCACCGTAAAACTAGCCGTAATCGGCGTAGTTGTTCCGTCGGTGAGCACGATGCTGTTTCCGCCATTCAAAACAAAATTACTTATCACCGGCGACGGCGAGGTCGTCGAATACTCTCCAAAAATAACATATCGATAAATTGGCATACTGTTGTCTGTACTACTTGAAATATTAAAATAAACCACGTGACTATGAGTAACCGCGGCATAACAGTCCATGTCGCAAAATGAAATACCAGGTTTACCTCCGCCCGCACCTTTCGAACTAGTTTTAGCCACTCGCCCCTCTACTTGGCCAGGAGAAGTATGGGTATGAAAAGTTGCCCCGCCAGTCCCCGCCGCCGTGCTTGACCCCAAAGCCAAACGTCCGCTGATAGAGCTGCCAGCGCTAGATATAATGCTCCAATTAGCCGGCAAACTAGTATTATCAAACATCGCCACCAAATTATTTGGCACGCTCGTCGTCGCCGCCGTAACTTTAGCAAATGTAAAGGTATAAAAAGACGGTGTATTTGAAGCCATATCTAAAGTTCCAGAAACGTAGTGGTCATGATTAGCCGAAACAGATGCACTAAAAGTTCCACTTTTCAGAGTTACCGTAGAAGAAGAAGAGCCAGTGTTCGGAATAATATTGCCGTGCTGAGCCGACCCTCCGGTTGAAGTAGCGCTCCCGCCTCGTAAATATTTGTTTTGCATTTCGGAATAATAAGACCAATTAGCCGGCAAGGCGCTTGAAGCGATACTGAACATCCCAATCGCTCCTTGGGGTAGAGTAGTCGTGGCCGCCTCAATAAAAAGCAGTTGTAAATATACCGGAACTTGACTAGTAGCCGTTGCGGTTATATTAGGCCATGTGTGAGTATGTGTATCGCTAGTCAGAGTAGACGGAGTAGCAATATTCGTACGAGTATCAAGAAGATCAGGAGCTTCGGTTCCAGTCCAAGTCATCGTATGCTCATGCGTATCCGCGCTTGAACTAGCCGTGCCGTAAGTTGAACTCGCTCGAGGAAAAACATTGAAAAATGGATCCGCCGCCACGCAAGAGATACAAGTCCAACCGCTTGGAATATTCCCCGACGTTCCGTCCCAAAGCAGAATCATCTGCCCCGCCGCGTCCGCCGCAATTTGCCACGATCTTGCTTCTCTAAAAACTTCTCCGCCAATATCATTTTGAGAAATCGCCTCCGCCGGTGTTGAACTCCCCGCTGTGAAACTTTGTACCCAACTATTAAAAGCCGCCGGTCCCAGCCGGTAAAACTCCGGACTGATATCCGGCGCTTTAAAAACATAGGAAAGCTCTTTCGCTTCTCCTTGCTTCATCTCTACCCTCCACTGCATCGTTTTTGTATTCAAGTTGTTATCGTTCAATATTATTCCTCCGCCGATTACCTCAAAAACCGCCGGCACGTATTCACTAACCACGCCCGAAAAATCCTGATTGGCTTTAATTGTTATTCTCATCTGATAAATCGCCGGCGGATAAATTCGAGTCGGTCCGAAACGCTCCACATCAAAAAGTGGTTTTTCTTGTGCTTCAAAAACCTCATCAACCGTCATCGGGGAATCATGCCCGATCCGCGCACTTCCCGTTACTTGATAACTCCCCGCTTCCAAAACAGGCAGAGTTGCAATGTAATCGGGTTCATTCGTAACACTCTGCGGAGCGCACGAATCAGCTCGCTCAATCGAACCGTTATGAGTCGATAAAGAAATTGTTTTCCCGGCTGGCGTTGTTACTTTAAAATCAATCGCCGCATCGCAAATTGTGTGCCCCCCGCCGTCTAAAACTCCAAAACCAATTCGCGCCGAATCGCCAACCGTGTAAATCGATTTATTGAAATTAATTGCCACTACCCCCCATAAAAAACTGCGCTCGCTGTAGTAAACTGCCCCTTCTCCTAAAATCCAAAGTTTCAATTTGTAACGTCCCGGTTTCAAATTTCTTCCGGCCTCTGAAAAAGTAATTCTTAGTTTTTTATTAACCACAAGTAAATTCGGCTGAAAATCAGTCGGCCTGTCCCGTAAATCAACCACCTGCGCAATCATCGGGTTTTGGGGCGTTAATATCTCCCCTTCTGCACTTCCTCCAGAATCAGCTTTAGCAATTTTCCCCAATGTGAAAAAATCCCGTCCGCGGCGTAAATCAGACAAAACTCCCTCATAGGTCGCCTTCATATCCCCCCAAAATCCTCGGCTCCTTTTGGGAAAATCGTTCAAACTAACCGTTCCCGTCGTCATTACGCTCCCCGAAGAATTATTTAATTGAACATCCGGCGCGGAAGTAGGAACTGGAATATTTTCCAAATCAAAATCGAAACTCGCCGGCTCGTCTCCTTTGAAATTTTCTCTTCCGTCAGGCATCGCAATTGGCCCTTGACCATCTGGTAAAACAATAACCGGCAAACCGGATGGTAAAATTACTTTCGAAACCGGCCCCTTATCTATCTTTTTTTCTGTTTCCGGCAAAATTGGCGCCAAGTCATACTGAACCTCCAAAAGCATTCCGTCTAGATAAATTTTCGGCAACTTTTCGAGTGTGTTTGAAATTCCGAACACTCCGATCTGAATTTTTCTAAGCTCCTCCCAGGTAACACTCGGCAAATTAATCGTCAAATTTCTAAAATTGTTTGGTCCCACTTTTTGAAGCGGCAACCAGGTTTGTCCGTCAAAGCTATACCGAACTTCCAAAAAGTTATCGTCAGGAGGCAAAGGTACTATCGCATCCATCGGTGTAGTCGAAACCGTTGAGGTCGCAATAAATTCTGGCACCGTCGCTGCCTCGCTTGAGCTAGTGATTAGTTCAAGCGGTGCCACAATTGCCGGACCAATTACCTCGGAGGAGGTCGGGGTTGTAGCTTCCGGTTCGGAAATTTTTGTATCAGCCGCCTTAGATGGCACCACTTCTTCGGTTTCGCTTTTCACGCCGTTTTCGTTTTTTGGAGAATCAGAAATAGGTGCTGGCAAAATCACTGTATTATCAACAGCTGGCGGAGTAGAAATCTCGATAGGCGTCGGAGGATTGTCTGATTTTGGTGGTTCGCTAGGTACCGAGGGCAAAGTAGTCGCACCCACGTCTTGTGCAAAAGCTAATTCGGTAAATGGAAATCTAAAAACACCGGAAACAGTACTGGATTCACTTCTCTCGCTCGGTTTATCAGCTGGTGCCGTACTACTCGCCGTCGAAGTGCTTTCGATTGCCTCAATAAATTTGGGCTTTGTTTCTTCAATTACTGGTTCATCTAAATTTTTCGCCCCCCAAATCAAAGTCAGGCCGACATTTTTGATTTCACCTTCTCCGTTATAATCGCTGGGAAGAAATTGGCCGCAAAAAATCTGATTTTCAATATTAACAAAAGTTGCGGAATTTTCCGCCGTGAAAGAAACAGATTCGGTTTGTTTATCTAAATTTTCCGGCCCACCTTGGGCATTTTCCGGATTCTGCCAACTGCCAAGGCAAGTTGCAGGATTAAAATCCGCCACTTCAGCCAAAGTGAATATTCGATCTACTGCAAAAAGAAAAATCGAACCGATAAGTAACCCGGACAAAAATAAAATTGATTTTTTCCATCGCGGCGAAGGCTTAAGATTAACAACCGCCCCATGCCTTTTGCGAATAAAAAATCTATTTTTTTTAAAAACTTTCCTTAAAAAAATCATAACGCAAAACATCCGTTTCTTCCGAAATTCGGAGAAGACGGCATTCCAAATAATTCTAGCATTCTCGACCAAAAAAATCGCCATTTTTGTGGATTAGTTTTAATCATCTCGGAATTACAACTTTAAAATTCACCCGAACCACTACTATTCGTACAATTGGAAATAACCAAATTTAATAAATCGTTTGATTTTAAAAGAGGTTTCCGATTACAATATAAAAGCAAAATTAATACAATGCGGGGTCGTCCTTGCCCCGCCAAATTTAGTAAGAGCTTTTTAAGCATTGCTGGGGGATCGTCTAATGGTAGGACATCGCCCTTTGAAGGCGAGTATCGGGGTTCGAATCCCTGTCCCCCAGCAATGCTCGAAAATAGATTTGGCGGGGTAAAGTAGGGCAGCAGTTAGATTTTGCCGCGTGAAACGCTCGCAAAATCAACTGTCCCGAAGAGCTAAGCGAGAAGGGACTACAATGTATTATGTATTTTGTCTATATTCTCAAATGTTCTGACAATAGTCTTTACACAGGTATTACCAACAATCTAGAACGTAGATTCAAGCAACACAAAAATAAAAAAGGTGGCGCCTATACTCGAGTCCATCCTGTCGTAAAAATAGTGCACACCGAAAAATTTCCTAATCGTAGTGATGCTCAAAAACGCGAGTTCGAAATCAAAAGCTGGCACCGAAATAAAAAACTCGATCTAATTACGGGGCAGCCAATCCTACCTACTAAAACCGCGCTGAACAATTCCGCGGTTTTAACGAAGAATCACTAATGATGGAAGCCGCGTCGAAAGACCATCCCCCGATCTAATAATTGTAGAATAAACTTATTTATATATAATTACTCACATGAAAACTTCAGATCCGGTTTTTAAAACCACCCAAAAAAAAACTCTGACGCCTTTCTCCAAAGATAGTATCGGAGTAATGGTAAGCGTCGGCGCTTACCTTGCCCTCTCACTCATCGTCAACCCGCTACTTCCAATGATTTCCTCCCTCTCTGAAAATGCCGTGGCGGCCCAGGTAGGCCAAGATTTTACTCGACCAGCCTCGCAACTATTTGCTGATAATAAGGTACTAGTAAAGTTCAAAGCCGACACTTCGGTGAGTGATCGTGAAGCCATTATCACAAAAATTATTACAAAAACAAGAAAAATAACCGTAACAAAAGATACCGGTAAAGTTATACAAGATTTGCGGGAAATATCCGGCCAGGAAACAAAAACCATTATGGTGGCGCCAAAGGTTACAGAACAAAAAGCTCTTTTCTCACTAATAAATGCAACGGGAGACAAAAGCCGAGCGGGAAAGGTAACGGCATCGCAACCGACCTGGGTAGAAGTTACACTCGATTCAAACACAAACATCCCCGAACTCGTAGCGGAGTTAAAAAATAATCCGAAAGTTGAAACGGCGCAACCGAACTATTTCTACGCATTATACAAAACGACCACAAAAAATACTTTGGATGCTAATCAAAAAATAAACACAAATCAGGACAACGATGCCAACACGAACGATAATGCAAATGCCAACACGCTACCATTTGTTACTTTTACTTCCCCCCCCGAATACACCAACTATCCCCTCGGGACTCCTGTCCCGGTAAGCGTGCATATTACCGACGACGCTGATTTAACCGGGTGCGCCGATGGTTCTTGCTCC
>JBAYLC010000002.1:0-177442 GCA_041664245.1 Minisyncoccota bacterium
ACCGCTAAGCAGCTTGCTGCGACCGCGAAGGAAAAAGAAAGCATCAGGCGAAAACTGGCAGTGACCGCTAAGCAGCTTGCTGCGACCGCGAAGGAAAAAGAAAGTACTAGGCGAAAACTGGCAGTGACCGCTAAGCAGCTTGCTGCGACCGCGAAGGAAAAAGAAAGTACTAGGCGAAAACTGGCAGTGACCGCTAAGGAAAAGGAAAGTACCAGGCAAAAACTAGTGGTGACCGCCCAAGAGCTTAAAAGGTTATATGGGACACTCGAAAATAATGTTCTTCGGCGTACCAAAGATCTTGAACAGATCAAGTCTAAAAATGAAGCAATACTTGCTAGTATTGGAGATGGGTTGGTGGTGGTAGATAAAGAAGGAAAAATAAGTTATATAAACAAATCTTTTGAGGAGATGCTCGGTTGGAAAACACAAGAAGTTATTGGTAAAAGCATGGTTGAAGTTGTTCCCAGAGAGGATTTAAATGGGATCGAGGTATCATTTAAGGAAAGAATTTTAACTCAAGTTTTGGCGGGTCAGAAGTTTGTAGCCGATTTGACCAACCCATTTTATTACATCCGTAAAAACAAAAGCCGTTTTCCGGCTAGTAGTATTGTAGCGCCTGTAACTCTTAATAAGAAAATTGTTGGAGCAGTTGAAGTATTTAGAGATATTACTAAGGAAAAAGAAATTGATAAAGCCAAGACGGAATTCGTGTCCCTTGCCTCACATCAGCTACGTACGCCACTTTCTACCGTCAATTGGTACAGTGAAATGCTTTTAACAGGGGATGTCGGTGAAATAACTCCGGAGCAAAAAAAATATCTTGAGGAGATTTATAGTGGCAATCAAAGGATGGTTGATCTCGTAAATACTCTTTTAGATGTTTCTCGTATTGAGATGGGAACATTTATGGTTGAGCCAAAACCAACTGATATCGTCAAACTTGCTCGAAGCGTGATTGACGAGCAGAAGCTGCAAATTGATGAGAAGAAAATAAAGTTTTCATCCTCGCTCGAGAACAATATTTCTCTTATACAAGCTGATCCAAAGCTCTTGCGCATGGTCATACAAAATCTTTTGTCTAATGCGGTAAAATATACTCCTGAAGGCGGAAAAGTTAGAATCTCTATTTCATTGGGTAAAGAAAAAAATATTGTCTTGAAAATATTTGACACAGGATATGGTATACCAAAAAATCAGCAAGATAAAATATTTACCAAGCTTTTCCGAGCAGATAATGTGATAGGAAAAGACACCGAAGGAACGGGCCTGGGACTTTATATTGCAAAATCAGTAGTTGAACAAGCGGGAGGAAAGCTTTGGTTTGAATCGGTTGAGAATAAAGGAACTACATTTTACGCCACGTTACCGTTGGGGGAGATAAAAAAGAAGAAGGGGATCAAGACCCTTCCTAGTGGTAATTTTTAAAGTGTGTTATAATGAATATATGGTAAGCAAGCCTAAAAACAATAAAACAGTATTAGTTATTGAAGATGAGCGGCCGTTGATCCGAATAATTGAAGCCAAGCTTGAAAAGGCTGGGTTTGATGTCATTACCGCCCGCACTGTCGATCAAGGGCTGAGCTACATTGAAGAGGTTGGCAATATTGATGTAGTTTGGCTAGATCATTATTTACCCGGTGAAAAGACTGGCCTTGATTTTGTCGCAAAGCTTAGAAGTCCTGGTAGTAAGTGGATCAAGATTCCGATTTTTATTGTTTCTAATACTGCGAGCGATAGTAATGTACGATCGTATCTGCGGTTGGGAGTGAGTAAATATTGCGTCAAAGCAGAGCATCGGCTAGATGAGATCGTCAGCGATATAAAGTCTTCTCTAGATAGTTCGGAAGAGTAACTAATTTTGTTATAAAAAATTAGAAAGCAAATAATTTAACTTAAAAGCTGAATATTTCTGCATAATAATTTCATGAAAAAACGATTAGTAAGAAAGAAAACGATTTTAGTCATTGAGGATGAGCGACCACTACTCGAGGTGGTTAATGTAAGGCTCGAAAAAAAAGGCTTTGGTGTTGTCACTGCCCGTAGCGTTGATCAGGTATTTAATGCGGGGCTCGAAAAAAAAGGCTTTGATGTTGTTACCACTGATAGTATCAAACAAGCACTTCGTTATCTTGAGGATTTGGAAAAAATCGACGCAATCTGGCTTGACCATAGTTTATCGGGTAAAGAAGATGGTCTTGATTTTGTGAAAAAACTCAGAGCTAATCGCGGACGATGGAAAAAGATTCCCATCTTTGTAGTCTCGAATAATGAAAACTCTAAAACAATACAATCCTATCTTGATTTAGGAGTAAGTAAATACTATGTCAAAAGCAACCATCGTCTTGATGAAATTATAAAAGACATAGATCTATCCCTAGACAATTTGAAACATAAAAAACTGGCAGAAAGCTTATAGATTAGAGTTCAATAACGGATCGAGATGAACCACCTTGATGCTTTTTGTTACAAATACACTTAACAATCCGTAAGACTTATTAGATGCATTGGTTTTGAAGTGAGGAAAGGAGTAAAATTATCCTATGACTAATAATCAAACTGATTCACATGGTTTTCGGCCGCGACGAGTTTCGTGGCTCACAATAGTGTTGGCGATCCTCGCGATAATCACCTTTATCGCGATTTCTCGTCCGAGCGCGCAGTATGGTGGAGGAATAATGGGGGACTCGCGTAGCTCGGGAGTTGTTCCGCCTATGGCTGCTGGCGTTCCTGCAAAAGACAACGGTGTTTCGAATACTCCTGAACAAGATAAGATGGGTTCGGGTATGTATTATCCGTATCCAAACCCAGATGTTCCCGTGACCGACACGCGAGAATTTTTGAAAGTTTATTACAACGCATCTATGCGCACACGCAATGTGCAAGGACTCACAAGTCGCGTTGAGACGACGGTGCGGGGATATGGAGGACGCGTTGATCAAGAATCGAGTTCTCCGCAATATGGTTTTGTGAGTTTCGCGGTGCCATTTAATAAATACGACGCCTTTCGTGCCGAACTTGAGAGTCTTGTTGGCGGCCGGTTTCTTACCACTAATATTTCATCCCAGAATCTCTTGCCGCAAAAATTGAGTATTGAAGAACAGCAAAAGCAGGCTGATACCGCTCTTTCAGATTACAAAACGGCGCGGCAAAAAATCGTCAGTACTCATTCAAATACCGCGCAGTCGCTTCAGTCAAAGATTAATGCTGATGAACAGCAGCTTGTAACTTTGCGTGCCGAGACTCAAACGCCTCAGATATTGGTTCAGATACAAGCCGTGACCGATGATTTGTCGTCTCTTAAGCAACGTCTCGCTAGTGAGAATACATTGTATACGGCGCAATTAAGCAACGCGGATAGAAATATTAAAAATGCGCAGGATTGGCAGAAAGCTGTACAGACACAGGATAAGGCGTTGCTTGATAATGTCGCGACAGTGACGGGCACGGTCTCGATTCAGTGGATAAGCCTTTGGGATATCGTTCGTCTCTATTTGCCAGGTTATTGGATACCGTTCATTTTTGCCGCGCTCGCATTTCTCTCGTTTCTATGGGATCGCCGACGTTTCGGAACAGTAACGGTTTAACGTGCCATCTTTTTCCAAGGAGAGAATAAATTGGAAGCTCTTAGGAATTATAATTGCTATAATTGTTGTTATAGCGGTTGGAGTTTTTTGTTTGGTCAATTTGAATAAACAACCTCGAACGGAAAAGAACAGCGAAATTAAATTGCCCATAGGTTATACGCTTGATAATTATACAGTTGAAAAAGTTTTGGATGTCTCGTGTATAAAAAATAGTGATTGCGTAACTCCGGGGGAATACGCGGCGCTTTCTCGTTGTCCAATGGCGACTCTGTGTCTTAATACAAAATGCACAGTTGTTTGCCCTTCTTACCTAGGATTTCAAGCGGATGAAACTATTGATTGGAAAACATACACGAATGAGGAGGGCGAATATCTATTTAAATATCCAAAAGAGTGGAATACGGTAACTAATAAATATAATTTTAAGAATGTCCTATTTGGCCCAGGTGCTACAAATGAAAGTGGATACGGAGGAGTTGAATACATAGGGACTCTTTTGCCGAGCCAATCACTACAAGATTTTGTAAAAAAATTTAACAAAGGGATAGAAGCTGGTTCTATTTCTGAAACAGCAGCGATAATAAATAAACAGAGTGTTGTGATTAGTATATTGCCAAAGGCGGCAGTGGAACCAATCGAAGTGAAAAGTGTTAGTTTTGAAATAGGCGGCAAAGTGTTTAATGCGTACTTAATGTACAAAACTAATTTTACTAAATATCAGGAAGACAAGCAGAGACTGGCAATTTTTAACCAACTAATTATCACCTTCAAATTTTTAGATTAAATTGGCTAAAATTTTGTTGGTGTTTTTTACACTGGTGTTATACTGAAGTTATGAAAGGTTATCTTCCTATTCTATATGTGGCGGTGATGGTAGCCGTCATAGTCGGTGTAGATTTAGCGTTCTTCAGAGATAATCTTTGGGGACGGTTGATAGTGAATGTTGGTATTGTCTTGGTGTTCATAGCTTTCTACTTGAGATTTCTTAGGCCTTCATAAACTATGAAAAAAAATCTTGTACTGATTTTTGTAATAATAATTATTTTGGCGGCGGCGGTGTGGTATGTGAATAGGAATAAAGGCAAAAATCCTGTTCCACCTTCTTCTTTATCTTTTGTTGCTCAAGCTAATTATGTTTGTAATGGCGGCGGGACAATAGACGCCACTTTTTATAAGGGTGAAGCCCAGCCGGTGAAACCAGGCGAACCGCCGATCCCTTCGGGGATGGTGAAAATTATTTTGAGCGATGGGCGAACTTTCAATTTGTCTCAAACAATTTCGGCTGATGGTGGGCGTTACGCGAATAGTGATGAATCGTTCGTTTTTTGGAGCAAGGGGGATGGCGCGATGGTGTTGGAAGATAATATTGAGAAAAATTATACGGGATGTGTTGCGTCCACTAAGTAATTAACTATTGACATTTATCTTGGTGGGTATTATTATGTGGCCAGCTAATTAACCACTACCATTGAGGTAGTTTTTCTAAACATAAGATACGAAAAGGAGAAAGAGGAGATGGAAAAGCCGACTACCTATCAAAACTGTGAAGAGCTTGCTGAAAAGACCGAACTCGACGCCGACTTGATCGCAAGGGCGTTTGAGGTTGAGACGCCGTTCGACGAAGAAGTCAAAGCCGCCACCACATTCGAGGAAGCGTGGAAGTTGTATGACGGCGCTAATACGGGCAGTGACGACGAAGTGGTGGCGCTGACTAGAGCGCTTCAACTCGCCACCACGGAAGATGAGCTGTGGAAGATTTTTAACGCTGTTTCCGACGACAGCAAACTTGGGGAGGAAGCCAAGGGAAAGATCAACGCAATGGTTCGGAAGCGATTTGCAGATGCTGCTGAATTCAGCGAGAAAGTCGAAATTTTCGTCGATCTCGAGGAGGGAGACGATCTTGAGACGGAACTCCTGGACGAGCTGCTCGAGGCTGCTACCATGGAAGACGAACTGAAGGAGCTCAGAGACAGCGTTTCCGACGACAGCAAACTCTCGGCGAAGGTTGATAAGAAAATCAACGCCGGAATTATGGGACGGTTTGAAGCCGCCACCACATTCGAGGATAAGTGGGAAATTTTCACAGGAACTCCAGATGACTGTGAAATCGATTCGAAACTCCTGGCTGAGCTGCTCGAAATCGCCGCCACGGCCGAAGAGCTGGGAAAAGTTAGGAACGCTGTTTCTGACGACAGTGAGCTCGTGGCGAAGGTTGACGAGAAGATCTCCGCTGAAATCCGGGAGCGGTTTGGAATCACCGCCACATTCGATGAGAAGTGGGGGATCTATGAAGATACTCCTGGTGACAGTGAGATCGAGTTGGAACTTCTGGCCGGGTTGGTTGAAGTTGCAGCCACGATCGAAGAGGCGCGGCAGGTTTTTCGCCAAGTTGCTAATGACCGTGATGCCAAGAAACTGGCAATCCGGAATCAGGCGATTCAGAAGATCTGCGCGCTCGCCGCTTAATGTTTTTTGAGGAGGAATAACACGGGCTGGACACGAAAGTGTCCGGCCTTTTTTTACTTAAAATTTGAAGTGAAACTTTTAAAACTAACTAACTCTCTTTTCGCGGTAGGATTTTGTGTATTCGTAAATCGTTGACCAGAAAGCGCCGCCGGTGAAAGCTCCAAAAATTTCCTCAAGCGGCACACCTAAAATTTTAAAGTTGCCGAAAAGTTGGGGACTATAAAATTGGCCTATAAAATCTTTAAACATAGTATTTATAAAAACAAAGAATATGAAGTAAAACACTCCAAAAATTAGACCACTTGCCAGGATTTGTTTTAATAGATCGGGGCGTAATAGGGCAGTTGAAATTATTCCACAAATAAAAGCGAGGGAGAGGTTGATCATAGGCTTAGTAGGGAAAAACACTTCCAGTCCAACATAAACCAAAATAAATAAAAGAAACGGGCCGAGGTGTAGTTTTTTATTGCGTTTTATTTTTACCGCTCTTCTTTTTTCTAAAAATTCATATCCAACAGCCGCGATGCCGGCAACAGAAAAACTGTATAAAAATCCCTCCAGGCCGAATCCGTATTGTTTCATTAGATCGAACAGTGATTCTGGGTACCAATAAAAAGGCACAAAAAATTTCTCGATAAAACCGAAAGGTAAACCGACCAAACTTGCCCAAATAATTTCCCGGCGTAGATCTTTCCGTTTCAAAAATATAAAAAGCCAGACAAGTAAAAGAATCAGGCAGCCGGTGATGTAGGCGTATTGGTAAGGCATCTAATCTATCATAGGTTAGTTTTATATCTACCGACGAGGGTGTTGAGTTCTTTTTCGGTGAGTAATTTTTTTTCAAGTACAACTTTACGCACGGTGTTTTGGGTACGGATTGCTTCATCAACAACTTCGGCGACGACATCATATCCTAGCCGTGGAACGAGGAGGGTGGCATAGGCGGTTGAGTTTTCGAGATGGGTTCGACAAATATTTTTATTAGCGGTGATGTGTTGAATACAGCCAATCAGTGATTTCTCGATTACTTCTTGGATAAGAGTGGCGCTTTCAAGTAGGCGCTCGGCGATAAGTGGCGTCATAACGGAGAGTTCCAATTGGGCGGCGTGGGCGGCTTCTTGAATCGAGAGATTATTTCCAGAAACCAGAAAGTGAAGTTGATTTACGGTTTCGAGCTGGATTGGATTTATCTTGCCGGGCATAATTGAAGAACCATTTTGTTTTGATTTGATATTTATCTCGCCGATTCCGCCTCGAGGCCCGCTGCTAAGAAACCGAAGATCATTGGCCATTTTTGAGAGATCAAGAGTTAAAGCGGTGAACGCTTGGGACAGGGCGACAAAGTCTTGGGGGTTTGAAGTTTGCGCCATTAGATTTTTTGCCGGGACTAACTCGATTCGGGTGATTTTAGAGAGCGCTGGATAAAGATGGCGGACAAATTGTGGCGACGCGTTCACGCCGTTTCCGACGGCGGTTCCGCCGAGGACAAGTTCGCGTAAAGAGGGGAGTAACGCTTCGAGGCGTTTGAGGTCTCGTTCTATACTATAGGCGTAGGAATGGAATTCGTCGCCGAGGGTTATCGGCACCGCGTCTTGGAGGTGGGTTCTTCCGAGTTTGGCCACCCGCTCGTAGGCTTTTGCTTTTTCGTTTAGAACTTTGTAGAGTTCTTTTCCGGTTTTTAAAATTTTTTGCGTTTTCCGCAGGCTTTCGATTTTTAACGCCGAGGGAATGACGTCGTTTGTTGATTGTCCTTTGTTTACATCATCAAGCGGGTGGACGGTGAGTTTTCTTTTTTCTTTCGAAAGAATTTCGGTGGCGAGATTGGCGATTACTTCATTCACATTCATATGAGTCGAAGTTCCCGCGCCGCCTTGAAGGGCGGGAAGGAAAAATTGCTCATCCCGTTCTCCGCGTGCCACGCTTTTGGCTGCTTTGATTATGGCTTTTCCTTTTATCTCATCGATTTCTTTGGTTTCGATGAGAGCTTGGGCGGCGGCCCATTTGATTTCGGCAATAGCGTGGATTAAGGAAAGCGAAATCCGTGGTCCCGAGAAAGGAAAATTTTTAATTGCCTGTTCTGTTTCTTTTCCGTAATAGATTGCCATTTGCTGAAATTATACCTTTTTTGGGTTCGGGAATCTTTTAGAGTTTTGTGATGGGTTTTGACAGTTATTGACAAAACTGGTAAGAATGATAGAATATCCACTAGTAAACTTACCTTAGCAAAGAAGGGATTGAAAAATGTTTCCGAAAAAAACAGAGGAAGAGTTCGCGAAGATGATAGAGGGAGTGACTCTTTCTGAAAGAGAGATTGATGTTCTTCGGGAGGACTGTGGTCTTGCTCCGAAAAACCCGACGGAGAAAATCCCTGTTTTTCGTAAGCGTTTGCAGTTGTTGGCTTTGAGCAAGCTTGCTCACGTCAAATTCTGAATGGGAATAGTCTGGCCAGACACTTTCGTGTCTGGCCAGTTTTATTTTTATTAATGTTTTATTTTGCCAGTTTTTTTGGTACAATTAGCCAATGGCAAAAAGAGACACAGGAGTAGGTAAACATAGGCGATCCCATTCCCATAAAACCAAAAAACGATTAGAGGCGAAGAAGGTGATGCTGGCGGGGAAGAAGATTAAGAAAAAGAAACAAAAGAAACATCGCTAAGCGAATATGACTAGAAAAGCCCTTACTTTATTAATAATTGTGTTAGTTGTGGTTATTGTCCAACTAATCGGATTTTTGATGTCCGACACCGGCTACTTTTTCTCGCCAAGAATTGATGTTGTTTTGGGTGGTATTGAGTTGTTCGGTCTTGGCTTGTGGCTGGGAATCTATTTGGGTAGAAAGGGGAAAGCGGTCAGTATAGAAAAATAAACATAAATATGGTTTGCGCGCTATTTAGATATGGAAAAATTTATTTGGAAAGATGAATATAGTGTTGGGATTAAGCTGCTTGATGAACAGCACAAGGATTTCTTTTCTATTACTAATAGTATTATCGACTTGCTCGATAGGGAGGATGTGAAAAAAGAGGATCTAGTTGCGATGTTGCACAATCTTGAGGCTCACGGTTTTGAGCATCTCAAAACCGAAGAGGGATATTTTGATACGTTCAACTATCCTCATGCGCCCGACCATATCAAGGAACATGATTTTTTCCGCAAGCGGATTGATCATTATAATTCCGAATTAGAAAAACCTGACGTTGATACAAAAAAGTTGGCGGACGAGATAGTGACGTATGGCGTGCATTGGCTTTCTGATCATATTCTTCTTATGGACAAGCACTATACGGTTTTTTTGAAAGGCCACGGTATTCAATAGAGTTTCGGTTTTTTGGTGGATGCGTAACTGGAGTTTTGGCGCTTAGTTGACTAGGTAGTAGAACTTCGACTGGCCACTAAAGCGGCCGAATTAGCTAGAGGTCGAAGTTTCACTACCTGGTTGATCCCGTTAGAAATCTCGCCCGCGCGTAGACGCGCCCCAGATGGGACTTTGGGCGGGCTATTTCTAACGGGATTGACAAAACCTTGATAATGAGATAGACTACAGAAGTTAGAGAGCTTCTTGTTATTTCTTGTTCTCAAATAAATGAGACAAGACAGATGAGCAGGAGAGGTCGGTTTACTTCTAATATCAAATATAAATAAGCAGAAAATATGGCAAAGAAATTATATGTTGGTGGCTTGTCTTACGACACCACCGATGGTTCTTTGAAGGACTATTTTGCGCAAGCTGGAACCGTCGAAACGGCGACTATCATTATTGATAGAATGTCGAATCGTTCAAAGGGTTTTGGTTTTGTGGAAATGGCTTCCGATGAGGAAGCGGAAAAAGCCATTGAAATGTTCAATGGAAAAGAGTTCGAAGGAAGAACCTTAACTGTAAACGAAGCCAAGCCAATGGAGGCTCGCCCGAAACGCGACTTTGATCGCGGCGGACGCGGCGGATTTGGTGGAGGCAACCGAAATCGTTACTAATTAACGAAAATCGTTTAGGTTTGAAAAATCCCCTTAATCGGGGATTTTTCGTTTTTAAAATTAATATGGTTATTTTTTATAGTAGGGATCAAGCGCGGCGAAGTCGTCGTGTAGGCGATCGAGGAGGGGGCCGCTTAGGTCGAGGATTTTTTCGGCGAGGCCGAAGATTCCCCGGAGCTCGGTGATTTTGGAAATAAATAAATCGTCGTAGATATACATTCTGTTTTCGGCGAATTCGATACTAAAGTTCGAACCCTTTTGACCTAAGAACTCAAGCATTTCCCCGGTAAAAATTTGGAGGACTTCTATCTCATAACCATCAGTGGCGAAGAGGTGATAGTTTTTTCGGAATTGCTCTTCTAAATTTATTTCGGTGTCTTGATTTTTTTCACCCCAGCTGGTGGCGTCGAACCGCATCATAGTTTCCGATTGCAGAAGGATGTGGGGAAAAATTGTTTCGGAAAAACTTATTTCCAAAACCGTGAACTGGTGAGTGGTTTGGTTTTTACCTCCGCCGACGGTGTATTGATAATTAAAGATTTTAAGCGGGCGGTTTTGATAATTGCCCGAGACCACGTTTTCGATTGTTTGGGAGTGGCCCAATTTGAAAAGCCTTCCTTTGACAGCGTCAAGCGGCATGTTTTCGGCATATTCGAATTTTTGGGCGGTGGCGAATTGCCGCATGAATTCGGCTTGGACTTTGTTTCGGATGTAGATGTAGTAGATAAAGCCAATCACAATAACGAAAAAGGGATTTAAAAATATGGCCACAAAAACGGCGATAATAAGAACGGCGATGCTTTTCGAGCGGTATTTGTTTTTGATGAGGGTCCAGGTGGAAGCGTTGACGTTTTCGATTGGGCCCAGGGATTTCAATCCGTCTTGAACGTTAGTGGGGTCTAAATTATTGTCAGGCATATTATGGGAGAAATTTTACCATATTTGGCGGGAGATAAATGGGGAATGGGATTTTTCGTTTTAGCTTCATTTTGTTGGGTATTTTTGATAACCTGTTATTGAGATGATTTTAGGAAATAAAATTAAAGCAATTGGATTCGATTATAGCGGAGTAATCGCTGGCTGGCCGAGCTCGCTATTCGATAAAAAAATCTGTGAAATTTTAAATATAACAATCGAAAAATTTCACGAAACGTATTTTAAAATCAATTATCTTATTAATAATAAAAGTTTATCCAAAGGAGATTTTTTTAGGGAATTATTGGATAAACTTGGGAAACCAGAAAAATATGAAGATGTAATGAGTTTTTTGAAGTCTATCCCAGAACATCAAGTAAATCAGGAAGTTTTAAATTTAGTTGATGAACTAAAAAAATCTGGTTATAAAATTGGTTTGTTAAGTAATAATACAATAGAGGCGGCGGATCAAATGCGCGCATACGGATTAGATAAACATTTTGATGCTTTTGTGGTTTCGGGTGAAATTGGCTTTATGAAACCTGATCCGCAGGCATTCCGAGTATTTTTTGAAAAACTAGGTTTTTTGCCCTCGGAATCAATTTTTATAGACGACACCGCTAAAAATCTTTTGAGAGCGAAGGAAATCGGGTTTCATCCTATTCTGTTTACTGATTGTAAAAATCTTGTAGAAGAACTAAATAAATTGGGAGTAAAATTGGTATAATCAGAGCATGGAAAAAGAACAAATTTGCTGTCCGGAGTTTGATCTGGCGCCGTGGGACGATAAGGTTTTGGAGTGGAGTAGTAAAAAATTTATCAAAGATAAAGTTTTCACTTTGTTTTACATGCCGATGAATTTCGGTTCGGTGATTGTGAGAATGAATAAGAAGGTGGAAAAAGCCGGAATGAAAGTTCCGGATTGGATGTGTTTGTCGGATCACACTTCGAAGTGGAATATGGATTTGTATTTGGCGGTTGATGGCGATGTTCCGGATTCTGAAAACGTGACAATGAGTGGAAAGTTTTTAAGTAAAGTTTACGAAGGGGGTTTTGGGGAGACCGGTAAATGGTGTAATGATTTTGCGAATTACGCTAAGGCCAAAGGAATGGAAGTTCAAAAGATGTATATGTGGTACACCACTTGCCCGAAGTGCGCGAAAAAATACGGCAAAAATTATGTGGTGATTGTGGCCAAGGTCGGGTAATTTAAAAAATAAAAATATGCCAAAATTTTGTGAAGCGTGCGGGATGCCGCTAAATAAAAAAGAAGATTTTGCCGGAGGCGACGAGAATTCTAAGTTTTGCCACTTTTGCGTTAACGCAGACGGCAGCGTGAAATCTTGCGAGGAAATTTTTGAGGGCGGGGTGCAATATTTTTTGGGGCAACTGGGAGATGACCGAATAACGGCAGAAAAGATGACCCGAAAAAATATGAGCAAGCAGCCGTATTGGCAGGGGAAAGATTGTCCGGTTCTAAAGGGCGAGATGGCAACTGACGAAGAGTTTGCTGAGGTTTTAAAAAAATTAAATTAAATAAAAAATATGTGCGGAAAAGATTTTCATAAACAAGGCGGGGGAGCGATCTACGGCATGGGTTTTATCGGCGCGGCGATATATTTCATTTCGACCGCGGCCGGTTTCTGGATGGGCGTTTTGGGGATTTTGAAAGCGATAGTTTGGCCAGCCTTTTTGGTTTACGAAGCGTTGAAGTTTTTAGCTTTATAAATGGATACATCTGGTTGGTACCAAACTTTAATTAAGCCTTCGTGGGCGCCGCCGGCTTGGATTTTTGGGCCGGTGTGGACGGTGCTTTACGCGCTTATCGCTATTTCTTTTTGTTATGTCGGGTATTTATTTTTCAAGCGTAAAATTTCTCTGATTGTTCTTTTGCCGTTTATTTTGAATTTGGTTTTTAATTTTTCTTTTACCTATTTCCAATTTGGACTAAAAAATAATTTTCTGGCGGCGATTGATATTCTGCTTGTTTTGGGCACGCTTATTTGGGCGATGGTTGCGATAAAACCCCACGCCAAGTGGGTGGCGCTAATGAATATTCCATATTTGCTTTGGGTGGGGTTCGCAACGGTACTGCAACTTACGGTAACTTACTTGAATTTATAGAAGTTTTTGGCGGCGTAGATTGAATTGCAGAAAAAAACAAAACACGGAAAGAATCTTTCCGTGTTTTGTTTTAATGTTTCGGTTTTGAAATTAAACCCTCACAGTTTAATTTAGAATCCGAACAAACGGCTAAAGAAATTTCCGATAGAGCCAAAGAAACCGGAATGTGATTTTGGGGTGTCGGATTTTTCGCTAGAAACGGCTGGCGGAATTCCGCTATCGATAATCGAAGAAGCGGTAATGGATGTGCCATTGATTGTGCCTTGGACCACGAGATTGTCGCCAACGACGACACTAGAAATTGTGGTCGTGGCGTTTTTCTTTACAATCGTGGCGTTCACAGCATTAACTGTATAAACGATATTGCTTTTATTGGTTACGGTTAAAGTCGTACCGCTTATAGCGCTCACACTGCCGCCGATTACTGGTTGGCCGTTTCCTTGGATCAATGGAGTTTTCGGCATTTTTGGCGATTTGTCGTTTTCTGGTTTTCCAGATCCGTCGCGGATAATGGTGGCAATTATGTTGGTGCCAGTTATTGTTCCTTGCGCCATGATGTTGTCGCCGACAGCGATACTAGAAACGGTGGAAGTGGTGTTGCCCTTAGTCACCTTGGCGTTTGAGGCATCAACGGTGTAGGTGGTGGCGGTTCCGGCGCTACCATCTTTGTTCGATCGGGCTTTGCCGGTAATTGTTAGGGTTGAGCCATTGATAGCCGTAACAGTTCCGGAAATGCCGGGAACTTTAGGCATTTGGCCGTTTTTCCGGCCCATGCCCATCTCGAATCCAGGTTTTGGCGTTTGGTTCTGGTTTGTTTCGGCAAAAGCCGGAGTGATAAGAGCGAAACCGAGGAAAAGGGCGGCTATTGCTATTAACGAAGAATATTTTTTCATAGATAAATTGAACATATTATTAGGGGACCGGCTCGACCAGGCCGATCTATATAGTATTACGCTTTGACTGGCTATTTAGTTGCATAGTTACGGATTACCTTGGTAGATTTGGTCAAGATGCGTTTTTTGTTGGTATAATGAAAGGGAAAATATGGATATATATAGTATTGAAGAACTAACTAGAAAGATTATTAATTTTCGAGATGCACGAGATTGGAAGCAATTTCATAATCCGAAAGACGTGGCGTTGTCGCTGGTTTTGGAAGCTGGTGAAGTAATGGAGCATTTTCAGTGGAAATCAAAGGAGGAAGTTGAGGTTTATGTGAAGGAACATAAGGATGAAATAGGGGAGGAACTGGCCGATGTTTTGTACTGGGTTTTGCTTTTGTCCCACGATTTAGATATCGATCCGCTTGAAGCTTTGAATAAAAAAATAGAAAAGAATGAAAATAAATATCCAGTTGAAAAGGCAAAAGGTAGGCATACGAAATATACCGATCTGTAAAATATATGCGCTTATATTCCGGACCAGTAAGAGATTTTATCGACGATGTCTTGAATAATCGGATTGGCGAAAAATTAAGTCGAGTCTTCGAGGATTATTATGGTCACCGCGTTGGTTATTCTGAACTGACTTCGTGGAATAATTCACTACGTTTTTTGAAAGATGTTATAGGTGAAAATCAGTTATTCGATAATGCGATTGCAATAGAGTATGAATTGCCTTATTCGACAAAAAGGATTGACGCAATACTTTTTGGTAAAAATAATTTTGGAATTTCTAATGTTGTGATTTTGGAGTTAAAGCAATGGTCAAGAGTGGAAGATTCGGAAATTGAAGACAATATAGTGACATTCACTGGGGGGGCTAATCGAATGGAGCCACACCCATCGTTACAGGTTCGTGGTTACCATTTTCTTCTAAGCGATTTTTTGAAGTTGTTCCAAGAAAAGGATACTGCGCTCTATTCATGTGTTTATTGTCATAATTATCAGCGAGAGGAAGGAGCAATTCTTTTTGAAAAAAAATTTGATCACCTCACAAAAGATTTTCCTATTTTTGGCAAAAATGATTTTCGAGAAATTGGAGATTACCTAAAAAAAAGACTTTCAAACGGTGGGGGATTAGAAATCTTGAATCGTTTTATTAATAGTCCTATTGGGCCATCAAAAAAATTACTTGAGCACACACGATCAACAATAGATGGGAACCCCGCTTTTAATTTAGTTGATGAACAGATAACTGCATATAACGCTATTGTTGATCGTATCAAAAAAGTAGCGAAACTTAAGAAAAAAACAGTTATTATTGTTCGTGGTGGACCTGGAACAGGCAAATCAGTTATTGCTCTAAATGCATTAGCGGAAGTTTTATCAAAAGGCCAAAAAGTTTATCATGCAACTGGATCAGCGGCTTTCACATCAACTCTTCGGAGGCTTGTTGGCGTTCGTGCTGCTGCATTTTTTAAATATTTTAATAGTTTTACGAAAGCCAAGGAAAACGAAATAGATGTATTGATAATGGACGAGGCGCATCGCATAAGAAAAACTTCAAATTCGAGATATACAAAAAAGACTGAAAGAAGCGATACGCCGCAAATTGAAGAATTATTGAAGGTTGCTAAGATATGTGTTTTCTTTATTGATGATTTTCAAGCAGTACGACCGGATGAAATAGGGAGTTCGGGTTTAATTATTGAGTCGGCTAAAAAATTTGATTCCGATTTATATGATTTTGAGTTAAAAACGCAATTTCGTTGTTCTGGTTCTGACGGATATTTAAATTGGGTTGATGACATCTTAAATATTCGTTATACCGCTAATCATATTTTATCTTCAAACGAAAAAATGGATTTTCGTATTTTCGATTCTCCACATATATTATATGAAGCAATTAAATATAAAAATCTTGAGAAGCCTAATTCTGCGAGGATGGTGGCTGGGTTTTGTTGGCCCTGGAGTAACACAAAATCAGACGGCACGTTAGTGGAGGATGTTGTGATTGATGATTTTAAGATGACTTGGGAGGCAAAAAATGATACTAGAAAAATTGCCTCTGGCGTTGTTCGAGCGAATGATTGGGCACGAGACCCAAACGGAGTCGATCAGATGGGTAGTATCTATACAATTCAAGGATTTGAGTTTGATTATGTTGGTGTTATTTTTGGTAAAGACCTTATATATGATTCAGAAAAAAAGATGTGGATTGGACAAAAATCAGAGTCGTGTGATTCGAAGGTTAAGAGAGAATCTAAAACAGAGGAAGAATTTACAAAATATATAAAAAATGTGTATAGGGTTCTTCTTACTAGAGGAATGAAGGGTTGCTATATGTATTTTTTAGATAAAGAAACTGAGAGATTTTTTAGAAGTAGAATAGAAGCGAAATAGATCAGAAAAACAAAAAACCACCCCCGAAGCGGGGGTAGTTTTTGAATCTGCGTTTTAGACGCGGGTTACGTTGGTGGCGCTGGGGCCTTTTTCTCCTTCCACAACTTCAAAGCTGACGGTGTCGCCGACTTTGAGTTCGTCGTAGGTCACTCCTTTTAACTCATTTGAGTGAAAGAAAAGATCCTTCGCTTCGCCTTCGCGGGAAATGAATCCAAATCCCTTTTCGGTTAGCGTTTTGATTGTTCCTGTCATTTTATTTTTTAATTGCTTTTTTCCAATAGAAACTCGACCCGATCTCTTTGTACCGTTACAACTTACAGTTTTCTAGGGGAGAAGTCAATTGAGAGGGGAAAGAATAGAGAATAAAGAATTATGAATAGTGATTTCTGGCCGTTATTTTTGTAGAATAGGAAAATGGCTGATCATTACGGGGAGAGGGAATTAAAAGAGCTGCCGAATCCGCCGCATTGGACCAAGACAATCGGCGTTGGGATTGTGACGATGGGACTGGCGATTGGAACTGGCGAGTTGATTATGTGGCCGCACTTGGTTACAAAATACGGTTTAGGCATACTTTGGACGGCGCTTTTGGGTTTAACATTTCAATACTTTATTAACCAAGAAGTTTCGCGGCACGCTTTGGCGACGGGGGAGAGTTTTTTTACTTCTTCTTCGCGAATTTTTAAATGGTTCGCGCCTTTTTGGCTTTTGTCGGCGGTGTTGCTCTATGTTTGGCCGGGATGGGCGGCGGCGATTGGAACAACTCTAAAAGAACTTTTCGGTTTTGGAAGTTATCTTTGGTGGGCGGTGATTAGCCTTTTTGTGGTGGTGATTTTAACTTTTGTCGGAAAAGTGGCTTATACGATTTTAGAGAAAACTTTAAAGATCGTGGTACCGATATTTTTTGTCCTCTTGGTTATCTCCAGCACCTTTACTCTTACGTGGAATGATTTACGAGAACTTTTAGGCGGAATTTTAAATTTTGGGCATCTGCCGACCGGTATCGACATGAAAGTTCTTTTGGGGGCGATAGTTTTTGCCGGCGCGGGCGGGCTTTTAAATCTGTGCGTTTCGCTTTGGTACCGGGATAAGCAAGTGGGAATGGCAAAGTATGTCGGCCGGATTATTAATCCGATTACCGGAAAAGTGGAGTCGGTTTCTTACAAGGGTTACTCGTTTGATGTTAATAAAGAAAATATGGGGCGGTGGAAGAAGTGGATGAAGTTTGTGCGGATTGACCAAGGAGTGATTTTTTGGTTTTTGGGTTTTATTACTTTAGCTTTGCTTAGCGTGAACGCCTACGCGGTTTTGAGGCCATTGAATTTGGTTCCGGAGGGATTAGCGGTGGCGGTGGTTCAGGCAAATATATTTGGGCAAAATTGGGGAGCGTTTGGATTTAATTTGTTTTTAATAATGGCATTCCTCATGTTGTTCTCGGTGATGTGGACGGTGATCGATGCTTTTACCAGAATAGTTTCCGATATTATTTTTATAAATTCCCGGGTGGGGCCTTTTGCAAAGCATTTGGGGTTTTTCAAAAAAATGTCGCTTAGCCATTTGTACTACGGCTCGGTGCTGGCGGTGGTTTTTCTGGGGATTTTGCTTTTGCCCCTGAAGCAACCGCTGGCGCTGCTCACGATAAGCGCGGTTTTGGGCGGGCTCACGATGATGGTTTATATTCCGGTTTTAATATATCTAAACAATTTTAAGCTGAATAAACTTCTGCGGCCCGGCATTTTTACTAACGTAATGATGGGGCTGGCGTTTTTGTTTTATTTTTATTTCTGTTTTTATATTATTTTTCTTTAGGGTGGAAATTTCCTTGACATGGTTGGTATAATGAAAAGGAAAGTAAGCGCTACTTAATTGAGGAAGGAGGTGGTTCTATGCATTCCTGCAGGCGTTGGTTGATTCGACCGGTGGCTCATTGCACTGGTGGCTGCTAAGTTTGGGTGGGGGATTAAGTTCTCCCGCCCCCTTTTTTATTCAATTTGAACTAGTTTTCGCGGTGTTTGATTTTTTTTGCTGTTTTATTAGTATTATGCGTAGCGACCTATTTAAAGGAGAGGAGGTGAGAATTCCTTGAGTAGGATAAAAATCAGGTTTTCCGATGGGGATTTCCAGAAGTCTAGTCTCTCGAAGCATAGTAAAAAGCTGTGCGTTGAGGTTGCGATTAAGCCAGAGGCGGTTGGGGTTCGAGATTCAAAAGATCAAAGGAAGACCGTCTTGAAGTTCACGCGGGCAGAATGGAAGGCTTTTGTCGCCGGCGTTAAGGCTGGAGAGTTTGACGTTTGATCCGCTTGGAATAGCGAACATCGAGAAAACTGATAATGCGGTGGGGTGGATCGTTATAGTCCACCCCTTTTTATTCAATTTGGAGACCTGTTTACCCCGTTAGACCTTGAGAAATCTTCGTTTTAGATAAGGAGGGAGATTAAGAGTTCCAAAAATATAGACTGGGAGATTTTCGTTTTTAGGACCAAGATCTAACGGGGTTTACTCTAGGGGAGGAAATGTACTATAATACCTAGGTCGAAAATAAAGTCGCAAATTTCAAAAATGCCAGGAAAAGCTAATTCGGCTTTCATGAAGCCGATGAATCTTAGCGAGGAATTGGAGGCGGTGGTCGGAAAGGGTCCAATGCCAAGGTCTGAAGTAGTAAAAGGGCTTTGGGTTTACATTAAGAAGCACGACCTTCAAGATCCTAAGAATAAGCGGAATATCAACGCTGACGAGAAGTTAAAGTTGGTGTTCGGCGGTAAAGCGACGGTTAATATGTTTGAAATGACGAAGCTCGTTTCAAAGCATCTTACCTAAGTAAATGTTTTAAAAATCTCCCCCATAAGCGGGGGGAGGTTTTTAATTTGGAGATTGTTTTTGAAAATCGCCAAAAGGGCGGTTTTTTGATAGGCTTAGAAAACAAAACAACAATGCCATACAAAGGAACTTATAAGAAAGAAGCGAATGACGCTTATCAGATCAGCCGGAGCGGAATTGAAAATTATATCAATTGCCAGCGGTGTTTTTATTTGGATAAAAGATTAGGGGTAAAACAGCCGCCAGGATATCCGTTTAGTTTAAACGCGGCGGTGGACCATCTTTTGAAAAAAGAATTTGATATTCATCGGGCTAAAGGCAGTCAGCATCCGCTCATGAAAAAGTATGGCATTGACGCGGTGCCGTTTGACCACGAGAAGATGGGGACGTGGCGGGAGAATTTTCAAGGTGTGCAGTTCTATCACGAGAAAACAAATCTTAATGTTACCGGCGCGGTGGACGACATTTGGGTTGATCCGAAAGGCGAGTTGATGGTGGTTGATTACAAAGCGACGGCAAAAAACGACGAAGTGAATTTAGACGCCGAGTGGCAGATGGGCTACAAGCGACAGATGGAAGTTTACCAGTGGCTACTTCGAAAAAATGATTTTAAAGTTTCTGATACCGGCTATTTTGTTTATTGCAACGGAAAAAAAGATAGGGAAGCGTTTGATGGCAAGCTGGAGTTTGATATAAAGGTTATTCCTTATACGGGGAGCGACGAGTGGATTGAAGAGACGCTCGTGAATATCAAAAAACTTTTGAATACGGAAAAAGTTCCGGATTTTACGCCGGAGTGCGAGTATTGCAGTTATCAACGGAAGGTGCAGAAGCTTAGGTAGAGAATTGACAGAGATTGTTTTCCATGCCTTAATTCAGGCTGGAATTTTTCAACTCAATAAACGTTAGAATAAGGAAAGGAGGTGAGCTCACGTGAAAAAGGCCGCTGTTTTTACCGTGGCGTTTTTGATGCTGGGGATGTGCATGTATTATTCGGTTTTGGTATTTCGCAACGAGGTTCAACCGAAGTTGGCAACTTGGATCATTCTTGATTCGGGGGTTATTATCAGCTTTATTTCTTATCGTTTAACCAAGAAGCATAGCCTAGTCGACAACATTGCCAACACAACGGATGTGGTTTTCGGTTCGGGTATTCTCGTCGCAATTCTTTTTTGCGGCGGGTGGAATGGACTCCGATTTTCAAGTTTTGATGTTTGGTGTTTGGCGGCGATGGCAGCGATTTTAACCTTCTGGATAATAAAACGGAATCACTCTGCTACTAATCTTGCGATTCAGGCGTTGATGGTGCTGGGATATTTTCCAACTCTCAAAAATCTTTGGATTGCCAAGACAAACCCAGAGTCGTTTGTGACGTGGGGAGTGATGTGGTTTGTATGTATTATCTCGTTGTATCCGGCTTACAAAGGGAAGAATCGTTTGGCGGTGGTTTACGCGGCTCGGGGAATCATAATGGTTTTTATTCTGATTCTCTTGATGCTTCGGGTAGAATTTCGTTCGTAGTTGGCGCTTGCTTGCAATAGTAAGCGCCTTTTTCGTTCTCGGGTGTGGTATTTTTTGCTGACGCAAGATAGGATAGTAATGTGATAGATCAGGATTTTCTAAAAAAGGAAAACGGCAAGGTTTGGAAATTTTATTTGCAACCAAGCGAGACTTGGGAAGCGATGCTTGGAGATTGCAAGCGGGCAAAAAAATCGATTGATTGTGAGCAGTATATTTTTGAGGGAGACGAAATAGGGGAGCGTTTTATTGAAGTTTTTATTAAAAAATTAACAGATGGCGTTCGAGTTCGCTTGCTTTGCGACGCAGTGGGAAGCTACGGGTTTATGGGGTCGCCGTTAGTGAAGCGATTTATCAGCGCCGGCGGTCAGGCGGTTTTTTATAATCCGATAAGCCCCTGGCGGCTAAAAAACGCCAGCTCACTTTTTTTGCGGGATCACCGAAAAATTTTAGTGATTGATTCGAATATTGGATTTACCGGCGGGATGGCTGTTTCTTCGAGGATGAAATTGTGGCGGGACACGGACGTGAGAATTGAAGGAGAAGTGGCGAGGGCAATGGACGATTCGTTTGAGACGATGTGGCAGATTGCGCTAAAACAAGAATTTTCCAGTTTTAAGAATGGAGCGGAAACGGTTGGAGATTTTCAGGTGCTTAGTAATTCGCCGCGCTATAGGCAAAGATATATTTACCACGCGCTCCTTAGGGCAATCAGGTTTTCCAAAAAATATATTTATTTAACAACGCCATATTTTGTGCCGAGCTTTCGTTTGAGCCGGGCTTTGATTAGGGCGGCGAAAAGAGGAGTGGAGGTGAAAATTTTACTGCCGTTTCTGTCGGACGTGCCGATTGTTGATGTGGCGGCTGGATCTTATTTTTCGCACTTACTTAAAAAAGGCGTAAAAATTTACAGATACCGCGACGCGATTCTTCATTCCAAAACAATGGCGGTGGATGATACTATAGCAACAGTGGGGAGCGCTAATCTTGATAACTTAAGTTTGCTTTTTAATTACGAGATGAATATTTTTTCAACCGAGAGAGAATTCGTCGGCGAAATAAAAGAGCAGTTTTTGGAGGATATTAAAAGGGCCGAGGAGATTGTTTTTGAGGAGTGGCTGGAGCGGCCGTTTATTTTGAAGTTAAAAGAATTTTTAGTGAGGCCGATTAGGGGATGGCTTTAGTGTTATAATTTAAGTATGACAAAACAGTGGGGGAAAGTGACGTGGTATTCCAAGCTCTTGGCGTTGATTTTATTTATTGGGTTGCCGTTTGTCGGTTTCTATTTGGGTTTTCGTTACGGCGAGATAAGAGAAAAAGTCCAGCTTGATAAAAATTTGGTTTCGGGGATAGCGATGAGACAGGTGACTTACAAAAATAGCGAGTTTGAGTTTAAATATCCGGAAGTTTTCGGCGTGACGGTTTGGAAGCCGGACAGCTGGCCGCCGGTGGTGAAGGTTGTATCATCGAAAGATTTTTCTATCCAAAAATTTTGTTCGGGTGATTTCTCTTTAGATAGCGAGCCGAAGGCGAGCGGGGAGGGAGTGGTTGGCGGCGGGACGTATACGCTTTATAAATCAAGCGGAGCCGGAGCGGGCACGCTTTATTCAAATTTTTGTTACGTTATTCCGAGCAAGGAAAAATATTATGTTTTGGATTTTTTGATTCGATCACATACCGGTTGCGGGGACGGGGGATGCGGGGCGTATTGCGAAACCCAGTTTGAAAGCGAATGCCGGAAGTTGGACCGGAATCGAGATATCGAAAAGCCGATTCAGGATATCGTTTCCAGCTTTAAATTATTTTAGTTGTTGTATAATAAAAGTATGAAGAAAAAGAAGGTCGCAAAGAAAAAAAAGACGGCGGCGAAGAAAGTTTGCGTTTGCAAAGGCGCAAAGTGCCACTGTTAGTATTCGATCTAATTAATCGTTGAAAGCAATTCAGGCCAACAGGCTTGTTTTGCGGTGGTTTGATGAAAAAATTATGAGCGCGAAATCGTTTATTATGATCGGGATGGTTGTCGGATCGACAATCGGCGGTTTTTTGCCGGAGCTTTGGGGCGGAGGAGTTTTTTCTTTTTCTTCGGTTATTCTTACTTTTATCGGCGGAGCGATTGGAATATGGGCGGGGTATAAACTAAGTAGGAATTTTTGAATTTATCATCCACTAAACCTTACTTCATAACTTCCCAGGTCATTGGATCGAGATCGCCGTCTAGTTTAAAGAGAGCAATGCCTTTAAGACCGAGTTTTTTGGCGAGGTCGATTTTTTGGCGGGCTGATTCGGCATCGCTAAAAGAGACATAGCGGACAAATTTTCCGCCGGCAGAAGCGCTGGCGATGGCGCCGGGAAGAGTGGAGGAAATATTCCAAGTTAGGTTAGGTGAAACATTAGTAACAGAAGTGCTGGTGGAATAGACAAAACTCAATTCACCGGCGGAATTTCTTTCAGGATTGGCGCTTAGATCGTCAGCTCGACTCATGGCTTGGAAGAAGGTGTGGCTGCGAAGGCGTTTGTAAGTGGTTCGGCCATTGGCCCAGGAAACTTCGTATTCATAGCCGTAGGTTGGAACGCCGAGGACAATTTTTTTTGGGCTGATAATCTTTGTGGCTTCGGTAATAATTTTTTTAACCCACTCGGGATCGGCTACTGGAGCGTAGACTTGGCCGTTGCCTTTCGAGACATCAAGTTTCGCGTCGATGACACCTTGATCGTAGGCCATGATTCTTACTTCGTCACAATATCTATTCAAAGCTTTATAATCGTTAGCGTATTTAGTGTCGTCGGCGGTGTTGGTGCGATTAAGGCGAGAGGAAATTGGCATTCGCGGTTCGATTGTGCAAACTAACTTTTTACCCAAAGGATGAAGACGAATGGCCAGGCCTTCAATAAATAAAGCGAAATATTGATTGGTGTCGGCTAGCTTGGCTTCGTAGTCAATATCGATTCCGTCGAATTTATTAGTTTGGACTAATTTTTTAATGGCATCTTCGTGGGCGATACGCTTTTTCTTATTAGAAAGAAGGGCGTGAATGGCATCGCCGTCAAACCAGGCGATTGTGGGGATAATTTTTATTTTTTGGTCTTTAACGGCCGAGATCCAGCCGGGCCAAAAACCTTTAGTGATTTTTAAGACATCAACGAGAGTGCCGTTGGATTTAACTTCATAAGAGAAGGGACTGACTTCGGAAAGTTTTTCTAGATTAAGGGCGATGTCCATGCTGCCGGGGCTTTGTTTCCAAAAGGGAATCCAGCCGGTATACATTAGTTTAGTAGCGGCAAAACTAGGGAGAGGGAGGAGGATTGTCGAGACGATTAAGATCGTGAGTAATATTTTTTTCATAATAGGGTTTAAGCAGATTTAAACATAAATGCGGAAAAATTAGTAGTGATTATGTTTGAAAAGATGGAATTGATCGGTTTGTGATTTTAGAATACTAAATGTTATAATCCTCGGAATATTATGCAAAACCTTATAGCCGAGTTACTTAAAGTTTCAATGTCGCTTTTACTGGCGGTTCAGGGTAATCCCCAGATGCCAGATAAGTTAGTAAATCAATCTTTGACTTCGGTGTCTCAGGCAATTCAACTGTCTTCGCAGGTTTTGAGCTATGATGAAAGAAATCACCCCGTGGCTAGCAAGAGCATCTGGCCTAATTTTGACCAACTTTTATCGGCTTCCTATTTAAATCGGGATGGGAAAAGGGTGGCTTTGGGTGACGGAGTTCGGTTGGCGGACAGTTTCTTGTCTTTTGGAGACTTGAATGAAGATGGCCTAGATGACGCGGTGGTGGTTTTAAAAATGGATGATGGAAAAGGGGGGATCGATTATTGGTTGGGAGCGATGCTAAACAAGGCGGGGGTTCTTTTTAATATCGTGAATAAGCCGATTGGAAAAAATGTGGAGATATATTCTCATCATGTTGAATCTGGGCAGTTCACGGTTGATATGAAGGTGGATCCATCGGCGCGGAAGATTTACCGCTTTAAATTAGTTGGTAGCGAGTTTAGGGAGGCGATCAATGATTGATAACTTGTGACTTATGACTAATCCGGCGGCTGCCGGATTTTTTACAACCCTAGGCCGCTTAAATTAATAGTGTTTAAAAAAGCGGGGATAACGAAGATCAGGCCGATTAGGGGAAGGACGATGAGGGCGAGGGTGATGATTAGGGTCCAGAGGAAATATTTTCTGGTCTTTTCGACGGATTTGTAGATGGCGTCGATTTTTTTATCGAGTGAATTTATTTTTTCTTCTAGGTTTTCGGGCATTGGATAATTATAAAATTTTTATCCTTGTTTGACAAGTCGAGGTTATCTGGTATAATGGTTGCTTGCGGTTATCTTTGTGGGTGGTTGATAATCGCTTTTTTAGCAACTTGATATTTTAGGAGGAAAAACGTCAATGGAAGACAACGGTAGCATCAAGGGATCTGATAGGGCGGCGGCGCTGGTTTGCTTGGGAGGAGTAACTCCCGGGGTCATTTTTGACCAAAGCGTACCAACAGCGGTGGTTGTGAGTGGTGGACAGTTTATGGCCAACGGCGCGGGGTTGTTGCTAATATCGGCTTTGGGGCCGGAAAAAGCAGCAACAATTGCGGAGTCTGGTTTCGACTCAGCGAAATACGCCGAATTTTTCGGCGTTGATTTACGGCTGTTGAATGAACTTTCCTGTCCGAATACTCAGTTTCCCCCGACTGTGGTTGGTTTGTCTAGGGCTCTGAAGACTAGAGGGGAGGACTGGGTTTCTATTTCTGTTTAGTTCCGCGGGAAATTTTTCCTTTCGTAAATTCGTAACGATGTAGTTTGCCAGCTCAGGGGGAGCTGGCTTTTTTTCGCCAATTATTTCTTCCTCTTGCCGCGGAGAACGCGCTCGATGGCGATTTTCATCGCCACGTCGCGGGGACTTTCTTTAGTTCTTAAACTTTTTTCTAAAACGGTTCGGGTAGCTTTTTTAATTTTTCTTTCAACGAGTTCAAACATTCTTTTCGGATTATAGCCGCGGTATTCGGCATAGGAAGAAATAACGCCGCCCATATTAGCCACGAAGTCGGGAACGATAATGATTCCTTTTTTCCAGAGTTCATTTTCGATTTTTTCGCTCATTGGGATATTGCCCCCCTCAACGATAATTTTGGCTTTAATTAAATGTTTGTTGTTTTCATTTATAACGTCGGTTACAGAAGCCGGAATTAGAATATCGACATCAAGAGCCCAAAAATCTTCGGAGCTGATTTTTTTGGCGCCGGGATAATCGCCGATTGATTGATGATTTCCGATTAGTTTGTTAATTTCGTTTTTTTCAAAACCACTTTCTTTGTAAACACTATTATGATGATCGGCAATGGCAACTATTTTTGCTCCTTGTTCTTCTAAGTGTTTGTAGGCAAAAGTGCCAACATTGCCGAAACCGTGAATAGCGATTGTCAGGTTTTTGAGGTCTTTCTTCAGGAGGCTAACAGCAACTTCGGTGGCTTTGGCGACGCCAAAACCAGTACTGCCGAATTCGTGAGGAATACCGCATTTTTCTCCTGGCTTGCCGAAAATTGACATGCAAAGATTGGCGGGTTTACCAGTGGCCGTTCGCCAGTCACCGGTAGCTTCAACAAACCAGTTCATTTCTCGTTCACTAGTTTGAACATCAGGACCAGCGATGTATTTTTTAGGAGTGAGGAGTTTAATGGCGCGGGCGAAACTTTGAACAAATTTTTTCTTAGTTTCTTCCGATTGATCGGGTTTTTCTCCGGGTTTTAGTGGGACGGGCCAGACGATGCCGGCTTTAGCGCCACCGAAAGGGATTTCGGCGAGAGAATTTTTCCACGTCATTGTTCGGGCAAGGCGGAAAACTTCTTCGACGGTGACAGTGGAAGTCATTCTAATACCGCCCTTGCCTGGGCCGAGGGTGGTGTTGTCAATAACAAGGAAACCCTCCATGCCAATTTTAGGGTCATAGACCCGGATTACGTATTCTGGACCGAATTCATCTTTTGTGATTTCCATAATTTTAGAGTTGTTTTTTTGTTGATTTATTATAGCACAAACTATTATGGCATTTCTTGGTTTTCCTGTTGATGGTAAAATGGAAGTGATTAAGATGAAAAGACAAAGGAAAAAAGAAATTGATACATTAATAATTTCGGATCTTCATCTTGGGGTTCCGGTTAGCCGGCCGGAGCAGACAATTGAAGCAATAAAAAAATATAATTTCAAACGTTTGATTCTTTTGGGGGATATTTTTGATGATTTGAATTTTGAAAGATTAAAACATGAGCACTGGGAATTTCTTTCGTTTATTCGGGAATTTTCTGATCCGAAGCGGAATGTCGAGGTGATTTGGGTAGTCGGAAATCATGATTTTTTACTTTTGAACATGAAGTTTCTTATTGGCATACCGCTCCGAAAAGAATTTAGGTGGACTTATGAGCGGAAAACTTATTTTGCGATTCACGGCCACCAGTTCGACCGATTTCTGGTGGAAAATCCTATACTTAGTAAAATCGCTTCGTTTATTTATTTTTGGATTCAGAAAATTGATTCCAGTCAGAGATTCAGCCGATATTTGAAACGGAAATCGAAGGGATGGTTACGGCTTTCGGAAAAAGTGGCAAAGAGCGGGGTGAAATACGCGAAATTGAAAGGAGCAGATTTCGTTTTTTGCGGCCACACTCACCAGGCCTTGCACGAAACTATTGACGGGGTTCAGTATTTTAACAGCGGTTGCTGGACGGACAAACCCTCAACCTACATAACAATTGGGGAGGATGGAGTGAATTTGCATAACGTTCGTTAGGGGGTTAATTGGGCTGGGGAAAACTATATTTGGTATAATAGGCAAACATGATTACAGAAAGATATAAAAGAATAATTTTTAGGATTATCGCTTTAGCGGCAGTTTTTTTGGTTGGTTTTTATGTTGGCGGGCGAGGTTCGACCAGTAAATCGCCGGCTGTCTTAGATAATACGAATCAGGGGCAAAATAGTTCGGAGCAAGTTAGCGTGATGTTCGATTTCCAGAACGGCACGATTTTTATCGACGAGGTGCCTTGGAAACAGGGAATGACGGTTTTTGACGCTCTTAAGCTGGCAACCGATAAGGAGCAGCTGGGGCTTAAGTATAAAGACTATGGCGGAACGATGGGGGTTTTTGTGCAGATGATTGGAAAAACTAAAAATAGCGAAAGCGGGGATAGGTGGTGGCAGTTTTGGGTGAATAATAATTATGGGAAAGAAGGGGCGAGTAACTATTCACTTAAGCAAGGGGATGCCGTTGAGTGGAAACTGGTAAGAGGGCAGATCAAAAATTAAAAAATGAAAACAGAAATTAAATTAGGCATTTCTGTTTTACTTATCGGGTTGGGAGTTCTGGCTAGGGTTTTGCCCCACTTGCCTAATTTTGCGCCGGTGGCGGCGATTGCGGTTTTCGCGGGGTTTTATTTAGGCCGGCGGTACGCATTGGTTTTGCCGATTATCGCGATGCTTATTGGTGATCTTTTTATCGGGTTTTATGATTTTAAAATGATGGCGGCGGTTTATGGTAGTTTTGTTTTAGTTGGTTATTTAGCGAGCGTTTTTAAATCTCGGAAAAACACGGAGGTGATTTTGGGAACGAGTTTAGTTGGTTCGGTTACGTTTTTTCTGGTTACTAATTGGGCGGTGTGGCAGTTTAGCGGAATGTATTTAAAAAACTGGGCGGGATTTTTGGAAACGTATGTGATGGCGTTGCCATTTTTTAGAAACACGTTTTTGGGAGATGTTGTTTATTTAGCTTTTATTGCGGGAGGGTACGAGTTGGCGGTTTATTTAGCGGGTAAGTTTTATCGATTGAAAGAAATAAAAAAAATCGCGGTGCCCGTTTAATATTAAAAAACGGAAATAAAATTAAAACTATGGAAATAAACGAAAAATTTGGGATTTTAGCGAATGAGGAATCGATTCGACGAACAGTTGAGGCGTTAATCAAAAACGGCTTTAGGGCAGAAGTGGCCGAGAATAGTGAAGCGACAAGAAAAAGGGTATTGGAAATTTTGCCGGCAGGGGCAGAGGTAATGACGATGACATCGGTGACACTGGATACTTTGGGAATTTCAAAGGAAATTAATGAATCGGGAAGATTTAATTCAATCAGAGGAAAATTTACCCAAATGGATCAAAAAACTCAAGGATCAGAGATGCGAAAATTGGGAGCTGGACCGGATTGGGTTTTGGGAAGCGTGCACGCGGTGACGGAAGAGGGGGAAGTGGTAGTGGCTTCCGCTACCGGCAGCCAGTTGCCAGCGTATGCTTATGGAGCGGGAAAGGTGGTTTGGGTAGTTGGCGCGCAGAAGATTGTTAAAAATTTAGAGGAGGGAATGCAAAGGATAAGGGAATACACTTTGCCCCTTGAGGATGAACGGGCGCAGAAATTTTACGGGGTTCACAGTAGTTTGAATAAATGGCTGATTTTTGAAAAAGAGGGGAATGCTGATCGGATCACAATAATAATTATTAAAGAAAAACTTGGTTTTTAGTCGTGAGGTTTAAGGGAAATAATTAATCCGAGAATTATCTCGGATTTTTTGCTACAATTAAGCTAATATTGATGAAATCATCTTCCGTTTTTTCAACTTTTGAGAGTGTTTTCGAAGAGTTAAAAATAAAAGGGCTTACTTCTTCGGAAGCGGAGAGGCGGCTTAAGGACTACGGAAAGAACGTTATTAATTATATAGAAGAAAGGGCTTTAATCTTAGAGTTCTTATCAAAGTTTAAGAGCCCGCTTATTATTTTGCTTTTAGTAGCTTCGCTAATTTCCATATTCACCGGGAATGAGGCGGATTTTTTTATTATTCTAGCGATGATTTTTATCGGGGTGGTGGTTGATTTCTATCAGGAGCATCAATCTCAGAAGGCGGCGGAAAGATTAAGGGAAAAAGTGGCAGTTCAGACCAGAGTATTAAGAGACGGCAGAGAGAAAGAAATTTTTATCGCTGATGTGACGGTTCGAGACATCGTGATTTTGGCAGCTGGTGATGTAGTGCCAGCCGATTTAAAAATTTTATTCTCCCGGGATCTTCATATTGATGAATCGGCTTTAACCGGGGAGTCTTTTCCGGCGGAAAAAGAAGTTAATGATTTGGGGTTGATGGGGACGAGCGTGGTAAACGGCGAGGGGATTGGTGAGGTTTTGAAGATTGGGCGGGATACGGAATTTGGAAAAATCGGCCAAAAGCTTGTTTTACAAAAACCGCCGACTGATTTCGAAATTGGAGTCAAGCAATTGGGCTTGTTTATTATGAAGTTAACGGTTGGGCTGACGGCGATAATTTTTGCGACTAATCTAATTTTACGGCCCAATTTTTTTGGCGAATCCTTGCTTTTCGCTCTGGCGCTCGCAATCGGCCTCACGCCGGAACTTTTACCGGTTATTGTAACAGTTAATTTATCCCGGGGGGCGGCGCGAATGTTAAAGAAGGGGGTTATTGTTAAACATCTTCCGGCAATTCAAAACTTTGGCAGTATGAATGTGCTTTGCACTGATAAGACCGGTACCCTTACCGAGAATAAAATTAAACTGGAGCGTTACGAAAATTTTCAGACTAAAGATGACGACAAGGTGCTAACTTTCGCTTACCTTAATAGTTTTTTCCAATCTAATTTGAAAAGCGCTTTGGAGCAGGCAATTTTAGCTCATAAACAAAAAGTTGATTTAGGAAAATATGAAAAAATAGACGAGATACCTTTTGATTTTTTTAGGAAACGCTTGTCGGTTGCGGTTCGAGATAAGAAAAAGACATATTTGATTGCTAAGGGAGCGCCAGAAGAGCTTATTCAAATTACTACTTATTATGAGCAGAACGGAAGAATACATAGAGCTGGTAAAGAAATAAAGGAAAAAATATTGGCGAGACATAACGAGCTTAGCGCGCAGGGTTTTCGGGTTTTAATGGTGGCCTACCGAGTCGTTCCGGGAGATCAAAAAACTTTCGCGAAAAATGATGAGCGAGCTCTGATATTTTTAGGTTTAACTGCTTTTATGGACCCGCCGAAAGCGGACGTGAAGGAAGTGATCAAAACCTTGCATGAGGAGGGGGTGATGATAAAAATTTTGACGGGGGATAACGAAAATGTAACCAGGAAAGTTTGTGAAGAGTTAGAGATTCCGATTAGCGGAATCATTTCTGGCGTTGAGCTTGTGAATTTTTCAGAGGAGAGACTAACAGAGGCGGCGCTAAAAAATAATATTTTTGTAAAACTAACGCCGGATTTGAAAGAAAGAATTATCTTAGCTCTTAAAAAATCAAAACAGGTGGTGGGTTATTTGGGCGATGGAATCAATGACGCGCCATCGCTTAAAGCGGCCGATGTGGGGATTTCTGTTCAGAATGCGGTGGCAGTGGCCCGGGAGGCGGCTGATTTGATTTTAGTGACCAAGTCTTTACGAGTTTTGCATGACGGAATTTATGAAGGGCGAAGAACATTCGAAAATACAATGAAGTATATTTTTATGAATTTAAGTTCTAACTTTGGGAATATGCTTTCTATCAGTGTGGCTTCTTTTATTTTGCCTTTTTTGCCGCTTTTGCCCACGCAGATAATTCTGGGAAATTTGATTTATGATTTATCGCAATTAACTTTGCCGTCGGACAATGTTGACGTTAAAAACCTTAAGCGGCCGCGGAAATGGAATATCGATTTCATAAAAAAATTCGCTTTTACTTTCGGCCCGATCAGCTCAATGTTTGATCTTGTAACTCTCGGCGCTCTTTTTTATCTTTTTAATTCTTCGACCGAAGTTTTCCGGACGGGTTGGTTTGTGGAGTCATTGGTTACCCAGTTGCTTATTGTGGTGGCGATTAGAACCCGAACCGTTCCATTTTTCAAAAGCCGGCCATCGTGGTTTTTTGTGATGAGCGCGGTTTTGGGAGCGGCTCTTATAATAGGAATTACCCAAACGGGAATAGGGGGGATTTTCGGATTTAAGAATTTGCCTCCAACTTTCTGGTTGTTCTTGGTAGTCGTGGTGGTAGCGTTTTTCTTTGTGATTGAAGCGGTTAAACTCAAGTTCTATAAGATCCAGGAAGCTAATAATTTAAAGAAGGGAATTGTGGTATAGTTGCCGTTTTTAAAGTAACCCTTTCGGGCCGTTTTATTTTGTAGATTTAAATATTTTCCATCTTTTGTATAATATAAGAAGTTCCTTGAGGTGAGTGTTAACCTTGCCGGTTGGTATGTTTGGCGGTGGTGGCTGCTGTGTTTTTGGGATTTAACACAAGGACTACCTACGTCATCAGAGGATTACTGATTGAGAGGTTCGTCATCATGAAAAAGTCACTTTGGGGGATTTTCGTTTCTTAGACAAGACCAAGGATCAAAAGAAACGAAGTGAGCGTAACTGCTCCCTCAGGGGGCGCCATTAACTTGGCGCCCTTTATATTTTAAAATTGATTGTAAGAATTTTTTGTTATAAAATTTAGGAAGCTACTTATGGAAGTGGCGGAAGTAATAACGCATCTAGGATTGGATAGAGTGGGGATGCCTATCCTAAGATGATTGGAATTAACCATTGGCCGGAGTTGAGGGATTCTTTATGAATGCCACGATTCACCTTGAGGGTATTGCCACCTAGCACGACGACGAACGCGAGGGTTGCGAGCGAGTTGGTTTGAAAAAGCCGGCTACCTCCCGAGGCGCTGACGAAAGTCGGCGCCTCTTTTTTTTCTTGATAATTTTAAAATTTTTTTGTAGGATATTCTTAAGCAACTTGAGAAGTAAATATTACAGCAATTCAGAGATAGTGAGAGCAAGTTACCCAAGGCGCCTCTAAGAAAGGAGAGGAGCGTATGATTTTTTTCAAAAATGACGGAGAGAAAATATTGGGATGGTCAAACGAGTCTGTCATTTTCTAGTAAGAAAATCTGGTAACGTAAAGCAGGGTAAAAATTTTGCTTTTGGCAAAGACCTGGGCTTTCACGCGGAAGGAATTGTGTCTGTTTTCGTAGTAATTAACCGTAAAGGAGGCATCAATGAAGACGCATCGTCTTCTACTTTGTATTCTCCTTGCGACAATGCTGCTATTTATGGTTCCCGGGATAATGGCCTCACCTGGCTCACATTTCGGAACCGATTCTCAGAGTCCTGCGGTGTCCTCTAACTCACCGCCGGCTTTGAATAACAGCAACGACCAAGGGAATCTCGTACAGGTTGCCGTTAACGAATCACCGCCGGCTCCGGGCTTTTGGAACGCGCGAATCGATTCGACTAATGGCTTGAACATGCTCACTGCGCCGCCGAGTAATTCGATGGTTGAGAACCGAATGAACGCAATGGCGAACGCGAGTGATAAGGACAGGTGTTTGGTGGCGACGGTCAGCGCGAGTATGGTCAGTATGAATGCTAGTTTACTGAATACTCAGGCCGGGCGTTACGAGAAGATTCAGATGAAGAAGACGGCCAATAGTGAGTCGCCGCCTAATCCCATATGGATGAAGCAGATTGATTCGAATTGGCCAGTGGACGAAGTCGCGATGAATAGCGCTGTTGGGATTACGAGCCTTCAGGTTACGACATTCGCGATTAGTGACGACGAAAATGCGGTCAATCCGGCCGCGACACGCGAACTGCCACCCGCGCCGATGAACTTCGTGGCTGGCAATTCGACGAACATGATGGAAGCCGACAATCTTTCTCAGGAGGTCACAAGGGCAACAGCAATCAGCCGAGCGGGCGTGACGTTGGCTAATGATATTTTTGGTCGGTCGAACTTCAAGATGGATGCCGTACGAGGATTACGTGGAGCTGGTTTGGTTACTGATGAACGACAGTTCATTTGGTTTCCAAATACCGGTTTTACGATGTCGACTTTCGCTTTTCTCATCGGCAATGATGAAGCCAAGAAATTCTCTCCGTTTGCGGTTGCTATCAACGGAAACTCCCGAGCCGGGTTAACCCTGATGATTGGTTGGTGCAACGACGTCTGAGGTGCGGCCGACTGCGCTAAGAGTAGTTGGCCAGAGATTGGATTACTTTCGTAATCCAATGATGCGGTAATGCATTTAAGGAACTTTGCCGCCCGTGATCACGAAAGTGATTATGGGCGGATTTTTTTTGGCGATAATACACTATTTTGACGATCGTCAAAATAGTGTATTGCTACCCTTTGGAGGGTTTATTTATTCTTTTCAAAAAATTTTCTAAATCTTTTGGAAGATTAATTTCTAATTCGATTTTTTTATTGCTTGGCGAGATAAATTTAAGGTAATAAGCATGAAGAAATTGGCGATTAAGAAGCGAAACGGTTTTTGGACCATAGAGTTTGTCGCCGATTACGGGATGATTGATCGCAGAGAGATGAACCCGGATTTGGTGGGTGCGGCCGGTTTGAGGTGAAATCTCAAGGAGGGCAAATTTCTGGCCGAATGTTTTTATAACTTTATATTTTGTAATGGCTGCGCGGACGGATTTTTTAATTTCGGCGAGTCTTTTGACCGCTACTTTTTTTAGGCGGTTCTTGGTTGAAGGACGAATAGGGTATTCAATGACGCCGGATTTTTTTAGGGGGATGCCATCAACTAAGCAGAGATATTTTTTTTCTAAAGAGTGATCGAGAAATTGCTGTTTTATAAATAAAAAAGATTTTTGATTTTTCGGAATGATAATTAATCCAGAGGTGTCTTTGTCTAAGCGATGGACAATGCCAGGGCGGAGGGGATTTTCGCCGACGGATTTTAATTTTGGATAGCGGGCGAGGAGAGCGTTTACTAGAGTTCCCTTGCGGATTTTGTCGGTGGGGTGAGTGATTAAGCCGGCGGGTTTGTTGATGACTATCAGATCTTTGTCTTCGTAGACAATCTTGAGAGGAATTTTTGGTTCTGGTTTGAGGTCGTCTGGTTTAGATTTTTTAAATATTTTTTCTTCAATTTCTATTTTGTCGCCGGTTTTAAGAATGAGACTTGGTTTCAAGGCGGTTTTTTGGTTTACCAGAACAAGGTCGGACTTGATAAGCTTTTGGATTTCGTTTCGGGAGAGGGCCTGGAATTTCTGATGAAGAAATTTATCGAGCCGTTCTTTAGTATTTTCGAAAATTATTTCCATTTGACTTCGGAATTATGATACCCTAATCTTCTTTCTCACGGCAACTTAAGAATTTCATATGGACGGGAAGGAGATGGAAATAGATGAAGAGAATTGATTGGAAATACGTGTTTAGAATGGGAGTTAGCTTGATTATCGCATCGGTTTTAATTGGTCTTTTTACCGAGAGTTGGAAGAATCTTGGGATAGGACTGATTTTATCAATTGCGCTAACGGTTATAGGAGCGCCATCGAAAACAAAAAAGGAGCATTAGAAGCTCCTTTTCGTTTTTTTAGATTTTAAAGTTTAACAGAAGTTTTTTTAGATTCCGCCGGAACGGCGTCGATTTCGCAAACACCAGAAACACAAGCGAGTTCTTTAGCACCTTGGGTGAAGTCATCTTTTTCGTAGGCAACAATTTGGGAAAAATCAATTTGCGGGAATTTTTCAACCATCTCTAGATATTTTTCTTCGGAGATTTCTTCGTAGGGAGCTAGTTGATAGACGTGATTGTCGCGAGGGAGAAAGGAGAGGCCGCCGATCATGTCCCAATTATCGAAGAGCCAATTAGAAACGCCAATCCATTCATCATCGCTTACAGAGATGGTGACCGAGGGATTATGCTCGGTGAAATTTTCCTTGACCATTTTCCAGTGCTCGAGTTGTTCTTTGGCGTTTAGGTCATTTTTGAAGACGCTGTTTTCGGGGGCTTTGACAGGAAATTCAAAAACGAAGGTGCTAGCGGAGCCTGTTGATTGGCCGACTTCAGGATGATAGGGAACTTTTTGATCTTTTAGCATCTGAAAGAGTGTGTCGGTGGCGGCAATGCGGACTCGGCGGATATAGTATTGAGCATGGCGGGCGTGACCGCCGGAAGCGGCGTCAACGAGTTGGGAAACGGTACCAGAAGGTTTGACGCAGGTGATGGCGGCGGATTGATTAATTCCAAAACGATGGGCGTATTCTTTATTTGTTTCAATCGCTTTCTCACGCATTTTTCTTAAAGTATTGTCGTTTCTAACAGCGGGAGAATCCCATTGGCCGGTTATGGAGACACCCAAGAGACGTTCTTCTTTGCAATTTTCGTGCCATTCTTTTGAAAGGAAAGGAAAATCAATTAAAGTTGATTGATAGGTGCCGATGATTGTAGCGAGCCGGATTTTTTTGATCAAAGTTTCTTCGGTATCTTCTGTTCGGCAAACAACTTCGGAAAGATTACAAAATTCTTTGGATTTTAAAACGATTTCGCCGCAGGGGTTAGTGCCAGAGGTTTGAATATCATCTTTGAATATTTTCCAACGGCGCTCAGGGAGCTGTTTTTCAAGGCCGCCACGGTTAAAAATACCCCGTTCGCCGCTGCCGCTTTTGGCAAGAGCTAGCCATTCTTCCATAAATTGAGTGGCGCCGGGTTTTTCGTTGTAAACAGCGGAATTATTAGCTAGGGAACGCTGGGGTTCTTTGGCGTAAAACTGGCCTTTTTTGGCGTCCCGCATTTCTTCGTCATCGAGATCGGAGAGGGAAATTAAGGCGCTGCGGCGGACGCCGCCCATAACAACAACTTCACCGGTTTTACAAACGATATCGTGGACGTCGATATTGGAAAGCCGTTTGCCTTGCTTGGCTAAGATTTTATATTTGGCGAAATCAAGAAGAGCGTGGAGAGGTTCCGGGCCAGAGCTGCGGCCGCCCATGGTGCGGAGGCGGGCGCCGGCTGGTCGGATCTTTGAATAATCAAACTCAACATCTTCACCATTCCACCAAGATTTCATTCCGAAAGTTAAGGCTTCCGCCCAACCCTCTTTACTGTCTTCGATGACGTAGTTTTTTGGTTCTTTCCCGGTTTGTTTTTTGATTTGTGGAAGCTCTTGGACGGTTTGGCTTTCAACCGAGAAGCCGGCGCCGGTGCCGCACATTAGGATGTACATAATTTCGGCGAAGTCCTCGATTTTTGACGGGGCGATGTAGGAGCAATTAAAAGCGGAAACGTTAGTGGACTTGGCGGCTTTGCCGGCGGACCACATTAAACGCATTGAAGGCATCGCTTCTTGTTTTAAAATAGCCTCGCGAATTTCAGAGTATTCTTCGTCTTTTAATTTATCACCCAAATTTTCTCTCATGAAGCCTATATATCGATCAACCGTTTCGATCCAAGTTTCGCGACGGCCTTCATCTTCGATCCAACGGGAATAGGTGCGGTAATAAATAAATTCCGAAAGAGAATTGCGGAAATATTTTTTGCTTTCGTCGGCTAATTTTTTTATGTGATCAGGGATGTCGCGTTGCTGGTTTCGAATTTTTGACCGTTCGTTTCGGTAAATTATGTAGGCCTTGGCAGTTTTAGCAAAATCCATCAGGATAAGCTGAGTTTCAACAACATCTTGAATATTCTCGATATCAGGGAGCTTTCCGTCGGGATATTTTTTTGAAAGAGAGCTTAAAACTTGCTCAGAAACTCGTTCGGCGTCCTTGAATGGATCGCCTTCACCAACGGCTTGCATAGCTCGGGAGATGGCGCGGGTGATTCGGCTCTGGTCGAAGGGAACAACTCGGCCGTCCCGTTTTCGGATTTCAGTAAAATTATGTTTTTTGGTGAACATTAATTTATTTTTTTATTGGGGCGACTTTTTGATCTTGCCTTAAAGTTAAAAGGTAAGATTTATTTTTCTATGAGGTTTCAATTTCCGGGCGACAACATCGGGGTAAAATTTCGTTTCGGTAATTTCTCCAGAAGATCGTAATGTTGCCGTCCGGTTTTGTTGCCGATTCATTTTACCACAAAGATAAAACTTCTGTGGATAAGATTTTTGTCTAATTTGCCCATTATTTCTAAAATCATTATGATTACGGAATTGAGCCTGATTTTTTTAGTTATCTATAGAGATCCCCGAGGAGCCTGATGACATTTTTTAAAAATATAGTCAATTTAGTCCTATTGACACTATGGAGGAGGAAAATTTAGAGCGAGAAAAAATAGGAAATAAAAGTAAGTTTTTGATCCTTGGGGTTGTCGGAGCTTTGTTTTTTTTGGTTTCCGGTTTTTTACTAGGAGGAGCGGCGGCGAGACAAAATTCTGACGATAAAAATTTTTTGTCGGGAGCATTAGCGGCTATTTCGGACACTTTTGAGAACGTCTTTGGTTCGAATAAAGAAAATCCGGTTTTGGAATTTTCGTTAGATAGCGGTAAGGAAGGAGATTTTTCTTTCGCAGAAGAAAAATTGGGAATGGGCGGAGTGAAAAAAGATAATCCACCTCTTCAAGGGGAAATAGAAGCCACGAGTAAAATTAGTTCTGGGCAAAAAAAAATGGCGGGGGCGGCTCAATTTAAAGATAAAGGAAGTATTTCTTTGTTGGCTGATTCGAATTTTAAAAATAATCCGCCACTCGCCGCCACCGATAAAAATTTCACTTTGCAAAATTGTAATTTTGATTTGCTGGCGGAGCCGAGCCACGAGATTATTTTAAATGAGATCGCGTGGATGGGGACTGATGTGAATTCTAATGACGAGTGGCTTGAGTTGAAAAATAATTCAGCGAAAGAAATAAATTTGGGGGGTTGGCAGATAAAAAATCAGAAAGACAACTTAAGAATTTCTTTTACCGAAAATAAAATTTTACCGAGTGGGGGGTTTTTTATTTTAGAACGGACTGATGATAGTTCGGTACCGGCGGTGGCGGCTGATTTTATTTACAGCGGAGCGATGAGTAACGACGGCGAGTGGTTCAGGATTTTTGATGGCAAGTGCAAGGTAGTTGATGAAATAAACGCTTCGTTAGGTTGGGGGAGATTTGGCGGAGAGAATTCACCGAAAAAAACCTTGGAGAGAAATTTGTATGATTTAAATTGGCATACAAGTTCTATCGCGGGCGGAACGCCGAGAATAAAAAATTCAGAGATGGTTTTAGTGAGTTCAACGGCTAGCGCAGTATCGCCGTCAGAAGCACCAGCTGCGCCGAGCCAACCACAAACATCCTCGACGATTCCGGCGGTGGCACCGACGATAATAGTAAGCGAGGTGATGGTTGGAAGTTCTGCTTCGGCGGGATACGAATTTATTGAAATTTATAATTACGGTAGTGAAGTGATGGATTTAACCGGTTGGGCGATAAAAAAGAAAAGCTCTAGCGGAAGCGAATCGTCGCTTGTCTCGGCAAGCCGACTTCAGGGGAAGACGGTAGCGCCCGGGAAATATATACTTTTGGCTCATGAGGAGGAATATACGGGGCCGGTTTCGGCTGATGTTTTGTGGCCGAAATCGTATACTTTGGCTTATACCAATAATGCGGTGGTGGTTTATGACTCAAGCGGACAAGTGGCGGATCAGGCAAGTTGGACAGAGATTCCAAAAGATCAAAGTTACGAAAGAGCGACGCTTACAAAAGAAACAGCATTTACACTCCAGGCAAATCCGAGCCCGAAAAACTCTGGAATGTAGTGTGATAAAATAATGCCAACAATGCGAACATACACGAACACTGCTAAGCGTGGGAATAATGTTGGTCGCTTGATCGTGATTCTTCATAACATTCGAAGCGTGTATAACGTTGGTTCAATTTTTCGAACCTGTGATGGTGCCGGTGTTAAAAAAATTTATTTGATTGGGGCGACGCCGACACCGCTCGACAGGTTTGAAAATTTTCGAAAAGATTTCGAAAAAGTTTCTTTGGGAGCGGAGAAGACGATGGAGTGGGAATACTCAAAAAGTTTTTTAGCGGTTTATGAAAAACTGAAAAAGACCGCCGGCGGGCAAATTGAAATTTTAGCGGTGGAGCAGGATAAAAATTCGATTTCGTATTTTAAATATAAAAAGGGCAAAAAAAACGTAGCTCTGATTTTTGGGGAAGAGACGAAGGGATTGCCGAAAACTATTTTGAGTAAGGCGGATAAAATTTTAGAAATTCCGATGTGGGGTAAGAAGGAATCCCTCAATGTTTCGGTGGCGGTGGGAGTGGTGGCTTATTCGTTCGCCAATGATTAATGACTTATGTGTTTATTGGTAAATGAAGATATAGATAAGATATAATCAAGTTAATAAATGGGTAATAAAAAAGTGTTAATAATTTTAGGAATTGTTATATTGGCGTTTATCGTTTTCGGATATTTGTTCTTTGGCTATCGAGGCGGGAAATTAGAAACCAAATTTTTGAAAGTAAATGGAGTGGAATTTTCGGTTGAGATGGCGGATACAACTCTTAGCCGAATGAAGGGACTTTCGGGGCGAGATGGTTTAGTTGAAAATGAAGGAATGTTTTTTGTTTTTGATTCGCCGGCTAATCAGGGTTTTTGGATGAAAGATATGAAATTTCCGATTGATATTATTTGGATTAAAGACGGAAAAATTGTCGGGTTTGTTGAAAACGCCCAGCCCGAACCAGGGAAAACTGTTTTTGGCTTGAAAATTTATAATTCATCAGAGCCGGTAGATAGGGTTTTAGAAGTGAACGCGGGGACGGTGGCGAAGTATGGTTTCGAGGTGGGTCAGTCGGTAAGTTTCTAATGGTTTGACTATTGGATTAATGGCGATTTATATTTTTGTGATAGAATAAAAAGAAAATCATGGATAAAAAAAGAGTGGTCATAAATGGTTTTGGGCGAATTGGGCGGCTTTTTCTTCGCCAGGTTTTTAGTTTACCGCCGGAACAGTCTAGTTTTGAGGTGGTGGCGATAAACGATTTGGGGGATCTTGAGAACCTCGCTTATCTATTAAGGAAAGATACCGTTTACGGAACTTACGGGCGGCAAGTAACGTGTGATAAAGAAAAGGGAGTTCTCGCGATTGACGGCAAGGAAATTAAAATCTTGCAGATAAAAGATCCGGCGCAGTTGCCGTGGAAAGATTTGGGAGTTGATGTGGTGGTGGAAGCGACGGGAGTTTTTGAATCTTACGAAAAAGCGAAAGTTCATTTGGATGCGGGAGCGAAACGGGTGGTGATTACGGCGCCGGCAAAAGACGCAGATGGTCCGATTGGAAAGACGATTTTGATGGGGATTAATGATGGAGAACTTAAAACGGTTAGTTTAACTTCAAATGGATCTTGTACGACGAACGCGGCTTCGCCGGTGATTGCGATTTTGTCGCAAAATCCGGGAATTTTAAAAGCGGTCCTAAACACCGTTCACGCTTACACGGCGACGCAATCAATTGTGGACGGACCGGTTAAGGGCAGTGATTTTCTCCGCGGGCGGGCGGCGGCGCAAAATATTGTGCCATCAACCACGGGCGCGGCGATTGCCGTAGCTAGAGCCTTGCCGGAACTGGCGGGGAAATTTGACGGGACGGCGATGAGAGTGCCGGTTGCGGCCGGATCGGTGGCGGATATTGTTTTTTTGGCCAAGCGAAAGGTAACGGTTGAGGAAGTAAACGGAATTTTAAAAGAAGCGGCGGCAAAACCAGAGTGGCAAGGTATCCTAAAGGTGAGCGAAGAATCGCTTGTTTCTTCGGATATAGTGGGCGAGCCGTATGGCGCGATTGTTGATTTAACTTTCACTAAGGTAGTGGACGGCGATTTAGTGAAGGTGTTGTCGTGGTATGACAACGAAGCGGGGTATGTTTCAACTTTAATTAAACATGTTTCGGCGGCAGTGGCGGGTTAAGAATATAGAATTAAGAATAGAGAATAAAAAATTTGAAATGCATAATTGGACGGTTGATGAGGAAAAGTTGAAAGCCAATAAGGATAGATATTTAATTTGGCGGTTGGAGCAGTTGGCAAATTTTGGTTTGGATGGCGAGAAAATTAAAGCTTCCGATTTGAGAAATTTTTGGTTGGATATTGATATTGATCCGAAAAGAAAAGAATTTTTGAACTTAATTCTTAATTCTTAAATAAATATGCTTAGCGAACGACAGCTCATGTTTTTGGAAAAGTTTAAGGGGAGCGGTTTTTTGGTTAATAATTTTTATTTAACGAGCGGAGCGGCGTTGGGGGAGTTTTACTTAAGACATAGGAAAACGCAGGGTTTGGATTTTTTTTCGGAAAAAGATTTTAGTTTGCTCGATATTGATTTATTCATTAATGACATAAAAGGGAAATTGGGAATCGAAAAGATTGACTTTGAACAGGGATATAAAAGAAATTTTTTCTTTTTGCATTTTCCAGGGGAAGTTATAAAGATTGAATTTACTTATTTTCCATTTCCGCGGCTTGAGCGGGGAACGACAGAATTAGGCGTGCAAATCGACAGTTTGGCGGACATCGCGGCTAATAAAGTTTTTTCAGTCTATCAGCGAACGAAGGCAGAGGATTTTATTGATTTATTTTTTATTTGCAAGGGGAAAGGGATTTTATTTAGGGATTTGATTTTCAAAACACGGACGAAATTCGGCTGGCAATTTGATCCAGTACAGCTCGGTACTAAGCTTTTGGCTGTTAAAGAGGTGGTGGATTATCCGATGACGATTAAGGAATTTTCCCAAAGTGATTTAGAACAATTCTTCATTGACGAGGCCGTTAAATTAAAAGACGAGGTACTTTTCTAGAATTTTTTGATTATTTGCGATTTTAAGAATTGGGTTATCCACCTTTTTCAGCGATTTAAGGGCGGATGTGATACAATTTAAATAGAAAATATAAACAAAAAGGTCTTATTTTAAAAATCAGGTGAATTTTTATATGAAAAAAATATATTTGCCGCTTTTTTTGGCGGTGGTAGTTGGGGTAGGTTTTGGTTTAGTTCCAAAGGTCCAGGCTGCAACTAATTTTATTCGTCCGATCAGCGGGGAGACCTTGGAAGTCGGTAAAACTTATCCGATTTCTTGGTATGGCATTGGTACGCCAAATACGGAATGGCGGCTTTTCTATAGCGCCGTTGGAGGAAGCAAGGTGGAAATTATCACAAAGGGAACTAAAGATTTTAGATATGATAATGCGATTTTCAGCGGAGGAGGAACGCAATATACAGCGAATATGTATTATGATTGGCTGGTTCCACAATTAGCTCCGGGATCTTACAAATTAATAAAAGAGTTAAGAGCTTATGGGGTTCTTGAATCGACAGATGAAAGCGCAGTTTTTAATATTGGTGGTACGGGCAATCAGGGACAGAGCACAAAGTTTATTATTGGCGATAGAGTGATAACAAATATTGGTTCGGTTAGGGTCCGAGGTATTTTTGGGCAGATAATTTTGACATTACCAGCGCTTAGATTTCAAGGTACGGTTGTTGGCGGACCTAAACTTATTGTTCCTCCCTCGGTTTCTTCTCCTACTTGGTTTTGGGAAATTAATTTTGACGATCCAAATGCGTCGGATGGATATGTGGCGGAGCAGTTGTTGGACAAAATACCGCCTCCGAGCACCACGTTTGCTATTGGCGACAGGGTTAGAGAGAATGCCGGCGGTACGGTTGTTCGGGTTTCGCCGGATACATACGCGGCAAAAATAGCGACGGTTAGGGGTTTCGATCAGGGAGTGATTGTTGGCGGACCGGTTTATGGCGTTTATCCTAATGGAAATTATGTTTGGAGATGGAAGGTGAGTTGGGAGGGAAGACAGTATGGGGATAGTAAATTCGAGGGTTGGTCGCCGGAGGAGTTATTAATAAAGGAAGTAAATTCAAAATATTACAGCGCGACTTGTAATAAGTTTTTACAAGACGGACAAACAAGGGAAAGTTTTATTGTAAAGGGATCTCTTTCGGGCGGCGCTCACGGGGTGGCGACTGTTAATTTTTGGCCCATGATGCCACCGCCGCCGGTGATTGCTCCATCTTCTCCTTTTGGCAGTTTCATTCCTTTCGGTCCCACTCCTTTACCGTTCAATAATAATTTTATCGGGTTTGAACAGGCTGGGGCGACCGGCGTTGTTTACGGCGGTCCGACGTATATGCAGGGAAATTGCTGGTGGAAAACTTATTTCCTAAATAAATCGCCTCAGGGATGGATGGTAGATTCTGAACTTACTAAAAGCGTTACTGCACCACCTACAGTGACGTCCACCAAGCCAATTGCTAAGTTTAAAACCGGTGATGTGGTTAAGATGATAGCAGTCGGAGCGGTTAGATCGTCGCCGAGTATAGTTAATCCTTTTAATTGTGGCGAACCGGGAGGGGGAAGTTGCGATTCTAATGTTGTTCGACAGGTTACAGCTGGAACTAGGGGGACAGTTAAGTACGACCCGTATTATAATCCCGACCGGAATCGATACTTTTACTATATCGAGTTCAATGATGGAGGAGCGAATGGATATGTCGAGGAATTTTACCTGGATTTTTACGCCCCGCCGATAGAAGTTTCTTGTGCTGGTGTGAATTTTATTAACGGCGACAGGATAAAAGTAAAAAATTCAGCTGGAGCTGCGGTTCAGTCCGATGACCCCACTCTACCCTGGTCTTTAGGCGGTAAGCCGCCGACTAGGCGGGGACTTAATATTATTGGTTCCCAGCCTTTTGGCGCCTTGGGGGCAGTGATGGGATCTCCTATTTCCACGAGTGATTACTGTGCAGTGAAAGTTAATTTTGATAGCGGAACGGATGGATGGGTATCTTCGGATGATATTGAAAAGTTCACTACAACGACATTAAAATTTTCTATCGGTGATAGGATAATAACAACTAAGCTAACTGATTTATTTAATGACAGCGGAGCGCCGTTTAATTTATTTTACGGATCAGCCCAAGATGAGGCGCGGCAGGGAATGATTACGGCTGGGCCGAAAATTATTAATTCTAAAACATTTTGGAAGGTGGATTTTGATTTTAAGAGCGATCCTGGCGTTGCGGCGCCACAAGGAATTGTCTATGACGGTTGGGTAGAAGAGAGTTCGATTAAAAAATTCGTAGCGAGCGATTATCCGTTGCGCGGAGCAGGGTTTATTTCTCCGATTCAGGGAGATCAGTGGCTGAATTCAAATACGAATAAATGGTACACGATTTCCACCGGAGATCAGGCGACGACGGCGGGGAGTTTTTGGAAAGGGGTTTATGGATATGGCGATACAAATATTTACTTGAGGAAAATTGGCGATGTTAATTCGGAAACGCTTTTTAAGGATGGCACTGGATGGGTAGTGAAAGATGGCGTGATGAGTAATAGCTGGCGACCATATCTCTATCCAGTTGGATCCTATCAGTTTGTACTCAAGGATTCACACGAAGGCTGGGTTTACCGAACTAGTGAAAGCGGAATTTTTAGTATAGTTACTTCAAATATTCCAATTACTCCAACGTCAACGATGGGAGGGGTGATAATCGCAAGTGATAGTTTTACGAGTCCAACAACAATCGGGGTTGGTGTTTCCGGCCAATGGAGGATAAAGGCCACCGATCAGAACGGATATGATTTAACTTATAGGGTGGTTTGGGGTGATGGACGATATGATACAAACACATTGATGAGTGGTAGTACGGTGGTTGTTAGACACGCCTTTTTAAACACCGGTAATTATACGGCCACGCTCAGTGTTACTGACAGGAATAATATAACGGTTTCAAAATCTTTGACGATCACGGTGGATAATAATGGAACTGGGAATACTAATCAGCCGCCGGTTATTTCGAGAGTGAATGGACCAACCACTCTTATTACAGGTCAGAGCGGGACCTGGACAGTTCAGGCTTCTGACCCAGAGAATGGAATGCTTAGCTATTCGGTGCAGTGGGGGGATGGACAAAAGATAGCTCCCACCCAATCTCAAACTGCGCTTGGGGGGTCTCAGCCGGCTACATTTTCTCACGTTTACCAAAGTACTGGTACCTATACGATCGTAATTACTGTTACGGATAATGGCGGTTTCTCGACTACCACGAGTTTGGCAGTGGTAGTTTCTAATATTGTTTTAAATCCCACTTCAAGCAAATTTAGAATTGGCGATCGAGTTGAAGTTACTGCTGATTTGCGCGCTAGGAGTAATCCGACTATGAGTGGAAGTATAGCAGGTGTTCAAGTAGCCGGGTCTTTAGGGACGGTTACCGGCGGTTCGGTTTGGGCAGATAATTATTTCTGGTGGGAGATTAATTATGATAACGGAGCTGATGGCTGGTCTGTAGAAGATTATTTAAAATTAGCCACCGGAGTAAATCCGCCACTCGATAACATTGTGCCTACCGTTACTATATTATCTCCAGTTTCCAATAGCACGGTTACTGGCGCTTCGGTATCGCTTAGCGCGAGTGCTTCGGATAATGTTGGAGTAGCTGGGGTTCAATTCAAACTTGATGACCAAAATCTTGGCGCTGAAGATGTTACTTCCCCATATTCCATCGCTTGGAATACTGCCCAAACTACAAATGGTTCCCATATTTTAACGGCAGTGGCTCGCGATGCGGCTGGAAACTTGGGCACCTCGCAAGCGATTAGTGTCGTGGTTTCTAACACTGCCACTAATCCTGTTTCGAGTAAGTTTAATATTGGTGATCGAGTTGAAGTTACCACTGATTTACGCGCCAGACTTACTCCAGATTTAACTGGAAATATTTCGGGTGTCCAGACAGTCAGGTCTTTGGGGACGATTACTCGCGGTTCGGTTTGGGCAGATAATTATTTCTGGTGGGAGATTAATTATGATAACGGAGCCGATGGCTGGTCGGTGGAAGATTATTTAAAATTAGCCACCGGAGTAAATCCGCCGCCAGTTAATAATCCTCCAACTATAACCGCGGACAGTTTTGTAAGTCCGACGAACGTGACGGTTGGCACGAATAATTGGTGGAGATTGCAGGCTTCTGATTCTGATAGTCCAGGGCCTCTTGGGTATTCGATTAGTTGGGGAGATGGCGGAACGGATAATTTCTCGATCGGCAACGGCGAACTGAAGCAAGCTTTTCACACTTACAACATTGCCGGCACTTATACGGTTGTGTTTACGGCTACTGACTCCTTGGGAGCTTCAAAAACAAAATCTTTAACAGTCGTGGTGGCTGGCACCGGAACTGGAAATACTGGTGAGCCGATTGTTATTAATCCTTCTAGTTTTACCAGTCCGACGTCGGTGAAGGCCGGGGAAGAGAATTGGTGGTTAGTGCAAGCGGTGAATCCAAATCATAATGGGGCCTCGCTTAGAGTAGATATTGTTTGGGGCGATGGCAGTCAGAGCGGCTACGGGAATATGTTCACTTGGATTATTGGCAGTGGGCAAGGATTGAGGGCTTATCATACCTACGGAACGCCGGGAACTTACACGGCTAAACTGAAGTTAACAGAAGAGATTATAGGGAGCTCGCAAATTCCGAAAGCGACAATCTCAAAGGATCTTCAGATTACTGTTCTTCCTTCGGGTCAAGGAAGCTTGGCACCGCTTATTCCTGACTTCACTTTTTTGGGACCGACTTACGTGAAAAGCGGAGCGCTTAATTCTTGGAAGATTCAAGCCCAAGTAAAAGTTTCGGCTTCGATGCTTTACAGCATTAACTGGGGAGATGGAACGTCCAGCGGCCAGAGCTTAAATAGTAATCAAGAAATAGTTGTTTATCACACCTACAATCAAAACGGAAATTTTACTGCCCTACTTACCGTGACAGATGCCCTAGGGGGTAAGTCTACAAAATCGCTCGGGGTGGCGGTGGTGGCGCCGAGCGTGGCTCAAAATCAGGCGCCTGAAATTATTAAATTCTCGGGGCCAACGGATGTTAAGGTTGGGGTTTGGAATTGGTGGGATTGGTTAGCGATTGATCCGGAGAGTGGGGCGCTTTTTCCCGCGAACGGTGTGAATAATTTTTCGGCTTCCGTTGATTGGGGTGATGGGAAAACGTCATCTTGTAACGGTTGTCGCAACGATATTCTCCATATTTCGTTTTTCTCTCATGCTTATGAACAGGCAGGAAATTACAACATGATTCTTACTATTAGTGATGGAAAAGGGGGAACGGTGACGAAGTCAACTCCGATTGTTGTTTCGGCTAGTGCGGCGCAGTAATAATAAATAGTTTTCCGGTATAAGAGCGGTTTCGCCAAGCGGGACCGCTCTTTTGTAACTTTTTGCGGTGTTTTGGCGTATAATTATTGGCGTTGGAATTCGCCTGAATTATCGGGCGTTTAAGGTCGATAATGAAGGACTAAAAAATAAAAAAGAAATATAAAAAACAAACAAAGAGAAATTATGAAAAACAAATTAATTATTTTAATGATAGTCGGCGTTTTTGTTGCTGGCGGCGTAATGCTTATGCCGGGCAGGAGTTCCGCCGATACGGATCAGTCAGTATTCGATAAATTGCAAAATCAGATTCAGGTTTTGCTTAAACAGGTTCAGGATTTACAGCGACAGTTAGAATCAATCCGAAACGGAATTACGCCAGTTCAGCCGACAATTACGCAGCCAGTGTCCCCGGCGACACCGATATCGATAGTGTGTCCGGGATTGCCGAAAATAATTAAGTTTGGTAATACCGGCAATGAGGTAAAAAACATTCAGAAATTTTTAGCGAAGGACAAGGAAATTTATCCCCAGGGTTTAGCCACGGGGTATTTTGGTCCAATGACAGAGAAAGCCTTGGAGAAATTTCAGAAAAAATATAATCTGGAAGAAACTGGAGAATTAGATGACAATACGAAAGATGTCCTAGAGAAAGTTATTGGGCCCACAATTGGATCGACGGCTACTGGTGGGGGTAGTGGAGGGGGTTATAATTGCATTATCCCTCCAACTCCAGATCCAAGACCGAATCCAGTGCCGCCTGTTGTGCAGGGGATTAGTGTGATTTCTCCAATAAACGGAGAGCAGTGGGAAGTTGGAAAGACTTACAAAATAGCTTGGCGGAGTTTGATTGCGACGACGGCGGGTTCGCCAGGTTTGGTGTTTGACGATATGAGTAAGGTTTCGATCAAACTAGAGAGATATTTTGCTTGTTTGTATGCTAACCCCGCTTGCGGTTTGGCTCAACCGGCGCCTTACGTAATCGTTGGCGAAACTTCTAATAACGGAGTTTACGAATGGAAGATTCCTAGCGATCTTGTAAGTAGTGGCCTTTACGAAAAAGCGAGAATTATTGTTTCGATTGTTGGACAGGAGGGTATTATTTATGGAAAGAGCGGGTTGTTTTCTCTAACGCCTCAGATTAGTCCACCTGATCCGAGTCCGAACGGAATAAAAGTTATCTCTCCGGTGGAGGGTAGTAATTGGCAGGCTGGGAAGACTTATAATATTAATTGGTTTACCGCTATCCCTATGGCAGGGTATCCGACGTCGACTTCTTTCGACAATGTTTCAATCAGGTTTGAAAAAAAATATTCCTGCGATTCACATCCTGGTGAAAGTTGTATTGCACTCGATTCAATATCGTACGTGATTATTGCTTCGACGCCGAATGATGGCAGTTTTAGCTGGACAATTCCTGCGGAGTTTTCCGGATCATCAGGGAGAATAGTTGTTTCGGTTGTTGGGTATGAATCTATTAATGGGAGGAGTGGGGTGTTTAAGATAGTCTCCAATGATTTTGGATCAAATAAGCCGCCGGTTATTTCGGGAGTGAGCGGACCAAGTTCACTTAAAATTGGCGAGACCGGAAATTGGACGGTGAAAGCTTATGATCCGGAAAATGATTATATGTTCTACGATGTTCGATGGGGAGACGAACCGCAGCCGCCGATGGGTACGCCGACACCGGTGCAAATGCTGATTCCAACGAAAGGCCAAACTACTACTTTTACTCATGCTTATCAAACTGCGGGAAATTATACAGTGAAGTTTACGGTGTCGGATGACAAGGGACTTACGGCAAAGACGAGTATGAGTGTAATGGTTGGTAGTGGAACATCAACTAATTCGCCGCCAGTGATTAGTATGAATGCGCTACCGGGACAGGTTAACGTGGGAGCGCCGGTTAGTTCATTGTGGACGGCTACTGATATTGATGGCGACTCATTTTTCTGGACGATATATTGGGGTGATGGAGATGCTTCTACTTGCCCGCCGGGCACGGTTTCGGCGCAGTCTTATCTGGGCTACCAATATCCGCTTATGTTTGGAAATTGCAGCAATTTCTCAGTTTCCCATACCTGGTCGAATATCGGTACTTATACGGTGGTTGGAACTGTTTATGATGGAAGGGGCGGAACGGATGCGCGTAAATTTCAGATAACTGTTGTTAACACAACTACTAGTACGGCAAGTTCGACCTAGGTTTTAGTTTCGATTAGAAATTCAAAGAGCTCCGCTAAAGCGGGGCTCTTGTGTTATAATTGGAGTATGGTGATTTACTTAGGCGCTGATCATCGAGGTTTTGAATTGAAAGAATCTCTAAAACAATTCCTGATGGATGGGGGGTATGAAGTTATCGATTTAGGGAACGACCATTATGACGAGGCGGATGATTATCCGGATTTTGCCAGTTTGGTCGGAGAAAAAGTTTCGGCTGATTCCGAGCAAGGACGAGGAATTTTGATTTGCGGTTCGGGAGCGGGAGTGACTTTTTCGGTTAATAAATTTCCAAGAGTAAGGGCGGCTTTGGCGATTTCTTCCGACCAGATTTATGATGCAAGGAAACATGATGATATTAATGTTTTAACTTTGGCAGCTAATTTTGTTGATGGAGAAGAGGCCGGAAAAATAGTGAAGGTTTTTTTAGAAACTGGTTTCACTGGAGAGGAAAGACACCGGCGGCGAATTAATAAAGTTATTGACTTAGAGGAGCGACTTCGTGGCGTGTAGATGTTTGTTGTTTTGTTTGTTGTAATTGTTTGAAATTATTATCGAAACAATTGATATACGGCGGAAAATAAATCTAGAAATTTTGAAATGACCATTATCCCTTCTATAAATTGCCAAGACTTTGAATGTGTTTGCGCGAAGTTTGATAAGGCTAAGGGTTTTCTTCATCCCCAAACGGACTGGGTGCACATTGATGTGGCGGACGCGGCTTTTACTTACGGCCGGAGCTGGAACAATCCAAGCGAGCTAAAGAAACTACAAGTAGTGGAGGGGCGTTATCCTTTTAATATTGAGGTGCATCTAATGGTGGAGAATTTGGAAAAAGTTTTTGAAGATTGGCTTAAAGTTGGCGTTAGGAGAATTGTTTTTCATTTTGAGTCACTAAAAGATGAGGAGAGGGTGGCGAAATTAATTTTAGAAACCTGTAAAAATTATGGAGCGGAGGCGATGATAGCGATTAATCCGGTAACGCCGGTTGAAAAACTGGTACCGTTTCTAGATTATTTTAATGAATTTCAGATTTTAGCGGTTGTTCCCGGTCCGGCGGGCCAGCCGATGCTTACTATAAATTTAGAAAAGGTTAAATTTTTGCGGCAGCGAATGCCAAGTGCTATAATTGAGGTAGACGGAGGAATTAATTTGGCAACAGCGCGATTAGCGAAAGAGGCAGGAGCGAATATTTTGATAGCGGGGAGCTACACTTTTGGGAGCGATAACCCAAAGCGTTCTTTCGATGAATTAGCCAGTGTTTAATTTGGCGTGTAAAAATTTTTTATGCAAGGCTTGACTGAAAAAAAAGAGAAATTTTTGGAAGAGATGGCGAATCGAATTCGCCAAGACATTATTAAGATGTTGACGGCGGCCGGGTCGGGGCATTCAGCCGGACCGTTGGGAATGGCGGATATTTTCACCGCTTTTTATTTTCATATTTTAGAACATAATCCCCAAAAACCAGATTGGCCGGATCGGGATAGATTGGTTTTATCAAACGGCCATATTTGTCCGGTTTTGTATGCGGCGCTTGGCCGGGCCGGATATTTTCCGATGGAGGAAAGTAAAACACTACGACAGCTTAATTCTCGTCTTCAGGGCCATCCTCATCGGAAAGCGTTACCGGGACTAGAGACAACTTCTGGTCCGCTTGGTTCAGGGCTTTCACAGGCAATCGGGATTGCATTGGCCGGACGATTGGATCATAAAAAATATCATACTTATTGTTTAGCATCAGACGGCGAGCATCAAGAGGGAAATTTTTGGGAGGCGGTGATGTTCGCGGGGAAAAATCGTTTAAGCAATGTGACGGTGGTGGTGGATAGAAATAATATTCAGATTGATGGCCACACCGAAGATATTATGCCGCTTGAGCCGTTTAAGGAGAAGTATGAAGCGTTTAATTGGCATGTGATTGAAATTGACGGGCATGATTTTCACTCGATTGTTTCGGCGGTGGCGGAGGCAAAAGCGATTTTTGAGAAGCCGACAGTGATTATTGCTCACACGATTTCAGGGAGAGGAGTGAGTTTTATGGAGGGAGATTACCGGTGGCACGGAAAACCGCCGACACTTCAAGAATCGAAGTTGGCTCTTGAGGAATTAAAAGCTGAAGGGACAAAACTAAAATTTGAATAAAATGATTGATAAATCAGCGAATTTAAATCAAAAAATTTTTAGTAATGATATAGAAAAAAAAGCTACCCGAGAGGGATTTGGCGAGGGTTTAGTTATAGCCGGAGAACATGACAAAAATGTAGTGGCGCTTTGCGCTGATTTAACGGAGTCAACAAAAGTTGATGGCTTTGCAAAAAAATTTCCGGAAAGATTTTTCCAAATCGGAGTGGCAGAGCAGAATTTAGCAACGATTGCAGCGGGGCTGGGAGTGAGCGGTAAAATTCCATTTATTGCTTCTTATGCCACTTTTTCGCCGGGAAGGAATTGGGAGCAGATCAGGACAACTATTTCTTATAACGACTCGAATGTGAAAATTGTTGGCGCTCACGCGGGGATTTCAGTGGGGGCAGACGGAGCGACTCATCAGGCAATTGAGGATATCGCGACAATGAGGGTGATGGCGAATATGAAAGTTTTTGTGCCGGCTGATGCGATTGAGGCGAAGAAGGCGACTTTGGCGGCGGCAAAGATTTGGGGACCGGTTTATATCCGGCTTGGTCGCGAAAAAAGCCCAGTTTTTACCACCGAAGAGACCCCATTTATTCCGGGAAAAGCCGAAATTTTGTGGGTATCAGACGGAAGAGCTAAAGCGCAGGTTTTAATAATCGGATGTGGAGCTTTGCTTTATAACGCGCTTTTAGCGGCACAGGATTTAGAAAAAGAAAAAATTGGCGTGGTGGTTTTGAATTGCCATACAATTAAACCAATTGACGATAAAAAAATTGTTGAGCTGGCTAAAAAAATCGGGGCGGTAGTGACGGTGGAAGAACATCAAGTAACGGGCGGATTAGGCGGGGCGGTGGCGGAGGTTTTGGCAAAGCATTGTCCAACGCCGATGGAATTTGTCGGGATGCAGAATACTTTTGGGGAATCTGGTCCGCCAACGGAGTTAATCGAAAAATATGGGATGGGAGTGAAAGATATAAAGGCGGCGGTGAAGCGGGTGATAAAGAGGAAATAAAAGGATTAGAAATGATTCATGAATAAGGAATTATGAAAATTTAGGAAAATTTATCAACAGTTGGTTTTGCGGGGGGGGGGATTAAAGGATGGTATAATTTAGGAATTAAAAAAGGTCATAAAAAATTTAGAAAAAATGAATAAGAAACTATTATTTTGGGGTTTGTTTTTGGTCGGGTTTTTCGTGGTCGGTTTAGTTTCGGTCCACGCGCAGTTTGCGCCGGGGGATCGGGTGAAAACAATTACGAATGTAAATGTTCGGTATATGCCAAGCCCATCAGGTACTGTGTTGGGTGTGCAGCCGATGGGTTCCCAGGGGATTGTTTTGGGTGGCCCTACAAGTACTTATTTTTACGTTAATTTTGATATTAATCCTGATGGATATGTTTCCGGAGCGTATTTGTCGAAAGTTAGTACTAGCACGGTTTGCGGGGATGCGGATGGTGACGGAAGTGTCAATATTTCAGACGCAACTTATTTAATTGCTTACATCTTTTCAGGTGGACCAGCGCCCAGCCCAATTTTGGCGGGTGATGTTAATAGTAGCGGGAATGTTGATATTTCAGACGCGACTTATCTAATCGCTTATATTTTTTCAGGTGGACCAGCGCCGGTTTGCAATAATAACCGTCCAGTTTTAACTGTTAGTATTGACTCCTCAACGCCACCGGCTGATCAGATAACTATGGGTTCGACTAATAACCCATTGGCGGTTTATCGGTTAGGTGCTACCGGGGATGATATAAAAGTTTTAGGACTAAATGTTTTCCAGAATGTTGCAAATACCTCGACAGTCAAGTCGGCTTTTAGTAGTATGAATATTTATTCTGGAAATGCTTATTTGGGTACGGCTGGTTCGGCTTTGATTTCTAGTTCAAAATATTATCCTGGTCCCGGTTATTATAGAAAATTTAACTTTACTAATCCGTTAATAATTCCAAAAGATGGTTTTTCTACTATAACCATAAGAGGTGATGTGGCTTCCTATTCTTCATCAGGTGCTACTGATGGCAGTTGGCATGTTTTTAGAATAGCGACTTCGTCGGATTCGGATAATTATTCGCCCTCACAAACTGTGACGGCTTTGGGAAATACGTCTAATTCAACAGCAACGGTAAATTTGTATTCCGGGGGAAGTAATTATTACATGACTGTCTTGCGGACGAAATTAGCGATATCATCTACTCCTTTGGGTCCTAGCTACGGAAGAGCAAAGGCAACAACTGATGAACTGGCGCAAATTATTTTTACGGCTGATCCAGCCGGGGCTTTAGCTCTTAACCGTATTCGGATTAGTTTTTCGGGAACTGCTACAGCTACCAGCACGTTTTTAGCCGGAGTTACTCTCTATGATACTGATACCGGCACTAGTTATAACGGAACATATACCCCAACTTCAACTTGTAGTGGCGCTTATTATGATTGTACAAAGGAGTTTGATTTTGGTTCGGGCACTTCTGGTTATGTTATTAGTGCTGGTGCTTCAAAGTCATTTACTCTAAGAATCAATTCTTTGAATAATACTGCTCCGGCGGTAAATGGCATAGCGCAAACTTTAGTTGCTAAGGTCAGTTATTCTGGAGATGTTTTGTTCACTGATGGCGCGACTCCGGGCGCGATTTCGTACTTAACTTTGCCTTCTTACTATTTCCCAATTGCGATAAATTCTGTATCTTATGCAGTAGGAACATTTTTGACTCCAAAGAATCCAACCCCGAGTTTAAATGTTGCACCTACACCAATTTCTCCTTTACTGAATTCAGTTGTTCCGATAACTCCAATCAGTCCGTTTCCAATTATTCCGACGGCTCCGAAGACAATGAAAGGAGTTCCTTCGGTTTTGGGAGCTTCAACTTATGACACTTTGCAGTCTATGAGATACCAACTTGATGAAATGGCGAAGCAACTTTTGGATATTTTGGGACAGATAAATAGATAAAGGGAAGTAGGATATTTATAATCATCTCAAGGGGGTTCGCTTATCGCGGACCCCCCTTGTTTTTTGGGGGATTTTTGGTATGATATCTGAAAGTTTATCCTTTGCTGAAAGGTCGGGTTTGTTTATCAAATCTTATAGTCGATAAAAAAACAAAACAAAAATTAAAAAAATGATAAAAAAATTAGTTCCATTTTTTATAGTATTAACGGTTTTGGTGGTTACTCCGAGCTTAAGCAAGGCGGTGGCTGTTGATCCTCAAATTCAGGGTTTGCAAGCTATTGTTAAAACGCTTACAACGCAAGTTACGGAGTTGCAACAAAAACTCCAAGAGACTCTGAACGTAAATCAGTTGAATTCTAACCAATTGCCGCGGCCAAGTTTTGCCTGTGGCGACGTTAATCAAAATGGCGTTGTGGATTTCAAGGACGCAATAGCAGTTGCTGATTACTATTTTCACGGTAACAGCATAATTAATCTTAATTTGGCTGATGCGGATGGAAACGGCAAAGTAGATATATATGATTTGGTGTATTTGGTGAACTATAGTAGATCAAATGGACCGATGCCAAAATGTTCCGGTGTTGCTCAAGTTCAACCGCCTACACTCTATCAATTGTCGCAGCCTAGCTTTGTTCAACAGCTACCACAGCCTTATGCTCCGGTAGTTATTCCTAATGATAACCTCCCTGTTTGTGGCGATGTGAATCATGATGGTAAGGTTAACAAAACTGATTCCGAAGGAATTGTTAATTATATTTTCCCTGGTTCATTTCCAAATACCGGAAGTTTTGATTTAGCTTTAGCTAATACCAATAGCGATGATAGTGTTGATATCTCTGATTCTGTTTTTCTTAACGAAGGCGGTGTGCCGCCGGTGAAATGCGCAGCTACTAAACCGATTGTGTGGTTTGTTACTCCGTCTGTCATCGGCAACGCACCTCTTTCTGGAGGAGTGTTTTTGGAGGTGAAAACTAATAGAGTGGTAGCAGGAGTGCAATACAAGATTGATGGAGTAAATGCGGCTCCTGAGGACGTTACGGCTCCCTATGGGCTTCCATTAGATACAAAGACTTTGAGTAACGGCCAGCATACTCTTTTGGCGGTGGCGAGAGACTCTTCCGGAAATACCGGTGAGACTTCAATGAGTGTAAGTATTAACAATGGGGGTGTAACGCCTGCTCCATCTTATGCTTGCGGCGACGTGGACCATGATGGCTGGGTTGATATGGTTGATTCCAATGCAATCATGAATTATATTTTCCCTGGTTCATTTCCCTATACTGGGACTTTTGATGTAGCTTTAGCTAATATTAACGGCAAGGAAAGCGTGGATATTTCCGATGTTACCTATTTTGGTGAATGGTTAAGAAACCATAAATTTGCACCAAATTGTTCGAACGGTCCACTTCCGGCTCAAAGAATACCGCAGCCGCCTTACACCTGCGGCGATGTGAATCATGACGGTTGGGTTGGTATTACTGATACCGAGGCAATCATGAATTATATTTTTCCTGGTTCATATACTAATAGCGGAAGCTTTGATTTGGCCTTAGCCAATACCAACGGCGATAGTAGTGTCGATGTTTCTGACGCTGTCTATCTTAGTGAGTGGTTAAATAAGCATAAATCAGCGCCAATTTGCGGTGGCGTGAATTCGCCGACATCGGCACCAAAAGATTACAGAGTTCTTTCATCTTCGGTATATGATTCGATGAAATCTCAGCTTGATTTAATTTCTCAACAGTTGCAATCGCTTTTCCGATAAAATTAGATTGGATTGTTTCGAAAAAAAAGGAGCGACTTTGGTCGCTCCTTTTCGATTTTGGGGTTTTTGCGGTTCACTGCTATAATTTTCTCTATGGTTAGAGTTTTAACAATTGGAACGGGAACAAGGGATATATTTTTAAAGAGCGGATTGTTTAAAGTTTTACGGGATCCAAAACATCTTGAACGAATAGGATTTCCAACTGGGGAAGCTCAGTGTTTTGCTATGGGCGGGAAAGTTGAGATTGATGATCTGGTGGCGACAGTTGGAGGTGATGCGGCGAATGCGGCGGTAACATTTGCCAGACAGGGTTTTAAAACGGAAACGCTGATGAAGATCGGTGGTGACCAAAACGGAAGAGATGTCTATAGCCATCTCTTAGTAGAGAAAATAAAACCGATTTTCCGACCGAGTAATGGCCTTAAGAATGATGTATCAGTGATTCTTCTTTCGAGGAGCGGGGAGCGAACGGTTTTGGTTTTTCGGGCTATATCGAAAACATGGGATAAAAAAGATGTGCCTTTGGATAAATTAAACCAGCAAGTTGTTTACGTAGCGCCGGGGCGAATTCCGTTTTCGGTTTTAGAAATGACCCTAGTTAAGCTCAAAAAAAACGGGGCTTTTATTGCTATGAATCCCTCGAAACATTATCTCGATTTCGGAGCGGAAAAGTTGAAAAATGTTTTTAAGTATTTAGATTTGATTATAGCTAATCGAGAAGAGGGATCGTATCTAACAGGAGCAAAATATGAAGATGAAACGGAGATATTCAAGAAATTTGATGATTTATTTGGCGGTTTGGTGATAATGACCGATGGGCCGAAAGGGGTTTTGGTTTCAAATGGCGAAAAAATTTATCGGGCGGGAATTTTTAAAGAGAAAAAAATAGTAGATAGAACCGGGGCGGGCGACGCTTTTGGCTCGGGATTTGTGGCGGGACTGCATCATGTATCAAAAAGTATTAGAGAATTCACCGATGCGGATATAATGCGGGCGATTCGGTTAGGGAGCGCTAATGCTACGTCGGTGGTGGAGGCGGTTGGCGCTCAGCCGGGGATTTTAACAAGAAGACAATTCGAGAATGAAAGCCGTTGGAAAAATTTGTCGATGACAGTGAAAAGAATTAAATAAAAATATGTTACCAAGCGAGAAGATAGCTAGGATATTAAGGGCGGATAAGGACTATATTAGTGATGTCGAAAAAAGATTGTCGCTTATTACCGGGAAAACGGGGGTTTTGGAAAAGATTGTGGCTGACAACGATTCCTTGATAAAAGAGCGATTGATGACCTTGGGGGTTGCAAAAGATGCCGATGCTAAGGAGATTTATGATGCTTTAATTTCCAAGATTGAATCTGACGATCAAAGGATTTTCCACGCTTTAGGAAATCCAAATTGCCGAGAGGTGGCGGATTGCCAGAATATTGGTGATATTGCGAAGAAGGTGGTTAATCCGCCGGTTGGATTTTTCTTAAAACTAGAGAAGGCGAATGAGTTTTTAATAAAGGAGCCGCCGAAAAAGGTAATGGCGTTTTTGGGATATGAATCGGCGGAGGAAATGCTGGCAAAAGAAGATTTATTGGAAGTTTATAGCGCGCTTCGATTTATCGAAGGAAGTGAATGGTTAAACGAAGTTTTTTTCAAACAATATTTAACGCTTACTCCTGATGATTTTGAAGAGAGAGAAATTGTGGTTAAAGCACTTAGCTCAAAATGGGGAGAAGAATCAGAGAAATTTGTGAGGAAAAAGTGGCACAACATTAGCCACCTGAAAGAATTGGGCGTTGTTTTTGTTATTCCAGCGCTTTTGGGGATATCAGGGGAGATTTTACGGATGTTCGTTTTGGTGATGCATTATTTAAACGAGATTCCGTTTTACTCGAGGATATTTAAAAATATTGCTAAAGATCCCCTAACTTTCAATAATAATTTTATCTCGCTATTAAGAGGCGACGTGATTGACCGGCATTTTCCGGATAGCGAAAAATCGCTTTGGCTGGTGATTCAGAGGTATTTAGCGAAAGATGACGAAAACGATTGGCGGCTTTTTGTGCCGCATATAAATCCGGAGGCGATTCATTGGTACAAAGCCGAGGAGGGAGTTTCCGGGATCGGAGCGATATTGGACGGTTTTTCTGAGGAGTTGATGTTTTGGAAGGGCTTGAGTTCGGTGGGCGATTTCTTTAAAGACGAAACTGGTAGCGACATTTTAGTGAGTTTTAATTTAGTGGATACCGTGATGAGCTTAGTGAAGCAAAAGGAAATGATTAAGTATCTTTACCACCACGAAGAAGCGCTTTGGAATCAGATTTTTGCGTCTTATTTCGGGCGAGAAGGACTAGATCGGCGATCTGAAGAATATTTACTTCAGGGGTATTTTGAGATTTAATTTCTTGATTTTTTCTAAAAAGCTGATATTATGGATGGACTATGAATTTAGCAGTTCAGAATAGAGAAAAGCTCGAAAAAAACTTAAGTATTTTAAGGCAGAGTGGCCTGGTGCCGGCAGAAGTTTATGGCCGCGGTTTTTCTAATAAACACGTGGCTATTTTGCTTAAGGATTTTATGAAAGTTTTTAAAGAAGCCGGGGAAAATACAATTGTTAATTTAGAATGCGAAAAGGAGAAGTGGCCGGTTTTAATTTACAACATTCAAAAAGACCGTTTGTCTGGAGAAATATCTCATGTTGATTTTTATAAGGTAACGATGAGTGAAAAAATTAAAAGCCACATTCCGCTTGAATTTATCGGTGAGTCGCCGGTTATTAAAGAGAAAAGGGGAATTTTAAATAAAGCGATGGCGGAAATTGAAGTGGAGGCGTTACCAGACGAGTTGCCGCATAGAATTAATGTTGATTTAAGTGTCTTAGATGAGCTCCATAAGAGTATTTATGCTGGCGATCTTAAGGTGCCAGCCGGAGTAAAAATTATACCTGAATCAAATACGGTTATTGTTACGGTTATTCCGCCTCAAAAAGAAGAGGAAGTGGTTAAGCCGGTAGATGTTTCTGAGGTTAAGGTTGAAGGGGAGGAAAAGAGAGCGGAGAAGGACAAGGAAGAAGAGGGGGGAGATAAAGGGAAATAAAGTATTCATCGAGGATTGAGAATTTTCGGGGTTTAGCCAAAAGTATCTATTTTACGTTATAATTACTAGGAACACCTATTTCTTTAAAAGTAGGCGTTTGGTTTTGTTTCATTATGTTCCTTCTAAGACCGAAAATTGTTGAGGATATAAAGTCTAAAAAATATAATTGCTGGAGGGATAGTTATAAGAGACTACCGGCACGGCTCAATCTTTCTTACCGAAATAAATTTCGAATTTCTTTAAGTTTCTTTTTTACGGTGGTGGCTATTTCTTCTTCGCTTACTTACATGGTGATTGGTTCGGCGCTCGCGCCGACAATTTCAACTTTGGCAGCTAGTGATAATTCTAACGTTCAACAAGAAAGAGACGCCCTTGAAGCGCAGCTCAAAGATCTAGAAAAACAAATTGACGATTATGAAAATCAGATTGTCGGTTACCAAAAACAAGGCAAAAGTTTAAAGACTGAGATTTCCGGCTTAGACAGTAAAATTGCAAAACTTAAACTTCAAATTAAAGCGGTGAATTTAAATCTAAAACAGCTTGACGACAAGATTGGAGAAACAACCTATCAAATTTCGGCGACCCAAAGAAATATTGAGGATAGTAAAGCGTCGTTGGCGGAGATTTTGAAAGATCTTTATCAATCGGAACGAACAAGTACAATTGAAGTATTACTAAGTAATCCAAGGCTGTCAGATTTTTTTGATAATTTGAATAGTATTAATTTACTTCAGAATAGTTTGCAGATTGCGATTGCCAGAATTCAAGATCTCCAGGTTAAGTTGACCGATCAAAAAGATCAACTTTCTTTAGCGAAAGAGGATGCGGCGACGCTTAAACAATACCAAGAGTCGCAAAGACAAGCAACCGAACAAACAAAACAGCAGAAGAATACTTTGTTGTCGGTTACAAAAGGACAGGAGAGCAAATATCAGGTTTTACTTACGGAAACAAAGAAAACAGCGGCGGAGATAAGAAATAGAATTTTCCAACTTTTAGGCGGTGGAGAACTTACTTTTGAGCAAGCTTATGAATTTGCTAAGTTGGCCAGTGGATCGACGGGAATTGATACGGGTTTTATTTTAGCGGTTTTAGATAGAGAGTCGGCTTTAGGAAAGAATGTGGGAAAATGCAAATATACGACGGCGATGCACCCGACTAGAGACATCCCGATTTTTCTTAAAATTACCAAGGATTTGAATTTGGATCCAAATACCCTAAGTGTTTCTTGCGCCAATTCAGATGGAGCTTACGGAGGAGCGATGGGGCCGGCGCAGTTTATTCCTTCCACCTGGGTGATGTATGACGATGCGATAGCAAAAGTAACTGGCAACAATCCGGCATCGCCGTGGAGTAATGTCGATGCATTCGTGGCAACTGCCTTGTATCTCAAGGACGCAATGAGTGGTTGCACTTCGCTCTATAAGACTCAAGAAAGCCGGGAACGATGCGCGGCGGCAAAGTATTACGCAGGAGGAAGATGGAAAAGTTATCTGTGGACTTACGGCGAGGCGACAGTTAGCCGGGCAATAAAGTTCAGGGAAGATATCAAGACGATTACGAGCTGATTTCAATTTTCGGCTAATTTTGGTAAAGTGGAGTGATGAATTTCAAAAAAATAACTTTTAAAAACGGGCTTCGTTTAGTTTTGATTCCGCAGCCGCAAAGCTTAGCGGCGACGGTTTTAATTTTAGTGGAAGCGGGTTCGGAATACGAAACGAAAAACATTAATGGCCTTTCTCATTTTTTGGAGCACATGATGTTTAAGGGAACGAAGACGCGGCCAGATGCAGGACTTATTTCAAATGAATTAGACGGGATTGGAGCGGAATACAATGCTTTCACTGGACCGCAATATACCGGCTATTGGGCGAAGGTTCAAAAGAAAGAAATCGGCAAAGCGCTGGATATAGTTTCTGATTTGTATTTGAATCCGATTTTTAATCCGGATGAGATAGATAAAGAACGAGGCGTGATTATTGAAGAGATAAATATGTACGAAGATACGCCGATGCGAAGAGTGCAGGAGGTTTTTACTAATCTTTTGTATGGCGACCAGCCGGCGGGTTGGGATATTGCTGGCCGGAAAGAAGTTATTCGAGCCCTAAAAAGAGAAGATTTTATTAAATATCGGGAAAAGCATTATGTCGCGCCGAAGACAACGGTGGTGATAGCGGGAAGTTTTGATAAGAAAAAAGTTGAGGAGAAGATAAAGGGAACATTCTTAGGCTTACCTCGGAGGCAAAAATTTCAAAAGTTGAAGACAGTCGAGAAGCAGGCAAAGCCAGAAGTGGCGGTAAAATTTAAGGATTCTGACCAAAGCCATCTTATTTTAGGGGTGAGAGCTTTCGATGTTTTCGATAAGCGGCGTTACGCAATCCAGCTTTTGGCGAATGTTTTAGGCGGCGGAATGAGTTCACGGCTTTTCCGGCGAGTGAGAGACGAATTAGGCGCGGCTTATTATGTTCGCGCTGAGGCGGATTTAACTCTTGACCACGGATTTTTTTCAGTTTCATCGGGGGTGGATCATAATAAGATTAATCGGGTACTTGAAGTGGTGCTGGAGGAGATGAATCGATTCAAGAAAGATTTGGTTTTGGAAAAAGAATTGGAAAAATCAAAGGAGCATATGATCGGTAATTTCGTTCTAAGTTTAGAAACTTCGGATGAAGTGGCTAGTTTTTTTGGTGGGCAGGAAATTATAACTAAGCAAATCATTTCACCGGAGGAAGCTATCAAAAAAATGAGAGCGGTAACGGCTAAGGAAATTCAGAAAGTGGCTCACGATATTTTTGTTAATAAAAATTTGAATTTGGCGATTATCGGACCTTATAAAGACGAGGCGAGGTTCAGAAAGTTGCTTAAGCTTTAAGAGTTCTGATATTCTGAGAGGGGTTAATATGAGTAAATTTTATATAACGACGGCGATTGACTACTTGAATGCCAAGCCGCATCTTGGCCATGCTCTTGAGAAAATTCAAGCGGATGTTTTGGCGCGCTATCATAGACAGAAAGGAGAGGAGGTATTTTTTTTGACCGGTACGGATGAGCACGGAGTAAAAGTGCTTCGGGCGGCAAAAGTGGCGGGATTGGAAACTCAAGTTTTTGTCGACGAGCTGGCGGAAGAATTTAAAGATTTGAAAAAATATCTCAATCTTTCAACTGACGGTTTCATTAGAACCTCGGACAAAATTAACCATTGGCCGGGGGTTTTAGCACTTTGGGAAAAGCTAGTGAAGGCAGGCGATATTTATAAAAAGAAATATCGTGGACTCTATTGTGTCGGCCATGAAGCGTTTGTGACGGAAAAAGATTTGAAAGATGGCAGGTGTGTTGAGCACCAGAAAGAGCCGGAGGTTGTAGAGGAAGAAAATTATTTTTTCCGACTCTCGAAGTATTCTAAGGAAATCGGAGAGAGAATTAAGAAAAAGGAATTGAGAATCTTGCCGGAGACGAGAGAGAATGAAATTTTAGCCTTGATTGAGAGGGGGCTTGAAGATGTTAGTTTCTCTCGGCCGAGCAAGGATTTGCCTTGGGGAATTTCCGTTCCGGGGGATCCAGAGCACACAATGTATGTTTGGTGTGATGCGCTAACAAATTATATTTCGGCAATCGGATATGGCCGGAATGAAGATTACAAAAAATGGTGGCCAGCGAATGCTCAAATTATTGGGAAGGATATTTTAAGGTTTCACGCGGCGATTTGGCCGGGGATGCTTCTTTCAGCTGGGTTGCCTCTGCCGCGGCAGATTTTGGTCCACGGATTTATAAATATTGACGGGCAAAAGATGTCAAAGACGATAGGAAATGTTTTAGATCCGGTGGAATTGGTGAAAAAGTACGGAGCTGATCCGATCCGATATTTTTTACTTAAAGAAATCCCTTCGGGGGAGGATGGTGATTTCAGTGAAGAGAAATTTAAAATGGTTTATAGCGGCCAGTTAGCCAACGGGCTTGGTAATTTTTCGGCGCGGGTTTTAGGTTTGGCGAGCAAATTTGAAAAACTGGAGGGAGATTTTAAGTTGATAGATAAGGCGGTGGAAGAAAAAATTTCGGTGACGAGAAAAATTATTGATTCAAAACTTGGTGAGTTTAGAATTCACGAAGCAGTGGCGGTGATTGACGAGCTCATTTCTTTTGGGGATAGATATGTAAACGAGAATGAAGTTTGGAAAGAGACGGAATTAAAAAAGGAAATAATTATTAATTTGATTGTTATCTTGGATAACGCGGCATCATTTTTAAAACCATTTTTACCAGAAACGGCGGAAAAGATTGAAAAAAGTATTCAATGGATTGATGAAAAAACTTTAACAGTTAAAAAAGGCGAGGTTTTGTTTCCGCGGCTTAATTAATGAAATTTATTGACGCTCACACGCACGCTCAATTTTCGGCGTTCAAGGACGACCGGGAAGAAGTTATGAAACGCGCTCTTGGGGCGGGAGTGGCGGTGGTTAATGTCGGAACGCAAAAAGATACCTCAAAAAAGGCCGTGGAGGTGGCTAATAATTTTAGTGACGGAGTTTATGCAGTAATAGGAATGCATCCAATCCATACGGGAAAGTCTTTCTATGACGTCGATGAGTTGGGTGATATTCCCGGTGGAAAAGGATTCACAACGCGAGGGGAGGATTTTGATTACGAATATTATAAAGAGCTGGCCATGGATAAAAAGGTGGTGGCAATCGGGGAGTGCGGATTGGATTATTACCGAGCGACAAGCGACATAGGAAATGAGACAAAGGCGAAACAGAAAGAAGTGTTTATTAAGCAAATTAAGTTGGCAAAGGAAGTTGAGAAGCCGCTCATGATTCACTGCCGAGATGCTTATCCCGATTTACTAGAAGTTTTAAAGAGTAATCAGAAATCTTTAAATTCAGTGCCGGGGATTCTACATTTTTACAGCGGGGATTTGGCGCAAACAAAAGAACTATTGGAAATGGGATTTTATTTTACGTTTGGCGGCGTAATTACATTTACTAGAAGTTATGACGAAGTTGTCAAATTGATTCCAATGGATAGAATTTTGAGCGAGACGGATGCGCCTTACGTGGCGCCGGCGCCGTATCGAGGTAAGCGAAATGAACCGGCCTATGTTGTTGAAGTGGTGAAAAAAATAGCGGAGATTAAGGGAGTTTCGATGGACGAAATGGCGGCGCAGATTTGGAAGAACGCGCAGGCGATTTTTCAGATTTAATATAATTCTGGATTTTCAAGATGAATCAAGGCGGTGCGAATGGCTTGTTTTGTGTATTCTTTTCGCGTGATTCGTCCCTTGGTGATAATTCCGATAATTCCTTCGGCCGATCCTAGTTTTGGGTTTTCTGTTAATCCTGATTTATTAGCGGCTTGGGTAGCATCCAAGTTATCTTCAATTATTAATTTGGTTATTTCTTTTGGATATTCAAAAGCCGAGGAAAGCCCAAGGTGGAAATTTTTGCCGTCGTAGATAGCGCACACACAGACATCCATGTAGCCGCTTTTTGTTTCGGGAACTTTCATTAGACCACTTTCTATACCCAAACTATAATTGCAATTTTTAAATACGTTTTTCGCTCGATTTTGCGCTCCCCTGATGGTTTCCTCTAGAGATTTCGGTTGATCTCCTACACCTGATTCGGTCTCGATACTACTAACATCGGCATTTTTAAAAAAATTATAATCGGAAATTATTTCTTTTATCGCGGCGATTTTTGTCGAGTTTTTTGTGCCAATTACTATTTTCATTTGTTTTAGCGTTGTTTTTGCTTGATTTTTAGACTAGAATTGACTTTATCAAGTGATTATAAGGATTTATGGTGAAAAAATACAATTATAAAGTAACCGAGAAAAAGTGGCAGGAGCGATGGTTAAAGCAGGGGATTTATGAACCTGGTCTAAAGAGTTTATCCGCCAAAGGACGGAAACCTTTCTATAATTTGATGATGTTTCCCTATCCGTCGGCTGAAGGGTTACACGTGGGGAATATGTACGCTTTTACCGGAAGTGATGTTTACGGGCGTTTTAAGAGGATGCAGGGGTATGATGTGTTTGAGCCGATAGGTTTGGATGGATTTGGAATTCATTCGGAAAATTACGCATTGAAAGTGGGAACACATCCGGCGAAGCAGACAAAAATTTCCGAGAAAAATTTTTATCGCCAGCTTAAAGAAATTGGAAACGGATTTGCTTGGAAGGAAAAAGTGGAGACGTATGATCCGGAATATTATAGATGGACGCAGTGGATTTTTGCCGAGATGTTTAAGCGAGGACTGGCTTATCGGAAAAAACAGGCGGTTAATTGGTGTCCGTCTTGTAAAACAGTTTTGGCCGATGAACAAGTTATTAGCGGAAAGTGCGAGCGGTGTTCGACGGAGGTTATTAAAAAAGATTTAGAGCAATGGTTTTTTAGGATCACAAAATACGCCGACCGATTACTAAAAGATTTAGAAAAATTAGATTGGTCTGAGCGGATTAAAATTGCCCAAAGGAATTGGATTGGAAAATCGGAAGGGGCGGAAGTTGAATTTAGAATTAAGAATAAAGAATCGGGAATAAAGGATACTGGAGTCGTAAAGGTTTTTACGACGAGGCCGGAGACGATTTTCGGAGCAACTTATTTGGCACTTTCGCCGGAGCACGATTTAGTATCAAGTACCAAGTATCAAGTATCAAATTGGAAAGAAGTTGAGGATTATATAAAAAAAGCAAAAGCGAAATCGGATGACCCTCCTTCGCATAAAGCTACGGAGGGGCAAGGGGAGAAGACCGGGGTGGAGTTGAAAGGAGTAAGGGCGATAAATCCAGCGACTAAAAAAGAAATTCCGATTTGGGTGACGGATTACGTTTTAGCTGGCTATGGGACGGGAGCGATTATGGCGGTGCCGGCGCATGATGAACGAGATTTTGAGTTCGCGACGAAATATAAATTGCCGATTTATGATGTTATTGAGCCGGTTTATATTCAAGACACGGAGCCGGGAATAGTTAAGGAGGGCTTGCCGTTTGAGCATCGGGATGCAGTTATTGTGATTGTGAAACACTGGTCAGAGGATAAATATATTGGGTTAAAGTGGAAAAAAGTGGCGTGGGGGACGTTTATTACGGGCGGTATAGAGAAAGGGCAAACTCCGGAAGAGGCGGCAAAAACAGAGATCAGAGAAGAGACGGGGTATTTGAATCCAAAATTTGTCGATGATTTCGGAATAGTGCATGGCAAGTTTTATCATGTGCCTAAAAAAGTAAATCGTTTTGCTCATTCTCACGTTGTGTATCTAGAGTTACAAGACGGTGCAAGGGAGGATATTTCTGAGAAAGAAAGAGAAATACATGACGTGCTTTGGCTAACTTTACCAGAGCTGGAAAAGTTTTTAACACCCGGTTCCCACCATCATGCTTTGCGAATGCTGAAAAAGACTCAGAGGGCCTACGAAGAACTGGGGATTCTTAGAAATTCTGGAGATTTTGACGGGATGGACTCAGAAGAGTCGAAATGGAAAGTTACTGAATTTGTGGGTGGAAAAAGGAAAATTCAATACCGACTTAGAGATTGGTTGATTTCTAGACAAAGATACTGGGGGCCGCCGATTCCGATGATTTTTTGTGAGAAGTGCGCGGAAAATAAAAAGGGAGAGCAAAAAGAAATGCCAGGGTGGTATGCCGTGCCGGAAAAAGATTTGCCGGTGGTTTTACCGCCGGTTAAAGATTTTCGGCCGAGGGGAAAAGGGCAATCACCGCTCGCCTCGGTAAAATTTTTTTACGAGGTGAAATGTCCAGCGTGTAAATCACTGGCGAGACGAGAGACGGATATTTCTGATAATTTTTTAGATTCGGCCTGGTATTATTTGCGCTACATAGATTCAAAAAACAAGAAAGAATTATTCAGCAAGAAGTTGGCCGAGAAGTGGCTGCCAATTAATATGTACATTGGCGGAGCGGAACACTCCGTGCTCCATCTTTTGTATGTCCGATTTTTAGCTAAAGTTTTTTATGATTGGGGATTGGTTAGATTCGACGAACCGGCAAAAAAATTCCGGGCGCATGGACTTTTAATTCGTGACGGTAAGAAAATTTCCAAATCAAAAGGAAATATTATTAATCCCGATGATTTTATAAAAGAATTTGGCGCGGATGCGCTTAGGATGCATTTGATGTTTCTTGGGCCATTTGAGGACGGCGGAGATTTTAGAGATAGCGGGATTTTGGGACTTTCCAGATTTTTGGATCGCGTTTTTAAATTAGTTGCTAGCGATAATTTTAGAAAGTCGGGAAATTTAGATTTTGAACGTATTCTACATAAAACAATTAAAAAGGTTACGGAAGATATAGAAAATTTGCATTACAATACGGCGATTAGCGCGTTGATGATTTTGTTGAACGAGGCGGAGAAAAGTGACGGAATTTCGAAAGAACAGGCAGCTAGCTTTCTTAAATTATTGGCGCCGTTTGCACCGTATCTCTCTGAAGAATTATATCAACAATTTTTCGGTTCGAAGTTAGGTGTTAGAAGTTCGAAACGATTTGATTCAATACATCTTTCAGAATGGCCGAAATACGATTCTAATTTGATTAAGGAAAATACTTTCAATTTGGTTGTTCAAGTAAATGGGAAGACGAGAGATGCTTTTGAAGTGTCGACCAATATCAAGGAGGCAGAAGCGAAGAGTTTGGCTTTGAATAGGGAGAGGGTGCAAAAGTTTACTGAAGGGAAAGAAATCAAGAAAACTATTTTTGTAGCGGGACGGCTTATAAATCTTGTGATTTAGTTTTGCTAATTTATCGCTATTTTTATATCCTTAAGGAATGAGTAGGGCAGTGATGAATAAAGATCATTTTATGCTTAAAGAAATTTTGGAGACTCCAATAGTGTTGGATGGTTTAGCAACCTCGGATTTTGTTTTACCACCGACAGTTTTAAATAAACTTGTGAATGCCGAGCGGATTTTGATTTTGGGTTGCGGAACATCTTATCACGCCGGGCTTCTGGGGAAGATTTTTTTAGAAAGATTCGGGCATGTGTCGGTTATGACCATAATTGCTTCAGAGTGGAATAGTTTGCCTGATGAAAACGGTAAATTTGATTTGGCTATTTTAATTTCACAATCTGGAGAAACAGCAGAGATACTTTCGGCGTTTAAAATTTTGCGAGCGAAAAATATTTTTACGATTGCTATTACTAACGCGGAAAAATCATCAGTGGCCCAAGAGGCAGATTTTTCGATTTATCAAAATGCTGGTTTAGAAAAAAGCGTGGCGGCCACGAAAACATTTATTTCACAAGCGGCGATTCTTTTACGATTGGCTTTGACGGTAAAAAAATCAGAGACGGCGACAAGAGAACTTAAAAAATTGTCTAATTTAACTCGACAAATTATTAAACAGGAATTACGCATTAAGGCAATAGCGATGAAATATAAGCGTTTTGATCGATTATTTGTATTTGGCCGAGGAACGAATTTACCAATTGCTCTTGAGGGGGCACTGAAATTGAAAGAAAGCGCTCAGGTTTTTACTGAAGGATTGCCTACGGGAGAGCTTCGGCACGGACCAATGGCGATGATAGATAAAAAACTGCCTTCGATTTTTATTTTGCCGATTGATTCGGATTATAGAAAGAATTTATCAATTTTAGCAGATGTGAAAAAGAACGGGGGATCGATTATCGTAATAACGACTGAGGGGAATAAGGATTTGGCAAAACTTGTGAAGGATGTGATTTACATACCAAAAACAGTGGAATATTTTTATCCGTTTCTTTCGGCGGTGGCGTTACAGCTGTTAGCTTATTGGAGCGGGGTTTTACGAGGTTGTAATGTCGATAAACCAAGGAATTTAACAAAGGCGGTGACAAAAGAATAATTATGATTAAGAAAATTTTATTAGTTTTGTTTGTGGTCTTGATTTTGTCTCTGATTGTCTATCTTTTTACCGGCGGGCTAATCAAAAAATTGGGGGGAAGTTTAAATTCAACCTCGACAACATCATTTTTCAGTTTTGGTAGTCTTTTCGGTAATAGTTCAAGTAGCCATATGAGCTACCAAGGTTACCAGGGCGGGAATCAAGTGCTCTATACGTCGACTTCGGCGGTACAGCAATATATTTCTTCATCCAGCAGCGGTTACGGAAAAAGTATTCCCGAAGGCTTTACGAAGGAGGATCTTTCGCCGAATGCCGGCAAAGTCAGAATTGGTTCGATTTCCGGCGGCTGGAGCGGCTCGTATGGCCAGATTTCTTTGATTTCGGGAATTATGGGAGATACTAAAATTGATATAACCGGATGGCAAATTAAGGGCCGGACCGGTTTGTTTTATCTGCCGAAGGCAGTTCCGTTTTATAGTCCATCTGGATTAGATGCGCCGACAGATATAATTTTAGGGAAAGGTGAGATAGTTAATATTTACTCGTCCGCCAGCGCGATCGGAATTAATTTAAGATTAAATAAGTGCTTGGGATATATTGAAAATACAAATCATTTCACGCCGACTTTGCCGAAGAGTTGCCCCCGGCCAATCGATGAAGTTTCGGGGGTTTATAATTTTTCGTCGAAATGCCAGGATTACGTTACTTCATTGGGATCTTGTTCTTTCCCGAATATTAGCCAGTTGTGGTTGCAAAATAGTAATGAGTATGCCTGCCGGAGTTTCTTGGAGTCGATTAATTATAAAGGATGTTTTGATAAACATCGATCCGATTCTAATTTCTTGAGCAATGAGTGGAGAGTTTGGGCAGGTTCAAAATTTCTTGATCCAAGGCACGATCGGGTTTTACTTTTTGACGCCAAAGGATTATTAGTTGATTCGGCGACGTATTAATTTTGATTTTAGGGATGTTTGCGGTTATACTGATTTTAGTTTTTTGATTTTTAAGAAGGGAGACTTCATGGCGTTATATCAGTGTCCGGTTTGTTCAACTCTTTATACCAGAGGTGGAAAATGCCGGAATGAATGCTGCCCAGATCACAGTAAGCCCCCTGTTCTTAAACCAACCGAGGAGAAGCATATTGAAGACGGTCGGGAGTGTCCAGTGTGTGGAGTCGTTTTTTTGGTGGGAGGAAACGGAGCGTGCTCTAATACTCAGTGTAACTTTGCTGACCTTGTAAAGTATGCTTATGCGGACGGGGCGAGAATTTGAGGGTGAAAAAAAAGAAACGGCTCTCCGTGATAGGAGAGCCGTTTTTTGTTTCCTTTAATTTTACTTTTGGTGTTACTTAGGGCTACAATAATTTGAGTTGTTTCTTGGTTTTGAAAGGAGTTTTTCCGATGAGACTGAAAAGATTGTTGTACCAGTTGATTGAGTTCGTAGTTGTTGCGTATTGCATATTTAACTACGAGTTTTTCCATGGTATCTTCAGGCATGGTTGGTTGAGAGATAATCAGCCGTTGTTATTTCTTTCTATTATCGGCATTCTACTTGGATGGGCGGCGCTAATTGTGCCATTTATCAAATCCTTCAAGTTTCTTTCTTCTAGTCCGATTTACCGACACATGGAAGCTGTCGAAACAGAAAGCCCCTCCTAGAGGGGCTTTTCTCTTTTATTTAATATTTTTTATTTTCTTTCGGCTAGAGTGACTTTAACTTTCAATTCTTTTTTGCCACGAAGAATATCGAGATTGATTGTGTCGCCAACAGCTAGATTTTCAAGGAAATCTTGGATAGGATGGTCGCAGTCAATTCGTTGATTATCCAAGGTTAAAATAATATCTTTTTCTTTGATGCCGGCTTTGGCGGCCGGGCTTTGGGGAACGATGCCGTTATCTTGGGTGTTTTCGTCTACAACTAAAGCACCATAGTCAACGGGAAGTTTCATTTTATCTTTTAGTTTTTCATCGATTGTCATATAACGAACACCAAGCAGGGGACGCTTAATGTGGCCGTATTTTTTTAGATCATTTAGATCTCTTTTAGCGGCATCAATCGGAATGGCAAAGCCGATGTTTTGGGCACCGAAGACGATAGCGGCGTTAATGCCGATGGTAAAGCCGTTTAGATTAACCAAGGGGCCGCCGGAATTGCCGTGATTGATAGCGGCGTCGGTTTGGATTAGCCCGCGCATTTCTTGAGGTGGGGATTGAGGATCGGCTTGTGCGCTGATTGAACGAGAAAGGCCAGAGATTATTCCGCTTGAAACAGTATTTTTGAAAATTCCTAAAGCGTTGCCGATGGCGATAACGCTTTGGCCAAGGTCGAGATTACTGGCACTGCCTAACTCTACGACTGGCAGGTTGTCGGCTTGAATTTTAATAATAGCAACATCGTTTATCGGATCACGGGTAATAATTTCGGCGGGGAACTTTCGGTCGTCGTTTAAAATTACGGTATATTCGGCTTTGGAGTCGCTGATGACATGTTTGTTAGTAAGAATGATTCCTTTGGAATCAACGATGAATCCCGAACCGCCGCCGATTTGAACCATCCCGCGCTTATCGATTAGTTCATCGGGGATTTTAAGTTCAGGTCCATTGGGGCCGGCAGGGAGAAAAGGATAGAGGTCGGGCGGAATTTCTTTCTCAATATCTTCAAGGTGTTTCGAAATCACAATCGAGACAACCGCGGGCATTGTTTTTTTAATCGTGGAGATAATTTTTTGGTCGGACATTGTCTAAAGTATAACACAAAAGAAAATTAAGCCGGTGTTGAAAACGCAGCGCGTTTTTTTTATTTTAATTATTTTTTCTTTTTGGCGAGCAACCACTCTGGCGGCGAAGAAAAAGTTATTGATTCCCAATGATCAATTTCTGAATCGGTGAAATCGTAATGAGTTTGATAAATAACTTCGACGCTTCCATATAACGCGTTCTTCCAATCTAAACAAAGGACTTTTGCGGCACCCTTTACATTTTCCTCGGTGGGACCTTCTAATTCCACAAAGGGTGGAACCCATGGCCAGGTGTCTATTGTTATTTCTACGCCATCATGGATCCACTTTTCTCTTTTTGTTTCTTGATAGGATTTTATTTGAAGACCGATAGAGGCTAAAAACTCGCACGCCTTTTCGAAATCTTCCACTATAAGGGATATTTCTTTTGTTCCATGGAGTGTGCGATCGCTTAGCTCTTTATAGCTCATTGTCGTTTTATCACCTTCGTTTCGTACTCGAATCCAGCCGCCTATTTTTTCCAGTCGCCAATCGGGATAATCAAAATTTTTCCGCCGCATCAATATTTCGGGGTGCACCATCGTCGCGCCGATATCTTTAAGTTTTTGGCGTAACGCATCGCAGTCAATATCGGGGAATTTGGCTTCGATTTCAGTTTCCATAATTAATCGTAAGAATTTCTAATTGGCGGAGGGGGTGGGATTTGAACCCACGATCCCTTGCGGGATGCCGCATTTCAAGTGCGGTGGAATAAGCCACTATCCGACCCCTCCATGACGGTGGACCCGAGCGGGATCGAACCGCTGATCTCCTCATTGCAAATGAGGCGTTCTACCACTGAACTACGGGCCCGCGATAAATATCGCTGGTGGACCTACGGGGAGTCGAACCCCGACCTCCTCCATGCCATGGAGGCGTTCTACCGCTATACTATAGGCCCTTTAAAAAAATTATGACGTTGATTATACTAACAGAGCAAAATATACACAATTTGCCCTCGTAGTTCAATGGATAGAACAGATCCGTCCTAAGGATAAGATAGGAGTTCGATTCTCTTCGAGGGCACCACTAAGCTAAATTTCAACGCTTAGTAAGGAGGGTTCGCATAGTGGTCTAGTGCGCCGCACTCGAAATGCGGTTGGGGGCAACCCCTCACAGGTTCAAATCCTGTACCCTCCGCCTTATTCGTTAAAGAATTTTATAAATTGTTTGAAAAATCCGGTGGGTTTGTTTTTAGCAATTCGCTTGCCAATTAATCTTTTGATTTCCGGCATTTTATTAATAGCGGCTCGATAACCTTCGGCAACGAGTTCGTCGGTTTTTTTGAAGTCTGAGGGGCTGAAGTTTTCTAAATTTGGCTCAATGAGGACGTTAGCTTTTTCTAGGCTGGGATTGTTTTGATTTCTTATTAAGATATCGGTTGAGATTGAAACTACATCGAGAAGATTTATCATTTTATTTTTTGAAGGCCAACGAACAACGTTAACGCCGATTATAATGTTGGCTCCCATCTCTTGAAGTGGAGAGATAGGCAAGTTTTCGATAAATCCGCCATCAATTAGTTTAGCGCCGTTAATTTCCACGGGAATAAAAATTCCAGGAAGGCAACTGCTGGCTCTTATGGCGTCCACGAGGTGGCCGCGGCGAAGGACTACTTTTTTTCCGGTTTCAATATTAGTGGCCATAATTGCAAGCGGGGTTCGGGCATCTTCGATATCGACGGAGCCGATAATTTCCTGAATCAATTTCTCAAGATTTTTATTGGAAACTAGACCAAGTTTGGAGTTAGGAAGACTAGATAGGGTATACCAAGATAAATTTTTTGATTTTTCAATCATTTGGTTGGGCGGAACGCCGAAAGCAAAACTGGCGGCCACAATGGCGCCGGCGCTGGTGCCAGAAATAAAATCAATTGGAATGCTGTTTTCGATGAAGGCTTTAAGAACGCCGATGTGGGCGATTCCGCGAGCGGAGCCGCCACCCAAGGCAAGACCGATGAGCGGGTATTTTTTTGATTTCTTTTTTCGAACAGAGAAGCTAGTTTTGGACATATATCTCATCTATTATAGCATTTTTTTTAGCGGTATTTTAGCCGATTCGGTAATTTAATATTGTGTTATAATTGTTTTAACTATGAATTCTAGGAGGGGGTTCACTCTAATTGAATTATTGATCGTCATCGGAATTGTGGCGGTTTTGGTGACTGTTGTTGTTCTCGTTATTAATCCCGCCAATATCAGAAAGGAAGCTAGAGACGTGGTGCGGCAAACCGACCTTAAGACGTTAAGCGCGGCAATTCAGTTTGCTACCATTGATAAGATTAATATTAACACCGGCGAAAAAAATAAAATTTATCTTTCGTTGCCGGATAATAATCCGAATTGTTCGAGCTATTCTAATCTCCCGGTTTTATCGCCAGGTTGGTCTTACGCCTGTGTCTCTCGGGATAATTTAAGGAAGATAGATGGCACCGGTTGGGTACCGGTTGATTTCCGCTCTTTGGCTTTTTCACTATTATCAGTTCTACCAATTGATCCAGCTAATGATGCCGTACAGGGGCTTTATTACAGTTATGCGGTTGGCAGTTGGGAATTTGAAACAAGATTAGAATCAACTAAATATGCTGGCGTGGCAACAGAGGATGGCGGTAAAACGCCGTTGCTCTTAGAGATTGGTTCAGATTTGAATTTGATGCCTAGTCAAATTAGTGACCGTTTGAGTCCGCCGGCTACCGGTGTTCATGATTAAATATTTATTAGCAAGTTTATGAAAGTTTTTTTAAAAAATTTTAAGAAATTATGGAAGAGATTTACCCGCCAAAATTTTTCAAACAAAAATTTAGGCGGGTTTACGTTAATTGAAATTTTGATAGCGGTTGGGGTTATTGCAGTTCTAACAACAATTGTGATTTTAACTCTGAATCCTTCGGAGATTAGAAAAAAAGGCCGGGACGCTCAACGGCTTAGCGAAGCTCAGTTGATTAATGTTGGCGTGTCCTTGTTTTCGGTTTTAAAAACTAACGCTAGTTTGGGTGATCCAACTAAAATTTACCTCTCATTGCCGGATAATAATCCGGATTGTTCAAGCTATGCCTTTCCCTCTTCGACATTGCCTCAGGGTTGGTCGTTTGCTTGTGTGCCGTTAAATAATTTAAGAAGAACTGATGGTACCGGCTGGATTCCAGTTGATTTTAATTCACTTGTTTCACCGCCATTTTCTAATTTACCGATTGATCCGTCTAACGATGCTACGCAAGGTTTGTATTATAGCTATGTTTATAATGCGCAGAAATCGCGATGGGAAATTGACGCCAAAATGGAATCGAGGGCTTATGGCAGCGGAGGAACTAATGATGTAATGAAAAATGATGGGGGGGTTTCGCCAAATTTATATGAGGCTGGAACTGATTTAACTTTGTCGCCGCTTAAAGACCGACCGAACCTGGGCGGATCAACTGATGTGACGGCGCCGGCGGCAGTTACTAATTTGGCAGCCCTAAATCCTACGCCTAATTCGATTGATTTGAGTTGGACGGCGCCCGGTGATGATGGAAATAATGGAACGGCGGCAAGTTATGATATTCGTTACTCAACTTCGCCGATTACTGATTCTAATTGGGATTTGGCAACACGGATTACGGGGACGCCTTCGCCTCAGATAGCCGGTACTAGCCAGTCAAAAACTGTCTCGGGTTTTGCCGAAAGTACGCAATATTATTTTGCGATGAAAGCCTCGGACGAAGTTCCGAATATTTCATCTCTTTCTAACTTAGTGACTATTTCGACGACGGCATCGATTCAGGAAATTACCGTGAAAATTCCGGAGACGTGCAAAGATGGCGACTACGGAGGGGGAATGAGTATAGAGTATTACAACAAGTGGACGATTCCTGGTTCTGGAAAAGCGAGAATCACTAAGGTTTGGTTTTGGCAACAGGATTCATCTTTTGCTTCGACGGAGGCAATTGAGATGGCTATTTATAGTGGAGTTTCGGCGCCCTATAATAAGATTTCGGAAGCAGTGACAATTTATGGAACCGGCGCGGCCGGCTGGGTGTATGGGAACTTATCAACGCCAATTCTAGTTGATTTAGGGCAGACTTATATTTTTGGAATTGGGCCAAAAATTACCGGAAATAATTTTAGGATTCCGGTTGATGTCGGAGCAGATTGTGCTGGTTATTCACCGACCAGCGGCAGTCGGGTTTTTGCTCAATCGCCGGCAGCTGGCGGGTTAAATGATCCGGTACCAGCAACAACTTTTTCTGACCACTACGGAATTTTAGGAGTTTCGTATTATCCGGTTAATTTGGGCGACACAACGCCGCCGATTATTTCCGGGGTAGTGGCGGGAAATTTAACCGATAACACTGCCATGATTGTTTGGAATACTAACGAACCGGCTAACGGAGAAGTAGATTACGGTTTGGATGCTGGGTATGGTTCGTCGACAATTGACGCATCTTTTCAAACAGCTCATTTTATAACCCTTTCTGGTCTGGCGCGGAATACAACTTATCACTATAAGGTTTTTTCAAAAGATCTAGCTTTGAATCCGACGGCTTCTGGGGATTTTACATTTACAACGACCAATCTGGGACCGGATGTAACGCCGCCAATTATTTCGACAATCTTTCCGGCGGCTAACGCTACTCTTGATGGGACGATAATAATTCAAGGAACAGCGACGGATGACCGGAGCGTGGCTTCGGTTGAAGTTAAGGTGGATTCGGGAAATTACAGCGCGGCGGCGGGGACGCTGAATTGGACATTTTCGCTTGATACTAGAACTTTAACTGATGGGGCGCACACAATTATTGCGCGGGCGACGGATACAACCGGAAACACAACGGTTTACTCTGTAAATGTTACGGTAAATAATACGATTATTGCAGTGACAAGTTGCCGCCCCTTAGATCAATCAAATGTTGTTTATGTTTTACAAAACAATGTTTCTTCTACTGGTACTTGTTTCGTGGTGGCAGCTAGCGGAATAACTTTGGATTTAAACGGTAAGACGGTTACTTTTGGCACTGACTCAGGGCAGTATCGGTACGGAGTAGCAATACCGCCTGATTATATACCAGCCACTCTGATTTATGACCTTACTGATATAAACGGCGCTTATTTTCGGGGTGCGGATAATATAATTATTAAAAACGGTTCAATTATCCAAGGAGGTAACGCAAGTACGACGGAAAATATGGATTTAATAGCTGATGAGGGGGTTAATAATGTTGAGGTGGCAAGTATAACGGCAATGTATAGCGGTATCGATTCCCAGGGATTTATTCTTGGCAATGGCAGAAACTATAACATTCACGATAATGTTATTCATGCCAACCTCAGCCAAATCACTAACCGCCAACACGCCAAATCAGCGATTGGTTTAGCGACAACAGGTGGTACTCTTTATGTCCGAAATAACACTGTCTACGGCGAGGGTCAGTTTGGAATTGCAGTTAGCACAAAGAGAGCTTTTCCGATGACGGCGGCAGAGGTTTCTGGCAACACAATGAGAATTAACGGCCTTACCACTAATCCTTATCAATTGGTGGTCCGCGGTTTTAGCCAAAAATACCAAGGAGTTTCACTTAAGGTATTTAATAATCGAATCGATACCCCTGGAAATGTTAGTAATCGCGGCGCTATCTTCGATGGGATTGATGCGGCTGGAGATGGTACCGACGGCATGAAGTTTTATAACAACTACATCGACACCAAAGAGCACGGCAATCCAGAATACGGCGATGCCGGTTGGACTCACGGCTTCCGAATGAGGGATCCCGACTATATGATTCCCGAAACCAAATTCTTCAACAACGAGTTCTATAATAACACTTTCAAAACGGTCGCCTTTTATAATAGTGATACCGATAATGGAGATGCTATTAGTATCAGAATCACTCTTCGTAACGGATTGCCAGTCGGAGAACAACCGAACGTATTCCACGACAATACAATAATTTCCCAAACTCTTGACTCGACCAAGGTGGCTACCGCTATCGGCCTCGAGGGTCACGCTTCAGAGGCCGGAACCATATTCCGCAACAACACCATTACGAGTGACACTAATCTTTTAAGAGTAACCTGGCAGGGTGGCAGCGGAGTGCTCTTTGACTCCAATACTTTCCAGAAGGGAGCCAGCGCCACTAATTTTCATCCAGTAAGCTATGGTAACGCCGGAACTTCAACCGACACCATCTTCTTAGATAGCACCATCGGTTCCGGAGTTGATTTTACTACTGCTGAGCAAACTTGGATGGGTGATTGTTGTTCGCCTGACAATCAAAGAGGGGACAGAGCTTATTATGTGAAGTGGACTTTAAACTTGACGGTAAATGATGGCGGTGGAACGCCGATTGCCGGCGCATCGGTAACGATAAAAGATAAAAATAATTCGATAGTATTTACCGGGACAACAGATTCATTTGGTAATGTTTCCACGTCACTTTCGGAATATTATTGGCGGCAAGCGCCAACATACCCTATTCCACCGCCGACTGTGACCACTTATAATCCTTACACAATTACAGTAACGGCTACTGGACATACTGACCAAACGCAATCAGTCACGATGAATACAAAGAAATCATTAACAATAGTGATGCCCTAGTGGAATAACTTAGTTTTGTTATAATTAGTAAGGTTGTTTCTCGAGAAGTTTATTAATGAATTTCTTTTTTTGTAGAAAAGGTTCTGATAGGGGGTTCACTTTAATTGAACTCCTGATTGTGATTGCGATAGTGGCGATTTTGGCGACTATTACTTTGTTAGTTTTGAATCCGTCGGAAATGCTTAGAAAAGCAAGAGATAGTAAACGGATTTCTGATTTAAAAACAATAAATGACGCGATCGGATTATCGGTGGCTCAAATCCCGCCGCTTTTTATCGGAACATCAACTTTTGTTTATGTATCTTTGCCCGACAGCGATCCAAATTGCGCCACTTATAATTTACCTTCTTTAGGCGGGACTGGAAAGACTTATTCTTGCCGGCCAGAGAGCAGCTATAGAAAGACCGATGGAACTGGCTGGGTGCCGGTGAATTTTGATAGTTTGCCTTCAAAAGTGCTTTCGGTTTTACCAGTTGATCCAGTAAATAGTAATAATGCGAGCAGCGGACTTTATTACACCTATGTGGCAGGTTCTTGGGAGTTGGACGCTAAGATGGAATCGGCGAAGTACGGATCGGGTGGGACCAACGATGTGAGCGCGAATGATGGCGGGGATGGCATTTCTCTTTTTGAGATTGGGAGTAGATTGACTTTGGTTCCGATCGTTATTAATGATAGGACAGGAGCGTCTTCGACACCGGGGGATACAGCGCCGCCGGCGACAGTTGCAGATCTTGGTCTCTCTGGAGCGTCGACTTCAACTATCAATTTATCTTGGACGGCGCCCGGTGATGACGAGAGTAGCGGAACGGCGGCGAGTTATGATATTCGTTACTCAACTTCATTAATAAATGCTGGAAATTTTGGATCAGCTGCTCAGGTTAGTGCACCGCCAACGCCGCAAGTTGCTGGTTCTGCGCAGGGGAAAATGGTGACTGGTTTATCGCCAAACACAACTTATTATTTTGCGATTAAAACCTCTGATGAGGTACCAAATGTTTCAGGCATTTCTAATGTGCCGAATTTAAGCACTAAGGCGGAGACGACAGTTCAAGTTCCGCCGGGGTGCGCGGTCACAACTAGTTCTGCTGGAGCGACATGGGAGGTTTATACTCCCTGGACAATTCCTGGTTCGGGAAGCGCTCAAGTCACGAAACTTTGGTACTACGATTATGACGGATCGATTTCTGGGGTAGAGAGTATTGTAATGGGTATTTATAATGGTTCTGCGCCGGGAGCGGCGGTGATTGCTAATTCCAGTACTACTTTAGCCGGAAGCGGTTCAGCGGGATCGTGGATTTCAGGGAGTTTGGTAACACCGATTTCAATCACACTCGGTCAGACATATATTTTTGGGATAGTTCCAAAAACTAGTACGAGTACCTATAGTATGGGCGGGATGGCATCGCCGTATTGCTCCGCATTCCCACCTAATTTTCCGCCCAATCAGAATAATTATTATTCAGGCAATCCTTCTAACTATATTCTCGACAGTACAGTTCCGGCCGCCCAAACGGTTTTTGGTCATTTCGGCATTGTTGGAATCACATATATTCAGTAGTCGCGCTTGATTTTGTTTTTGGTATCAGTTACATTTCTTAACGAAGTTTGATTTGAGTAGTTTTATTTTTTGGCCACCTTAGCTCAGCTGGTAGAGCAGTACTTTCGTAAAGTAAAGGTCCCCGGTTCAAATCCGGGAGGTGGCTCATGGTTGAGGTTAAGTTGGGGAAATATTTACATCACAAAGGAAAATATTATGAGGTGATTGGAACCGCAAAACATTCCGAGACGCTAGAGGAATTTGTTGTTTATCGAGCGCTTTATGGTAATTTTGATTTGTGGATTAGACCGAAAGCGATGTTCTTGGAGATGGTTCCGGGGAATGGTAAAATGATTCCGAGGTTCGAATTTGTTGAATAATAAAAAATGAACGAGAAAGAATTAAAAGACGCTATTAAAGAATTGGAGGACGAAATGCCCCGCTTGGCGGGGCGGCTTTGACCTCAATAAAAAGAAAAATTTGGTTAAAGAAATCGAGGCGGCAATGGCGAACCCTGATTTTTGGGCAGACAAAAAAAGCGCGGATGAGAAGATTAAAATTTTAGGCGAACAAAATGATTTGATTAATCGGTATGAAGAAGTGGAAAAGGGAATCAACGATCTTCGGGAAATTTTGGAAAAAGGGGACGAGGATCTGATAAAAGATAAATTTTTTGAAGCCAAGAGAAAATTTAAACAGCTGGAACTGGAGCAACTTTTCGGCGGTCCTTACGACAAACGAGCAGCGGTTTTAAGTGTTTATCCGGGCGCGGGCGGGGAAGATGCCGAGGATTGGGCGAGAATGCTTTTCGAAATGTATGAGAAATACGCGGCGAAGCGTAAATGGCAGATCGCTGTTTTGGACGATAGTCCGAATCGGCGGACGATGGAAATTAAGGGTGACTATGCCTATGGTTATTTAAAAAATGAAGTGGGGGTGCATCGGTTAGTGAGAATTTCCCCATTTTCAGCCAAGCAGCTTCGGCACACTTCTTTTGCTTTAGTTGAGGTTTTGCCGGATTTGCCAGAGATTGAGGAATCTAAGTTGCAGATTCCAGAGAGCGATTTGAAGTTTGAATTCTATCGTTCGTCTGGTCCTGGCGGGCAGAATGTCAATAAGGTAGAAACGGCGGTTAGAATCACTCATTTGCCGACCGGAATTACGACAGCTTCGCAAGTGGAGCGAAGCCAAATTAGTAATCGGGAGAAAGCGTTGAAACTATTAAAGGCAAAATTATTAGATTTAATGGAGAAAAACCAGATAAAAGAGCTTGGCGACCTAAGGACAAAAGTGAAACCGGAATGGGGAAATCAAATTCGCTCTTATGTTTTGAATCCTTATAAATTAGTGAAGGATCATCGGACAGAAGTTGAGACATCACAAGTGGAAAAGGTTCTAGACGGGGAAATTGATGTATTTGTGGAGCGTGATATAATAGAGAAGCTAGCTACGAACGGCTAGCTAGTCCGTAATTAATAGGGAATTGGAGATTGTTTTTTATTTTTATAAATGATTACATTCCAAAACGTTTCTAAGATTTACAATAGTCATTCTACTGCCTTAGAGGATGTTAGTTTCGAGATAAAACACGGTGAGTTTGTTTCTTTAGTGGGCCGATCGGGAGCAGGAAAATCGACAGTGATTCGGCTTTTAATTGGAGAAGAGAAGCCCTCGAAGGGGAGGATTTTTTTTGGCCAATATGAAGTTAGCAAATTAAAGGATAAGGAATTGCCGGCTTTTCGGCGGCACGCCGGGGTAGTTTTTCAGGATTTTAGACTATTAGCTACCAAGAACGCTTACGAAAATGTGGCTTTTGCCTTAGAGGTGGCGGGCCGGCCGCAAAAAGAAATCGATGAATTAGTGCCGCAGGTTTTAGATATGGTCGGACTTAGCGAAAAGTTAAATAATTTTCCCCACGAGCTTTCGGGAGGGGAAAAACAGCGGGTGGCGATTGCGAGGGCAATGGTTCACCGCCCGGAGGTAATTATTGCCGATGAGCCGACGGGAAATCTTGATCCGTTACACACGATGGAAATTGTCGGTTTGCTCCAGAAAATTAATCAGTTGGGAACGACTTTGGTTTTAGCCACTCATAATAAAGAGATTGTTAATGGTTTGGGCAAGCGGGTAATTACGCTTGACCACGGTCGGTTGATTAGAGACGAAGAAAAGGGAAAATATATATTGGTTTAAACAAATGTTTACAACAATTTCAAGAATTATAAATTTCGGCTTAAAGAATTTTTGGCGAAACGGTTTGCTTTCTACGGCAACGGTGGCGGTTACCGGTATTGCGCTTTTGGTTACCTTAGGACTTATAATGTTTAATTTTGTAACCGGTGAAGCAATTTCGTCCGTAAAAGATAAGATCGACATAAGTGTTTATTTCAAAACAACAACGGCGGAGGATAGTGTTTTAAGCATCCAAAAGGTGGTGGAGAGTTTGCCGGAAGTAAAACAAGTGGAATATATAAATAAAGACGAGGCGTTAAAACGATTTAAAGAACAGCACAAAGATGATTCAATCTCTCAGGCGATAAGTTTGTTAAACGAAAATCCGCTGGAAGCTTCTTTGAATATAAAAGCGAAGAGTCCGGAACTTTACGGCGCGATTGCTCAGAGTTTACAGGCGGACGCGATTAAGCAGTATGTTGATAAAATAAGCTACTCGGAGAATAAGGTAATAATTGATAAACTTACAAAAATTATTGACAACGTTAACCAAGGCGGATTAGTGCTGGTTATTTTCTTGGCGATTGTGTCTGGACTTATAGTCTTCAACACGATCCGGTTGGCAATTTATTCGAATCGCGACGAGATTGGAATAATGCGGGCAGTGGGAGCTTCTAACATGCTGGTTCGCGGGCCGTTTCTTATTGATGGAATTCTGAACGGAACAATCGCAGCGATTTTAAGTTTGATTTTGGCAATTCCGATTATCCACTTTGTCGCGCCGTATCTGAAGGGTTTCATACCTGGGCTTGATATCACTAGTTATTTTTATGGGGGACTTTTTAGATTATTCCTATTACAGCTCCTTTTTGGAATTGGAATCAGTATTGTCTCCAGCTTCTTAGCGGTTCGAAGATATCTAAAAAATTAGTTTTTAGATTAAGTTTTGAGTGATTAATTCCTTGATGTAGGAATCTAATCTGGTTAGGTTCTTTATTTCTTCTTTAGAAAACCACTTAAACGCGTCGTGTTCTTCGCTTGTTTTTGGTTTGCCTTCGATTGAACCGAGGTAAGTCAGGCGGACGATGTGTTTCTCGGAAGAGCGGAAAATGTCTTGAGCGGCGATGAGTTTTGGGATTTCGGTTAAATCCAAACTGGTTTCTTCTTTAATTTCGCGTTTTAGGTTTTCTAAGAGGGGAGTGCCAATATCAATTCGGCCGCCGGGAATATCCCACATTCCGCCCGCGCCCGGATATTTTATTTCTGAGCGGCGGAGTAAAAGAAAAAGGCCGCTTTGATTTTTTAAGATGGCTTTAACGCCGACTTGGAGTTCCATCTATTTTTTTATTTCGTTAAGTATTTTTTTTACCTGACTAATGCTCTCTTCGTCGTGGATGGAAATGGGGGTGGTGGAAATTTTACTTTTCTTTAAAGCGGCTATTTTATTTTTCAATTCACTGGGGTCTAAGAGATCGGATTTAGATAGGAAAATATGCTCGGTTTTTTTAAGCAAGGCGGGACTGTATTTTTTTAATTCAGCGCGGACGGTTTTGTAGTCGCTTACCGGACTTTCGGATTCGGAAGAGAGAAAATGGAAAATGATTTTGGTTCGCTCAATATGGCGGAGGAATTTAATGCCAAGGCCTTTGCCGGTTGAGGCGCCTTCAATTAAGCCAGGAATGTCGGCTAGAATTAGCTCGTAATACACACCGAGATTAGGTTCGAGAGTGGTGAAGGGGTAATTGGCAACTTTACTCGAGGCGTTGGTGAGTTCATTTAATAAGCTGGATTTACCGACATTAGGAAGGCCGATAAAACCAACATCGGCGATAAGTTTTAATTCGAGGCGAAGGGAAAAATTTTCACCGGGGAGGCCGAATTGAAATTGTTTCGGGGTGGTATTGGTTGAAGATCGATAAGAGAAATTACCCTTGCCGCCATGGCCGCCTTTAGCGGCGCAAATCATTCCGCCAACTTTGGTGATTTCTTCATCGGTTTGGCTATCAAGATTGTGAATAATCGTGCCAACGGGGACTTTCAATATTAAATCTTTGCCGGCGGCGCCGTCTCGAAACTGGCTGCGCCCATCTTCGCCATTTTCGGCTTTGTGCTCTTTTTTAAATCGGAATTGATTTAAAGTGCTTAAATCGGAGACACCTTCAAAAAAGATACTGCCGCCGTTGCCGCCCCGAGTGCCGGTGGGCCCTAAGCTCATAAGGTTTTTATTGAAAGCCACAGCGCCACGGCCGCCGTTGCCCGCTAAGATTTTAATTTTTACGTCGTCGATTAACATGTTTAAGATTTATAATTTGAGAATAATGATTTATGAGTTAGTGGAATCCGCGGGCATAATCGCCGAAGAAGATCCCAAATGGTTTTGCCCAGATATCAATGTTTATAAATTCATTTTCTGTGATTTTTATTTTTAGATATTGATGAGGGGAAATGTACCATATTAAAGTCCATTTTCGTTGAATGTCGTTTTGGCTGAACCAACCACTTTGAGTGAGTAGAAATTCTAGAAGGTTATTGATTTTTGTGCAATGAAGAAATCCTTTTTGGCGCCAAAGTTTTTCCATATTTTTTAAGAACAATCGCCAAAAGAGAAATAGAGTTTTTATTCGTTCGCCGCGATATTTTCTACTTAGAATGTCGTAGGCCTGTTTTAAACATTTCTCTTTGCTGTGAGATTTTTTTAGTGTTTCGATTACAGCTTTTATTTCCGGAGATATTTTTTCAGACATTTTATTTTATGATTTTGTAATGAAGTTGGATTTCGTTTTTGGAAATAAGAATTGTTTCGATTAACTTTAGATTTTTTTCAAACTGAGCTGGAGAAAAGAGGGGAATGCCGTGGCCGAAAACTAGAGGTTCAATAGTAATATAGATTTCGTCAATTAAATTCTCTTTTATAAAGCTGGCATTGATTTTGCTGCCGCCGGCTAAAAAGGCGGTATCCATTCCGCGATTTTCGAGGAGTTTCAAGATATCGCGAGGTTTTTTATTGCTGATGATAACGTTGCTTTTTTCTGAAAGCAATTCCGGGTTTGTGGTTAGAACAATATTAAGACGATCAGGAAGAGGAAAATTACCTTCGTTTTTTAGGATTTCGTAAGTAGCGCGGCCAAAGATGACATTACCGCATTCCTTGCTTATTTCTGAGAATTTCTTTAGGTCTTCGGAGCTAGTCCAGTTAGAGTCGTAGTTTTCCCGGGCGATAAAACCATTAACCGTTGTGGCCATATAGAGAATGGTCCGCATTCGTTAACTATAAAGGAATATATTAGCTTTATCTAGTTTTCTATTTTGAATAGATGAATGATTGTTTGTTTTGAAAAATGGCTGATTTGACGATTAATAATATATTTCTATAATTAACATATCCTACCTTTCCTACTTATAGGAAATATTACAATTATGAAAACAAACAAAAAAGAAAAAAAGTTTTACGGATTAACGACAATAGGTGAAAAAGGCCAAGTGGTTGTTCCGGCACTAGCGCGGAAGGCAATGAGTTTGAAAAAAGGCGAAAAGCTTCTAGTTTTTGGACGAGGGCAGGATATGGTGGGATTTTGCAAATTGGCGAATTTGGAAAAATTAGCTTCTCATTTAACGGAACAGTTAGGAACGATTAAGGGAATTATTAGGAAAACTAAAGCGAAAAGATTTTAGAATTAAGAATACGGAATATTAAATTTAAGATGAATATTATTGAGGCAAAAAATTTAACCAAGAAATTTAAAGATTTTACGGCTGTAAATAATGTTTCTTTCCAAGTTCAACGGGGTGAAATTTTTGCCTTTTTGGGACCAAATGGAGCGGGCAAGAGCACGACAATTAAAATGCTTACGACTTTGCTTTTGCCGACCAGCGGTGAAATTACGGTTGTGGGGAGTAATCCCATTGTTGAGCAAGATAAAGTTAGAAAATCTTTTGGAATTGTTTTCCAAGACCCAAGTTTGGACGATGAGCTTACTACTTACGAAAATATGGAATACCACGGAGTTTTGTATCGGGTGCCGAAAGAGTTGCGGATAAAAAGGATTGAGGAGCTTTTGAAATTTGTTGAACTTTGGGAGCGAAAAGATGATTTGGTGAAGACTTTTTCGGGCGGAATGAAACGAAGGCTAGAAATCGCTCGAGGACTTTTGCACCATCCGAAAGTGTTGTTTTTAGACGAGCCGACTCTAGGGCTTGATCCACAGACTAGAAATCATATTTGGAGTTATATCGGGCGTTTAAATAAAGAAGAAGGAATGACAATATTTTTTACAACCCACTATATGGAAGAGGCCGAGAAAATCGCGAATACGGTGGCTATTATTGACCACGGCAAAATAATCGTTCAGGGATCGCCCGCCGAGCTTAAAACCAAAACTGGAACAAATACATTGGAGGAGGCATTTTTGAAATTCACCGGAACGGTTATCCGGGAAGAAGAAGCAGGTAGCGCTGACCAAATGAGAATGCGGCACCGATTATGGACAAAAAAATAATATGAATATAATTTATATTCTTTGGCTTAGACAATTAAAGAGATATTTTCGATCAAAAGCGAGAATAATTGGTTCTTTGGCGCAACCGCTTTTGTTTTTGGTGGCATTGGGATTTGGTTTCGGGCCAATTTTTCAAAAAGCGGGCGGGGGAAATTATATGGAATTTTTGGCGCCGGGGATTATCTCAATGAGCATACTTTTCACGGCGATATTTGCTGGAATCGAGGTGATTTGGGATAAGCAGTTCGGTTTTTTGAAAGAGACACTGGTGGCGCCGGTTTCAAGAGTACAAATTATGTTTGGCCGGACTTTAGGCGGAGCTACGGTAGCGACATTGCAAGGTTTGATTGTTTTTATTCTTTCGGTTTTGATCGGATTTGAACCGATCAGCCTGGTAGCTGTTCCTTTGTCAATTTTATTTATGTTCATGATTGCTTTGATATTTACGGCTTTAGGAACGGCTATCGCCTCAGCGCTTGATGATATGCAAGGCTTTCAACTGATTATGAATTTTTTGGTGATGCCGCTCTTCTTTCTTTCAGGAGCATTATTTCCTTTAAGCGGTTTGCCGCCAATAATAAAAACAGTGGCAAGTATTGATCCTTTATCTTACGGGGTTGATTCGTTGAGAGGCGCTCTGACGGGGGTATATCATTTCGGCTTCTTTTTGGATTTTGCAATTCTTGGCGCGCTGATTGTTATTTTTATCTGGCTTGGAAGCTATATGTTTCGGCGGATTCAGATTTAACGTATTATTCTTAAATATGACCCAGACCACGGATGAAGAGTTAATTAAAAAATATTTGTCGGGAGATGAACCGGCATTTCGGGAACTTACTGAACGTTATCTGAAGCCGATTTATAATTTTGTTTACCGTTATACAAAGAGCGGCGATTCGGCCGAAGATATCACACAAGATGTTTTTGTTAATGTCTGGAAGAGCATTAAAAAGTTTGACCAAGATAAAAAATTTAAGACGTGGATATTTACGATTGCCAAAAACACTTCTCTAAATTGGGTTAAAAAAAAGAAACCACTTTTATTTTCGGAATTATCCGGTTCGGATAAGAAAAATGAGAAAGAAAGCTATTCATTTGAGGATTCTCTTCGGGATCCGGCGCCGCTGCCAGATGAGGTTTTTGCCAACGCTGATTTGAAAAATAAATTGGAGTTGGCGATGTCAAGTTTGGATAATAATTATCGAGCAGTGCTTTTCCTCCACTATAACGACCATTTTACCTTTCAGGAGATTTCGGAGATGTTAGGGAAATCAATCAATACGATAAAAAGCCAGCATCGGCGGGGAATTGTGTTGCTCAAAAAAGTTTTAACTGTCTAAGGTGCACCAATAAGTCTTTCTTAGTTGTACTAGAAAGTATGAGAGGGGATTATGAGCGTCTTTTCGGGCAGATTGACCATTTGGAACCGCCCGATGGGCTTTTGGATAAGATTATTTTACGGATTAATACCGAAAGAAGGCGGCGAACTATCAGATTCAGGATTGGTTTATTTGGGGTTTTGGCAGTGACGGCGGTTGCGGCCTTCATTCCAGCTTGGCAGGAGCTTCAAAGCGAGATGGCGGGGTCGGGGTTTTCCCAGTTTTTTTCTTTGATTTTTTCCGATACGCAAGTTGTGCTCACGTATTGGCGGGAGTTTATTCTGTCTCTAATCGAATCAATGCCAATACTTGGTATAACGGTGGTGCTTGGCTTGGTTTTAGTGTTTCTTGCTTCGGTTAAATTTCTTGTGAGAGATTTTAGCGCCGTATTCTCAAGGTCGCAACTTATTAAAACAAATTAAAATGAATTTGAAGGATATAAAACTAAAAAATTTTTTCCAATCAAAAATATTTTTGCGGTTTATGATTGGGTTGGCTGTCTTGGTTGTGCTATTAGTGGTTTTTCAGGCCGGAGAGATGATGGGTTTCAAACGAGCCAGTTTTTCTTATCAATGGGGAGAGAATTATTTCAGGGGGGTGGCTGGGCCGAGAGGTGGTTTTCCTGATGACTTTCGAAACGGAGGTTATTTGCGGGGCAACGGAATTTTCGGTTCAATAATTAGTGTTGCTAGTTCGACTTTAATTATTCAGGACCAGAATAATATTGAAAAAAATATTCTTGTTTCCAAAGAAACGGTCATAAGGCGCTTTCGAGATTCCATAACCGCAAGCGATTTAAAGCCAAATGAAAAAGTGACAGTGATTGGTTCGCCGAATAGCAGCGGGCAGATTGAGGCAAAATTAATCAGGGTGGTTTCTGATTTGCCGCCTATTTTGCCGAACGGAGAAATGATGAAAAATTAAAAATGAATAAATTTTTAAATCATAAAAATTTCTTTAAGCGGATTTTAGGAAGAGCGCTGGCGCATAAGGTTATTTCTGTGTTTATTATTTTAGCGGTGGTTTTTGGGGGTTATTACGTTTATGGAAAATTAAAGGGGAGTAGCGTGGAAACACGTTACGTTTTAGCGGCGGCACAGAAAGGAACTCTGGTCACTTCGGTGTCTGGTTCTGGACAGGTTTCGGCTTCGAACCAGGTGGATATTAAACCAAAAGTTTCCGGTGATGTTATTTCGGTTGCGGCTATTGCGGGACAGAAAATAAAAGCTGGCGGATTAATTTTAAGAATTGATTCGACCGATGCCGAGAAAGCGGTGCGGGATGCCAAAGCTAATTTAGAAAGCGCACAAATTGCTTTAGAAAAAATAAAACAGCCGGCGGATGCCCTTTCGACAACCCAGGCGGAGAACGCTTTAACGCAAGCTCAACGGTCTAAGCAAAATGCCCAAGATGATTTGCAAAAAATTTATGATGATGGTTTCAATACCGTGGCTAACGCTTTTATTGATTTACCGGGAGTAGTAACGGGATTGGATACGATTTTAAATGGCAGTAGTGTTAATGGAAATCAAAGTAATGCTAACGCGTATGCGGACATGATAAGAAGTTATAAATCTGATATTGATCAATTTCGCGATTCAGCTTTAGCAGCTTATAAGAAAGCAAGAATAGCTTATGATAAAAATTTGCAAGATTATAAAAACACAAGCCGGTATTCCGATCGGACGGTGATAGACTCTTTAATTAACGAATCATACGAAACTACAAAGTTGATTTCGGAGGCAATTAAAAATACAAAGAGTTTGCTGGATTTAGTGAATGACATTTTGACGAGCGGCAGTTATCGGAACACAAAGCCGCCAACAGTACTTGCCACTCACGAGAGCAATCTTCAGAGTTATACTGGGACTACTAATACTCACTTGGGGAATCTGCTTAATGTGGAAAATTCGATAAAGAGCGATCTCGACACAATTACAAGTTCGGATTTAACGATAAAGGAAAAAACCGAGGCTCTGGCTAAACTGAAGGCAGGCGCCGATACCTTGGATATTCAATCCCAAGAATTAAGCGTGAAGCAGCGGCAAAATTCCCTGTTGGATGCCCAACAAACTTTGGCGGATTATTTTATTCGAGCGCCATTTGATGGAGTAGTCGCTAAAATGAATGTTAAAAAGGGGGACTCGGCTGGTTCGGGAACAGCGGTAGCAACGGTGATCACAAGTAAAAAAATCGCGCAATTATCCCTAAATGAAGTGGATGTGGCAAAAATAAAAATTGGCCAAAAAGCGACTTTAACTTTTGACGCTTTTTCTGATTTAACAATTGCTGGGGAAGTAACTTCGGTTGATACAATCGGGACGGTAACGCAAGGAGTGGTTAATTATAATATTGATATTGCTTTTGATACTCAAGACGATCGGGTAAAACCGGCGATGAGTGTTTCAGCGGCAATCATTACTGACACCAAGCTGGATGTTTTATTGGTGCCAAATTCGGCGGTTAAATCACAGGGAAATACTCATTATATTGAGATGCTTGCGGCAATAGGTTCGTCAGCAACGACCACCTCAAATCAAGGCGTTGTTTCGGTAACTCCACCCAATCGACAGTCAGTGGAAATCGGAATTAGCAATGATTCTTATACCGAGATAGTAAGTGGTCTCCAAGAGGGGGAGGAAGTAGTGACTAGGACAATAACGGGAACAGCAACAGCGGCAACGACTTCAGGCCAACCAACTACTAAGAGTTCTAATGTGAGAATTCCTGGTTTAGGCGGGGGATTTGGGGGTTAAGTTTTTGATTATGATTGAATGCGAAAATATTTTCAAAATCTATAAAAATGGCGATGAGGAGACTACTGTCTTAAAGGAGATTTCATTTACTATTAAGGATGGCGAGTTTGTGGCAATTATGGGGCCATCTGGTTCGGGAAAATCTACCCTAATGCACATTATTGGGGCGTTGGATACGCCATCTTCGGGAAAGTACGAGTTGGATAACCACGACGTATCAAAACTCTCTGATGATGAATTGGCGGACATCCGGCGAAGTAAAATTGGTTTTGTTTTCCAATCTTTTAATCTTCTTTCTCGTTCGACGGTCCTTCGGAATGTTATGTTGCCGCTTGTTTATTCGGGAGTTTCTAAAATAAAAAGAGACGAACAGGCAAAAAGCGCTCTTATGGCCGCTGGATTACCAGAAGACAGGTGGAACCATCTTTCTAATCAACTTTCGGGAGGGCAGATGCAACGAGTGGCAATTGCTCGGGCGCTCGTTAATAATCCGAGTATTATTTTGGCCGATGAGCCGACTGGAAATTTAGATTCAAAAACCGGAGAGATTGTATTGGGAACATTTCAGGAGCTAAATCATAAACACAACCATACAATAGTGTTGATTACTCATGAGCCTTATGTGGCGGAACATGCTGATAGGATTATCCACATTCAAGACGGTTCAATCCTGGAAGACAAAAAAAATTCTAAAAAACGAGTTGTTCATAATCATGATAATTAAAAATGAAATTTTCTGATTTATTACAAGAAACATATTCATCGCTTACCGTAAATAAGGCAAGATCAAGTTTGACGATCTTGGGAATTGTGATTGGCATTGGTTCGGTGATCGCTATGGTTTCTATCGGCCAAGGAGCGCAAGGCTCCATTGAAGCGAGAATTCAATCGATCGGATCAAATTTAATTCAAGTAACACCAGGGGCGCAGAGGGGGGTGGGCGTGCAAGTAAGTGCCGGCCGAGGTTCAGCTCAAACGCTAACTCAAGTAGATGCTGACGCGATTATCAAAGAGGTGACTTTAGCCAAGGCGGTGGCGCCGGAAATTTCGAAAAGATATCAAGTGACGGCGAAGGGAACGAATACTAATACCCAAGTGATTGGAACGGTGTCGGCTTATCCGGAAGTTAGGAGCGTGGAAATTGATCAGGGCTCTTTTATAACTGATGACAATGTAAGGAGTTTAGCTAGGGTAGCCGTGCTTGGTCCGACTACTCGGGATGATTTATTTGGACAGGGATCTGATGCTATTGGGCAAACGGTTAGAATCAACAAAGTTGATTTTAGGATAGTTGGCGTTACAAAAGCTAAAGGGGGAACTGGGTTTGGCAGCCAAGACGATATGATCTTTGTGCCGCTCTCAACGGCGCAAAGGTTTTTAGCTGGGGATACTTATGTGACGACTATCAGTATTCAGGCGCAAGACCAAAGTTCAATGACGGAAATCCAGCAGCAAGTGACGGATCTTTTGCTCCAAAGGCATAATATATCCGATTCTTCCGCCGCAGATTTTAGTGTTTTGAATCAGGCCGATTTAGTGGCAACGGCGTCTTCTGTCACCGATACTTTGACTATCCTCTTGGGAGCTATTGCCGGAATATCGCTCGTGGTCGGGGGAATCGGGATTATGAATATGATGTTGACGACTGTTACTGAAAGAACTAGAGAAATTGGATTAAGAAAGGCTATTGGAGCAAGAAGATCTGATATAAGCACGCAATTTTTAGTCGAGTCAGTGACCTTAACTTTTATCGGCGGAGTTATTGGAATAATTTTTGGCTGGCTGGCAGCTTTGGCAGTAACTCAATTTGCTGGGATCACAACTTCTATTTCTTTGATGTCGGTAAGTTTGGCGGTTGGTGTTTCGGCAGCAATTGGAATTGTTTTTGGATATTATCCGGCTAGAAGAGCGGCTGGACTTAATCCAATTGACGCATTGAGATACGAATAACTAATGACTTATGACTGATTACTTTTGATTTATGACATTGCAAGGTCGAAAAATAAATAACCCGCTAAAATTTTTAGCAAAAAACTTAGGCGGGTGAACCAAAAAATATGAAAAAAATTTTACCAATTATTATAGCGATTATTGTGGCTGGGGGATTAGGATTTTATATTGGCACGAAATCAACTGGCGGAGGAAATACGCCGGCCGACAATAATAAGCAAATAGGATCCCAGAATTTTCAGCCAGGTAGCGGTTTTGGGGCGGGCCGGCGCGCCGGGGTAGGAACTGGTGGCGGTTTCGTGAGTGGTGATGTTATAAAGAAAGATGCGACGAGTATTACTGTCCAGACGAATGAGGGCAGCTCTAAGGTTATTCTTATTTCTGACACTACGCCGGTAATGAAAGAGGCATCAGGAACTTTAGGTGATGTCTTAGTCGGTAAACAGATCACAGTCATTGGAAGCGCTAATTCGGACGGCAGTATTACTGCACAGTCGATTCAATTAAGGCCGAATCTAAGAAATAATTAAGCGGCTTATTAAAGAAAATAATTTTGGACTGGAATTATCGGTTTGATTACCGAGAGGCGTTTTTATAAAACCGGAAGCTATCCCCAAAAAGATTTATTTTGAACTATTTGTTCTATGGTTTGAAATGAAACAAATTTGGACCCTAAACTGTATTAGTTAGTGGAGGGATTGAAAATCAAGCTTGGGGAGTGTTTTATCGAACCTTTTTCACTTTCCTTGCTTGGTTTTCGGTTCCAACGTTTATGAAACTGGTTTTTTGTTATCTTATTTCAGTCCATTCTTTAGAGAATACTTTGTCAAAAACATGAAAATGGACGGTGTTTATCAAGAATAGGACAACGAGACGAGACCAGCCAACTTGATGGGCTCTCCGGCCGGTATGATAGACGATAAGTTTTGGATCGGAAGTAACTTTACCAATTTTAGAAAGCCGTTTAAATAAATCGCGATCTTCGCGAGTTACAAGGTCTTCACGATAACCATTTACGAGTTTAAATGATTCACGACGGATCATTTGGAATTCGCCGCCAGCGGCATCACCACTATTGAATTTGTTGTTTTTTATCCTGGTTAGAAAATTCATAAGACCGAAGAAGAATTTATCGGTTCGGGTTTCGTGTTCGGGTTTAACTAAAATCTGGCCCGCCAGCGCGACAAGGTTTTTGTTGGCTTCAAAATTAGCAAGCGCCATTTTAAAAAACTGGTTGGGGTTTGGTATGGAGCAGTCGGCATCTAGAAACACTAAGAATTCGCCAACAGCGGTTTTGGCGCCGTCATTCCGGCCCTGGGCGATGGTTTGGCGATTAAGGCCGGAAAATACCACTACCTTGTTTGTGTATTGTTTAGCGATTTCTATGGTTTTATCTTTACTTCCACCATCGGAGATGATTATTTCGTGAGGAAGCTGGAGATTCGATTTAAGAGAATTGAGAATCAAGCCAATCACTTTTTCTTCTTTAAGAGTAGGGATGATAATCGAAATCATATTTTTTATTTTACCAATAGAAAATATAACCTGATAATTTGGTAATATTTTCCGACTGGAGAAACCGTTCGGGTGATATCAAGCCGCATTCCGAATTCTTTTACAAGGCCTTTTAAAATCCCGATCTTTTTAAATTTCAGCGGATCGGCGAGGCCTTCGCAGTAGACCGATTTAATTCTTAGTTTATTTTTGATTATAAATCTATTCATATAGCTTTCTATCCCATAGGGCAATAATTCGGAAAGTTTTTTCAGATGAGGAGTAATAAATGTTTTTGGGAAAACCCGATCGCCGGAGAGCCAGTCAATGCCAATGACGTGCCAGAGCCAAGGAGTGTTTGCTCTTAGGCTAATACTTTGATCGGCTTGATGATTTAAGACTGGTTCGATAAGGGCAGTAACGTGTTCTGATTTGAGCCCCTCTAAATCGGCATCGCACATAAAAATCAAATCACCGGTGGCGCGGGAAAACCCTTCGGCCACGTCAGCGCTTTTCCCGCCCTTTTTTTCTTGGGCGATTAAAATAATATTGGGAAATTCGGCAACGATTTTTCGGGTATTGTCGGTCGAGGCGCCGTCAACCACGATTATTTCGTTTATTAACGGATGTTTACAGATTACATTTAGGACATCTCTAATTCTTTGTTCTTCGTTGTAGGCGGCGATAACACAGGAAATTTTTGAAAAATCATTTGGCATTTTTTTATATTTGATTTGATTTTGTAATATTATTTTTAATATATTTTCCAAAGCCGACTATAACTAGGAAGACAATCACCAGGCCGGCGATTACCGATATTTGGCCAAAAACGGAATTAACAATGGTGTAGAGATGTCCAAAAGTATAACCGATAAAAACAAGAAAGCCAGTCCAAAAAAATTGGCCAATGATATTTAAGGTCATGTATTTTCGGAAGGGGATTTTGACGAGCCCGGCGGTAATAAGAGTGACTAATGCGAAACCGAAGCCCATTGTTAGTTTTGAAATTATAAGAATACGGTTGCGATGTTTATGAAAAACTTTTTTTACTGTTTCTATCTTATCTTCGGTGATACTAAAATATTTGCCGAATTTTTTGACGAACGGCTGGCCAAAGTAGTAGCCGACAGCATACCACCAGGCGTCGCCGATTAAGTCGCCAATCATAAGAGCGGCGAAGGTTGGTAGAATTGGCAGGTAGCCAAGTTTTATAAAAAATCCCGAGGCGAGCATGATAAGCGGGCCTTCGACGATGGTGATGCCGATAATCAGAGGATATTTATATTGAAGAATTAAGGCTACGAGGGTGGCGCTCATTTGATTTGGTTAAAAACTGATTGGTTTTGAATCAAAAATTTCTTTGTCTTTCGGGAATAAGCGGACAGCGATATGGAAAATTGAGTAAGTAATGAAGAAAGCGGCGAGAACATCAATCGAGTAGTGATAGTGACCGAGAAGAACAATAACGCCGAAAAATAGTGAAGCGACGAGAGAGAGGAGTCGAATATATTTGTTTTTCCAAAAAATTAAAGCCATTAAGAATGGCATGCCAGTGTGGGAGGAGAAAAACAAGTCGGCGCCCGGACCAGCGACAAATCGCTGAACAACATTTCCGAGCTCAAGAGGGTCTTGAGTGGGGAAAGGACCAAGATGAGTTAAGCTCATAAAAATAGAGCGGATAATAATAAAAATTGCGGTGCATTTTAAGACGAATGGAAATTTTTGCGGATTTAGCAAACAAACAATAAAAATAAAAAACCAAAAAATCAGTGGACCATAAAGAAAGGCCGGGCCAACGTCCCAAGGCTGGGTGTTGCTTAGAATAATATCAGTCACCGAATTGCTAGCCTTTTCGGTGGCGTATTGGGAGGCAAAATAGTTAACAAAAATGCTTATTGTAAGAAAAATAAGGGCAATACCGAGAGAGATAAGAAATTTATTATTTCGGAAGTGGAGCCGATATTTTTCGGCGATTTTTTTCATTGTTATTTTTTACCAAAAAAGCGAGGTTCTAATCAATTTTTCTTGTGGTAAAAATATGAAGCTAATTCGTTGATTGTAGCAGAAAATTTCGGCTTTTTAAAGAGCGGTCGGGGTAATTGGATTAGATTTTTTCTGGGTTATTGTTAGGCAAAACCTGAAAAAAAATCAGTTTTGATTTGGCTCTTAGTTAATCCGAGATTCAAAAGAGCTTTCTCCGCGGCGGTTACTAGCGAGCGGGGGCCGGATACATAGAATAATCTTTCGCCGTAATCGGGAATTTCATCGAGAATCATTTGCTCGTTTATAAAGCCTCGCTGGCCAGACCAGGAGGGGGGGATGCTATTTTTGTCGGTAAGGGTGTAAATCGTTTGGATGACCAGTTGCTCTTTCGCTTGGTCAAAAATTTCCTTATAGGCGATATCAGAAATGGTTCTATTAGAATAAAGAAGAACGATCGATCGCTTTTCATTATTATCCAAAAGATATTTGACCATGCTTCGAAAGGGAGTGATGCCAATGCCACCGGCAATAAAGGCAATTTTTCTTTTTTCATCTTTGGGTAGAACAAAATCGCCGGATAGCTGGGCGGCAACAATATCATCTTCTTGATCCATTGAAAGAAGCTTTTTTTTGAAACTACTGGGGTTATTATAAAATTTTACGCCCAGGCGTAGATCATTTTCGGTTGGCGAGGAGGCAATGGTGAAATATCTCCTATTGCCGCGGTTGTCAGAGTGGGCGTGGCCCAGAGTCCACTCCATATATTGGCCGGGGCGGAACTTTATTTTTTTATCAAATCCGAAAATAAAGTCATAAGTTCCGGCGCCAACTTCTTTTTTTGATTTTAATTTCAAAATATATTTCCCTTTTGGGCTAACTAAATAAGAAAAGATGTTACCAACCAAGAGAGCTAATTCTGGTGTTGAATAGATTGAACCAAGATGAACGGCGGGGGCAAAAAGAAAGCCCACGAGGGCGCCATAAATAATTCGAAGCGATTTGGCGGGCGGGGTGGTAAGCGGTTCGGTCAACATTACAAAGGCTAAGAAAAAAATGGGAGTATGAAGGATTGTTTTTGTAATGGCGCTAATTGGGTTCTGAATAGAAAAAGCGGTGATGGTGACAAGAGCGGCAATAAAAAAGGAAAGAACTAGATCGAATCGGTGGATTTTTCTAGTGATAAGTAACCCGCCCAAAACCACAAAGGCTAACATTGGGATACTGCCGCCGATCCACCAGGTGGCGGATTGACCGATAGTGAAGGCGGTTAAGGCGACAGCAAGAGCGACTGGATTAAAAATATGTTTTTTAGAAATCGCAAAAATGTATTTGGTGGCCATGCTCCAAGCGGCAACCCAGACGAGGAAAGAAACATCCATCAGGTTTGATGGCATAACCGGCGTTATGATGAGCGCTAAGATAAGGGCCGTGATGTAGGCAGATTCGATATTGATTTGAGCTTTAAAAATTCCGGCAAAGACAGAGTTGGAAATCCAGGAGACAAGCACGAGGATAGAGGCAGTGAAGATGAGAGCAATCGGGTTGTAGGATAAAAATCCCAAAAAACTGAAAATAATCGCGACTACCAAAAGTACGATAAGATAATATAGAACAAGACGATACATTGTCATTTTATTGAGGAAATCGTCAATGAATTTAAACATTGATTGAGGTGTATTTTTTAAAGCCGCTCGTCATGGTGGCTTGGCCGTTTTTATCAATTTGATAACCTTCAAAACCATCCAGGTTTTCGATGAAGTTAATTCCGTTTTGCTCCATGGCGAAAGCAGCGGTGGCAAACCGGTCGGCTTCGTAGATGTTCGGCCCGATAACCGTCAAGCTGACAACTTCAGTGATGGGTTTGGTTTTGTTTTTGGGATTGTAGATATGCTGGCCGCGCAAGTAACTGCCGGAGGTGGCGACGCCCTCGTTATTTTTTATATAAATCACTTTAACAATTTCTTCCGGATGAAAAGGATTCTTAATGCCGACTGACCAATCTTCGCCGCGGCTGTTTTTGCCGCGCGATTGAATATCGCCGCCGGCGTCAATATAAAAATTTTCCCGGCCAATTTTTTGGAGGATTTGCGCAGCGTTATAAATTGCCCAACCTTTGACAAGGCCGGAGGGGTCGATTTTTCCGTTTGGGGCGGTAATATCGAAATAGCCGTTTGTTTTTTGGTTTGTTTCGGTTGAAAGAGTGAAAACGGTTTTCATATCTTCGCTCCAGTCTCTTTCTTGCAGTTCGCCGCGATTAATTTTAGAAATCTCACTTGTTTCTTTGTAGGGGCTGAATTTTTTATCAACGTAATCAAAGTAGGAAAAGACTTTTTCGAGGTCGGTTTCCGGAGAAGGAGAATCAAGTATTTCAACAGTAATCGTCATCCCCATCATTTTTCGGACTTGCTTCATGGTCTAATTAGTTTTTTGCTTGAGCGAGCGCCGAACCAAGCGATTCGATAAAGGCATTACTAGTGTCGGTCGCGCCCGAGACAATATCAACTTGAGCATTTTGAGCCTGAATAGCTTCGGTTATTAAGTAGGGCATAGCTTGAGTGTTAATTTGAATTGAGGTTCGTCGATCACTGGGGTATTGCAGAAATTGGACATCGGTAAGACGGCCGCCCTGGATGGTGGCGGCGACTTGGACATTACCGTAATAAGCGTCGGCAGTTGTGCCGGTGTAGGAACCGTCTCGGTATATTCCTTTAGGCGCCGGTGGCGGCGTAGGAGCGGGTTTAGGGGAAGGAGTTGGGGTTGGTGTGGGAGCTGGCTGAGGAGGTTTTTTTGTAGTTTTTGGATTTGAGGTTGGCGGGGCGGGAGTGATAGTTTTGTCGGGCTGGGGATCGGAAGTCGGGGCGGATTTAGATGCTGGATCGCCGACCGGAAGATTATTGATGTAAATACCTAATTGTTTGGAGCTACTTAATATCGCGTAGAAGGTAAATGCAATGATAAAAACAAACGATAGAAGAAATTTTTTCATAAATATTTTTTATAAGTCCTAAAAAACTGCGTGACTTTGTTTCCATTATTATTAATAATACAATAAAATCGGCTGATTTGGTGCGGGTTAAAGGAGATAGATTTTCCTGATATGATACGGTTTATGAGGCGAATAGTTGCCTGTTGACAGTATTCGTTGGTGTGATATAATCACAATCTAAGATCGGTTAGGAGGTCTTTGGGTGCGCACTGACACAAGAGAGTCGTCTCATTCAGGAGGCGGCTTTTTAAATAAAACAATGAACGAAGAAAAAGGATTTTATGGATTAGGGATTGCTCCCGGAATTTTGCAAGTTTTGGCAAAACTAAATTTCAAAATTCCGACGCCAATTCAAGAGCAGTCGATTCCGATTGCAATTGAAGGAAAGGATGTGATGGGAATCGCTCAAACCGGAACCGGTAAGACGCTGGCTTTTGGTATTCCTTTAATTCAAAGCGTGCTTCGGGATAATAGTTTTGGTTTGGTGATTGTTCCGACTAGAGAGTTGGCGATTCAAGTTGCCGAAGCCTTGGAAAAAGTGGGGCTACCTTTGGGCCTTCGAACCGCCACGCTTATTGGCGGCGAATCAATAGCTTATCAAATTCGCCGGCTCCATCGCAGTCCCCAGATTATTATCGGAACTCCAGGAAGAATTATTGACCATTTAGGGCAAAAAACTTTAGCTTTAGGAAAAGTAAAAATATTGGTTTTAGACGAGGCGGATAGGATGCTCGATATGGGTTTCACGCCGCAACTAAAAAAAATTCTTCCCCACTTACCGCACGAGAGGCAAACGATGTTTTTTTCGGCAACAATGCCGCCGGAGATTGTGGCAATGGCGCGGGCATATTTGAAATTGCCGGTGCGAGTTGAAGTGGCTAGATCCGGAAGCACGGTTTCTAAAGTTACCCAAGAGCTATTTTTTGTTTCGCAAGATTCAAAACTTCGTCTACTTGAGAAAATACTTCAAGAATATCGGGGATCGGTTTTGGTTTTTTCCCGAACTAAATTTACGGCGAAAAGAATTGCGGCTTCGGTTCGAGCTTTGGGAATTTCGGCGACAGAGATTCACGCCAACAGATCGCTGAACCAAAGAAAAGAAGCGCTTGAAGGTTTTAAGAGGGGCCGGTATCGGGTGCTGGCGGCCACGGATATCGCGGCGCGCGGTATTGATGTGGATAATATTGAATTGGTTTTGAATTACGATTTACCGGAAAATGCCGAGGATTATGTGCACCGAATCGGACGAACCGGACGAGCCGGCGAGAGTGGTCACGCCATTTCCTTCGCGCGGCCGAACCAGAGCGGGGATGTGCGGGCAATTGAACGTTTGATTCAATTAAATTTACCGGTTTCAAAGATTCCAAATTTGCCGCCGCCTTCGCCTTCTAAACCGCAATTTTTTGAATCGGGCAGAACACAGACTGGCCAACGCCGGAATTTTTCTTCCCCAAAAAATAAATTCGGGGCTAGGCCGAGTTTCGGAAATAAACCTAGTTTTGGAAGCAAGCCGAGATTTAACGATAAACCAAAATCAAATTTTGACGGGAGATCAAGATTCAACCGGAAGGTTGAATCTGGCAGTCGAACCCCAAGCCGCAGATTTTACCGGTAATTTTATTTACTCTTTGGAGAAATAATTATATAATTAGCGGGCATTTTAAGCCCCAACGGGCAATTTTTTTCAAATGAAACTTCGAAACATCGCTATTATCGCTCACGTTGACCACGGGAAAACCACCTTAGTGGACGCGCTTTTAAAACAGTCGCTTAATTTTAAGCTCAAGTCTGGTTCAGACTCAAATTTGATTATGGATTCAAACGAGCTTGAGCGGGAGCGGGGGATTACAATTTTTTCAAAAAACGCGGCGGTGGTTTACGGGGATGTAAAGATTAACATCGTGGATACACCCGGGCACGCCGATTTTGGAGGCGAAGTGGAAAGAATTATGCGAATGGTAGATGGAGCGCTACTTTTGATTGATGCAAAAGAGGGACCGATGCCGCAGACAAAGTTTGTTTTAAAAAAGGCGATTCAAGCGGGCCATAAAATTATTGTGGTTATAAATAAAATTGATAAGCCAGATGCCCGGCCGGTTTGGGCGTTGGATCGAACTTTTGATCTTTTTGTCGAACTTAAAGCATCGGATGAACAGACTGATTTTCCGATCATCTATGCTTCGGGAATTGCCGGAAAAGCCGGGTATGCTCACGATCTTGAGACGATGGAAGATGTTCGGCCGCTTTTCGATTCAATCGTTAAATATATTCCGGAACCGAAAATTGACGCGGCAAAACATCTTCAGATGCTAACGGTTAATTTAGCGCAGGATAATTACAAAGGAAAGATTGCGATTGGACGGCTTTATTCGGGAACATTAAAAAAGGGAATGGAGGTGGGGCATATTGACCGGGCGGGAGTTTTGAAAAAAGCGACGCTTAGTTCAGTTATGACTTTTGAGGGTTTAAGTAGAATTGAATCAGAAGCGGGAATTCCGGGAGACATCGTGGCAATTGCTGGAATTTCGGATATTTCAATCGGGGAGACGATTACCGATCCGGACCATCCGGAGCCGTTGCCGACAATTTCGATTGAAGAACCGACGGTGAAGATGACTTTTGCGGTGAACACTTCACCATTTTCTGGAAAGGAGGGGCAATATTCAACCTCCAATAACATTCGTGACCGCTTGATGAAGGAAATAGAAACGGACGTGGCACTTCGCGTGGAGGCGACTGACGCGATGGATACTTGGGTTGTGTCTGGAAGAGGAGAGTTACATCTTTCAATTTTGATCGAGAAAATGCGGCGGGAGGGTTTTGAATTTCAAGTGTCACGGCCGCAAGTTATTTTTAAAGATTCCGATGATGGAAAAAAGAAATTAGAACCAATCGAGCTTTTATCAATTGAAGTGCCGGAGCCGTTTACGGGAACGGCGATTGAGGCCTTAGGTCCCCGAAAAGGAACAATGACGGATATGCGAGTTGAACACGGAACGGCATTCTTAGAATTTTTTGTGCCGACGAGGGGACTTATCGGTTTTCGAAATCAATTTTTAACGGCGACAAAAGGGCAGGGAATTATGAACTCCCTTTTTGAGGGTTATGAAGAATATAAAGGCGAGTTTGAATCAAACGCGCATGGGTCGCTAGTGGCTTCCGAGAGCGGGAAAACCAGTACCTATGGGCTTTTAAATGCTGAAGGAAGAGGGGATTTATTTGTGGGGCCGGGAGTTTCGATTTACGAAGGAATGATTGTCGGCCAAAACGCTAAGGCGATGGATATTCGGGTAAATGTCTGCAAAGAAAAACAACTTTCCAATATGCGGGCGAAGTCCGACGGGGCGATGGAGTTTTTAAAAGTGCCACGAATAATGACGCTTGAAGAAGCGATTGAGTTTATCGGTGATGATGAGTTGGTGGAAGTAACACCTAAATCAATTAGATTACGAAAATATTGGCTTCGGGAAATCGACGAAAAAAGAGCGGTTCGGAAGGAGAAGGGCGGGTAGTAAGTTAGATGTTGGAGGATAGAAGTTAGACGACTAAGAACAGCTATCTTTTTATTGCGGTTGCGTGTTTTGTTTAGGGATTTTCCGGACTAGAAATACAGCAATAATAAGAAATATCGTCATAGAAAGCATAGCCCAACGATAGTCGCTGAGGGATAGAACGATACTCCAGACGAGCGGGCCGAAGAAAGTGGAAGCGCGTTCGGAAATAGCGAAGATTCCAAAGCCATAATTTAATTTTTCTTTTGGCACTAGGGAAATTAATATTTGCCTGGAAAGCGAAGATGTTCCACCTAGAAGGAGACCGGCAATGATTCCAAAAATAAATAAAACTGAAAATTGGTTAATTTGAGAAATTATCGGAATAATAATTGCCCAAAGAGAAAGAATAATAATTATAGTTTTTCGCGACCCAATTTTGTCGGATATAAATCCCCAGCCCCAAGCGCCAATTCCAGCGGAGGCGATTACTGATAAAATAATAGCGCTGATGGAGGTGTCGGAAACTTTAAATAGAGCGCTGGTGAAAATCGAAAAATTATTGGTTATCGTGGTGATGGCGTCGTTAAATAGAAAAAAGGCGATTAGAAAAGCTAGCACTCCGGGAACGAGGCTGATTATTTTTAGGGCTTTGAATTGAGAGATTTCAGAATTTGGCGGCGAATCATTGTTTTCATAATTTTTAAATAGCTCTTTTTTGAATATTAACGGTAGGGCGAGGAGAATAAAAATTAAGGTAGCGGGGATAAGAGGAGCGATTAGGGAATCAACGCCAAGAGGTATTTTTCCCGAGACAAACGGGAGAGAAATCAAAACTCCGCTTATTTGGCCAAGGTAATTGGCAAAAAATCCGAATCCGGAAATCTTGCCGCGATTGCTTTTGGTGGAGATATTTTTAAGAATCGGATTATAAAAAACAAATGATAACTGGTAAAAGAAATTTCCCAAGCCAAAGAAGAGGGCGGTGACAAAAAGATTTAACCCGCCGATCGCGCTTGCGATAGCGAGAGCATAAAAAATAAAGCAACCGAAAGTAGATAGAGATAAATATTTTCGGCCGCTGTTGATTTTGTCGGCCTTGCTGCCAAGCCAAGGAGCGAAAAAAACAAGACCAATGGAGCCGATGATAAAAGTGGCATTATACCAAAAATCAGAAAATCCATTATTGACGACTAGCCATTTCGAGAAATAGATAAGGAAAGTGATGAAAACAAAAGAATTGGCAAAATCGTATAAACTCCAGATTATAATGTTCTTTTTTGTGTTCATAGTTATTTTTTATTTTTAAGGTCTTTTATTAACTCGGGAATTTTTTCTTGATTGAAGTGGCCGCGGTTTTTGAGAATTGTTAATTTTGCTTTGGGAAGGACTTTTTGGAATTTTTTGGCGTGCGAAACCGGAACAACTTTGTCGTCTTGGCTGTGGTAAATGAAAATTTGGCCAGCTTGGTCTTTAAAGCTGCTTATATTTTTTGGCGGTTCGAAATCGAGCAGCGGGTCATCTAATCCATCGCTATTAAAACAAGCGGCGACGAGAAATGTCGCTTTTATATTTTTAGAAAACTTGTTTTCGGAGAGGTATTTAACGAGAAAAGTTCCACCTAAAGAGTGGCCGACGAAGATAGCTTTTGGCTTTATATAAGGAATTAGTTTTTCAAACCAAATTTTCCACTCTAGGTATTTGGCGTTGAATTTATTGGGCATCTCAGGAAGGATGACTTCGTAGTTTCGACCGAGATTTTTGGTGAGATTTCTCTTCCAGCTTTTTCGGTCGGACTTATAATATTCAAAATCAATTCGGAATTTTTTAAGAAAAGAGAGATATTTTTTATAGGTAGCGAAATTGTCGCCGCCGTGGATTACTAGAATTTGCTGTTTCATTTGGTTTTTTGAGCCGGTTTTATTGTTTTTCAGTATATTGCTTTTTTCGGCAAAAGTGAATTTTATCCACAGATTTTGGCTAGCCGAAAATATTTTCGGCGTGTTAGAATTGTTCAACAACTGAATAATTTATCATGAGTGGCGGTGAGAGTTCTGGCTCGCGGATCCGCCCGGCAACCCTCCAAAATGGAAAGGTGCCCCATCCAGCCCGCAGGGGAAAGATAAAGGTCGAAACGCTTTTCTTTCGGGATAGGCGTATTTTTTTTATTCAGCTGTGAAAAAATACAAAAACATATTTAAAAACATGAACACAAAAATAAAAACAGCGGAATCTGTTTCACCAAAACATCCTGATAAAATTTGCGACCGGATTGCGGACGCGCTTCTTGACGCTTATCTCGCGGGCGACCCGAATAGCCGGGTAGCGGTTGAGGTGATGGGCGGGCACGGCAAGATTTCAATTTCGGGGGAAGTAACGAGTAATTCAGAAGTTGATGTTCCGAAAATAATAAAAGAGGTAACGGGCGGTGATTACGAAATACATATTTATCTTGTAAAGCAAAGCACGTTCATTGCCCAGGGAGTGGATACGGGCGGAGCGGGCGATCAGGGCATAATGATCGGTTACGCCGAGCGAGGGGCGGAGAATTTTATGCCACTCGAATATGAACTGGCGAGAAAACTTTGCCAGGGCATATACGAAAAATATCCGTTTGATGGAAAGACGCAGGTGACTATTGAAGGCGATAAAGTGAAAACGGTGGTGGTGAGTTTTCAAAACACTAAAACAGAAGAGTTGGAAAAATTGGCGGGCGAACTTATTATTGCCGACGAATATCTGATCAATCCGGCGGGGGAATGGACGTCAGGCGGTTTTGATGCGGATTCCGGTTTGTCTGGCCGCAAAATTGTCGTTGATAACTATGGGCCGGAAACTGGTGTTGGCGGCGGATCTTTTTCGGGCAAGGATTACACAAAAGTAGACCGGTCCGGCGCTTATATGGCGAGGCGAATTGCCGTTGATTATTTAAAGGAGAATTCGAACGTGAATTCGGTTCGAGTGAAGCTAGCTTACGCTATCGGAAAAAAAGATCCAGTGATGGCAGTCGTGGAACTAGACGGACAAGAAGCGCCAATCGAGGGTTACGATTTAACACCGAAAGGGATTTATAAGTTTTTAGAGTTAGATAAGGTGAAATGGGCGGAAACTGCCGAGTGGGGACACTTTGGCCGGAAGTTTACGTGGGGCTAATTTTGGTTTACGTCGAGAACGCAAGTGCCGCCGACATCGCCAAATGGTAAGTCTGAATTAGGATTAGGCGTGCAGTGATAATCAGTTATACAAATGGGCGTAGTTTTCATGTTGCCGCCGCAGCGTTCGCCGGCGCCTGATATTGGCGGCGAACTTTTAAGCCCTGTTCCGTCAAAAACTAAATATTTTGAGACGCCGATTGAAGGGGGTACACTCATCGGATCATCTGGTCCGCGATCAGTGTAGTTGGCGATAATCTGGCCGTTTTTAATTTGAATATTTTGCGGAGCGATTCGATCGCCCAAGAGGACAGCGTTGGTTCCTTGGGCGCCTTTGTGGGTGTTAATCGCGGCGGCGACAAAATAGAAAGTTCCGGTGCCGCCGGGATTATCCACTAAAATTATCGCCGCATCTGGTTTGCCGTCGGAATTTAGATCGCCGGTTACCGGTTCGCCAAAAATAGTAGTGGTGATTTCCGTGGCCGATCCTGGGGCGGCGCTTACTTCTGATTTACCGTTTGTGAGCGTTACTGGTTGGTCATCAAGAATATAAGTGGCGTTTAGGGGGTCAAAGACAACTGGCGCTTGATTTTGTTTTATATAATAGGCGCCGAAACCGACAATTAATACGACCAAAACGATGACTAAGGATTTTTTGTTCATATGGCTATTCTAGCATAAAAATTACTTGAGTGATTGAAATATTTTAAAAATAAAAAAGTCCTGCGTCAGATTTGGCGCAGGACTTTGCTGTAGGAGAGGTGGTCGGGTGGCTTTCTTGACTGTTACATGACGAAGGTGAAGCTTCCAGTTGTCGGCATTACTTTTTCCTCGCACTCTCTGAATAAAAATGAGAGGGTGTAGGAGATTAGCGCCGCCCGCAATTCGTTGTTGTCGCATGGCACCGATGCGAGCCAACTGGCGATTGCGCGATAATTTCCTTGTTCAAGAATCACGGCCAGTTGGGCGAAGGTTTCCGGGTATTCGGCGAGAAGAGAAAAATCGGGATCGGCTTTCTCATCATAATTGGTGACGTCGGCGCAAGGAATGTGTCTCGAGCCGAGAATTACAGCAAGCCAAATTATTCTGGCGGTTTTCCCGAGACGATCCCCGAGCATTTTTAGGTCAGCGTGAACTGCGGTGGCGGCCTCCAGAGCGGTTTTGCCATCGAAACAGCGGCAGCAATTGATTTCTCCACTGTTGTTAAGAGCTTCGACTTGTCCTCTAATTTCTCTGGCCGCTGATATTGGGGTATCCGGGCTGTCGATCATTTCTGGCACATCGTCAGGAAAAGGCAGAGTAATGAAGGCGAAGATGTCCTTAAGGAGCGCGATCTGCTCTTTATCTGTCGGCTGCGAGAAGATGAGTTCATCGAAGACTTCCAGTTTTTTGCCTTCGTATTTGTAGGAAGTTCGGATGATTCTGATGAGTTCGTCTCTTGCGGAAATTTCGGTTTGAGCGGTGTTTGTCTCCAAGGCAGATTCCTTTCTTTATAAGGTCAATAAGTTGTCAAAATTACCATCTCTAGTAATCGTTTTTTGCTGGCCAAATAATACACCTAATTATGATGAATGTCAAATCGTTAGTTTAATTGTAGTTCGGATAATTTTTTCTTGAAGTATATTAAATAGCCCCAAGATCAAGCACTTGGTCGATTTTTATTTGTTTTACAAAATCGGGAACGTGGCTTACGAGAATCATGGCGCCTTCGTAGCGGTCGAGGGCGCGGGCGATTACGGGAATGTGGCGAAAGTTGATGTGGTTTGTCGGTTCGTCGAGGATTAAGAGACCCGGCCGTTCGAGAGTCAGTTTCGCAAAAGCGACGAGCCCTTTTTGGCCTTCGGAAAGAGAGCCGATTTTGGCTTTGAGAATTTCTAAATCGAGGAGGAAGCCGGCGGCGCAAGAGCGGAGTTCTTGTTCGGTGCCTTCTTTCATTGCGTTTGCAAGCGTTCGATAAACTGTCTCTTCAAAATCCAATGTGGAAAAATCTTGGCGATAGTAGCCGATGCGAATGTTCGGAGGCACGTGCTCGCCTTTGGCGTGGCCGCTTGATAGTTTTTCGAGAAGCGTTGTTTTTCCGATGCCATTTGGTCCAACTAGAAGCAGACGCTGTTTTCTTTTTAATTCAATATTTACTTTCTTAATGATTGATTTGTGGGTTTTTAAATTCATCACTGAAACGGATTTTAATTCTAAAATCTGGCCGCTGATATCTGTTTGGCAGAGAATCGCGAAGTTTCTGATGGCTTTATCTTCCCGCCTCACCTCGACGATATCTTCTTCTAGTTTTTCAATTTTTTCATTCATTTTTCTCGCCACGTCGCGCATGTGGCCGCCTTTTTGGGCGAAAAATCCTGCTTGTTCTTTTCGGTGCTGAATGTCTTTTTCAAGCCGGACATTTTTCATCCGTTCGCGTTCGAGCCGAGCTTTTATTTCTTCGACCACCGCCAAGTAGTCGCCGGTGTATTGCTCAATTTTTTTTGTGAAAACATCAAGGTATAAAACGCCGTGAGTGAACGAATTTAAAAAGCCGGCGTCGTGGGAAATGACGATGCAGGTTTTTTTGTAATCGATTAAAAATTGAGTGAGGTGTTCGATGCCTTGTTTGTCTAAATTATTCGTCGGTTCATCAAGTAAGAGAATATCTGGATTTTGGATTAAGGCTTGCGCTAGAAGCACTCGCGCTTGCTGGCCGCCGGATAAATTTTTTAGAACTTTATCTTGAGGCACTGATAGATGAACCACGTCTAAAATTTTATCAATCCTCGGCTCAATGTCGTAGATTTTTTTCGGGAACGCTTTTTCGAAAAATTCTCGAACGGTGAGTTCGGCCTCGTCTCGTTCAATTACTTGGCGAGCTATTGCCATTGTTAATCCTTTGGTGATTGAAATAGCTCCAAGCTCGGGTTTTAAGTTGCCGATAATCATCTGGAAGATGGTGCTTTTTCCCGCTCCGTTTTGGCCCATGAGGGTGATTTTTGAACCTTCTCGAACCGAAAAATCGGCCTCATTTAAAATTGGCTTTTTGCCGTATTCAAAAAAGACTTTATTAAAACGGATGATGACGTTGCCTTTCGGCATAACGTTTGTGGTTTTTGTTTCGTTCATTCTTTTGTTCAGATGAGAACTATACTGCGAAATGCTTGAAAAACAAAGCCGAACAATACAATGTAGGCTTTTTTTGGCTGTTGCCAAAGAGAAAAAATTGTGATATAAGTGTATTAATATGACTAAATTCAAAAAAGGCGGTTTTCGACAAGGAGGCGGTAATTTTGGCGGACGCCCAAAATCTGGCGGGAAGTTTGGAGGCGGCAGAGACCGGGGCGGCAGATCCGGAGGCCGTCTAGAGCTTTTTCCGGTGGTTTGTTCTGAATGCCATAAGAACTGCGAAGTTCCTTTCCGGCCGACGGGGGATAAGCCAGTCTTTTGCCGGGAATGTTTTGATAAACAAAGACATGTGCCCGGACGCAATTCTAACGGAATGGATCGCTCAAACGGAGATTTTCGGGGAGATGTCCGTCCACCGCGAGAATACCAAAATGAAGATGTGGAAGCACAAGGCGATGCGGCGATTGAAGAGCTTAATCAACATTTAGCGGAGTTAGAATTAAAGGTTAATCGAATTCTTGAACTTGTGAGCAAAAAGACAGTGAATTCAGTTCCTAATATTTCTGCTCTAGAAAAAACTCCAAAAGTGACAAAGGCGAAAAAGAAAATTGGGAAGAAGTAGATTTTCTTGAACATAAAAAACCACCGCGTGATCGGTGGTTTTTTAGCGGAATAAAGATATTTATTTTAATTTAAGATAGGTCGTTTGTTAGCTACCAGTAGTATAAATTTTGAATGAAATTTATAGGGTGGATTGGCTTTTGGATAATCTTCGGTTACTTCTGACGTGTAAAATTTTAATTGGTAATTTTTGAGTAGGTGCTTAAGAGTTGTTCTTGCTTCCGCCAAACTATACATTGGCTCATTGCCGAAGGTAATCAATTTTCCATTTGGTTGGGTTCGCGTGATGTTGGCGGCAAAATCAATAATTATTTTTCCATCGGGTTTTAATATCCTATCAATTTCAAGAAAAATTTTTCTTAAAATATTTTTTGGAAAAAGATGGAGGGTGCCGGCAGAAAAGACGCCGTCGAAAGAGTTGTTTTCGAAGGGAAATTTTTTGGCAATATTAAAAACTTTTGTGTCTAATTTTTTCTGATATTTTTTTGGAGTGTTGTGCCAGAGTTTACTAAGCGCGCTGGCGTCAATATCAGATGCAGTGACGGAGCTGACTTTTTTGAGTAAATCTAAATTGTAGCGGCCATCGCCGGAGGCGAGGTTTAGCCACACGCCATTGATTTTTATTTTTTTAAAAAATTGTAAGGTAAATTTATCGCCTTTTCCCCAAATGGATTTTTTGCCGGTTTTGAAATAATTTATTCCTTCGGTAAAAATTAATTTATCGTCTTGAGATTTGTGGGGTTTGGTTATTTTTGGCTTCATGGTCGTCTAGATTGTAATGTAAATTTATAGAGTTGGAAATAAAAAAAATCAGCCATGGCGGTTTAGGGCCAATGGCTGATTAGGATTTGTTGCTAGTCTTCCGGACGATCTAGAAGAGATCGAAGCCGACTACCAGGAAAAGGCACAGGAAGATTTCCGCGAAGAACAAAACAGCAAAACGGAGATATGCTCCCGGGGCAGCATGGAGGGATCCAGCTGAGTAAAATTGCCATCTTTCTTCGGGTAGCATTATTTTGCTTGTTTTCCAGATTTTTCCCATAAGGAAATCAAGAGGGAAGTTGAGTAGCTGCCAGGCTAGTATCGGCATTCCAATTATGGTGCCCCACTTTACGGCGATCGCCAGAGCTTCGCTAAACTTGAAGCCTGGGAAGAGAGCGATAGTAAGCGTACTTGCCAGAATTAGGAATGCCCAGCCAACGGCGATTTTCAAGTTAAGTGTTAGGTCTTTCAAGAATCCTCCTTACGTTCTAGTCCTTAGAATTAACTTTTTATAGATTAACATTAAGATTGCAAAAAGTCAAGGCTACTCTAATATAATTTTAACCCTCACTTTCATAGTCGTTAATTTTCTCTTAGGTGTTTATAGCTGATTAGGATTTGAAGTTAACGATAAAATCAAAGCTGCATGCGCAAGGGCTTTTGTGGCAGACGTGGCAGTTGTCGGCAAAATGGATTGAAAGTTCTTCGGCTAGGTCAACCGACATAGAGTTGAAGACGCCGATTAGGCAAGAAATAAGGTCGGCAATTTCAAGAGTGACATTTTTGAAGCTGGCGTCATCGCGGGTGCTGCGATAGGCGAGGATGGCTTCGGAGACTTCGCCCAGCTCTTCGGCGAGGTGGATGCCGGCGTGTTCCAGAGTTCGGGTCTCCGGCGGGTAGATTTCTCGAAACATTTTTTGAAAATCTGAGAAAGTTTTTGGTCTTTTGGCGTTGTCGATCGGGACGCGCTTCCGACTTTCCGGTCTTTTCTGTTTGCACTGGCAGGGACAGGAGGCGCAGTAGGAGCAAACATAGGGGAATCTTTGCCAGAGTTCTTCTTCGATATCAATATGAAGTTGATTTAAAAGAGACATCAGCCAACTTGTGGAAATTATTAAATTGAATTTAGTTTTTTCCTGATTTTCTTTCCGAATTCCTTTTAGGCCGCGCATTAAAAATCGTTCAACATTAGAGAGCATATCCCAAGCGCTGAATTGGCGGTCATCGGGCAGGCCGTATACTTCTTGAACGAACGACTGATATTTTTTGATGGTAACGTCTTTTGAAACGGAGGCCATTTTGAGGTGATTATATAGAAATATTATAGGAGTTTCTTTGGGGTTGGGGTAGGGGTGGAAATCACCCATTTTGGTTGCGGTTCTGGGGACTTGACAGAATTTATAGGTATGCTATACTACCCCCAGTTGGTCCTGAGGTGTGTAGCTGTCTAACGATCTCAGGGAGCCTTTATTTAACAGTAAAGACAGCAAAGAATGAGCGGCGATCAGCAAGTCTGACCGCCGCATTTTTATTTAAAATAATTTTATTTTTACTTAATTCGATTTTACGCGGAAGGTGATGAGATAGTTTTCTGGTTTTGGTGTTGAGTTTGCCACTCGCGAAGGTTTGATGCTTTCGATGGAAATCTTAAATGAATCAAAGGCGACCGGGGCGGCGTTTGAAGAGATATCCCTTGTCTCTTTGTCGGTATCGCTTTGGAGGGTGACGTTAGTAGTTACCCATCCGGCTTGGATACATTGAACGTCTGTTGGGCAGCGGCTATCCTGGGATATTCTATTGAGTGTTATGCGGACGCCGTTTATGAAAACGCTTTTTCCAATGCCGATTTCTCCCAAAGTTGGATCGCCGGCATCTCCTGATAGTTTTTCAAAACGATTCACCGAAAGGGTGATGCCTTCGGTGAAGGTTCCGAAGACGCGGATTTTTTGTCCGACAAGCTGCCCAATAGTGCTACTGGACTCGAAAACAAGAGGCAACACATAGGAGACCTCGCCGCCGTTTTCGGGTGAGCTAAAAATAAGAGAAAAGTTTTCGGCATTCTGCCGCAGTGTTCCAGTGAACGAAGGTTGATTGGGACAAGCCGCGAACTTACATTTAGATCCGGTTCTACTCACGTATGAACCGTCGGGACAAAGCAACGCTTCTTGAGTGCAAGCGATTCCTTGAGAATCGGCGGGAGTTCGATTTAAGAATTTAGATAGACCGTACGCGCCACCGCCGATTATTACGATTATGAGAACGGCGAGAATTATTTTTTTATTGGTTTGCATATGAAAACTATATCAACAAAATAGAAAGTTTGGTTTAGTTATATTTTTTTATAATCCCCAACGCTGTTAGGTTCGGCTTATCGGTAACAATTTCTTCCGCTTCGGGTATGGTTAGCCACTTTGTGTCGTAAAATTCTTTTGGGTCAACGTTGAAGTTAGATCCGTCGGTATTCATAAGATACCAAATATCGAAGTGAGTTTTACACGACCGAATTCTATTTTCTATCAGTGTAATAGTGAAAAGAAAAGGCATGGGAGTTTCTTTGAAGAAGTTTTCCACGCCGAGTTCTTCGTTTATTTCGCGATTTAACGTTTCTAAAATTCCTTCGCCTTTGTCGATGTGCCCGCCGGGCGAAACCCAAAGATTGGCTTTTCTGTGATGGACAATAAAAACTTTTTTATTTTCGACATTGTGAGGAAAAAAATAAGTGCAGAAATGGGACTGCGGATTTTCGTCTCGGGTAAAAGCGCCTTTCCCTAATCTTTTTAGATAATTTTCGTAGGTGCTTTCGCTGTCACAAATTGATTTATCTAGAATTTGTGAAATTTGGTCGTATAACATATTACTAGGATATTTTTCTTAAATCTCCGTTTAGGAATTTTGGTTGCATGCCAAGGATTTCTTCTTTGAAATTAAGGTTGTCAGAAATCGGATTAAGAATGAAAATTGGTTTTTTGTAGTGAAAACCAATCGCGGCTTCAATAAGCGTGTTGCCGCCGATATATCTGGGAACGCCATTTTTTTCGTAATTCAAAATTAGGACAGCATCGCCTTTGATAATTTTCTGAAGATGATTTTTAATAAGCCAGCTTTTGCGGTTGTAATTTGCTGCGTCTTTGAACCAAGTTTTATAAGTTTCTATTCGGAAGTCGCCGCTCTTTTTCATTACGTTAGCGGTGTACGGTATTTTCACAGCAAAACCCAGAGTTTTTAGTTCTTTTTCGACATCAAGCGCTTGTTTGAAAAACGAGGCGCTTGAACAAATGGTGATTGATTTTTTAGGGGTCATAATATTAGTTAGCTCATAAATATTATAAGGGTTTCTTTGAGGTTGGAATAGGGGAAGTGAATGACCCGTCTCTAGGTCGGGCTAAAAAAGAAAAGGCGCCGTGTCCAGCTTGTGAGCTAGGCGTGCGCCATTTGATTAAATCTTTTTCTGTTAAGTAGCCGAGGCACATTTTCCGGTTAGGTGTAGAACTGAACGAATATGCTCATCCATGATGTCGCTCTTCGGATCCCGGAAGATTACAAACCGGGACGACCGATACAAGATGACATAGAGAAGCCCTATCCAGTCAGCAAAGCGGAAATGGTCTACGCGCTCTGCCCAGGTTTCGCCTTCCAGGGGGTCGATTCGACTCACCTTTTTGTTGATCGGGTTTTCATACTGAGTGACGATCCAGACCTCTGCACCGTCCGCAGCGCTAGATTTCTGTTGAAGGAAAGCCTTTAGGTCTGCCATATTTTGGCTGACTTTGATTTGTCCGGTGAGAGCGGGATACCATTCCGATCGAACTGCCCATAACCATGGAAAATCGGAAAGGATAGCTCGTGTTTTGTGATCGCCCCACAACTGATTTCTAAACATACTAACCTCCTGAGGAATTCCTCCTCTTTGAGTTATCCGACTCTGGATTTAAACAACTAAAAAGATGTTATCATAAATTATTAAATTTGTCTAGCTGGCTTCCTCGAGCCCATGTTTTTTCAGTGTTATCCCAAATAATAAATTTTGATAATCGACCTTCTCCGGCCCACTTCCTCCTTTGCTAAAGCTTCGGATGGGCACAGCGATACTGCGCTGACTCTATAGCCCCGCTACATCGGGACACGTGATTTTTATATCATAGTCCCTCACATTCCCTCGACACGGCTCGGGACAAGCCGTTCGGGACAGTTGATTTTGCGAACGCTTCGCGCGGCAAAATCTAACTGCTGTGTTCTTCGGTCTGGTACTAAAACCTCGCAAGTATTATAAGGATTTCTTTGGGGTCGGAATAGGGGAGGGAACGACCCGTCTCGGTCGCACCGTCAAATGAGACAAATGAGACATATTCGAGAGGCATTTAGGTTTCTGTTGAATTTGACAAATAAGAGATTTTCGTTTATAATCTCTCTTAGTAAACTTTACATTGTTTTATAACGAAAGGAGAAATAGGTATGAGCGAAAAAGCGAAGATTCACTTCCGGAACAGGTCGTTTATGGCTCGAGTGACTGATAAGGGAGACGAACCGATTCAGTGCACTCCCGTGGTGTACGACGAAGCGTACAACTTCGGTGTCGGTGTGTTTTATGAAGATGGCAAGGGGCAGGTTTGGGGCATGGTAACGCCTCGAAATCTTATCGCTGCCTGGCGGGCTACGGAGATACTTCGTCATCTCGATGTTATCGAACCCGGAACACTCTGTTGCGCCTACTACACTGGTATGCGTGATCCACACGAGTCTGACATGAAATCTCGTATCGAGCCGACAATTGCGAAGATCGGACGAGCGACGTATGACGCAATTATGTCGATGCCCGTGCCCGAGCAAATTGTGAGGGCAATTCTGGACAACCAGAAAGACGATTTTGCGCCGTCTCTCTATCCTATCACCGAGGAGGTGCGAGCCGGAACGATTCAATGGCGACAGGAATTCGCTGACGTTGGGATTAGTCATCCCGATGCGATTGATGCTGCCGAAAGAGCTCGAGAAGAGACGATCGTCAAGTTTGAACGGCTACTCACTTCTTATGCTGGCTCGCGGAATCTTTCGCGTGAGTGCATGGGGATGGGTTATGTGGAAAGTGCTCTGTTGGCGCTCGTTGATAAGAGCGCGAATCGGACACATCCCGACCACGTGCTGGTTGCACTGGCAGGTGTCGTGAGCGAACTCGCCGTCTCTGAATTTTCAATGGTTATGGTGCCCTTTGGTCTGCATGGTCATGACGCAGTTAGGACACACATGGACAGAACAAAGGAAGAGGCGATTAAACACTCCGCCGGATGGCTCATTTCCAGTTCGAAGCCTTCGGGCTTAGCGCGATTTGCTTTCTGGAGGCGTCAACCAGCGTCATTCACCCCGGGAAGCGCAGCAGAACTTCTTCGTAGGTTATTGGACGAGTATTTTCCTCCGAAGTCGGAAGTGGCTGCTACGTAGTACAACAAAGGTTGAACGGAATAGTTGCATGAGGGCGTCTTGAAAGAGACGCTCTTTTTTTCTTTTTTGAATACGGCGCTCAGCCGGTATGACGTGGATGGTACGGAGTGCCCTCGCTCTTCAGTTATCGACGCTCCTCGAGCGGGATAACCTATCACGAGGTGGCTGACCAAGTCGAGCTTGAACCCCAACGGATCAAACCCAGCAAGGCGATTTTGGGTAGTTTCATTTTACCATTTTGACGCGTCTCGAGCACTCGGATCTTAGTCTATTTTGAAGACCGAATGATCATGTCCGTTAATTGAGGCGAAAAGATGACCAAATCTCGGTGCAAAGAAGTCTTTTAGTTTCTCCATCTCGCCATTGTTTCTGTAAGCCATATCTGCATACTCAATTTTACTTTTTTCCGTAAGTTCTTCAATTTTTCCGTCAAGTTTTTTAATATCCAGGCTTAATTCTTGAGCATTTTTTTTAATCAACGATAATGCATTTGCTCTGGTTATATCAAAATTTCTCGCTGTTCTTTCATGCGTGTGTTTGTCCCTAAACTTAGTTGCTTCCTTGAGGCCACTCATCACATTATTTTTAAGATGATCTAATAAACGATTAGCATCATTTGGATTCGCAAGGTTATATCTAGATAAATCATTTTTAAGAGAACCGATTATTCCCATTATTCTTTCCTTTAAAATATAAATGTCTTGCATATAAGAATACCAATGATACTCAACTGCTTCCGATTTTGAAATTGCCTCAGATGTAGGATAAAATTCCAAAAAATACAAGGGGTACCTCCCTATTTTCCTTAAAACAGAATCCAACTCAAGTATTTTTTCGAAATAGAATTTTGCTCTTTTTTCCTGCCAGCTTTTAGGTTTCATGTTACCTAGAAGAACATCTAATGGGAAGTTATTTGGAAAATAGTTCGTTAATATTTGAAATTTTGTTATTTCTGGCATGGGCAAAGAATTATGTCTCATCGACGTTCCTCGGACGCAAAAATTTAAGATGGCCTATCATTAAACTGCTCATCAAATTGTTGATTGAGCGTTTTATCGGTTCGTATATCGAATGTCGGTTCGTTATTAACAATGAGTGGACGTCCCAAAATCGCGATAAAATTCTCTAAGTCCACGCCGGAAGAAAGTTTTAGTAATTTTTTATATTCAGTTTGAATATCTGCTACATCTTGCATTGAAGATTCAGATATAGCTCTAACTTGATTATAGTCTGGTCCGACTAAATATTTTCTCAGCACGACATTGTTAAAGCCCTCGCCTGGGGCTGTTATGTAGATTGTATTTATAATGCTATTTTTTCTGAAGGTTACCACTGTCAAATTCGTTGGATCAATTTTCTTATTGGATAGGAAAAAATCCAATGAATTATTATCGAAATCTAGATAACCACTTTCATTAGCTGCGAAAAAGAAAGATTGATAATTGCCTGGATTCCCGTGGTAGTATTCTTCGTGATAATAAAAATCGTGCGCCCCAAGATAGGCGAATATGTTATCGGGAGTACCAATGTCTGAAAATTTTGTTTTCCCTAAGATAATTGTTTTAGCTCCTGATTCAAATTTTGTTTCATCGCTAGGATTTTTAGAGTCAGCGTAATAAAGATCTTGAAGGATAGTAAAAGACGGCGTGAAATTTTTGTTCCTAACAGTGATTCCATACGCTAAAACTTTATCCGCGCTGTCGGTTAATGCTTGGACGTAATAATATTTGGAACCGAATATATATTCTTTGACTGGTGGAGGCGGGATTGGGTGCGGGGAAAATCTATCATACAAGGTATAAACGCCGACCACCGCACCTACCAAAACTGCAAGACCTCCTACGATACCCCAAAATATATTCCACGCCCTTAAGATTTTCTTCCACATGATAGTTGCCTTTGTTTATGCTCTTCGGACTCCGAATTTATCTCAAGGTGGCTGCCGAGGTTTTATTTGACCGCTTTTACGTATTTTCAAATATATCCCTTAGAAAAGAGTGGTATTTTTCGGCTATATCTATTCGCCACTTTTCTTTTTCGGAAAGCATATATTGATAAGGCCACATTATTAATTCGCAATAGATAATCAAAAATTTGTCTTGCTCTCTCGGCAGTTTTTCTTTGGTGGCCTCTTCGTAGCCACACAGGACTTCTTCAAAAGCGTCCTTACCTAAAAATGCGTAGATATCGGAAGCCACCCGATAAATGTTTATAAATCTATATCCATGCAGCCAGTCTTCCTTTGGGGAATAAGTATCCATCGGCAAAAGAGTGCCGTTTATATACGCCGCGTTATCAGCGTGAATATCGAGACACAATCCGACTAAGTCTTTTGAATTTTTAAATTCCTCCCTGTGGCTCTCCAGAAATTTTTTTACGTAATCTAAATATTTTTTTGCTTCATCAACCGGAACTTCTTTTACACCGGTTGCCCAAGCGACTAGGTCTTTATAACGCGGAATAAAATCATCGTACAAATCATAGGGAAATATTCGCTGTATTTTGATGATTCTTTGTCCGAGTTGAAATCCGATCTGATGGCAATCCTCTTTAGAAATACGATTATCAATAAGTTTTTTCAGTAAGCCGTCGGACGCGCTCACTTTATTCATGACAATTACTAGCTCTTCAGATTCATCGGAGGACTCGGTGAATTTGGCAGTATCGCCATCTAGTGTTACTCCTTTTAGTTCCGTGTATATTTCCGGGCTTAGTTTATTATTCCATTCAAAATCTTTACGGGTAAAAGTAAAGCGGCCTGATTTTTGGGAAAGGTCGTTAAAATTCTCGTTGAAAAATTGATTATCGCTTTTGTAGATTTTATAGACCACGTTTTTAAAAATAAAAACGTTGGATATGGCGGTTACAATATGTTGAGGAATTTCGGACTTGCTACCGCTTAATTTACCTTCGGCGAATGCTTCAACTAAGTTCATGTTACTCAATAGAAACTAATCTTCTATTTTTTCGATCGAAGCCGACCGTTTTTGTTTTTTCCCTAAAAGTAATTTTAAAAAAGACAATGTCGCTATTTTCATTTTCGGCGCTTGGGTCTTGAATTGATATTTCCATCACTTCCGCATTTTTTAGCGTTGGTTCTTCGGGGTGTTTTAAATCAAAAATTTCATCAAGAAAGGGATTAAGAACTTCAAAGTGGGTAACTCCTACAAAGTGAGGTTTGGGAAGTTCTTTGTGTTTAGCTACTACTTTAAAGGCTCGGATGGCGTATTCTAAATTAGAAAAAAATCTTTTTTGGATTTCGTCTCGCGGTTCCCATATTTTGGCGTCATCAAATCTTGGGTCGTGAGTATAGGCGTAATCGACAGCAGGCACTCCGCCCTCAGCGATAAGTTCTTGAATCATTTCGTTTCCTTTTTGTTTATCTCTCATCGCCATACTGGTGATGCCAGGGACAGTTCTGATTTTTTTGTCGGTTTTCAATACTTCTTTGATTATTCCAGCCGTTCCTTGAGCGCGAACTTTGTCGGATGCCATAAGGAAAACCTCCTCGTCTTCCTTTAGGTTGGCGGCTATCTGTTCGGCTGATTTTCGGACCGTTTCCTTGCCTTCTTCGGTTACGTCCGGGTAGATATCTGTATATTCAGTTTGGCCGTGTCTTAGAAGGGTAATACGGCCAATGAATTTTGGTTCTTTCTCCTGTTCTATTGAATTTTTTTGATTATTGAATTGTTCTGGGGGCATTGGGTTAGCGTGATTTTAGTTTAACGTCTAAATTTTTTAATTCCCAGTATGGCTGGGAGGGAAGGAATCGGACCTTCATGCCATGGTTCAGAGCCATGTATCCTACCATTAGATGACCTCCCAGCGATACTGATAATTTTTTAAAAATTCAGGCGGGGCCATTAGATGACCCGGCATTACTTGAATTTAGAATATAGATTTGAGAATTAATGTTTACAAATAAGGAGAATCTATGTTCTTCCGCATTATGCTATAATAAATGTTGTAAAGTTTCAATTTTATGGCAAAAGCGAGTCCACAAGAAGTTAAAGAGCTGAAGTTGGAGATTGAAAAAAATCTCACGAAACCACTCGAGGATGTTTCTATCGTCAGCCTAGTCGGCTTGTTTGTTAAATACGCCTATATGGCGGGAGCGTCGGATGTTCACCTTGATCCGACGGAAGATAGGATTCGAGTGCGATTCAGAATTGACGGTATGCTCCATGATATTTTTAACCAGATTGCCATTTCCAAAGAATTACACCAAGAAATTATTAGCCGGATAAAAGTTATCTCGGGTTTGAGGACTGACGAACATTTTTTACCGCAAGATGGGCGGTTTAAGGTGGAGACGGACGAAAAAGAAAACGTGGACGTGCGGGTTTCAATCGCGCCGACTTATCACGGCGAAAACGCGGTCCTTAGAATTTTAGCCGAGACGCAATCTTTCAAATTAGAAGACTTGGGATTTTCGGAAGATGAACTAAAGAAAGTACAGAAGGCGATTAAAAAGCCGTACGGAATGATTTTGGCGAACGGGCCGACGGGTTCGGGAAAAAGCACGACGCTTTACACGATTCTAAAACAGTTGAACGTGCCGGAGGTTTCGATTGTGACGGTGGAAGACCCAATTGAGTATTCACAAGACGGACTTTCCCAGATTCAGGTGGATTCTAAAGTCGGGTTGACTTTCGCTTCGGGACTGCGGTCAATCTTGCGGCAAGACCCGAATGTTATTATGGTCGGGGAAATTCGTGATCAAGAAACGGCGGGAATTTCGGTGAACGCGGCTTTGACCGGCCACTTGGTGCTCTCAACTTTACATACTAATGATGCGGCGACAACTTTTCCGCGACTTTTGGATATGGGCGTGCCGCCGTTTTTGATTGCTTCCACAGTTAACATCGCCATGGGCCAACGGCTCATCAGAAAAATTTGTGAGAATTGTAAAGTCAAAAGAGAGTTTACCGAGGCCGAGATGCAGGGCATCGTGGAAATGGTGCCGCAAGTGAAAGACCATAATTTGGTTTTTTACATCGGAAAGGGATGTGATGTTTGTAACGGCATAGGTTATAAGGGTCGGGTGGGAATCCGCGAAGTTATTGAAGTCAATCGGGAGATTCGCGATTTAATTATGAACCGCGCCAACGCAGACCAGATTAAAGAAGCGGCGATTAAGAATGGAATGAGAACGATGTTTCAGAATGGAATTGAGCAGGCCCTAGACGGAGTTACATCTCTTGAAGAAATTTTGAGGATTATTCATGAATAGAAAATTATCTCGCCGGCGTTTTGGCTCTTTTTTTGAAAGATTGCCCGTGCAAGATCGGATTAATTTTGCGCGGCATCTTTCGATTGTGATTAAAGCCGGGTTGCCGATTGTTGAGGGTCTTAAGATCATACGGAGCCAGTCAACTTCAAAGGTGCTAATAAGGATATTGGATGACTTAATTCAAAGCGTGGAGATGGGACAGTCGCTCGCCGATGGCTTGGAAGCTTACAAGCATTTATTCGGCGGGTTTTTTATAAATATTATTAGGGTGGGGGAGACGAGCGGAACTTTGAGCCAGAATTTAATTTATCTGGCGGAAGAATTGAAAAAAGACAAAGAACTTAAAAGTAAGATTAAGTCGGCGATGGTCTATCCAATGGTTATTTTAGTGGCGACGGTGTCGATTGTGGGGTTTTTGACTTACGTGGTTTTCCCAAAAATTATTCCAGTTTTTACCGGACTTAATATCAAGTTGCCGGCGACGACCAGATTTTTGATGGGCTTTTTGGATTTTTCAAAAGATTACGGAGCGTACGCAGTCGCTGGGCTTATAATTTTAGCAATTATTTTTAAAATACTTTTGAAATATGAGTGGTTCAAGTATTATTTTGATCGGGCGATTTTTTTCGTGCCAGCGCTTTCGGGACTAGTTATAAATATTAATATGGCTAATTTTTCCCGAATTATGGGGTTACTTCTAAAAAGCGGAATCAGAATAGTCGAGGCGGTGACGGTGACGAGTAACACTTTTGATAATGTGGTGTATAAAAGAATTTTGGGTGGAGCGAATGACGAAATTAGAAAAGGAGAACAGCTGGCTCATTATTTAGTTGACCATCAAAAGTTTTTTCCGCTTTTACTTTGCGGAATGATAAGAATTGGAGAAAACACCGGTAATTTGGAGGACAATCTTTTCTATCTGTCGGAATATTACTCAGAGGAGGTGGATAATAAGATAAAAAATTTAACTGGACTTCTGGAACCGGTGATGCTTCTTTTGATGGGGATTTTTGTCGGATTTGTGGCGATTTCAATAATCACACCGATTTATTCGATTTCACAAGGATTGGCGAGCTAACAAGATGTCATGTATCCCACTGTCGCCGAGGCTATGGCGGGTAAGCAAGTGTTAGGTGTTATGCGATAGGTATCAAGTACCAAGAATCATGTATCAAGTATCAAGATTCGAAAATAAGCGCGGGTTTGGACTTATAGATGTAATTGTCAGTATCGGAATTATCGCGGTGCTTTTCGGTGGAATTTTTTTAGTTTACTTTTCTATTTTAGATTTAGTGAATAATATTGAATCTCGAACGGCTGCTTCGGAAGTTTTGAATGGCCAAATTGAGGTGATTAGAAATCTGGCTTATTCCGATGTTGGACTTCAGGGGGGCGCTCCCGCTGGAGTTATTCCTCAGCAAAAAACCTTGCAGAACGGGGATTTTATTTTTGTTGTCAACACAGTAATTAGAAATATCGACGATCCGTTTGATGGAACTTTGGGTAGTAACCCGAATGACACATCTCCAGCTGACTACAAATTAGTTGAGTTTAAAATCAGTTGTCCAAATTGTAAAAAATTTGTGCCACTTTCGATGACGACCACCGTAGCGCCAAAAAATTTAGAGGGAGCAAGTACGGCCGGTTCACTTTTTGTAAATGTTTTTGACGCGAATGGGTTGCCGGTGCCGGAGGCGAGCGTACACGTGGTTAATAGTATTGTGGCACCGACGATTAATCTGACTGACGCGACAAATAATAACGGGATTCTCCAATTAGTGGGGGTGCCGACCAGTTCCCAATCTTATCAAATTGATGTTAGTAAATCAGGATATTCAGCCGAAAAAACATACGCTATCGGCGATCCCTTAAATCCCAACCCGGTAAAGCCGCACGCGACGGTGGCGGTGGGACAAGTGACCCAGATAAGTTTTGCGATTGATAAGTTGGGAGCTATAAGAACGCGGACTTCGGATTATTTATGTGTTCCAATCGCTAATAAAAATTTTTCGGTTAAGGGCAGTAAACTTATCGGGACAACGCCGGATGTTTATAAATTTTCAACGAGTTCGACAACGGGAATTGACGGAGAAAAGATAATAAATGGCGTGGAGTGGGATAATTATTCATTTACTTTGGCTGACACAGGGAGTGACATTTTGGGAACTATTCCGTTTACGCCGGCAAATTTAAGCCCAAGCTCAACTTTGGATTTTCGATTTGTTCTTCGGCCCGCTGCGCCGGAGTCGCTTTTAGTAACGGTTAAAGACGCGGCGACTGGCGCGATTTTACCGGAGGCAACGGTAACTCTTTCCAAAGCCGGATTTTCAAAAACTCTTATAACCGGCCATAATTATTTAACCCAAACTGATTGGTCGAGTTCTAATTACGACAGCCAAGACGGCGGAGTGGAGACCGAAGCGGTGCCGGGACGCATAACATTAACGCAAAACGGGGGGATTTATAGCACAACAACGATAAGTTGGTTAGTTTCTAAAACGTTTGATTTAGGGGGAAGCAGTTCAACTTTTTATTCAATCAGTTGGAGTCCTACAAGCCAGCCGGCGCAGACTGGGGCGGGTAGTTTGCAAATTCAATTGGCGGCAAATAATGATAACGTCACTTGGAGTTTTATAGGGCCGGACGGAACGGACGACACTTTTTATACGATAAGCAGTTCAACGATCAATCAAATTCACAACGGCAATAGGTATCTGCGATATCGGGTTTATATGCAAACGGATGATGAAAATTTTACACCCCAACTTAACGATTTAACTATTGAGTTTAATGGCGTTTGCGTGCCGCTGTCGCAGGTTTTGTTTAATAATTTGAGCGCAGGGGACTATATGATAACCGTAAACGCGAATGGGTATACGGAGGGGTCGAGCTCGGTTGCTATTTCTGGCAACTGGCAGCAGATAGAAGTTTTGATGTACCACTAACGGTGAGGGTTTAGGATTTAAGAATTTAGAATAAATAATTATGAATAAAATAAGAAACAGAGAAGGATTTTCGTTCATCGAAATTATTATTTTTGTGGCGATTGCGGCAGTTTTAATGTTAGTGGTGAATAGTTTGAAAAATAATGTTTCTAGTATTGGGGGTTTTGTTGACCAGAAACTTTTATCAAAACAAGATGTTGAGCAAGCGTTGCAAATTATGGTGACAGAAATTAGGTCGGCTGGACCTTCTAGTTTGGGCGCTTATCCGGTTGAGTCGGCAACGACAAGTTCCTTCGCTTTTTTTAGTGATATAAATAAAGATGGGATTTTTGAGAAGGTGAGATATTTTTTAGCGACGAACGCCGGGACTAGCACAGCAACGAGTACCATAAAGAAAGGCGTGATAATTCCGACCGGAAATCCTTTAACGTATGTGACTAGCACTGAGATTATTTCAAAAGTTATTAATAATGTGGTTGTTTCAACTTCATCTAATCTTTTTGATTATTTTGACAGTTCAGCAACGAGTACGGCAAAAATGATGACCTTGCCGGTGAATGTCCAGAGTATAAGGATTGTTAGATTTAATATTTACGCTGATTTAAAGCCTGGATCGGCGCCAAAGCCATCGTTTTTTTCCGACGTGGCTAATATAAGGAATTTAAGGAGCAACTGAGTGTGTATCAAGTATCAAGTGTCAGGTATCAAGAATTATGAATAAAGAATTAAGAATTAAGAATAAGAGTGGAGCTTGCGGGCAGTTGTCGCTTGAGGTTTTGTTTTTTGCGACGATTGTAGTGATTTTGATAACCGGATTTATTTTTCTTGCCCTGACTTTTCTAAAACTTTCGGTTAGAGATTTTAATAAGACATCAGCGTTTACGGTAGCAGAATCAGGGATCGAATATTATCGCTGGCATTTGGCTCATGCGCCGACGGATTATAAAGATGGAACAAACAATCCCGGGCCTTATGTCCATGATTATTATGATAAAGACGGGAATTTAATCGGTCACTTTTCTTTAGAAATTACTCCGCCGCCGACTGGTTCAACGATTGTTAAGATTAGAAGCACGGGAACGGTGACAGCGGATAGTTCAATTCAAAAAATTATTGAAGTGAAGCTGGGTATTCCGTCTTTTGCTAAGTATGCGATTGCAGCAAATGATAATATGCGTTTTGGAGCGGGAACGGAGGTTTTTGGAGAAATTATTTCAAACGGAGGAATTAGGTTTGATGGGTTAGCCCATAACTTAGTGCAGAGCGCGCTTGGCTCTTATACCGATCCGGATTCGCCCTATGATTCGGCTTTTGGAGTTCATACCCATTTAGCGCCGGCGGATCCATCGCCGTCGTCAACAGTGCCAAATCGTCCAGATGTTTTTATGGCCGGAAGAAATTTTCCGGTACCGGCGGTGAACTTTTCTGGGATGACGCAAGATTTATCAACGCTTAGGGATTTGGCGTCTTCGAGCGGAGTTTATGCGACTAGTTCGGGAGCATTTGGCTGGGAATTAGTTTTAAATTCGAATGATACTTACACGGTTTATAAGGTAACGGCACTTACGGCGGCGCCTTCGGGGTGTACTAATTATTTAAGCCAAAGTGGATGGGGAACGTGGAGTATCTCAACTAAGACAACGTCCACCTCGGGAGCGGTACCCGCAAACGGCATTTTCTTTTTCGAAGATAATCTGTGGGTTAGGGGACAGATAAATGGACAAAGAGTGACGGTGGCTTCTGGTAAATTTCCGGATGTGCCGGCCAATCGAACCAGTATCACATTAAACAGTAATCTTCTATATACAAAATATGACGGAACTGATTCGATCGGGCTGATTGCGCAGAACAATATTAATATTGGATTGGTTAGCGCTGACAATTTGCGAATTGACGCAGCGATGATTGCCCAGAACGGACGGGTGGGGCGTTACTATTACCGGCCACCAGGCGGCGGCTCAAATAGGTGCGATCCATATGATACGCGGCAGAGCATAACTTCTTACGGAATGATTGGAAGTAATGTTCGTTATGGATTTGCTTATACTGACGATACTGGTTATCTGACTAGAAATTTAATTTATGATTCTAATTTGCTTTACGCGCCACCGCCGAGTTTTCCTTTGGCGAGCGATAGATATTCGCAGATTTCGTGGGAGGAAATTCGATAAGAATAGAGAATTATGAATTACGGGAAATGAAAATAGAGACTTAAGAGCTGGCACGAATGATGCGGATTACACGCGAATGACGCGAAATGGTAAAATTAAAGCTATGAAAAAATCAGGATTTTCGATAATCGAACTTTTGATTTCGATGGCGATTTTGGTGGTGGTAATGGCGATTGGGATTATCGCTTTTAATCCGGCAAAACAGTTTGCAGGCGCGAGGAATTCCAAACGAATGACCGATTTAAACTCCATCTTGGTGGCGGTTCAGCAAAATATCGCCGATACAAATCAAGGCGGAGTTTTTTCTTGCGGAGTGGGGGACATTCCAACCACAACCAAGAGAATGGCTAATGGTGCCGGTAAATATGATATTGCTCCTTGCTTGATTCCTATTTATCTTTCGAGCTTACCCTTTGATTCAAGTACGTCTTCGGCTCACTATGCAAGTGTGGCGGATTACGATACAGGCTATAACATTTTGCGGAGCGTGGTTGGCACTTCAAGTCAAATAATAATAAGTGCGCCGGCGGCGGAGTTAGGGAAGACAATTTCGGTTACCCGCTGACCTACGCGGACAGGACGCAGACAAAACGCAGAAGCAGCAAAGAACAGACGCAGATGAACGCGGAGCGGGTTTGATTTCTAAAAATATTTTTTGTATTGTTATTTTAGTAACTGAAATTGATAGAAGGAGGTGAAAAAATGGCGCGTCGACAGGATCTTTTGAGTGGAAACGGAGTTTCGATTGATTTGGCAGGAACAGCAAAAGAGGCCAACAGAAATGTTGATCGGGATGAAGGAGTTCCGGTTCATGCTTGTGGGTTGGTGAGTCATCGGGATTGTCCATGCTGGATTTGCACTAAAAACGGTTGTGCTGCTTGCCTAGCATCCCTACTCTAATTCTTGTTCTGCTGATGGTTATGAGGTGGCGCTATTTGGTGCCGCCTTTAATTTTTTTCGGGGAATTCTTCAACTAGAATCAGGATTTCAGATTTTCGATGATAGCTACCTCAAGAGGGACTATGGCAAAAGGAGAGTAGCGGATTTCGGTGTAGGCGCGAATTAAAGATTTTATAATTTTGACTTGGAGATCGATTTCGCCGAGCGCGGTTAAGCGTTTCAGGTGGTTTATTTCTTCAACGGTCAAGTCGCCTTCAAAAAATTTTTCTAAATTTGGATTGGTTTTAAGGCTTAAAATTTTTCGGAAGTAGTGGATTAAATCTTTGGTGAGCTGGGTTAGATTGTGGCCTTCTTCGTTAAGGTTGCCGAGATATTCGAGCGATTTCGGGAGATCTTTTTTGAGAATTAATTCCGAGAGTTCCGAGACTTTCTTTAGGCCGACGCGGCCGGTCAAAGCTTCGGCTAAATTTAAATCTATTTTTTTATCGGACGAACTAAGCTGGTCCAAAATCGATTCGGCATCGCGGAAACTGCCCTCGCCGGCGGCGGCAACAACCTCAAGAGCGTTTTTTTCTATTTCAATTTTTTCAGCTTTAACGATTAAGAAAAGTTTTTCCAAAATTTTTGTTTTGGGAAGTTTTTTAAAAACAAAGCGCTGGACGCGGGAGGTGATGGTGGGAGGAAGTTTTTCGTATTCGGTGGTAGCTAAAACGAAAACGGCGTGAGCGGGGGGTTCTTCCAGGGTTTTTAAAAGAGCGTTGAAGGCGGCGCCGGTTAACATGTGGACTTCGTCGATGATGTAGACCTTGTAACGGCCGCCGGCGGGGGAAGTGGCGATATTTTCTTTCAGGTTGCGGATTTCATCGATGCCGCGATTAGAGGCGGCGTCGATTTCGACAACGTCAAAAGAATTACCTTCGTCGATGCCGCGGCAGGAAAAACATTCGCCGCAGGGTTCGCCAAGAGCTTTAAATTTTTCGTCGGTGGCGCGTTTTTCACAGTTTAGAAGTTTGGCGATTAGGCGAGCGGTGGTAGTTTTGCCGGTTCCTCGCGGGCCGTAGAAAAGATAGGCGTGGCCAATCCGGTCGGTTCGGGCGGCGTTTTGAATAATCTGGATATTGGTTTCCTGGCCTAAAACTTCGCTTAATTTTTTAGGGCGGTATTTTCGATAGAGGGCGAGGGACATTTCTGAATTATTATAAGGGGTAAAATTAAATCTAACAACTTTTGAGATTATTTGATTTATAATTAATTTATGCCATAATTTTTCTATCTTTTATGAAAGTTCGAGTTCTTCTTTGGGTTTTATTGGGAGCGGCTCTTTTGGGCCTTTTTTTGTTTTTGGCGTTTAGCGGACCAAGGGTGATTGATGTGAAGTCCTCAAAAGCAAATGTCTTGGATTCTGCGGAAGAAAGTTTAATTGATTTGGAATTGCAGACCAACATCGCGCCGACTTCGACTTCCAGTAGTACAAATCCGCCGGTTTTACCAACTGGGGTTAACTCGGACATACCAAACCAACCACAACTGGCCAGTCCGCCGGCGGTGATTAAGTCGGTTTACGCGACAGGTTGGTCGGCCGGGTCGGCTTCGCAGATTAATCACCTGGTTGATTTGATTAATCAAACAGAGTTGAATGCAATTATTATTGATATCAAAGATTATTCAGGATTTGTTTCTTATCATATTAGTAGCCCCTTAATACAGGAGAGCGGGGCAGATAAGGAAATTAGAATTTTACAACCAAACATTTTAATAAAAAGACTTCACGATAATGGGATTTATGTGATTGCCAGAATTTCAACTTTTCAGGACGGGATTTTAGCGGTGGCTCATCCGGAATGGGCGCTTAAAGATAAAACAACCGGTAAAATTTGGCGGGACAATAAGGGTTTGGCATGGATGGATCCGACTTCTAAAAATGTTTGGGATTATAACATTGCCATTGCTCGTGACGCACTTAGCCGGGGATTTGATGAGATAAATTTTGATTACGTGAGGTTTCCGTCGGATGGCGGCTTGAGTAGGATTGAATTTCCGGTTTGGGATCAGAAAAAGCCGATGGATTTAGCAATTAAAGATTTTTTCAAATACCTAAGGGAGAATTTGGGTCAAGCGAAACTTTCCGCAGATCTCTTTGGTTTAACGACAGTTGATTATACCGATTTGGGTATTGGGCAGATCATCGAGAATGCGTTTCCGTATTTTGATTATATTGACCCAATGGTTTATCCATCTCACTATGCATCTGGAGCTTTCGGACTTAAGAAGCCGGCTCTTTATCCGTATGAAGTAGTAAAAAATTCGATTACGGTGGCGGTGAAGCGGCTTATCAAATACAACCAACCAGCCTTGCCGGTGACATCGTCTTCCATAGCAACTTCTACGCCGAAAATTAAGGAGGATTACGGAGTGAGGGCGAAGATCAGGCCGTGGCTTCAGGACTTTGATTTAGGAATGGTTTATGACGCCAAGGCCGTGAGGGCGCAGATTACGGCCAGCGACGAGGGCGGCGGTTCGGGATGGATGCTTTGGGATCCAAGAAATGTTTATACAAGGGAAGCATTGCTTACGCAGTAAGCATGCAATATGTAGTATGTGACAAAGATGGTTAAGAAGATATTTTACACACCAATTCCGTCGTGGTTTCTGATTTTTATCGTGGTGGTTATCATCAGCGGATTTTTGATGATGATGAGGTATCTTGGTGGTGGAGTGAGCGACTACCATCTTTCGTTTGATGGAGATGAAATTACGGGATTGCCGTTTGAATACGGTTCCTGGCCGGCTTTGGGAAACGCGGATTTTTTTTCGAAAATCAGAAAAGAGTTTGCGGATAAAAAAATTGATTTTATTGAAGCGGATCTCTCGGCGATGAAATTAAAAGTTTATAACGCAGGGGTGATAGTAAAGGAATTTCCGATTTTAACAAAAGGAAAGGAGGGCTCGTGGTGGGAAACGCCGGCGGGAATTTATCGGGTGCAAAGTAAAGAAAAGGATCATTTTTCATCATTTGGTCAAGTTTATCAGCCTTGGAGTATGGCTTTTCAAGGAAATTTTTTTATTCACGGTTGGCCGTATTATCCAAACGGAACACCGGTTAAGTCCACTTATTCGGGTGGATGTATAAGGTTGTCGACCGAAGACGCGAAGGCGGTTTTTGATTTAGTTAAAGTAGGGACGCCGGTTTTAGTTTTTGAAAAAGATTTTACGGCGGATGATTTCAAATATACGGCAAAGTTGCCGGAAATTTCCGCATCAAGCTATTTGGCGGCGGACTTAAAGAATAATTTTGTATTTTTAGGAAAAAAATCCCAAGAAGTGATGCCAATTGCTTCGATTACAAAACTAATAACCGCGGTAGTGGCGACCGAATATATTGATATTGAAAAAGAGGTGACTGTGTTGAATAGCGCGATTGTTCTGACTTCAAAACCACGACTTTGGGCGGGTCAGCGAATTTCAGTTTTTAATCTTCTTTTTCCGTTGCTTGAAGAATCATCAAATGAGGCGGCGGTGACGTTGGCTAATAATCTTGGCTCAATTAGATTTGTTGATTTGATGAATAATAAAGCGAAGGCGCTCGGAATGAGCGAGACGAAATTCACCGACCCAGCCGGATCGGAAGAGGGGAATGTTTCTACGGCTGAAGATCTTTTTAATATGGCGAAGTATTTTTATAACAACCGAAGTTTTATTTTGAAAATAAGCGCGGGGAAATTAAGCGACTCCGCTTATGGCGAGCCGCTTTATGGTGATATTGAAAACTTCAACGTTTTTAAGGACGATCCGGATTTTGTGGGCGGCAAGGTCGGGAAAACCAATCCAGCCAAGGAAACAATTGTTTCAATTTTTGATTTGATGATTAACGGGACGCGCCGGCCGATAGTGATTATTGCGCTTGGATCGGAGGATAGCGCGAAAGACGCGACGAATATACTTAATTATATTAGGACGAATTATTAAGTTATGTAATACAAAGCATGTAGTATATGTAGTAGGGATGGTAAAATTTTGAAGTTTTTGATTTTTGAAACATAATAGTAGGAATGAGTTATGAATTAAAAACGGAGCAGTTTTCTGGGCCGATCAGTAAACTCCTGGAATTAGTGGAGGATCGGAAGATGGAGATTACGGAAATTAGCCTGGCGGCGGTGACGGATGATTTTTTGAATTATCTAAAGACTCTCGAAAAAACAGAGGCGCCTTTTTTGGCGGATTTTATTATGATTGCCAGCCGGTTAGTTTTTTTGAAATCAAAATCTCTACTTCCCGAAATAGCGATTCCGGATGACGAGGAAGAAAATATAAAAGATTTAGAGTTACGACTTAGAATTTATAAAGAAATAAAACCGATAATGAAATTAGTGGACGAACTTTGGCGGAGGCGCGGAACAGAATTGAGCCGACCATATTTTTTGAGCCAAGGGATGGAGAGTTTTAAGGATTCGTTCGGCGGATTTTATCCCGGCGCTAATGTCAGCGTGGCAGTGATTAGCCAATCGTTGAATTCAGTTTTACAGAGTTTTGGGGGTTTGGTTTTCGAACAGGAAGTTTTGCGAGATAAGGTGGTAACGATTGAAGAAAAGATTCAGGAAATAGTGGATTATATTCAAAAGGCGGGAAATTCGGCCTTCGTAAGCTTGGTTGGAAAAAAAACCCGAGCGGAAATAATTGTGGTTTTTTTGGCTATCCTTCATTTAGCGCGAGAACAGAGGGTTCAGCTTGAGCAAAATTCCAGTTTTTCTGATATAATGGTTAAAAAGTTATAGTGGTTACCAATGAATGACGAACAAGATAAAAAACTTGCGGCTTTAGAAGCCCTTTTATTTGTCCACGGAGAGCCGGTTTCTTTCCAAAAAATCGGGAAAATCATGGATGTTGGGGTGGAAGAAGCCGGGCAATTAGTCCAAAAACTGGAGGGTGTTTTGACCTCGCCAACAAGCGGATTAAGGATCCTGAGAGACATTGAAAAAGCGCAAATTGTGACCAAGCCGGAATTTGGTGGAATTTTAGAGCAGTTTATTAAAGAAGAGCTGGATGAGAATTTAACGCCGGCAAGTTTGGAGACGCTTTCAATCGTGGCTTATTTCGGTCCGATTTCTAGAAGCCGGCTGGAGTATCTTCGGGGAGTGAATTCGGTTTTCACATTGCGGAATTTATTACTAAGGGGTTTAGTTGAAAGATTTCCTGATCCGCATCGAACTAATGCTTTTCTTTATAAACCTAGTTTCGAACTTTTAAAACATGTGGGTTTAGGCGGAGTTCAGGAATTACCAGATTACGAAAAGTTCCAATCTGTATTTCAAAATTTTCAGACGAATCAAAACCAGACTAATTTAGCGACTTAATCAGATGACAAAAGAAAATTGGAAAAAAATTATATTAATTGCGGTGGTGGTGACGACAACCTTGCTTTTTAATCATAGTTCAAAAAGTGGTTCGGGAACTGGCGAGGGTGTTGTTTATAAAAATCCCGGCAATGAAGTGCAGCCGATTTTGTCAGCTTCAACTTACGATTCTATCCAGGCCGATCCATTAATTGGGACTTTGAACGCGACGGATTCGGCAACCAACGGTTTGAATAACTCAGGAAATAGCGAGGTATCAGCTGGAGTGCCGACGGCTAACGAGTTGAGCAATAACGAAAATGATATCTCGAGGCAAGACGTTGAGCTTAAAGCGGGCCTTCAAGGATTGGGATTTAAAAAGATAAGAAGTGACTCAATGTTTGATTTCCAGGGCGCGGCGGCAATCGTGAGCGATTTGGAGACGGGAGAAATTTATTTTGATTTTAATCCAACGAGATTATGGCCGACAGCGTCGCTTACTAAACTAATGACGGCGGCCACGGCTATGACCGAAGCGAGGATGCCGGAGACGATAGAGTTATTAAACTCTGATTTTGCTGTTGATTCGCCCGGCGGTTTTTTTCGAGCGGGTGATCGATACAGTTTTGATGATTTTCTGAGAGGAACGTTGATGACTTCCAGTAACGCTGGATCCGAAGCTTTGGCGAGGATTTTTGGGCGGGAAAACTTCTTGGCTGATATGAATAATTTGGCGAAGGAGTGGGGGCTACAAAATACAGTTTTTAAGGACCCGACCGGACTTTCAATATCAAACCAGTCAACAGCTTACGACTTGAAAGAGATGGTTTCTAAAATATATCGGGATTATTCCGATATTCTGAAAATGACTAGAAGAAGCACTTGGGTGGCAATTGAAACCACTTCCAAGAGGCGGGTTAAGTTTGTAAGTAATAATAATTTTGCCGGCCGGGCGGATTTTTTGGGCGGTAAAACTGGATACACCGAAGAGGCGAACGGAAATTTGGTTTCTATTTTTTCTTATAGCGGACGGCCGATCATGGTTGTAGTTTTGGGAACAAACGATCGATTTGGAGAAACGGGGCGATTACTAAATTGGTTCAAATCCAATTACGCGATTAATTAAGCAATGACGAGCGCTATTTTGGGATCGAATTATATTCTTTCTGAATCCATAAGGGTTATTGTTTTAATGGTAATTAGTTTCGGAGTGGCGCTTCTGATGACGCCATTTTGGTTCAAATTAATAAAGCAATATCAGTTACACAAGCAAATCAGGACCTCAAAAGACGCACCGGTTTATAATAGTTATCACCAGAAAAAAGAGGGGACGCCGACAGCCGGCGGGATAATAATTTGGTCAACGGTTTTGATTGTCGCGATTTTTTTTGGCTTCGTAAATTTATTTTTTGACGGTTTTTGGGGGCATTTTAGTTTTATTGATAGAGCGCAAACATATTTGCCGATCGCAGCGCTTATTATTGCCGCGCTCCTCGGACTTTTTGATGACTGGCTGGGAGTTTTGCGAATCGGATCTAACGGCGGCGGAATGAAGATCCGATACAAATTGATTTTTTACACGGTGGCGGCGGCGATCGGCGCTTGGTGGTTTTATTTTAAACTAGATATTCACACTATTTATGTTCCGTTTTGGGGGAATTTTGAAATTGGGGTTTGGTATATTCCGATTTTTATGTTTGTAATTATCGCCAGCGCTTTTTCGGCTAACGAAACCGATGGTTTGGACGGGCTTTTGGGCGGAGTGTCTCTCTTTGCTTTCGTGGCACTCACGGTGGTGGCGTTTGTTTTGGGACGCTATGATCTGGCGGCTTTAGGAGGAGTGGTGATTGGAAGTCTATTAGCGTTTTTGTGGTTTAATATTTTTCCCGCCAAATTTTTTATGGGAGATACCGGATCAATGTCCCTAGGAATTACAATCGGGGTGATTGCGATGCTCACTAATACCGTTTTATTACTGCCGTTTTTTGCGATTATTTTAGTGATTGAATCACTCTCGGTAATTATTCAGATGATAAGCAAAAAAATCTGGAAGAAGAAAATTTTTCTTTCTTCGCCGATTCACCATCATTTTGAAGCTTTGGGCTGGCCGGAGTCGCAAGTGACAATGCGGTTTTGGATTATTTCGGCCTTGGTAAGCGCTTTCGGTTTGGTTATTTTTTTCTTAGCGAGATTTTTGAACGGATAGAGTAAATATCCCCTCAACAGGATGCTTCGGGACAAACAAGTGTCTCTCCTTCGCTTCTGCGAAGCTACGGAAGGTAAACAAGTATTAAATTGATAAACCGACATGAATGATACTCTCCTTTTTGTCAAATTTGGATTGATTTTGCCACCGAGATTTTTTTGTGATATTCTCTAGGGCAAGATGAAGCAATCGGAGTTGTTTGCGAAAACGGTGAGGACTTTTCCGAAAGATGAGGAAGCGATAAGCGCTAAGTTTTTGATTAGAGCCGGATTTGTGGATAAATTGATGGCAGGAGTTTACACTCTTTTGCCACTGGGATTGCGGGTAATGAAAAAAGTTGAACAGATAATTCGGGAAGAAATTAATGCGGTGGGCGGCCAGGAGATTTTTATGCCATCGTTTCAGCCGAAAGAGAATTGGATGAAGACCGGAAGATGGGAGACGATGACAGATTTATATAAAGTTAAAGATTCCAGCGACCGGGAATTTGCGCTGGGGCCGACCCACGAAGAAGTGGTGGTGCCGCTCATAAAGAGATTCGCTAGCTCTTATAAGGATTTGCCTGTTTATGTTTATCAATTTCAAAATAAATTTAGGATGGAGCTGCGTTCCAAGGGCGGCTTGCTCCGCGGACGCGAGTTTATGATGAAAGATTTATATTCTTTTCATTTAACCGAGGGCGACTTAGATGAATATTACAATAGGGTGAAGGAGGCGTATTTTAAGATTTTTGACCGGATAGGAATCAGAAAAAAGACCTATTTCACTTTTGCTTCCGGTGGTACTTTCTCTAAGTATTCCCATGAATTTCAAACGGTTACGCCGGCAGGGGAAGATACTATATACGTATGTTCACGATGTAGTTTGGCTATAAATAAAGAAATAAAAAACGAGCTAAACAAGTGCGCGGGTTGCGGCGGCGATGATTTTAAAGAAGAAAAGGCAATTGAAGTTGGAAATATTTTTAAATTAAAGGATAAATACACTCAACCGTTTGATTTTTCGGTGATGGACGACGACGGAAAAAAACGGCCGGTGATGATGGGCTGTTATGGGATCGGATTGGGGAGAACGATGGCAACAGTGATCGAGGTTTCAAACGACGAGCGGGGAATGATTTGGCCGGAAGAGATTGCGCCATTTAGAGTCCATATTATCGAACTTGACGGTAAGAGCGCAAAAAAGATTTGTGCTGACTTTGAGAAGAGAGGGGAGGAAATTTTATACGATGAGAGAGGCGTAAGCCCGGGTGAGAAGTTCGCGGATGCGGACTTAATCGGGATTCCTTGGCGAATTGTGGTAAGCAAGAAGGCGGGCTCAAAAGTAGAAGTTAAAAATCGGGCAAAGGCACAGATTAAATTAATGGAACCAAAACAAGCGATGAAGCTAATATTAAAATAATTATGTTGGATAGATTTTTCAAAGACATTGGTATCGACTTAGGAACGGCAAATTCTGTGGTTTATTTGCGAAATAAGGGAATTTTAATTGATGAGCCGACGGTGGTGGCGATTAATAACAAAACGAATCAAATTTTAGCGGTTGGCGACGAGGCCAAAAAAATGCTTGGGAGAACACCGGCTCATATTAGCGTGATAAGACCCTTAATCGGGGGGGTTATTTCTGATTTTGATATGACGCAAGAATTGATCCGCCAATTTTTAAAAAGGTTGAGCAGTCGATCGCTCTTTAGTTTTCGGCGCGCGATTTTGGCGATTCCCGACAACTTGACTGAGGTAGAGAGGAAGTCAGTTGAGGACGCGGTTTTAAATTCTGGTTGTGCCAAAGTTTACCTAATTGAATCACCGATTGCTGCGGCTTTGGGAGCGAATTTACCCATTCACTTGCCAGCGGCTAGTTTGATTGTGGATATTGGCGGGGGAACAACTGATATCGCTGTGATTTCGATGGGAGGAATTGTGGTATCGCGGACATTAAAGGTGGCTGGCGATCGTTTCAATGAAGATATCCAAAACTTTATTAGGGAGGAATTTAAATTGGCAGTGGGCGAACCGACTGCGGAGTTTGCGAAAATTGCAGTTGGTTCGGTTTTGCCAGGCCACGAGAAACTAGAAATAATTGTCAGGGGACGGGATTTTCGGAGCGGTTTACCAGGAGAGGTTTTAATTAAGGATAGCCATGTCCGTTTGGCGATATCAAGATCGGTTGATACCATAATCGAAGCTATAAAAGAAGTGATTGAGGAAACACCGCCTGAGTTAGTGGGGGATATGATAAAGCAGGGAATTTATCTTTGTGGCGGCGGAGCGATGTTACGGGGTTTGAGTCAGCTTGTTGCCAAGGAGACAGCAGTGGAGACTAGAATTGTTGAAAATCCGCTAAGTTGTGTGGCAAGGGGGTTGGGTCAAATTGTCGACGGTTTTCATTACAATCAAAAATTCTTAGACAATCCCCTAAAGCCAATTACAATTAACTTGTAATTTTGTTAAAGTGTTTTTATGAATAAGAGGAGATGGTTGTTACTGTCACTAATTATTATCCTGATTTTTCTTGTTTTTTTAAAACCTGATTTGGGGTGGAAAATTCGAGGTTTTATTAATAGAGGATTAGAAGGGGATGTTGAGGGAATGAATCGTCTGGCGGCGGAAAACGAAAATTTAAAGGTACAGTTGGTATTGCTTGATCAGGTTAAAGAGCAAATTCCGGAATCTTCGTCCGGATATATTTCGGCTTTTGTCTTCACCTACTACCCTTTTAGTTTGAAAGATAAATTTTTGATAGACGTTGGAACAAATCAGCAAATAAAAATTGGCCAACCGGTTGTTCTGCCCATTAATAAAAAGCTTGATTCAAAAAATGCCGAGGGTATTTTAATTGGGAGAATTTCTACGGTGTTTGATAATTCGGCACTGGTGCAGACGATTTTTGATAAAGATTGGAATTTGAAAGTTAAGATAGGAAAGAAAGGCGAGCCCTCGCTTCTAAAAGGAGGTTCAACGCCCAAACTAACAGTCATAAATAAGGAGGCAAAAATTGCTGATGGCGATGTGGTTTACAATGCCGATCCAAACTTTCCATTTTTTTATGCATTAGGAGAGGCAGCTGATCCCAAATTTTCGTCCGATCAAGTTTTTAAGGAAGCCGACCTCAGTTTTGCTTACGACTTAAGTAGAATAACAATTGTTTATGTTCTTAAATGAGAAAAATTTTTTGGTTTGAAAAAAACTTTTTTTTGGGATTGCTGGGTTTTTTTGCGGCGCTGATTTTACAGATTAAGTTTAATCCGCTCTTTGGATTAAAAATTAATTTTGTCTTGATGGCTCTGGTAGTTTTGGCGTTATTCCTCGATTTTTTTGAAGTAATTTTTTTGGAACTTTTTGGGGTTTTTGTTTTGAATTGGCAGCCAAATTTAAGTACCGAGACAATCATATTTTTCTTGTTGCCGGCTGCTATTTCCCTGATTAAAAAATTTTTACCGGGACAAATTTGGTTTAATGGGTTGTTGTTAATTATTCTTGGGGTTTTAGGGTTTTATTATTTTTCTTCTCTCGGTTCTTTTTTGAAAAATTGGCCGGAAGCTTTCGGAGGAATTATCGCTACGATTGGTTTTGGTTTTATGATTTTTTTCTCTTTTTATTCGATTCAGGATTATAATTAACAAATGTTTTTAAGGCGAAAACGAGAGGATATTGATTTTGAGGAAGTATTGGGAGATGAGTGGGCGTGTGATTTAGGAGTGGCCGAAGCGCCGCTTGAACGCCGTTCTATCCCAATCTTCGGAACGATTATTATCGTCTTGGGATTGATAATAATCGGGCGGGTTATTTTTTTGGGTTTGGCCGACCACGATTTTTACTCGGCTCGAGCGGCGGCTAATCTTTCCCAAATTAATAAAACAACGGCGCCGCGAGGGGTGATGGAGGATACAAATGGAAAAATTTTAGCTGATAATAAGCCGATATTTTTTGCCACCCTTAACGTTAGAGATTTTCTAAAGGATGAAAATAAACGACAATTGGCGTTTAAGTTAGCTTGGGAGGTTCTGGGGGTGGACAGCGGCGATTTGCTGGATTTGGTTAATAATAACAATCAGGGTCCGGCTTATGATTCTATAATAGTTAGTTCAGAATTAAGCTTGGATCAGGTTATAAAAATTCAAGCAGCTAATTCTTCTGCACTTTTAGTTGTAAACGGTTTCGAACGTCAGTATTCCGAAGGACCGATTTTTTCTTCAATATTGGGATATACCGGAGTGGTTGATAGTAGTGATTTAAAAAGATATCCAGAATTAACAGGCAGGGATTTTGCCGGGAAAGTCGGATTAGAGGCGTTTTATGAAAGATACCTGCGGGGTCAAGCGGGGGTGACAGTGAAAATACGAGATGCGCTGGGTAATATCAAAGAGGAGAGGGACCAAAGCAAGCCGATAATTGGCCAGACTATTCACTTAACTATCGATGCTGATTTTCAAAAGTATTTCTATAAACGACTACAACAAGGACTTTCATCGCTTAATCGGAATATAGGAGTGGGGCTGGCGCTTAATCCACAAACAGGAGAAGTTTTAGCACTTATTAACCTTCCTAGTTACGATAACAATATTTTCGGTCAGACTGGCAAGAATAAAGAAAAACAGGAACTTTTTAATTCGCCGCATCAGCCGCTTTTCAATCGCGCGATTGGCGGATTTTATAATCCGGGATCAACAATAAAGCCTCTTGTGGGGCTGGCGGCTCTTGAAGAAAAGGTAATTGATCCCCAGACTTATATTTTTTCGCCTGGATATATGGATGTGCCAAATCCTTATGATCCGACCAAGCCAACCCGATTTTTAGATTGGCGATATCAAGGAGATGTTAATTTAGCATCGGCTTTGGCGCAATCAAGCAACGTTTATTTCTATAATGTTGGCGGCGGATCGCCGTATCCTCAGTCAAGTATTAGGGGTTTGGGTATTACCAGATTGAATGACTGGTGGAAGAAATTTCATTTGGGCAGCGCTTTGGGAATCGATTTGCCAGGAGAAGCAAACGGATTTTTGCCGACCCCAGAAGATAAGAAGAAAAAAACCGGCCGAAATTGGCTCCTGGGTGATACTTATAATGCCAGTATCGGGCAAGGAGATCTATTAGTAACTCCAATTCAACTTTTGAGCTACATTGACTCAATCGCTAATGGCGGGAAGATCTATCGGCCCTTTTTAGTTAAAGATTTTAATAAACCAGAAATGATATCCGATTTATCAAGCACAATCAATTCAATTATAGAAGTTAGAAAGGGAATGGAGCTGGCGGTGACATCACCGAAGGGAACCGCATATCTTTTACACGATTTGCCGTTTTCGGTGGCGGGAAAAACCGGGAGTGCTCAAGTTAAAAATAATGCGCAAGAGAATGCTTTTTTTGTCGGATATGCGCCGGCAAGTGATCCTAAAATTGCGATTTTAGTCTTGATTGAAAATTCAAAAGAAGGTAGTTTGAACGCGGTGCCGATTGCGAAGGATGTTTTGAATTGGTATTATCAGAATAGAATTAAATAGCATGAAATAGGGAATACGGGTTTATGAAGAAAAAAATAAGAGAAATTTTTAAATACCGGGTTCATAATTTGGCGTTTTTGGCGGCGGTGGTTTTGGTTTTTGGGGGATGGTTGTGGGCTTTTATAGCACTTAAGGATGTAAAACAAGATATAATAATTAATTTTGAAAGTTTAGAAGAGATTAATGGCGTGGGGAGTTTTGCGGATTTATCGAAGGTGGGTTTTTTTGGCTTGATCGTCACTCTTATCAATTTCTTAATTGCGACAGAATTGGAAAAAAGAGATAGATTTTGGGGTCGATTTACGGCCGGAGCGATGGTTTTTGTTGGCGCCTTGATTTTTATTTACTTTGTGGCTATAATTCTTGTCAATTAACGAGATATGGCTAAATTTTCAGTAATTGAAACTGGCGGGAAGCAATACAAGGTTTCGGCTGGGCAAAAATTAAAAATAGAAAAAATCGCTGGTGAAGCAGGCGAGGCGGTTGTTTTTGATCGGGTTTTGCTTAAGAACGATCCTGATTCAATGGAAATTGGCCAGCCCTACCTTAGTGGCTTAAAAGTAGAGGGGAAAATTATCAAACAAGCCAGAGATAAAAAGAAAATCGTTTTCAGGTATCATTCGAAGACTAGGTATAGAAAAAAGAACGGCCATCGCCAGCCGATTACGGAAGTGGAGATAGTTAGAGTTTAGCCACTAGCCAATAGGGTTTAGGGATTTTTAATTTCTAGCCGACACGAATGACGCCCTCCTTCTATTCTGTGAAGCTACGGAAGGGCAGGCATGTATATATAATAAATAGAAAACCCGCGAACGCGGGTTTTTGGTTTAGATTGACGAGCGGGGATTTTAAGTGTATAATTTTGGCAGCAAAAAAGTAACTAAAACCAAATAGAGGAGGCGATATGCCCGAAAAATTGTACAGTGTTCAGGAAATTATGACGGTCTTCTTAAAAGCAATGCGGGTTGGGTATGCCGGTAGCGCTGAGGTGACGAAAGGAATTTGTCACTTGCCGTGTTCTCGCGTTATTGATTTCGAAGACGGTGATTTCAGGGTTGTAGATTTCTGGTTTGTTGCTCCAGATAGCAACTATAGCTTCGGACAAACCATTGTCTTTCACAACAATTTGCCTGTGTGGGAGATGTCGTATCAGGGATGGTATAGCCCCGAAGCAGTTCCCTTTTTGAAGTCTGTATTGCGAACTGTCTATGAATCAGGGATTTTTTTCGGTGGACGGGGACCAAGCTATGTGAGTGCTCGTGAGCCAGGGCTTTGTTACAAAAACGTGACTGAAGCGGGTTCTAACTTTATTTCTTTCCGCGGACGTGAGGAAGTGCGTGCGATGGGCGATGGCGGCGGAGTTGGTGATTTACTAGGCGAACATAGCTACCAGGGGCTTCTCCTGATGTACAAAAAATAGTACTTGATCAATTTGAGATTATTTAGAACCGGGCGTGCTGATTAGGCGTCCGGTTTTTTTACTATTCTATTACTACGATCGCAGTAATAGAATAGTGATTCAAAAACCGCGGGTTGAACGGGTTTTCGGTGAGTAGGCTTATTTCTTGTTTTTTAGCGAAGATTTTATAAAAGAAACAAAAAGCGGGTGAGGAGAAAAGGGACGGGATTTTAGTTCCGGATGGAATTGAGTGGCTAAGAAAAAGGGATGGTTGGCAAGTTCGATAATTTCGACAAGATTTTTTTCGGGATTGCGGCCGGAGAAAATCAAGCCGGCTTTTTCTAGCTTTTCCACATATTTATTATTTACTTCGTAGCGGTGGCGATGGCGCTCCGCGATTATGTTTTTTTCATAAGCGGCTGAAGCCAAGGAGTTTTTTGCTAGTTTGCAGCGATAAGCGCCGAGCCTCATCGAGCCACCGAGATTTTCGTTTTTTAGATTTTCGGATTGTTCAGGCAGAATATCGATTACTGGGTGCGGTGTTTTTGAATTTATTTCGGTGGTGTGAGCGTCTTTGAGACCAGCGGCGTTCCGGGCAAACTCAACAACAGCTAGCTGAAGACCGTAACAGAGCCCTAAGAAAGGAATTTTATTTTTGCGAACATAGTTGATGGCTTTTATTTTTCCTTCAACACCGCGACCGCCGAAACCGCCGGGAATAATTATGCCGTCGTAATTTTTGAGGTCTTTTATAGTTTCTGGCTCAGTTTCAAAAGTTTTGGCGTTGATCCAGTCTATCTGGGGAATAGCGCCTTGGTGCCAGGCGGCGTGCTTTACCGCTTCAATGACGGAAATATAGGAGTCTCGAAGGGTGAAACGGCCAGTGTCAAAGTATTTGCCAACGATGCCGATTTTAACCGGTTTTTTGGCGCGGTTGATTTTCTTGTTTAATCCAACCCAACTAGTGCCGCCATTCTTTTTAGCCGGCAGATTGAATTTTTTCAAAACCTGAACAGTCAGATTTTCTTTTTCAAAATTAATTGGGACTTCGTAGATATTTTGGACATCGGGAGCGGAAATAATACATTGGGGCGAGACATTACAGAAAATCGATAATTTATTTTTTCGCGGTTCGTCGAGTGGAGCGCTAGATCGCGCCAAAATGATGTCGGGTTGAATGCCGGCGGAGTTAAGAGTGCGGACGGCGTACTGAGTGGGCTTAGTTTTCATTTCACCCAAGTTGTGGGGAACAGGCAGGTAGCTAACTAAGATGAAAATGACGGAGTTGTGGTCCTGAATTTTCATCATTCGGCCGGCTTCAAGAAAAAGAATATTTTGATATTCGCCGACGGTGCCGCCGATTTCGATTAAAACAAAATCCGCTTTTGATTTTTTGCCAGCGAGTTTGATGCGGCGAATAACTTCTTCAGGGATATGGGGAACGACTTCAACACACTTACCTTCGTATTTTAGAGCGCGTTCGGCCTGAATGACGGTTTGGTAAATCAAACCAGTCGTCATATAGTTAGTTTTCAAAATATCCTTATTTAGAAATCGTTCGTAATTGCCGATATCCTGATCGCACTCAAGGCCGTCTTCCGTAACAAAAACTTCCCCGTGTTCAACAGGGTTCATTGTGCCGGCATCAACGTTTATGTAAGGATCAATTTTTACGGCGGTGACCGCGTATCCTCGTTCCTGAAGAAGGGAGGCGATGGAAGCGGCGGCAACACCTTTGCCGATTCCGGACATTACACCACCAGTGACGAAGATATAGCGAGTCATCCCTCACCCCTGAAGGAAAAGAATCCTTCAAAATATTTAGGCCTTTGGTTACGGTATTTTTTAAATTCCATTTAATTTATTTTAGAAAAATCGTTTTTATGTCGGCGATTCCTTCGAGGGTGATGGGATTATGAAAGCGAGGACGGCCGTGATATAATTTAAAAGCCAGAGTAATTATATACTAAAAAGCAAAAGAAAAGACCTGTGGATTTCTTTGGCAGATAAAATAATATGACAGACCAATTTTCTCCCGAACAGTCAACGCCTAATTTCGAAAGCGACCTCAAAAAGCTGGCTTTTGAGGTGAAGAATTATCAGGAAAAGCCGGAAACTAAGGAATTAAGCGCGCCGGAAATGATAAAAAAAGCCCTAGAGGAGGCAACACCCAATCCAGTCCAGAATCCAACGGTGAGTGGTAGCGACGATAGTTTGCTTCCCGGATACGCCCAATCGGCTTCGCCATCAGTTAAAGTGGAGGTTGAATCATTAATTCAAAAAGCGATGCAAGGCGGTATTTTTGCTGCGGCGGAGGAGGCTCGTAGATCATCCCCTTATGTTTTAGACGCCTTTCATGACGCGATTACCGGCAAACTTCATGAGGAATTGGAGAAAAGGGGGATGCTGAAATAGGTATCAAGTGAATCAATCTACCGGACAGAGGATTGCGTTGTGATATAATTGAGTTGTGTTTTTGTACACGATTTTGGGTTTTGTTTTGGCAGCTGTTATTTTAGGTGGCGGATATTTTTTGTTTTCCCGATTTCGCCGAAGGCGATTTTTTAATTCGTTAAAACTCACTCTTTTTTTGATAAAAATTCCGAGAGGTTTGGAGGAGAAGCAGAATCCAGATCGATTTAAGCAAGAAATTGGAAAATTCGAGCAGCTTTTGGCTGGCTTGGCGGCGCTTAAGCGGCCTTTTGTTTTTGAAGCGGCGGTGCCGCATATTGGCGAGGAGATTTATTTTTATATCGCGATACCTAGGAATTTGAGCGAGGTGGCGATAAAACAAGTGCAAGGACTTTGGAATGGAGCGAGTATTTCACCGGCGGAGCAAGATTATAATATTTTCAACTCAGAAGGAGTGACCGCGGCCGCCTATGTGGCGCAAAAAGGAAATTACGCTTTGCCGATTCGAACTTACCAAGAAATTGGCGCTGATCCTTTCTCTTCGATTATCGGCGGTTTTTCAAAAATAAATGAAATAGGGCAGGGGGCGGCGATTCAATTGATTGTGAAACCAGCGCCAGTTGATTTTAAAAAACGGGTTTATAAAATGATCGAACTTCTTAGGAAAGGACAATCTTTTGAGGACGTAACCGAAGGCGGTTTTCCGATAAAATTTAGCGACATTGAGGAGGCGTTTAGCGCGGAAAAACTTCAAGAGGCAAAAGATAAAAAAGGAGGCGGATCGCTTAATAGAATTGTCGACGAGGAGGGGATAAAAACTTTGGAAGTAAAAATACAAAAACCAATTTTTGCAGTGAACGTCCGAGTAATGGCTTCGGCTCATTCGCCTTTTCAAGCCAACGATTTACTGGATGGAGTTACGGCTGGGTTTTCACAATTTTCGGCGCCGAGACGAAATGAATTTAAGGTGGTAAAACCACGTAATTCCAAGCAGATGGTTTATGATTTCTGTTTTAGAAATTTTGATGCCAATCAAACAATGATTTTAAATAGCGAAGAGATAGCTAGTTTTTTCCATTTGCCGACGTCATCTACGGAAACGCCGGGAGTAAAGTGGTTGAAATCAAAAGAAGCACCGCCACCGTCAAACCTAATGGATACCGGTGTGCCGATCGGAAGAAGTAATTTTCGAGGGGAATACCGGCCGGTTTTTATTTCTGATGATGATCGGCGGCGGCATGTTTATATAATTGGACAGACGGGAACCGGCAAGTCGACGATGATGACGAATATGGTGATTGACGATATTAAGAAGGGCAAGGGAGTGGCGATGATCGACCCTCACGGCGAATTAGTGGAGGAGGCACTCGCCCATATTCCAAAAGAGCGACTGGAGGATGTTATTTATTTTGACCCGTCGGACTTAGATCGGCCGTTAGGGCTTAATATGATTGACTACAATTTTAATCGGCCGGAGGAGAAGACTTTTATCGTGAACGAGATGCAGGGGATATTTAATAAATTATTTACGGCCGAGACGATGGGACCGATGTTTGAGCAATACATGCGCAATGCCTTACTTTTATTAATGGAAGATATGCCGAACGAGCCCGCGACGCTTATTGAGGTGCCGCGAGTTTTCACAGATGCAGATTTTAGAAAGCGGAAATTAGAGAGGATTCACAATCCGGTGGTGATTGATTTTTGGGAGAAAGAGGCGACTAAGGCGGGTGGCGAAGCGTCGCTTCAGAATATGACGCCTTACATTACCTCCAAATTCAATAATTTTATTTCTAACGATTATATGCGACCGATTATTGGGCAGCCAAAATCAGCTTTTAATTTTCGACAAGCGATGGATGAGAATAAAATTTTATTGATTAATTTATCAAAGGGGAGAATTGGCGATATTAATGCCGGGCTTTTAGGAATGGTGATCGCAGGAAAGATTTTGATGGCGGCGCTTTCAAGAGTGGATTTGGAAATGGAAAAGCGGCAAGATTTTAATTTATATATTGATGAATTCCAGAATTTCACGACTGATTCCATCGCGACTATTCTTTCCGAGGCGAGAAAGTATCGGCTTAATTTAACTATGGCGCACCAATTTATTGCCCAGATAACGGAAAAAATAAGGGACGCGGTTTTTGGGAACGTTGGTTCGCAGATTGTGTTTCGAGTAGGGGTACAGGATGCCGAGTTTTTAGTGAAGCAATTTGAACCGGTTTTTGACCAGAATGACTTAATTAGCATTGATAACTTTAACGCGTTTGCAAAAATTTTAATTAACGGAGAAACATCCAAGCCGTTTAATATAAAAACTTTGCCGGTGGAGGCAGGAAATCGGGAGATGGCGCGTAAGCTAAAGGAATATTCGCGGGTAAAGTTTGGAGCGGATAGGCAAGAAGTCGAGGCGGCGATATTTAAAAGATTAAGGGAATAGATAGATTTATGAATTAGGATTTAGGAAAGAAGCAAGATATTATATTCTAAATGATTAAATATTTAAGCAAAACTGATAAAAATAAATTGAAGGGTACGGCGGTGGTGCGATTGGATTTTAATACGGAAGATGATTGGCGGATGAAGGCGGCTTTGCCGACTCTGAAGTTTTTAATTAAGGCGGGCGTCAAGGTTTTGATTTTAAGCCATCGAGGGCGTCCACAAGAGGGCGGCAAATCGCAAATAGCAAATCGCAAAGCGAATGATAAGTTAAGTTTGCGGAAAGATGTGGGGATCTTGGGAAGGTTACTGAAGAAGAAAATCGGATTCATTTCAGGTTTTGATTTTAAGGAAATTAGAGAAACCCTAAAGAAAGCGTCGGAGGGTTCGGTTTTTCTTTTAGAAAATTTACGTTTTTTGCCAGGCGAGGAAAAAAATAGCAAAAAATTGGCAAAAGATTTGGCGAAACTCGGCAACTTCTACGTGAATGACGCTTTTGCAGTTTCGCACCGAGCGAATGCGTCGATGGCGGCAATTACTAAGTTTTTACCCAGTTACGCCGGATTAGGACTAGAGGAAGAGCTCAAACATTTAGCTAAGGTGGTTAATAATCCGATTCGGCCGCTGGTTTTACTAGTGGGGGGCGGAAAAGCGAAGGATAAAGTGGAAGTTTTGAAAAATTTGGAGAAAAAGGCAGATGCGTTGATTTTGGGCGGAGCGGTGGCAAATACTATTCTTTTTTTGCAAGGAAGGGATATCGGCGATTCGGTGGTAGATCGAAAAGACAATAAAATTTTTATGCCGATTATTAATTTTAAAAATTTGATTTTGCCGGTGGATTTTAAATATAGCGGCAAAAAAATATTGGATATCGGACCGCAGACGATTAGAGTTTTTAGTGACGCTATTAAGGGCGCGGGAACGGTGGTTTGGAACGGACCACTAGGATTAATCGAAGATAATAGATTTAGAGAAGGCAGCTTGGCGATGGCAAGGGCGATTACTAAAAATCGGAAATGTTTCTCACTGGTTGGCGGGGGAGAGACGGTGATGTTTTTAAAAAAGTATAAATTGGATAAAAAATTTAGTTTTGTTTCCACGGGCGGTGGAGCGATGCTCGATTTTTTCGCTGGCAAGAAGCTTCCCGGGTTAATTGCTCTCGGAATTGAAAAGCAAAGATGATTTTGTTAGAATTAAAGTCTGCGTGTTTTAAATGGATTACGACCTATATTTTCACAATGATTCTGACGGTTACGCCTCGGCGGCGGTTTTCTTATGTTTTTTGAACAGCAGAGGAGATAATGTTAAGAATTTTTTTCCGGTTGACCACGAGATTAAACCGCGATGGGAAAAATATAAATTTAAAAATCCTTTCGCGGTTTTTGATTTTTATTTTCATCCAAAAGCGGCTTATTTTTTTGACCATCATGCGACGACTTTTATTAAAGAATCATGGAAAAAATCTTTTCGGCCGAGCAAATTATATTTCTTGAAACCGGATTATTTTTCTTGTTGTCATGTGGTTTTGGATTCTTTGGTCAGGGAATATAAATTTAAGCCGACACCCAATTTATTAGAACTGACGGATTGGCTGGATGTGATTGATGGTGCAAAATATGGCTCGGGCAAACAGGTGATTGAACTCAAGGAACCAGCATTGAGAATCGATGCCTATATCGATTTTGCTGCTAAAAATAATATTGATGCGACGTGGATTGTGAGAGAGCTTAGGGATAAAGATTTAAGAAGAGTAGCTAAGGATCGCCGAGTGGTGGCGGCTTATAAGCGGACGATCGAGGAGAATAAGAAGTCATTAACCTATTATCAAAAAAATCTTAAGGTTTTCGAAAATATTTCCTTTATTGACCTAACACAATCAAGGGTTCAGCGGTTAAGGGCGGCGCCGTATTTTCTATGCCCGAAATTAGCTTATAACATAACTGTGAAACGCAAAGATTGCGGTTATAGGTTGTCGGTTAGTTCGAACCCTTGGCATAAGAAAAAAAATAAAATTGACTTAGGGGCAATGCTAAAAAAATTTAGCGGAGGTGGAGGGCATAAGGGGGCGGCAGGAGCTTTCTTAGATACGTCTAAGGAAATGAATCTGTGTCTGAAAAAAATTGTTAGAGTTTTAGCTAGAAAAGATTTTCCAGGATTCACCGTGAAATGAGTTGTTTTCCCGGTCTAGGATTAAATATTTATGAAAAATACCAAGCTTTTTTCCGATTCTAAAATCGTTATTTATACCGATGGCGGTTCGCGGGGTAATCCCGGACCGTCTGCCATCGGTGTAGTTGTTGGTGATAAGGAATATTCGGAATATCTTGGCGAGAAAACAAATAATCAAGCAGAATATCAGGCTCTGGTTTTCGCGCTTAAAAAAGCGAAACAACTTTCTGGAAAGAAAAAAGCTAAAGAATCAGAGATAGAGGTACGAATGGATAGTGAATTAGTGGTTAAACAGTTGAATGGTCACTATAAAATTTTAGAAAAAGAGCTGCAGCCGTTTTTTTTGGAGATTTGGAATTTGCGATTGGATTTTAAAAAAGTTGAATTCAAGCATATTCCGCGAGAGCAAAATAGGAGGGCGGATAAGCTTGTAAATTATGCACTTGACAATAATAGGTAGTTTTGTGTTATTATCTAATTAGCAACCAGGACGATCGCACTATTATTTTTGATAGTGAGGAAAGTCGGGACACTCTCCTTGGTTTATCAAGGATAAAAAGGTACCTCGCTAACGGCGGGGCGGGCGAAAGCCTAGAGGTGCGAGCAGTGACGTCTTTCAGGGAAACTTGAGGGAAGACCCTATCCCAACGTAGATTGGTCTAACTCCGCAATAGGGATAAAAAAGTGGAGGTGAAACGGCTAAATCCTTACTGAGTGCAAGGTCGTGCTGTTTGTGGAAACACAAATAGAGTGCCGCTCGAGCTCGCGAGTAATCAAGGGCCCAGATAAATGATCGTTGTTTATTCCGCTATAACGGAATAGATACAGAATCCCGCTTACAGGTTGCCAAAAAAAAACGCCGTACGAAAGTACGGCGTTTTAGTTTTTCGGAAAATTTAATTTCTGTCGTCGTCTTTGCCAGGAAAGTCGTGGTCGATTTTTTCGGAAATTCTGATTTTCCGCAGTAAGAAGAGAAGGCCGGAGATAATAATTGCGGCGGCGATAGCAAAAGATAAAAGACCAAGGCCGACTAAGATTCCGATAGCAGCGGTCATCCAGATATTAGCGGCAGTGGTTAGGCCGTGGATGTGTTCTTTTACCTTAACGATGATTCCGGCGCCGATGAAACCGATACCGACAACGATGTTGGCAATAATATTCAAAAAACCGCCGTTTTTGGAAATTATTTCATTGATGTTCTCCGGACTGGTGCCAATTATATATGGCAGGGAGAGACCGATCATTGTAAAAATAGCGGCGCCGGCGGAGACAAGCATAGAGGTTCTAATGCCAGCTTCTTTACCAGCGAATTCTCTCTCGAGGCCGATCAAAATTCCCAACGCGAGGGCAATTATAAGACGGGTGAGCATTTGCTCGAAGGTAAACATTGCTATACAATTTTACAATAATGATTTTAGACAACAAGTCTCGATAAGGGGATATCTATTTATGAGAACCTATATTGAAGAAATATTAAAAAAGGAGGGTGAGGAGGTGGTTTTAATGGGTTGGGTGGATGCCCGAAGAGACCATGGAAAACTGGTTTTTATTGATTTAAGGGATCGGACAGGATTAGTTCAGTTGGTTTTCGGCCCGGAAATTAAAGAGGCGGGAGATTTACGCGTGGAGTATGTTGTGAAAATCGGCGGAGTTGTGAAAAAGAGGCCGGAGAATATGGTGAATGAAAAACAGCCGAATGGCCATTTCGAAGTTGAGGTTAAGGATTTGGAAATTTTGAATAAATGCGAGGAGTTGCCAATTCCGGTTGAGACGGACGGCCGCGAAATTAATGAGGAGTCGCGGATGAAGTATCGATACTTGGACTTGCGGCGAGCGCGGCTTAGAAATAATTTAATTTTAAGGCATAAAATCGTTAAATATATGCGAAATTTTCTCTGCGAGAGGGGATTTATTGAAGTGGAAACGCCAATACTCACCAAATCAACGCCGGAGGGAGCGCGGGATTATTTAGTGCCATCGCGAATCGAAAAGGGAAAATTTTATGCTTTACCACAATCGCCACAGCAGTATAAACAACTTTTGATGGTGGCAGGACTGGAAAAATATTTTCAGATTGCACGATGTTTTCGGGATGAAGATACTCGGGGCGACCGGCAGCCGGAATTTACCCAATTGGATTTGGAAATTAGTTTTGTGACGCAAGAAGAAATTTTGGCGCTTATTGAGGAATTATATATTAATTTAGTCAAGGAACTTTTGCCGGATCATACAATTGCTCAAGTTCCATTTCCGCGCTTAACTTACGACGAAGTGATGAAGAAATATGGAACGGATAAGCCGGATTTGAGAAAAGATAAAAATAATCCTAAAGAATTAGCTTTTGGTTTCATAGTTGATTTTCCAATGTTTGAATTTGATGAGAAAGAAAAGCGTTGGATTAGTGCTCACCATCCATTCACAATGATTAAAGAACAAGATTTAGATTTGGTTCAAAAAAAAGATTATGCTTCAGTGAGAGCGGATTCGTATGATTTTGTTTTGAATGGTTACGAGATGGCGAGCGGGAGTATAAGAATCAACAAACCCGAAGTTCAGAAATCGGTTTTTGAAGCGTTAGGACTTAGTGAGAGTGAAATTAAAGAAAAATTTGGACACATGATTGAGGCGTTTAAATATGGCGCGCCGCCGCACGGGGGAATCGCGCCGGGAATTGACCGGTTTGTGATGATTGTGGCGGATGAACCGAATATCCGGGAAGTAATTGCGTTTCCTAAAACTGGTGACGGACGGGATTTGATGATGGGGGGGCCTTCGAGCGTTGATCAAAAACAATTGGATGAGTTAGGATTGGAAATTAAAAAGAATACAGAATAGAGAATTAAAAATTGAGAATATAAATTTTAAAATACAAAATATAAAAAAATGAAAGGTATAGATTTTCCAGTTTTTAAAACAAAAGTTGAGGGAGTGACCGAAAAGTTCGATTTGAACGATCCGGAAAGCCGGAAGCGGTATTTTGCGGCGAAAGCGGGGCCGGAGATAGAAAAGTTAAAAAATTATCTAAAAACTAATACTTTTGTCGGCTATCTGCTCGGCAAGAAAAATTCTGGCAAGGGAACGTACTCTAAGCTTTTTATGGAAGCGGTGGGACGGGAGAATATTGGCCACGTGGCGGTTGGGGATATCGTCCGGGATGTGCATTTGAGCTTAGGCTCACCGGAACAAAAACAGGCTTTAACGGATTTTTTGGCTAAGAATTATCGGGGCTTTCATTCGCTTGAGGAAATTGTGGATTTGATTGAGGGCCGGTCACAGGAAAAATTGGTTTCAACCGAATTAATTTTGGCGCTTTTGAAATATGAAATTAGTAAACGGCCGCGGCAGGCAATTTTTGTGGATGGTTTTCCGCGCGGATTAGACCAGATAAATTATGCGCTTTTTTTGAAAGAATTATTGGGTTACCGAGATGATCCGGATTTTTTTGTTTTCATTGATTTACCGGAGACGATTATCGACGAGCGGATAAAATATCGAGTGATTTGCCCGATCTGCAAAACGCCAAGAAATCTAAAGCTTTTGGCAACGAAAGATGTCGGCTACGATAAAGAGAAAAAAGAATTTTTTTTGATTTGTGATAATCCGGTGTGCGGTAACGCGCGGATGGTGACAAAAGAAGGAGACGAGTTGGGAATTGAGCCGATTCGAGCGAGACTAGAAGTGGATGGGCAGATTTTCAAGCAGATTTTGGGGTTAACCGGCGTGCCGAAGGTTTACTTAAGAAACGCTTTGCCGGCGGCTAACGCCAAGGATTTTGTTGATGATTATGAAATTACGCCGGGGTATAGCTATGAGTATGACGAAGCGAGCGATAAAGTTAAAACAATCGAGAGTCCTTGGACGGTGAATGACGATGACAGCGTGCCGTCTTTCAGCTTACTTCCGCCGGCGGTAGTAGTGGGGATGATTAAGCAGATAGCGAAGGTATTGGAGTTGTAGGTTGAGAACAGAGGATAGAGATTTAAGAATTAAGATAAAAAATAAAGAATGGCGTTTACGGCAAAAGTTGGAGTGGGAGTTGGAGTGGCTTTAGTTAGGGACGGCAAGGTTTTGCTTGGGCATAGGCATGACGATCCGGAAAAAGCGGATAGCTTGCTTCACGGTGAAGGAACCTGGACAGTGCCAGGCGGGAAATTGGATTTTGGCGAAAGTTTGGAAGATGGGGCTTGCCGGGAAACGCTAGAGGAAATTGGAGTAAAAATTGACCCGGATAAATTGAAATTAGTTAGTGTTGGGAATGAGCGGGTGCCGGACGCGCATTTTGTGACGATTGGTTTTGTTTGCGAGGATTTTTCAGGCGAGCCAAAAGTGATGGAGCCGGATGAGATTACCGAATGGCGATGGTTTGATTTAAATGATTTACCGAAACCGATGTTTTTCCCAACGGAAAAGATGCTAAAGAATTATATTGATCAAGTTGTTTACAGGCCTTAGTTTTTCCGAAAGGCCTTAATAATCGGTTCCATATTACCTTCCATTATTTCTTCAATCCGGCTCCACTTTTTTCCAATGCGGTGATCGGTGATTCTGTCTTGAGGAAAGTTATAGGTACGGATTTTTTCGGAACGGTCAGCGGAACCGATTTGTTCTCTTCTTAAACTATCTGTGTCCCCAAATTCTTTTTGTTTTTGAATATCATAAAGTTTTGCCCGCAAAACAGCCATGGCTTTTTCTCGATTGGCATGTTGGGATCTTTCTTCTCTGCACGAGACAACGATGCCGCTTGGTTTGTGAAGGATACGAACAGCAGTTTCAACTTTATTAACGTTTTGTCCGCCAGGTCCGCCGGCACGGGAAAAAGTGGCTTCAATGTCGCTATCTTTAATCTCTACTTCTTTAGCTTCAACAAGTTTAAGAATAGCAACAGAGGCAGTGGAGGTGTGAACTCGTCCTGCTTTTTCGGTTTTGGGAACGCGCTGAACTCGGTGGACGCCGGATTCCTGTTTCAAATCTTCGTAGGCGCTTTCACCGGAGATTTCGGCAATAAATGTTTTATATCCCTCAACAGATGTTTGGTTATAGTCTAAAGTTTGAAAACCCCAGTTGCGCTTGGCGGCATAACGCTGGTACATACGGGCTAGATCGCCGGCAAAAATGGCGGCTTCATCGCCGCCGGCGCCGGCTCGGATTTCAAGGATGATTTTCATGATGAAAGTTTTTTGATATAATTGATAAAATCGGTTTAAGCTAATTTTGATTATATTATTGTTTTCGGCTATTATATTATCACATCTATGAATAATCAACCATTAATTTTGATTGTTGATGACGAGGCAAGTTTCCGGGAGATGTTTTCGACCGAATTAAAAGCAGCCGGTTTTAAAGTGGAGATGGCCGAAAACGGAGAAGACGGTTTTTCGATGGCTAAGAAGCTTAAACCGGATCTGATTTTGATGGATATGGAAATGCCGGTTTTAAACGGCGCCGGGGCGGTGATGAAACTCAAAGCCGATGCGGAAACCAATAGCCTTAAGATTATTTTTTTAACAAACTACGGCGATCCTAGAATTGAGGTAACAGAAACGGATCGGCATTTTTCGAAAGAAATTGGCGCAACTGACTATCTTCGAAAAACTGATGATATGGAGAATATTATTGATCGTATTAGGGCGGTTTTATCAAAATAATAATTTGTTAAAATAAATAAATGAGAGAAAAACCTTTAATTCTAGTTGTTGATGACGAAGAGAACTTCCGGGAGATTTTTTCGGCAAAACTAGAGTCGGCCGGTTTTGATGTCCAGACGGCAAAAAATGAAGCCGAAGCGGTAAAGAAATCAAAAGAATTATTGCCGGATTTGATTTTGATGGACATTTATATGCCGCCGGGTCCGACGGGAACAGATGTGGCGCTCAACATTAAACAAAATCCAGAGACCAAAGACCTGAAGGTGGCCTTTCTTACTAATTTGAAAGAGCCGTGGCCGGCGCTTTCGGGTGATCATAAAAAGATAAGTATGGAATTGGGAATGGAAGACTTTCTTGAAAAAACTGATAATTTAGAAAATATTGTTACTAAGGTTAAAGCAATACTAACCGGAGCGGGGGGGGAAAATAATAGTGCTGTTCCTAGTGAACCAAGCAAGAGTGTTCCGCCGCCAGTACCAGAGCCGCCGGTGGCCGGTTAATGGGGTTTAGGGTTGATTTCTGTTTTATTTGAAGTATAATGTGACGACATGATTTCTATCAGATTACAGCGTATTGGGCGGAAGGGCCAACCTAGCTATAGGTTAGTGGTGGCTAATAAACGTTCCAAATTAGGCGGTCCGCCCATTGAAGATTTGGGAGCCTATGATGTTTTTTCTAAAAAAGATACTATAAAAAAGGAGCGGGTTTTGCATTGGCTAAAAACCGGAGCAAAACTTAGCGCTACGACCCATAACCTTTTAGTTTCTAGGAAAATTATTGAAGGGAAAAAAATGGTGATAAAGATGAAGAAAAGTAAGAAGGCGACACCGAGCGCTTAGATATTTTGCGTTTTAAGAAGTTGAAATCAAAAGCGATTAGGGACAAACAAAAAATGTTTGTTCTCGAGAGAGATGAAAGGTCGATACTACAATATTACAGAAAATAATGTCACAAATGGCTGATCAGGATTTTCTCGAATTTCTCGTTAAGGCCATTGTTGATCACCCGGACGATGTGAAGGTTGATCGCAAGGTTGATGAGATGGGAGTTTTACTCTCTTTAAGAGTTAATTCTTTAGACATGGGACAAGTTGTCGGCCGACAGGGCGCAACAGCGAAAGCAATCCGTTCGCTTTTAAGAATTGTCGGAATCAAGAACAACGCCCGTGTTAACTTAAAAATCGAAGAGCCGGAAGGAAGCACTCGGCCGCCTCGAATGGAGAGGCCGCCGATGGACTAAATTCCGATTTAGATTTTTTTTAAAAACCCGCCGAAAGGCGGGTTTTTGGTTTTAAACATTGACAATCAAATTATTGAGATATAGTATCTTTTCAGATCCTAGGATTTAGTTTTTCTGTGATGCCACGGTTGCTGAAAGGTAATAAAAGCTATCAGAAAAACGAGCCATAGACGTCGGCGGTTTCCCCCACGGTACCGCCGACTTTTTTGTTAATTTTTATATTGACAAATATTATATTAGAGAGTATAATGGGGCTAGAAGATTGAGTTTTTAATTTTGCTAACTAATACAGGAGGTTTTTCGTGCCGATTATCAAAGTTTGGGGTATACCACTTATGCCCCGCGAGTATTTGCAAATAGTGAAGAGAGAGATCAGAGAGGCGGTTGAGGCTATTTCGGAACTTGGTCTCAAAGGGAAAAAATCAGTGACAGTTCTTTTCCCTTCAGAAATAACAACTTCTGGACTATTAGAATTTGAAATTGTTTCTGAAGTTACTGGTTTATTTATCGGATCGAAACGGACAGATCGTGTTCGCCGGAGATTAGCCGAAAGTATCGGTAAGGCAATAGGGAAGAGGTTCTCTGGCACAAAGGTGGAATGTTTGATCTACCCGTTTGATCCAAAAGATGGCTTCTGGTCTTCGGAAGAATAATGTGTCGCCTTTACAGCACTATAGTCGTCCCATAACGATTTTCATCGGGGGCGACTTTTTTTCACTTGAATTTAAAGAAATTTTAGATTATATTGTTTAACACTTAGATGCTTTCATATACGGATTTAACCAAGGGGACATTTTTTGTTATGGAAGGCGATCCTTACGAAGTTTTGGAGGCGCATTTTTTGCGAATGCAGCAGCGGAAGGCGGTGGTCCAAACAAAAATAAGAAACCTTATAACGGGCAAGGTTTTAGACCGAAATTTCCAGCCGAGCGATAATTTTGAAGAAGCGGAATTGGAACGCCGAGAAGCGGTTTTTATTTATCAGAATCGGGGAGAGTTTTGGTTTCATGAATCGGGCGACCCTAAAAAAAGATTTGAGTTGCCAGAAACGGTAATCGGAGAAGCGGGAAAATTTTTGAAAGTTAACACGATTATTACTGCTTTGTATTTTAAGGAAAAAGTGATTCAGGTTAAATTACCAATTAAAATGGAACTTAAGGTGACGGAAGCGCCACCGGCGCTAAAGGGCAACACTGCTCAAGGCGGAACGAAAGTGGTGGTGCTTGAGAGCGGAGCGAAGATTTCGGTACCGCTTTTTGTAGACGAAGGTGATGTGGTGAAAATTAATACGGAGACGGGGGAGTATGTGGAACGGGTATAGCGCGAATCATGTAGTATGAAATATGTAACATAGAAAAATCCGCCGGAGGCGGGATTTTTTTAGCTAGATAATTTCGTCGCGTTTGAGGATGAGGTGGGGGTAGATGTTTAAAAGCGTGAAGAAGAAGGAAAATATGAGCGGACCGGCGAGGAAACCGATGGGACCGAAAAGTTCGATGCCGCCGAGGAAGCTAAGAAGAACCAATAGCGGATGGATTTGAATTTTTCGTTCCACTAATTTCGGTCCGAGGAAGTTGTCGATTAAACCGACGAGAATAACTGACCAGGCCGTTAACCCGATGGCATTAATTGAGCTTTGAGAAATAAATGAGTAGGCGATGATCGGAACTAAAATAAGTGCGCTACCGACTAATGGCACGAGGGCGGTGATAGCGGCAACAAACCCCCAAAGAACGGCGTTGGGAATTCCAAAAATCCAAAAACCGATTCCGGCAACAACGCCTTGAGCAAGAGCAATAATTATGCGACCATTGATGACTGACGTCATTGTGTCTTTAAGTTTTTTAAAAATTTCTTCGTTGTGTTTTTCAGATAGCGGGCTAATAGTGAAAAGGTAACGTTTCAAACTCGACCCGTCTTTCAGAAAATAATAAACGGCGATTAAACTTATAAGAAGGCTGGTTAAAAGCTCGGTGGCGCCTTGGAAAATCGGGCCGATATTATTGCTGACCCATTTGAAAGACAAATTTATGGTGCTTTGGAGATCTATTGAGATCGGAATTTTGGGGAATAATTTTTGAAGATTTGTCTCGATCAAGGTTTCTAATTTAGCAATAGAATTTATATGGGGATTGCGGCTGGTGATGTTGGTGTAGAGAGCTTGCGATTGATCAAAAACTTGTAGGCCGATGAGTATTAAGGGAGCAAGAACAATAAGGAGCATTAGGAAAATAGTCAGAAGAGAGGCGATGCTTTTTTGGTGAATAATTGATTTAAAAATTCTCCGATAAAATGGTTCGAAAACAACCGAGAGGGTGATGGATAAAATAAGAACGTTGAAAAATGGCTTAAAAACATAAGCTGTCATCACAGTGGCGATGGTGAGAAGAATAAAGAAGAAAGAAGTCTCAATAATTTTTTTATCCATCTATGGATATGAGTTTATCATTTTTATATTTTTTGTCAAAGAGAGCTTGCTTTTTTGGACTGAAATAATTTTGACAATATAGATGTTTTTAAGCACAATTCGAACTATGCTGAAAATTTCTAAAGAAAAAAAGGTTTTTGTTGGGCTTTCGGGCGGAGTCGATTCTTCGGTGGCGGCACTGATGTTAAAAAATAAAGGGTTTGATGTAACCGGAGTTTTTATGCGTTGTTATAACATTGACGGTTGTGCGGAGCGGGATGCGGAGGACGCGCGGAGAGTGGCGGAGCATCTTAAAATTCCTTTTTATGTTTGGGATTTTGAGGCGGAGTACAAGAAACGAGTGGTGGATTATATGATTGAGGGTTATCGAAAGGGAATAACGCCAAATCCGGATATTGAGTGTAATCGCGAAATTAAATTTGGATTGTTTTTAAAACGTGCTTTAAAATTTGGAGCAGATTTTGTGGCGACAGGGCATTATGTTAGATTGGTTTATTCTCGCGGAACCGCGGTTGTTTCTGCTCCAGCGACAGAAACCCCGCTGCCTCTCGCGACGGCGACTCCCGTTGAAACGGGAGACCGAGCTCGCCGCCGCTCCGAGAGCTTCCGCTTAAATAAATCAATCTTTAATTTGTTTGAGGGGAGAGACGGAAACAAAGATCAGAGTTATTTTTTGTGGACTTTAACGCAAAAACAATTGGAATATTGTCTTTTTCCAATTGGGGATTATTTGAAGCCGGTAGTGCGGGTGATGGCTAAACGGGCGGGCTTACCAACGGCTGATAAAAAAGATTCCCAAGGAATTTGTTTTTTAGGGAAGGTGACAATTTCCGATTTTTTGAAAGACTATTTACCAGAGAAAGAGGGTCTAGTTTTAAATGAGGACGGAGAAAAAATTGGAGAGCATAACGGAGCGCATTTTTATACGATTGGCCAGAGACAGGGAATTGGAAATATAAAACATCAGCGGGGGAATAAAATTCATAAACCAGTTTATGTGATTTCAAAAAATATCAAAAAAAATATGGTGGTTGTTGCTGAAGAGGGGAATGATTTGCTTCGAGTTAAAGAAGTTACTCTTACAGGAGTTAATTTTATTAATAAGGATTCGGAATTAAAAATTAAAGACGGGAATGAAATGTCGGTTTTAGTAAGAGTACGGTATCGGCAGCCGCTTTTTGGGGCATGTATTAAGTATCAGATATCAAGTGTTAAAAAAAATAGTAACAAGAAAAATTTTAAGTTGGTTTTTGATAAGCCGCAGAAATTTGTGGCGGTAGGGCAGTCGGCGGTTTTCTATGAATACCAGGGCAATTCCTCGCTGTTTTCAACTCGCTCGGGACGTCGCTCGCTTGATAAAAGTGAACTCCGGATGTTAGGTGGAGGAATTATTACTGGCGTTTAATGGGAATTTTTTTGAGTGAAAAAAAGCCACCCGAACAATTCCTTGTATTTTGGGGTGGCTTTCGCTTTCGTCGAGAAAGGTTCATGATTGCGCTCTGGTTGTTCTAGTTTTTCCGGATTTTGTTGCGCTCTTAAACTTGTTTCTGAGCATGTTCACAACCGACATTAGGTCCTTCTTGCCCACTTGAGCTGTTCTCTCTCTTTGGATACGAACGTAAACCTCCTCGCGGTGGACGACCACTTTGAGAGGGGCTTCTATACCAAGACGAACCTGGCGCCCGTACATGCCCAGAACGGTGACTTTAATATTGTCACCAATCGTGATCGATTCTCCTAACTTCCTGGTCAGGATTAACATATTCCTTCCTTTTTTGGAGTGCTGGCTCTAGATTAGTATTTTTGAGAATTTTAGTCAAATCCTAAATATTTTTTAATGTGTTAAAATCGTTATTATGATTATTGTATTTACCGGAGATGGAAAAGGAAAAACGACGGCGGCTTTGGGGCAAGCGATTCGAACGCTTGGGCGGGGACGGCGAGTTTTGATGATCCAGTTTATTAAAGGGCCATGGCGGTCGGGAGAGGACTACCTTGTTGAGAAAATAAAAAATGAAAAAGAAAAAATAAAAAATATTGATCCCGGTTTACTAAGTGGGTTGGAAAATTTTTATGATTTTGAGATAAAAAAAATGGGTTTGGGATTTGTAGGGATTTTAGGAGATAGTTTGCCGAGGGAGGAACACGAAAAGGCAGCTTCAGAAGCACTTCTGTATTTTAAAAAAGTTCAAAAAGAGGGGAAATATGATTTAATAATTTTGGATGAGGTCAACGTGGCGATATCTTTAGGATTAATCGGGGTTTCCGAAGTGCTTAAGGCAATCAAGGAAACCCCCGACGAAAAATTTGTGATTTTAACCGGCCGGAATGCACCAAAAGAATTGATTGAGGCGGCACACTTAGTAACGGAAATGAGGGAGATAAAACACCCCTTTAATGACGGAAAATTAGCAAAGATAGCGTTGGATTTTTAAGGAATTGACCGGGGTTTACATAGGCTTTTATTTCGTTTATAATTTAACGGCACCAATCTAATTGGCGCTTATTATTTCTATGGAGGAAGACTTAAATTTAAATAAATCAGCGGATCTTTTCCCTGAAGAAAGCCTAAAAGAACTGGTGGAAGCCGGGGTTTTTTATGGCCGGAAAAAGAGCAAAGTGAACCCCAAAATGAAGACCTATGTTTTGATGAACCGGGGTGGAATTGAGATTATTAATCTCTATAAGACTTTGGAATCTATGGAAAAAGCGATTGCTTTTGTCCGAGAAAAGATGAAAGGCGGCGGTTTTCCACTTGTGGTAGCGACCCAGCCGGCCGCGCATCAGTTAATCGATATGGCCAAAGAATCAGGATTTCCTTATGTGGCTAAACGATGGCTTGGGGGAACACTAACTAATTTCCGAATTATCACCCAGCGAATTAATTATTTTAAAAAATTGAAGGCCGATATGGCGGCGGGAGTTTTTGAAAAATACACTAAGAAAGAAAGGGTTAAAATTGAAAGTGAGATTGAGAGGATGACAGATTTCTTTGGTGGTTTGGAAACCCTGAATCGTTTGCCAGATTTTGTGATTGCAGTTGATTCTAACCTTCATTCAACGGCGGTTCGGGAAGCGAAGAGGATGAAAATTCCGACCGTTGTTTTTGCTAATATCGATTCTAATCCCGATGAACTTGATTATTTGGTTCCGGGCAATAATAAATCTAGAAAGAGTATTGGCTGGTTCCTTGGTGAAATTAAAAAAGCGATAGAAGAAGGAAAAAAGGCGTTTGAAATGACGCCGAAAATGGAAGTTTCAGGCGAGAAGGCAGCGGTTATTTCTAAGGAGATTGGTTTGTAATTGTTTTTAAATATTGTTTCTAAGCAAAGTTTCTTTTAAAATTAGATCATGAAAATTGATCCTCAGTTAATACAAAAACTTAGAGAAGCGAGCGGCGCGGGCGTGATGGATTCAAAGCGCGCTTTGGAAGAATCCGGCGGTGATTTTGATAAAGCGATGGTTTTGATTCGGGAGAAAGGACTCGCCAAAATGGAAAAGCGTTCAGGCCGAGAAACTGGCGCGGGTTTGATTTACTCTTACGTCCACGGCGGAAGAATTGGCGTTTTAGTTGACCTTCGTGCTGAGACGGATTTTGTGGTTCGCTCGGATCCTTTTCAAAAATTAGCGCATGAATTAGCGATGCAGATTGCGGCGAGTTCGCCCGCTGATCTCAAAGAGCTTTTAGATCAACCTTATATTCGAGATGAGAGTAGAACAGTTAAGAATTTAGTGGAGGATGTTGTCGCCCAAGTGGGAGAGAATGTAAAAGTTAATAACTTTTCGCGTTTGGAGATTTAAGATAATGCTTCAGTTTATTTTAAGTGTTCTTCTTCTTGGCTCAATAGGGGTGATTTTGTATTTGGTGGCGCGGTCTTTGCCTAGAATTGAAGAAGGAGAAGTGAGGCGGGATGAATTGGGTTTTTGGGGAAAATTAGTGGCGTCGGAGATACCGGAAAAAGCCGACCAGTTATTCAATTCTTTTTTGGTTAAGTTTTTGCGAAAGCTGAAAGTTTTTTTACTGAAGATTGATAATATGATTAGTCGGCGGTTAAAAAAGATTAAGCATAAGAATGCCGGCGCACCGCCGACGAGTGGATTTGAGGATATGTAGTCCTATTAAAGCTCTAAATTCTAATCCGCCGACTGGCGGACTAAATCCTAAACAAATTCAAATATTGAAATTCGAATGTTCCAAGAGTTGTAATTTTTCGGTTACTTGGTTAGGATTTTAGTGGTAATTGCGCAGGTGGCGGAGTGGTCAATCGCAACAGACTGTAAATCTGTCGCCCTACGGGCTTCGCAGGTTCAAATCCTGCCCTGCGCACAGGACATATTCTTGCTATAATTCATAAGTGCTTGAATATTATTTTCCGGAAGCGGTGGTGTTAGCGAAAGACAGTGTTGGCGAGGCGGATTCGCGGGTTTTTTTGTACGCCAAAGATTTCGGAAAATTGGTTGCTAAGGCGCGGAGCGCCAGGAAAATAACTTCTAAACTTTCTTCTCATCTTGAGCCGGGGAATTTGATTCAGGTTCGGTTGGTGGAAAAAAACGGACTGCAGGTTGTTGACGCATTGAAAACTGGGAAAGTTGAAATTAATTTCCCGGATTTATTTTTTCTTAATGAAGTTTTACATGAAGCGGATTATGATTTGGCTGTTTGGGGGGAGTTGACGGCAAATTGCCCCTCGACGCAGCTCGGGGCAAGCAAATCGCAAATCGCAAATCACGATAAGATAGAACCAAAATTTTCATGGACTAAAGTCCTGAAAATTTTGGGTTGGGATCCGGAACAGGCGAGTTGCGGAATTTGCAAGAGGAATAAGCCTTACTCTTTTAATATTAACGAGCAGAGTTTTATTTGTGAGAACTGTGTTTTTGATACAGAAAGTTTGCCGAAAAATTTTTGGGGGCGGGAGGTGCAGTTTATAAAAATTTAAACTTGACTTTTTGTCTTTTAAGTGATAAAATTTAGGCAGTAGATTTGGAATATTATTTGATCGGAGGTTTTATGAGTTTGTGCGATTTGAAGGTATCTTCTGAAATAACGATTGAGAAGGCGCTCAAGAAATTAAGAAAGCCTTTCTTAGTTGTGAAGTGGGAAGAATGTGACCTCGATTTGATTATTGCTTTTGAGGCAAGGCGGTTTTTCGCTAATCCTTACATGATCCATTTTATGGATACGGAGCGCAATTCAGAAAGGCTGTCTTCCGAAGAATTAGTTCAGGGTCGCGGGTTCACTAAATTCCCGACACTCTTGGAGGAGATTTTGTACATTACCGAAATGTGCAAAGGAAAGAAAGGGGGACTGCCGATGGAATTAGTGCATGGTAGATCTTATGCCTGCCTTGGATCTCGGTTTAATGATGGCGGAGTTCCATTGATTCGCTTTCTCGTGCCTACAAAAACAATTCTTATCTCTTGGGGACATCCGGAACTTTTTCGGGATTTTCGTTTCCACCGGGTAGAAGTGGAAGGCTATCAAGAGTAGTACGAGTTGGCAGCACAAGTCCGCGGAGGGTTTTCCTTCCGCGGCTTTTTATTAAAATGCTATAATTAATTTAGTTATTAATGGCTCTAAACGACAACCAAGAAAATTACGGTTCTCCGTGGAGCGGAGGAGATTATCCGCAGAGGCGGAGGGTTTTTGATTCCGAACCGCCGCGCCGGTCAAAGTTGGGATTGATAATTATTATTTTGTTAATTTTAGCCGGGATTGGAGTGGCGGCATATTTTTGGTTTAGCGCGCCAGGCGGGGCGAGTGTTAGTTTGGATTTTTCTAGCATTGATGAGGTTATGTTGGGTCAGCCGTTTTCGACGGATGTGTCGTTTTCCAATAATTCCGATAAGATTTTGAAAAATGCGAAACTTAGTTTGAATTTGCCAGACGGAGTTTATATTGTGGGCGAGGATAAAGATCAGCGAATAAAAGAAATAACGATTGGCGATATTGGGCCGGGAAGTTTAAACAAGGAAACATTTGATTTGATTGTTACCGGAGAGGCTCACGTAGTTAAGAATTTGACGGCGAAATTGAATTACGCGGTGGCGCCGAGTGACGCAGTTTTCGAGGAAAGTGCTGATGCGGATGTTTCGGTGGGTGATTCGGTGATTGGGTTAAACATTGAAACGCCAAAGAGCGTTTTTAGCGGGGAGGATTTGAAATTTAAAATTAAATACCAAAATAACAACGCCAGCGCTTTAAAAAATATTTCGATGAAGGTGAATTATCCAAATGTTTTTAAATTTGATAATAGCAGTGTGCCGCCCGATGCCAGTAATAATGTTTGGAATTTTGAGACGTTGGGTAAGAATGAGGGCGGGGAGATTTTGATCGGCGGGAGCGTTATCAGTCAAGAGGGATCTTTTGCCAGTTTTAATATTCAAATTGAAGAGAAGTTTGCGGGACAAGTTTACGTGATAAGCACCCAGACGGCCCAAGTCGGAATTTCGGTGGCGCCGCTTTCGATTTCGATTGAACTTAACGGCAGTGATGACTATTTGCCAAAATTGAGCGACACTTTGCATTACGTTTTGAAATATAAAAATAATTCAAACTTTTTGATCCAAAACATAAAAATTCAGGCGCAATTTATCGGCGAACTTTTTGATTTTTCTTCGGCTAAATCGGATGCGTCCTTTAATTCGCTGACTAATACCTTTTTGTGGGCGGTGGCTAATGACACAAAGTTGGCCAGCCTTTCGCCTGGTGAAGAAAATTCAGTTTTCGTTGATGTTCGAACGAAGCCAAATTATCCAATTCGCCGGATAAGCGACAAGAATTTTACACTGAAGGTGGGAGCGCAAATTGAATCGCCGACAGTGCCGGAGGGAACAGTGGCGCAGAAAACTGTATCGGTCACTAATTTTGAATCGAAAATTCCCGGCCAAGTTTCGCTTGATAGCCGAGCCTATTTCCGAGATGCCGGATCGGGAATAGTTAATTCCGGAGCGTTTCCACCGAAGGTTAACAAGGCGACTCAATACACAATTCATTGGATTATAAAAAATTACTCGACTGATATTTCAAACGTTAAGGTTTCTTCGTTCTTGCAATCGGGGGCGGTTTTTACCGGGAAGATAAAGAGTAATATTACCGAAGCGCCGGTTTATAATCCAAACACTAATCAAGTAACTTGGGATATAGCCAGCATCAACGCGACAAGGGGGGTGGTTGGTTCGCCGATAGAAGCGATTTTCCAAATTTCGCTAACGCCGGCAATCAATCAGATCGGACAAATAATCGATCTTTTGGGGGACGCAAAAATTACAGCGATCGATAATTTCACCAGCAGCAGCTTGGTAGATATCGCTCAAAAAGTTGATACTTATCTTCCTTATGATACAACGGTGTCGAGCCTTGATCATCGCGTTCAGCCCTAGTTGTTAAAGCGCCAGGGGTCGGGTATTATGTATCAGGTTAATAACTTTTGATTTATGTCTAATAACTTAATAGAGAAGGTGGTTAGTTTGGCAAAGCGGCGGGGTTTTGTTTTTCCCGGTTCGGAAATTTATGGCGGTTTGGCCAATTCTTGGGATTACGGGCCGCTGGGGGTGGAATTAAAAAATAATATTAAAAATTTATGGTGGAAGAAGTTTGTCCACGAGCGAGACGATATGGTGGGGATGGATGCTTCGCTAATTATGAATCCGAAAGTTTGGGAAGCGAGCGGGCATTTAAAAGAGTTTTCTGACCCATTGGTGGAGTGTCGGAACTGCCATGAGCGATTTAGGGTTAATGAAAGTTGGAATGACGAAGTTTGGTGGAAATTGGCGACGACGCTTGAAACATTACCGAAGATTTCAGATAAAGAAGAGTTAGTTCAACAATCCTTGGGAGCTTGCCCTAGCTGCGGCGTGAAAGGGAAATTTACTATTCCTCAGCAGTTTAATCTGATGTTTAAGACTTTTCTCGGTTCGGCCGAGGGAAAATCTAGTGAGGCGTATTTTCGGCCAGAGACCGCACAGGCGATTTTCGTAAATTTCAAAAATATCTTGATGACTTCCCGAAAGAAGATTCCGTTTGGAATTGCTCAGATTGGCAAGGCGTTTCGAAACGAGATTACGCCGGGGAATTTTATTTTTAGAACCAGAGAATTTGAACAGATGGAGATTGAATATTTTATTAAGGAAAAAGACTGGGAAAAATATTTTGAATATTGGCTTGGGGAGATGCGAAGCTGGATAAAAGAATTGGGGATTAATTTAACCAAAGTTCACGAAAAAGAACACGAAACAGCGGAACTTTCCCATTATTCAAAACGGACGGTTGATTTTGATTATGACTTTCCTTTTGGCCAAAAAGAACTTTATGGTTTGGCATATCGCACCGATTTCGATTTAAAAAATCACGAGAAAGCTTCGGGGGAGAATTTGAAATATAAAGACCCAGATCCGGAAGCGGCGGGGGAGTCAGAATTTTGGCCGCACGTGATTGAACCAAGTTTAGGGGTGGATAGATCGGTGCTGGCAGTTTTACTAGACGCCTATTCTGAAGAAGACGAAAAACATGTGATTTTAAAGCTTAAGCCGAATTTAGCGCCGTTTAAGGCGGCGGTTTTTCCGCTTCTGGCCAATAAGCCGGAATTGGTAAAGTTAGCGCGGCAAATTTATAAGGATTTGAAAAAAGATTTTATGGTTGACTTCGATGACCGGGGAAACATCGGCAAGAGATATTTCAGCCAAGACGAGATCGGCACGCCGTTTTGTGTTACAGTTGATTTTGATAGTTTGGAGACTAATGATGTGACGGTGAGAGATCGCGATTCGGGGAAGCAAGAAAGAATTAAAATCGCAGACTTGAAGAGGTTTTTGGCCGAGAAGTTAGCCTAGGAAGAAATAATTGTTATTTTTTTAAATCCCTTTGAGGATTTTTATTTTGGCGCCGAGAGTATTTAAGCGGTTAACTAAATCTTCGTAGCCACGATTAATAGAATAGACATTTCGTAAAATAGAAGTGCCTTTGGCGGCGAGCATGGCGATTAGAATAATTACGGCGGGGCGAAGAGCCGGCGGACAGACAATTTCAGCGGCGCGAAGTTCGGTCGGGCCTTCGATGAAAACGCGATGAGGGTCGGCCAAAAGAACGTTGGCGTTTAGTTTATTCAATTCTAAATAATAAATGGCGCGGTTTTCATAGACCCAGTCGTGAATTAAAGTTGTGCCTTTGGCTTGAGTGGCGATGGGCGCAAAGAAGGGGAGGTTGTCGATATTTAAACCCGGATAAGGGCGGGCATAGATTTTTTCTTCTAAGGCGATGAGCTTTGAGGGGAGGGTTTTAATGTCTACCAAATTAGTGAAACCGTTTTCGTTTTTATAGCGTTTTAGAATTTTGTATTTAAAATTCATCTTCTCTAACTTTAGAAGTTCCAATTCGAGAAAATCAATCGGACAGCGTTCAATAGTAATTTCGGAATTGGTAGTGGCGGCAATAGAGAGGAAAAGCATTGATTCGATTGGATCTTCGCTTGGCTGGAAACTGATACTTTGATTGATTTGGGGCTGGCCATAAACCACGAGAGTGGTGGTACCAATACCTTCAATTTTTACGCCTAATTCGTTTAAGAAACGGCATAAATCTTGAACTTGGTAGTTAGCCGAGGCGTATTTGATAATCGTTTTTCCCGGGATTTTGGCGGCGGCCATTAAAATATTTTCAGTGACGGTGTCGCCGGATTCGTAGAGAACGATTGAAGATGGTTTCAATTTGCCGACAGAGACGTAATGCAGACCACTGATAGTTTTGATTTTGACGCCTAATTTTTCCAGAGCAAAAAGGTGAGGGCGAACGGTGCGCTTGCCGAGTTTACAGCCGCCGGGGTGGGGGAGTTCAAATTTTTTCAAAAGATGAACCAAAGGACCGAGCAACATCACGATGCTTCGGGTTTTTATGGCAGCTTCGGTGTCGAGTTTGGCGAGATTTATTTCCTTAGGCGGAATAATTTCGAGGTCATTTTTTCCGCTCCATTTGATACTGACACCGATACTGGTAAGGACTTCAATGATGCGATTTACTTCTTCGATGCGAGGAACGTTTTTGAGTTCGGTTTTGCCTTGATTTAAGAGGGAAGCGCAAAGGAGGGCGACAGTGGAATTTTTGGAAGTGTTGGTTCGGATAGAACCGGAAAGCTTGCGGCCGCCTTCAATTTGGAAATTAATAGCATTACTGCCGAGAGTGATGATGTCACGGTTTAAAATGTGACTGATTTTGGAGAGCATTTCGGTGGTGAAATTCTGTTCGCCATTTTCCATGCGAGCCACCGCGCTTTGGCTGGTGTTTAAAGTTTCCGCCAGCTCTTGCTGAGTGATGCCACGTTCTTCTCGAAGCTGAGTGATAAATTGGCCAATTTTTACCTGTTCTTTGTTTTTTGCCATTTCGGCATTATATCATATGTGATATACAGTGGCAAATCGCAAATTAGGAAAATAAAAAAGGCGAGGGTTAGCTCGCCTTTGGTTTATGATCTTATTCGTCACTTTGCGAATGGGTATCATCGGAAGAGCTTCTTTGCTAGATTAGTGATCTTGTCGGCGCAGATATACACGATAACAGCTATGCCGACCACTGCCACGATCAATAAAGTTGCAATTCCAATACCCCAATATTCAAGTTCATCTCTGGAAAACAATCTATCCCTCCTCTGTCTATTAGTTGCGTTTTACTTGTTTATTTCTATATCTCGGAGCGATTATTGTCAAGAGTTGTGTTTTGGGGTCTTTGCTTTTACACTTTAGATACAAATTTACCTATGCTTACAAGGAAAATCGGCATTGATTTGGGAACGGCTAATACGATTGTTTTTGTGCCGGGGCGGGGTTTTATTATCAACGAACCGACAATTGTCGCCTTAACTAAGCCGGAAAATCAGGTGTTGGCGGTGGGCTTGGAAGCTAAAGAGATGATCGGCCGGACACCAGACGAGATTGTGATTTATCGGCCGCTTAAGGACGGAGTGATTGCGGATTATTACATCACTAAGGCAATGCTGACTTACTTTATCGCCAAAGCGGTTAATTGGTATGATTTTTTGAAACCGGAGGTGGTGATTTCGGTGCCGGCGGGGATAACCCAAACGGAGCGGCGAGCGGTTTTGAATGCTGCGCGGGAAGCAGGCGCGCGGAATGCATATATTGTTAAGGAGCCGGTTCTGGCCGCCTTGGGCGCGGGCATTCCAATTAACGCTCGTTCGGGCAGTATGATTGTGAATATGGGCGGAGGAACTTCGGAGATGGCTGTAATCGCGCTTGGCAGTATTGTTTCTTGGATCAGCTTGCGGGTGGCGGGAAATAAATTTGATTTGGCGATCAGTGATTACGTGAAGAAAAAATACGGTTTGGCGATCGGTGAACAGACAGCCGAGCAGGTAAAAATTAAAATTGGTGCCGCCTTGCCGTCGAAGGATAAAATGGAATATGAGCTTCGCGGGCGAGATTTGGCGAGTGGTTTGCCCCGAGATATTTCTATTACGAGTAATGAAATTGCGGAGGCTTTGAATCCTTTGCTTATTGAAATTGCGACTTCGGTTAAAAAAGTTTTTAACGAAACGCCGCCGGAATTAGTGGCGGATATTATGGGCAAGGGAATTATTCTTTCCGGAGGAAGCGCCCAGCTTCATTATTTGCCGGAATTTTTTGAAAGATTTTTAGGGGTGCAGGTTTATATGGCCGAGAATCCTTTTTTCTGTGTGGTTAAAGGAACGGGTTTGATTTTGAATCATTTAAATACTTACAAGAGAACACTCCTAAATAAACGGTGATTTATGAATAATGATTTTTGAATTAAAATTAATTTTTTATGATTGGGCATAAGATTTTAATTGAAAATTTTAAGAAATTGGCGGAGCGGGAAAAACTTAATCATGGGTATATTTTCTTTGGACCAGACCGGGTGGGCAAGAAATTATTCGCATTAAGTTTGGCAAATTACTTGGAAAACGGAATTTTTGATGATCCGAAAGGGAAAATACTTTCGGACACGCATTTAATCAGTCCGGACGAAAACGGAACGATCGGAATCGAAGAGGCGCGGAGAATCAAATATTTTTTGATTGAAAGACCAAATCGCAGCCTCTATCGGACAGTGATCATTAACGACGCCCAAGCGTTAACTGGCGAGGCTCAAAACGCTCTTCTTAAAATTACCGAGGAGCCAAGCAGGGCTGCTTTGATTATCTTGGTTCTTAAAGAGCCGGAATTGATTTTAGCGACCATTGAGTCGCGATTGCATAAAATTTATTTTTCCCAAGTTTCAAAAAAGGAAATTGAAGAATGGTTAAAGAGGGAATATTTAGTGCCCGATAAAAAAGCCACGGAATTGGCGGAAAAATCTTTCGGCCAACCTGGGTTGGCGAGATTAATTTTATCCGATGATAAATTTAACGAAGCAATAACGGCAGCGGCAAAGACTTTAGAACTAGCACCTTCGGAGCGAAAAACTTTTATTAAAGATTTAGTGAAAGAGGAGAAATTTGACATCAATTTATTTTTGGAAGCTCTAGGGATTGAAGTGGCAGGACAAAATAAAATGAGGCCGGAATTTTGGCATAAGTTGATGGAACTTCGGCGGAACTTGAATTTTTTTAATTTGAATCCGCGGTTACAGTTGGAGGCGCTGTTTTTTAAGAACACAGAATGAAGAATTGAGAATAAAGAAGATGGCGTGCAGCATACTTTCCGTGATATTATACTTAAAATGAATAGTGATCCAGAACAAATTGTCAAAGACTTAGAGGGGGAACTTAGTTCTTCGATTGGGAAACTTAAAGAGGAGTTATCAACAATCAGAAGTGGTCGGCCGTCGGTCGAATTTGTCGAGAACATAAGGGTGAGCTGCTATGGGCAAGAGATGACGATTAAACAACTCGGTTCTTTAAGTGTGATTCCGCCACGAACGATTCAAATTAGCGTTTGGGATAAGGCATCGGTGGGAGCGGTGATGAAGGGCATTGAAGACGCAAAAATCGGAATGTCGGCTTCTAATGATGGTAATTTAGTGAGGGCAAATTTGCCGGTTCTAACTGAGGAGCGAAGAGAAGAAGTTTCCCGGATGGTAAAAAAAATGAGCGAAGGAGTGCGGATTCAGGTAAGGAATAAGCGAGACGAAGCGATGAAGAAGTTAAAAGCTGCCGCCGACGATAAAGAAATAAGCGAGGATCAATCTTTCAAGTTCAAAGAAAAAATTCAGAAAGTGGTGGATGAGAATAACGGAAAGATTGAAACGATGGTGGGGGCGAAGCTTGAGGAAATTAAGGAATAAAGTTCTAATTGTTGTAGTTGTTGTAAATGTTCTACCGTTTCGCCTGTATAGGGTATTTGGTTTTGTTGCTTTATTGTTCTTTTCCCGTATAATTTTTTGTAATGCTTACAATAATTCTTGTTATCATCGGTTTATCAATTTTAATTTTTGGCCACGAAGCGGGGCATTTTTTTGTCGCCAAACTTTTTAAATTACGAATTGATGAATTTGGCTTTGGCTTTCCGCCGCGGATTTTTGCCAAAAAAAAGGGCGAGACAGAGTATAGCTTGAATTGGCTGCCGTTCGGAGGTTTTGTAAAAATTGCTGGTGAGAATGACAGAATCAGCAGCGAAAATGAGAAGTTGGATAGTTTAACCACGGAAGAGAAAAAGCGAATTTTTCTTTTCCAACCAGCATGGAAGAGGGCACTAATTATTTTGGCGGGGGTAACGATTAATTTTATTATCGGTTGGCTTTTGATTTCGATTGTTTTTATGGTTGGAACTCCGAAGGAGTTGGTGGTGAGCGGAGTACAAGAGGCTTCGCCAGCGGCAATTGCAGGAATAAAAGCCGGTGATGTGGTAAAAAATTATCTAGAATCAGCGCCGTTTGTTGATTTTATTTCGGCTAGCAAAGGAAAAGAAGTTAGCGTTCAAATAAAAAGGGGAGGCGAGAATTTAGAATTTAAAGTGACGCCGAGGATTACTAATGACCCTAACGTTGGCGCGTTAGGTGTGGAGCTAACGGAGGCGGGTTTTGGCTCGTCGGGTTTTTTCAAGTCTTTTTATGATGGTCTAATAACAAGCGCGCAGTTAGTTTGGATGACTTTAAAGGCTTTCGGGCTTTTGCTAAAAAATCTTGTTTTAACCGGAAAACTATTGGAAGGCGTGGTGGGGCCAGTTGGAGTTTTTGGAGTAGCGCAAACGGCCGGCCAATTAGGGATTATTTATATCGTGAATTTAATCGCTTTGATTTCTATAAACCTGGCGGTCTTAAATCTTTTGCCTTTTCCGGCGCTAGACGGCGGGAGATTTTTCTTGATTTTGATTGAGAAAATAAAGGGTTCGCCGATTCCCGTTAAAGTAGAGGGGATTATAAATGGCATTGGATTTGCCTTGCTTATTCTTCTGATGGTTGTGGTAACGATTCGAGACGTTTGGAAGCTGTTTTAATCATCTAATAATATCGAATATTGATTAAATTTATTGTTGGTATATTATAGCGATATGAATATCTTAGTATATTTAATTATTTTGCTGGTAATTATTTTGCTTTTCGGCATTAAGGTCGTGACGGAATATCAGCGAGCGGTTATTTTTCGATTGGGCCGCCTTATCGGAACGCGCGGTCCGGGTCTTATTTTTGTTTTTCCAATTTTTGAGAGAATGGTAAGAGTTGGACTTCGTACTGTGACTATGAATATTCCGTCGCAGAAAATTATCACTAAAGATAATGTTTCGATTGATATTGCGGCAGTTGCTTATTATCACGTGGTAGATTCTCAAAAATCAGTAATGGCAATTGAAAATGTCCATGATGCCGTTAATCAAATTAGCCAAACGACCGTTCGAAATGTCGTTGGCCAATTTATGCTTGATCAATTTTTATCACAGACGGTTGATATTAACGAAAAAATAAAGAATGTGATAGATGTGCACACAGAGCCGTGGGGTATTCAGGTTACTGCGGTTGAGATTAAAGATATTATTCTTCCAGATAACATGCAGAGAGCAATGGCGAAAGAAGCGGAAGCAGAGAGAGAACGCCGAGCGAAAATCGTGGCGGCTGAGGGAGAATTTCAGGCATCGGAAAAACTAGGGCAGGCAGCGGATATAATCGCCAGCCATCCAGTCGCTCTTCAGCTTCGCACTCTTCAGACTATGGCGGAGATTTCTACGGAAAAAAATTCTACTATTATTTTTCCGGCGCAATTCATGACTACCGTGAAAGAAGCTTTGGAAACACTCCAGAAAGATACAAAGAATAGGTAGTCTAGAATACAGCTAGAAAGCAAGAAGCGGGGGATAATTTTCTTTGCTAGGCGATTTTTTGGCGTAACAAAAGGCTTTTTTTGTCGTTATAGTGGCTATAGGAGTATGTTGTGGACCATTTTTATAGTTTTCATACTTCTTTGGCTTCTGGGCTTAATAACGGCCCATACGTTTGGTGGCCTTATCCATTTCTTCATTTTTGCGGCGATAGTGATTTTTATAATCAAATTTTGGCAACAAGTTAATAAAAAAGTTGATCAGGATGATAGGGGAATGTGAGCGTTAATATTGGAAGTTAGATAATAGAAATTGGATGAAGAATAAATTAATGTTTATTCTTTTTTCTTATCCAATTTATCAAGACCGAGGAGTTTAACTCCAAAATAAACAACTAAGGCAATAACAATAAAATCGATTGCCACGCTTATTAGGTCACCATAGAGGATTTCTGTGGATCCGATTCTTAAAGACGCTGTTTTAAATCCCCCGGCCGCGCCCAATATTACACCGAGAAGAGGATCAATTAGGTCGCTAACTAATGCCGAGACGACTTTTGATATTGCGCCGCCGAGAATAAAGCCAGCGGCGAGCCCCACCACACCTTGTTCGCGGACAAAATTTATAAATCCTTTCATGTGACGGCAGAAAAATTATTAAAGTTGATAATGCTTATTTAGCTATTAGCGGTGCGGCAGGTGCAGTAGAAGTTTCGAAATATTTTTTCGTGAAAGATTGTAAGGTGTAATTTTGTTTTGGGTTAGCACTAAGTTTTACGGTAGTAAGGTTGCTTGAACACTTTGGCGCTGGACCACCCGAGAAAATGTAACTAATAAGATAAACCGCATCACTGATATCTACGGATCCATCGCCATTAGCATCGCCGGCCGCCAACGGTTGTGGCGCTGGACCACCCGAGAAAATGTAACTAATAAGATAAACCGCATCACTGATATCTACGGATCCATCGCCATTAGCATCGCCGGCTATCCTACCATCGCAATGGGTTAGTGCGTATGTCCCCGTGCGTTGGGCATTTTGCTGGAATTGAGGCCATAAGTTATTAGCCAGGGCATCAGTGTCGAATATGGTGAGTTTTAAGTCCATACTGACCATGCTGTCTGAAATAACTATTTCATTCAATCCATCACCGTCCATATCACCGACTGCGGGTGTTGCATAGGTTAAATTTCCTGGTACTTTCACGGGATATCCATTTACGATTGATCCATCTATATTGAGCGCGTGCATAAAACCAAAGCTGCTCGTGAAAAGAATTTCCATATCAGGATCGGCATCGAGGTTCACAATGAGTGGTTGGTTGTCTAGATAGGCATAGCCGATTCCGTGTTTTGACCAGAGTTCATTTCCATTTTCATCAAGTAAATACAGGTAATCATTACTGGGGATCACAATTTCTATTTTACCATCGCCGTTAATATCAGCGATGGTTGGCTGATAAACCGGAGAAACATCCAGCATGGTGGATCTCCGTACGATCTGTTTTTCCCAAAGTATGGCGCCGGGATAGGTGTACGTTACTACTTTAGCGTACTTGCCTGATTGATATATAACGGCAATTATTTCATCTTTTCCATCATGGTTAAGATCGGCTGAACTATACATGTCAGCCGAGTCATTGATCATATATGGGGGATTAACCGTTTGATATAACGTGGGGTTTATTTCTAATATTTTTTGTCCGGTGTACTTGTATACTTCAATTTTAGATTGCCAGAAGTCATTTTTGTAATATGTGTAGATTTCGATATCATTGCCGCCGTCGATATTACCAAAGCCATAATTTGCATGTTTATCTGCTAGGGGTATGGCAGAAATTTGCTGGTCAGACGCATTTAAGATGTATAAATTATCATTTGTCATCGCCACAATCTCATCGCCGTCTTTTTGCGTCGGATTGAAGTCAATAGATGTTAATGTTCGAAACAGATTGTAGTTCGATAGTTCTGGCTTATTGAAGGAGGACATTGAGTTCCCATTAGCGCGGAGGAACTCAATCGTTGTTTCTTGGGGAATATTGTTGAAACGTTGGGTGATAATTGTCCCGTTTCGACTCATGGTGCCGGTAAGATAACTATCAGCTGGCGATTTTGGCCATGTTCCTGGAACCTTTTGACCCGTTCCAGTGAAAGCATGTTCGGCAAACTGGATTTCTTGACCAGGAGTGCTCGAGCTGATGTCGGCGAGTGTTGGCGCCATAAAGGGATTTTGAAAATCAATCGGGCTTGGAGGCATAGTGGTTTTTACACTCGGTCCGATTTTTATTTCTTTCATATCTTGAAAAACTCTTCCACGGGTGTCAGTCATTGAAAGCCGCAACGCTACTTTTCCTTGGGGAAAGATCGAGGTGTCCCAACTCGAAAAGAGCACGCCATTTTCTACGGCGTTTGTATTAGTCGCTAGTTGTTGCCAGGCACCCATTTCGCCCTGTTTAAAATCTATAGAGTATTTCTGCATGGCGCTACCAGCACATTTAGCGGTGCCGGTGATATCGATTACTTTATTCGTTAAATCTTTTGGGTTGAGCCAGTTAATTGGGTAACTGATTGAGGCCATGCAAGGTACGGGCAGGTCAACATCTAACGCAGCAGATGTGTCTATTCTTCCATAGCCGGAAGCTTGATCCCATCCAGTTGCGCCGATGTCGTGCGCGGAAATGCGGAGAACATTGCGTATCATCGCGGAAGTATATCCCGGGTGCTCGGTAAGAATTAGTCCGACTAGTCCGGCAACGTGCGGCGCGGCCATGGAAGTGCCGCTGGCACGATAGTATTTCAAATTTACAGTGTGCACTCCGTCGCCATATAGGTCAGTTCCAGTTGCGTGAAGGGATAGAATGTCGGCGCCTGGCGCAGCAACATCAATCCGTGGACCGATGTTTGTAAAACTTGCGGGATTGTCCAAGGCATCTGAGGCAGCAACGGTAATTAGATAAGGCTTTTGCGGATAAAAAAGCATAGCATCAGCTGAAGAATTTCCGGCGGCAAACACAAGTGTCACTCCAGCGGCGTTAGCAATATCCAGAGCGTCATTAACTATATCGTCATTTATTACTGAACCCCAACTGTTACTAATAACTTTTGCACCATTGTTAACCGCGTATAGTAATCCGCCCGCCAAATTATCTGAACTGAGTGGGTTTGCTTCAAGCGGCATAATTTTACAACTTGGACAAACTCCGGCAACCCCGGCGGTGTTATTTGTTGTTCCGGCGATTGTGCCTGCAACATGAGTGCCATGACCAACCGTATCGCCGACATTCGGATTATTTTTATTGCCGAAAGACCAGCCGTGAATATCATCCACGTAACCATTACCATCGTCGTCTATGCCATTACTTGGGATTTCACTAATATTAGTCCAAAGATTTCCCTGAATATCTTCATGTGTTATGTCCAAGCCGGTATCCACTACTGCGATAGTGATTTCTGGGAGTGGCTGGGGCGTGGGGAAGGGTGTGTTGTTTTGAACGAATAAACCGAGTGCGACGCCGTCGGCAATGTTAATTTTCATATTTCCATCAACATCACCGGCGAGGAATGGTTGAGGGGCTGGTCCATCAGTATAAATATATGAGTTCAAGTAACTAATATCTGTCTGGTTGATAACCCCATCAGCATTAACATCTCCGCGCGTGAAATTATATAGTTTATCCCACGCCTGTTTTGCGTTAATGGTTTTTAAGCCCCATAAGTCAGGATAATTTTGCCCCCAGGAATAGATTGGCGGAGTTTGCAAATTAGTGTTGAAATAGTAGTCATTTGGATAGTTTGCGGCGGTAAAAACGGCAAGAGTGCTTGTTATTGTAGCAGTTAGGCCGCTGGCATCTCTTGCGGTTGCCGTCAGAGTGTAGATGCCAGTAGCTGGCGGCGTCCAAGGGGAACTGGGAGAAAATGTTAAGTCTCGGGGATTCGTTATAACTGTGCTCCATGCTCCGTCGTACCC
>JBAYLC010000003.1:0-92067 GCA_041664245.1 Minisyncoccota bacterium
ATAGGGTGATGTTGTATCTTCAACGCCTAGATTAGCTCCGTCTAGTTTGAACTGGACGCCAGCGACGCCGACATTGTCAGACGCTGTTGCTGTCACATTCACCGAGCCTGAGACGGTCGCTCCGCTAGTTGGGCTAGTCATTGAAACCGAGGGCGGGGTGATGTCGGTCGATGGACTAGAGTCTCCTCCGCCTATCACCGTCGCTTCATCAAATCTAGATCCCGGGTCATTCGGTCCTCCCACTAAATTAAAATACGCTGTCGTATTAACCACCGGAGTATAAGAACAAGAAATTTGCGTCCAGCCCAAAGCCTGAGTATTAGCCGTGCAATATGTTGTCCCCCCACCCGGAGCCGATGAAATTAAAAGTGTCGCCGGATTCGCCCCTGCTACATTCATCGCGTAAACTCCAAATGTATAATTTATTCCGGCTGCAAGTGAAATCGGCTGATGCAAATAAGAATTAGTGACTGCAAACACCCGCCAGGTTCCCGCCTGCGCAAGATTATTCATACAACCGGCATTATTATTACTCACCGTCCATCCCGGCGGCGGGTTTGTTGCCACCGTACAACTTTCAAAACCCGAATCATTTAAAGAAACAGATTGTGCCTGCGCTAAATCAGGAGTCAATCCGCCAAAAACAAAAATCGAAATAACCAACACTAAAATACTTGCTCTATTAAATAAACGGTTTGAGAATAAATCAGCAACCATTTTCACGTTATTAAATGTTATAAACATAGAGAAATTATAACATTTAAGAGGCCCGCAAAACATCAAGCCGAAACTTTTATAAAAACCGTACAGGTATTTTTTTTACTCGCTTTTTCTTTGCGCCCCCGGCAGGAATCGAACCCGCATCAGCGCCTTAGAAGAGCGTTGCTCTATCCATTGAGCTACAGGGGCAGCGTCAACTCAAAAATTATCAAAAACTTGCTCGATTAGCAAATATTATTTAATCTGATTCTGACAAATCAATTTCACTTCGGGGTGTAGTATACCGGTAGTACGCATGCTTTGGGAGCATGTAGACCGGGTTCAATTCCCGGCACCCCGACACTAGATTTTGTTAGCAAGTTTACGAGCGTTACAAAATGTGGTGCCCCGAAGAAGTCCCGCAAAGCGGGACGGAAGCGGAGCAATAGAATTGAACAAAGTGAAATTAGAGTTTCTTATGTCCCGCCGATGGCGGGACATTCTAATTAAACTCTCGAATTTTACAAAATCTCATGCCCCGAAGAAAGCGGGGCATTAGAATTTAATCTACGAGCATTAGAATGAAATAAAAAAATGCGGGTGAGGAAATCTTCCTTACCCGCAAGTCCTCTCCAGATAGTTCAGGCTGCTCCCCTTTTGTGAATCCGATAGGTTATCTTCAGGAACCCAAGCTCCTCCTTTCTCTACCCCGAGAAAATCTATAACTCAAGAATAAAAGTTCCACATTGGGCGGGACAAGAATGTCCCGCCCATAATAACTGAATTTCAACTTCCGGGGAGAAAGTTAGAAATCCGATACTTCGCGCTCCCACAAGGTCTTAGTCTTATAGAAAACGTAAAGAGAAAAAGGTGAGTAAATCAAGAAGGCCAAGCAACCACCCCTTTGCTTCCGAATCTATCCTAAAAAAACTTAGCAAATTACTAATTTAATTTTAATCCTCCATCACGAAGTTACAAGTGCAAAAAAAGACATACCTGCACTACATAATTTAATAAAGAGTTAAGATAGTGCTGTGCGCTACGTAGCTCCGCAAGGAGCGAAGTAGTGGGCGTTGTAGGGATTGAACCTACGACCTTCTCGGTGTAAACGAGACGCTCTACCACTGAGCTAAACGCCCAAGTGTGGCGGGGCAAGCTGAGCTAAGTTCCCCAAGCCAAAAATATACTCAAGAACCGCTAAGAATTCAACTTCCAAAAATTATTAAATAATTTTGCCACCAATACCGGCCCCGTTCCGCCCGGTGTCGGTGTATAAAAAATCTTTTTATCATCCGCTCCGGATAAATCAAAATCGCCGCTAATTTTATCCCCCTCTCGGCCATAACCGAAGTCAACTACCAACGCTCCTGATTTCAAATCCGCCGCCGAAAAAAGTTTCGGCACTCCTGCTCCACTCACCACCACATCAGCATCACTGAGTTTAGCACGAACATCCTTCACGGTATTATCAAGCACTGTTAATTCCCCCACTCGATTCTGCAACCAAAACCCTAACGGCTTCCCAATTAAAAACCCCGCCCCAATTAAAACCACTTTCAAATCCCGCAAATTTGGAAATTCTCCATTCTTAATTCTCCATTCTAAAATTTCATTAAGCGCTTCCACCGCCGGCGGCGCCACCTTTCCCCTACCGGTATAAAACGCTCCTAACGCTTGCTCGCTCAAACAATCGACATCTTTTTCCTTTGGTATCGCGTTCAAAACATAATGACGATTAATCCCTTCGGGAATAGGCAGCTGCACAATAAATCCGCCGCAATTTTTTGGCCGCGACAACATTCCAATCTCCGCTCGCAAATCATCTGTTGTCACTGTTGCCGACGCTCTGTGAAGTCGGAAACTAATTCCCAATTCTTCCGCCACTTTTTTCTTTTGATTCAAAAAATTAACCGAAGCCTGATCGTCGCCAACAAGCAACGCTCCCATAAATTTACTCTGCCGCTCTCCCTTCTTTAGCTTCAGCTCATCAACAATTTTTTTCGCAATTTCCTTTCCTTCAATAATCATTAAATTTTATATTTAAGAGGAAATCTCGCGCACAATTTCCCCACCTCGTCCAAAACATTTTTATTTTCCAGCAACACATCCCTAATCAACCGCGCCACTATTTTCATTTCCTCTTCTTTCATCCCCCTCGTAGTTAGAGCTGGCGTTCCCAGCCGAATTCCCGATGGGTCCATCGGCGTTCGCGAATCATAAGGAATAGTATTTTTATTGACAATAATTCCGTTCTTTTCCAATTGATCACCCGCATCTTTTCCGCTAATTCCTTTTTCAAAAACATCAATCAAAATCAAATGTGTTTCTGTTCCGCCAGCCACAATTCTGAAACCAAATTTCTTTAATTCTTCAGCTAGTGTTTTGGCATTTGAAACGATCTGTTTCGCGTATTCTTTAAATTCTGACTTCATCGCCTCTCCAAACGCCACCGCTATCGCCGCAATCTGATTTGCATGCGGCCCGCCTTGGAGTCCCGGAAACACCGCCCTATCAACCGCCTTCCACCCTTCAATCTCTTTCCCATTATTCATAATTCTTAATTCTTTATTCGTAAATATCACCCCCGCTCTCGGCCCTCTTAGTGTTTTGTGCGCAGTCGTCATCACCACATCCGCGTATTCAAACGGTGTTGGATAAACTTCGCCCGCCACCAGCCCAGCAAAATGAGACATATCAACCATCAAATATGCCCCTACCTCGTCCGCAATCTCCCTAAATTTTTTGAAATCAATAATTTTTGAGTAAGCCGTAAATCCCGCGACTATCAGCTTTGGTTTTTCCCTCTTCGCCATTTCTCTAATTTCTTCATAATTTAATTCCTCTGTTTCTTTGTCTAATGTGTACGGCGCCGATTCCCAAACTTTAGAAGTAAAACTAACTTTATGTCCGTGCGTTAAATGTCCGCCCATATCCAACTGCAAGCCCATAATTTTTTCACCGACCGGCACTAGAGCAAAATAAATCGCCAAATTCGCCGGCGAACCGGAATATGGTTGGACATTAACCTGCCACTCGTTTTCATTAAGTCCGAAAAGTTTAAGCGCTCTCGTCTTCGTTAGAATCTCTAGCTGATCAACATTTTCGTTACCGCCATAATATCTCATCTCCGAATACCCCTCGGCATACTTATTGGTAAATATTGACCCAAGCGCCTCGAGCACATCTTCCGAAACAAAATTCTCCGATGGAATTAAGTCCAAAGTATCATTTTGCCTCTTCGTTTCCGCCTTAATTAAATTTTCTATTTCCTTGTCAACCATAGGGCTGTTGCCAACAATAATACCGCACCCTATACTTTAATCAAATGATTCTCTCCGACCGCGACATCAAAAAAGCTCTTAAAACCGGCCAGATCGTAATCGATCCCCTTTTTCCAAACGCCATCCAACCGGCCTCAGTTGATCTTCATTTGGGCGGTGATTTTTTAGTTTTTAAAACCGAACAAAACGTCTGCATTGATCCCAAAGAACCAATCGACCACATGATGGAAGAAGTAAAAATTGACGAACATCGCCAGTTCATAATTCACCCGGGCGAATTCGCCCTCGGTATGGCCTACGAAATAACTGGTGTAAGTGACAGCATGGTTGGCCGCCTTGAGGGCAAATCCTCGCTCGGTCGCATCGGCCTCATCATTCACGCCACCGCCGGCTATCTTGACCCTGGCAACAAACTCAAAATGACGCTTGAGCTTCATAACATTTCTCCGCTTCCCATTAAGCTCTACTATAAAATGCCGATTGCCCAAATTTCCTTCACTCCGCTCTCCTCTGCCGCCGAACATCCCTACGGCCAGAAAAAACTAAACAGCAAATACTACGGCGCCATAAAACCGCAGGCCTCTCAATACTGGAAAAATTTCAAAAAGAATAACGAGTGGATGAAGTTTGAGCAAAAATCAAAATAACAAAAAAGATTGGTCCGAAAACCAATCCTTTTCAAAATTGCTCAACCTCAAATGGATCAAACCGATCCACTCTTTTCCCGTCAGTAGAAAATCGAATGACTGCTCGGAGTTTTACTCCTTCCAATATTTGCGGCAGCCATTTTTTATCCGCTACCCACATCCGATCAAAAGGAATCTCCTCAAAGAAAAACCATTCCGGCTCGCCCATTTCTTCCGAAGCCTTTAGTTCGCCGACCCAATCTTCAATCAAAAAAATGTGCAAAACAAATTTCGGTTCCTCGCCGAAAAAAGTTATTATAATCGCCACTTTTGTGATTTTAGCTCCGCGAACATCCAAGCCCGATTCTTCTTTAATCTCTCGAAAAAGTGCTTCTTCTTCCGTCTCGCCATCCTCTATCCGGCCGCCATATCCATTCTGATTGCCTGCTCCAAATCCCTTAAGTTTCAGAGGCAAGCAAACCCGACGGTCTTTCACGAAAAATCCTACTACCGCATGTTGCATTCTTACCTCCTTCAAAAAACTAACCCCATCCTAAGTCTCTAAAAAACAAAAAGCAAGCAAATAACTTGCTCCGAATTTTTAATTTCCTAATGGGTGCCTAATGGGAATTGAACCCATATCGCCGCTTCCACAGAGCGGAGCTTTACCACTAAGCTATAGGCACCATCTTTTTGTAATCCCATCTTAAATAAAACCCGATTTCCCGTCAAACCAAATCCGATCTGCTATAATTGTTCAATGCTAAACGGCGTCGAAACTCTAGCCAACGGCCACCATCTCCTTTACTACACCATTGTATTTCTCTCCGCCATCATCATCGGCAATGCCGCCGCTTTTTCCAGCTTCTGGCTTGCCCTCTTTGGTTATCTCGGACGTTGGGGAATGCTCTTAACCATCCTCACTGTTCTCGCCGCTGATATTATAAACGATGTTGGCTGGTATTTGCTCGGCCGCAGTCTCCACGATACCCGCTTCGGCGAATGGCTCAAAAAAAGATTTACCAATCACCACCGTATTGAAGACTACATCCACGAAGGCAGCATCAAGTGGCTCTTCCTGGCTAAGTTTATCTCGAGCACCAACGCGCCGATTGTTTTTCTAGCCGGGTGGGCTAAAGTAAATTTTAAAGAATTCTTTAAAACCAGCCTAGCTGCCATTTTCGTCTGGATCGTCGGGATGCTCGGCGCCGTTTATTTTATCTCTTCCGGCTTTATTCCTTTAAAATCACTCCAGTTTTTCAAAAAAACCGAGTCAGTCGTTCTTATTATTATTGTCAGCGTTATCATCTTTCTTATCCTCAACTACCTTGCCCACTATCTAATCAAAAAAGGGATTCTTAAATTTAAAAAAGAAGAAGAAAGATCTGATCAATAAAGAAAGAAATAGAATTGACTTATCACCTAAAAACGTCTATTATCTAATTCACTAAAACCTTTATGCCAATCACCAAATCCGCCAAAAAAGCTCTCCGGCAAAATGTCTCCCGCCGGAAACAAAATTTGAAACGAAAAGAGACCTACAAGCAGGTTGTAAAAGAAGTTCGCAAGCTTGCAAAAAACAAGCAAAAAACAGAGGCCCAAGCTCTTTTATCGAAAGCCTTTCAGGCGTTGGATAAAGCCGCTAAAACCAACGTCATCAAAAAAAATAAGGCCAGCCGCCTCAAATCTCGCATTTCTAAAATTCTAGGGAAATAGCTAACTAAGCGCTAAATCAACCAGCGCTTCTTCATAATCCATTTTCCCTGACTTAATCGCCAAATCATAACCTGCGATTTTTTCTATCTTTTCCGGTAATTGGTAAGCAATAATATTAAAAACTTTTGCCGTTGGCTCATTCGTGCCCAACATTTTCTCAAGCGCTCGCAATCGATCACCTAAAAACCGGCTTTTAAATCCCAAAATCAAACTCCAAAAATTAGGCATCACTTCTAGTCCCATTTTTTCCAAATCTTTCCTATCAATAATTTCTAGTTCCAAACATCTCAATTTATCTAATTCAGTCACCAAACGCCAAGGATTTCCTTCGTAAACTTTCTCTAAAAAATCCACCGCTGCCGGCGCAAAATTCATCTCCCTTTTTTTAATTTCCCTTTTCACAAAAAGATTCCACTCTTTTCCTTTTAAAACATCAAACCCTTGGGTAAGCACAGGTTTTTTGAGAAGAAAATTTAATTCCTTTCCCGGTTTATCCGGTGTGGAAATAACCACCGTTACGCTTTTATTCTCTAAAAATAATTTAAGCTCCTCCGCCAAGCCTTTAGCTGGCACCTCTAAAATTCCACCTATCACAACAAGTTTTGCTGATTCGAAGATAGATTGATTTCTAAGAAAACTTTTAAATTCTTCAAACCAATTCAAATCTCCTTCGGCAGAAAAAAATCGCACGCTAAGCCCTGAACGCTTCTTTAGAAATTCCCCAACAATCGCCCGCCGTTTTTCTTCTCGTCTATAGTCGTCAGGACCATATAAAAATATAATCATTTTTAAAATTTTAGCTTATCAATTCCTGGCACTTTGAACAAAAATGCGCCGACCTCCCACCAATTTTCATCCGCTGAATTATATGCTTTTTCGGGCATTTCTGGCCAGTTTTCTGATAAACCAAAATCACCTTTCCATATTCTCCTTTTTTCCCGGCCGTATCTCGAAAATCATCCGAACTCGTTCCTCGAAATTTTATCCCCTTATTTAAAATTTCCCGCATCGCTTTAAATATGGCTTTTAAATGTTTCTCCTTTAATTTTTCCACCCGGCTCGCCGGATGGATCTTGGCCTTGTATAAAACTTCATCCGAATAAATATTACCGATTCCAACAACAAAACTCTGATCCATTAAAACCTGTTTGATCTTTCCCCGCTTCCCCTCAAACCTATCAGAAAATTCCCTGAAATTAATCACCAGCGCTTCCGGCCCTAACCCCTTTAAATCCGGCAAGTTGAAAATTTCTTCTTTTGGCCCGCAGAGCACTTTCGCAAATCTTCTTAAATCCGAAAGTGCTAGCATATTAGAATTTTTTGGCCCATCTAAAAATAAAATCAGCCGGATAAATCCATTTTTCGGATCCGCCATTAATTTCGACTTCGAAACCGGAATCCATTTGCGATTTGCGATTTGCCACTTGCCGACTAACGGATGCCCCGTCATTTTTAAATGAATTAGGAGTAAGTGTTTGTCGGAAAGATGAATTAGAATATTTTTTCCTCGCCTCTCAACTCCTTCTATTTTTTTTCTCAAAACATGTTTCTTAAAAGTCGCCAAACTATAATGCGGTTTAAAATACTTCGGCCAATCCGTCCAAACATCCAAAATTCGCCGTCCAATTATTTTCAGGCGCAAATCCCTAACCACTGTTTCAACCTCAGGCAATTCTGGCATCTTATTTTAAAGCTAGACCCTAATCTAATTATTACTCCTCCTGCGCCACCTCCTCAACCGGAATCACACTCCGATCGGTCGGCAAAGTGAAAAAGAAAGTTGTACCTCTATTTTCTTCCGACTCTGCCCAAACTTTTCCGCCGTGAGCCGCCACAATATTTTTATTAATATATAACCCTAAACCAGAACCTTCAGTCTGGAACTTAATCGCGTTCTCGGCTCGGAAAAATTTCATGAACATTTTTTTTAGTTCTATCTGTGGAATGCCAATTCCTGTATCTTTTATACTCACCTGAATAAACGGCTGGTCGGGCAACTTTTCCACTTTTACCACTACCTCGCCATTTTGAACATTGTACCGAATCGCGTTATCTAAAAAGTTGTAAAAAACCACCGAGAGTTTATCTTGATTCGTCATCACTTCCGGCAGCGGCTCGCCCGGCCTGTCAAAGTAAATTTTGATTCCTGCCCGCTTCGCTTGAGGCAAAACATTCGTCAAAATTTTATTAATGAAATCAATTAAATCAGTTGGTTCAAAAGTGTAACCAAATCTTCCCTCTTCAATCTTCGCTACATTAATCAAATCTTCAATTATTTTTAAAAGTAGCTGGCCGGCCACCAGCGCGTTTTGAACCAAAGTTTTACTATTCTCATCAAGATTTTTATCTTGGCTTAGTGATTCAAGCGCCCAATTCACATTTGTGATTGGCCCCCTTAATTGATGGGAGGCCACCGTCACAAACTCGCTTTTTGAACGAAGTAAAAACTGCTCCCTCGTCCGGTCGCTTATGGTTTTCATAAAACCTAAAAGATTCCCTCCCTCGTCCGTCACTGGCATTGTTGTTACTCGAAAATCCACCTCGGGGCCATCAAAAGAAAGATCGATCACTTGAGGATATTGTCCCGATTTTGACCGATTAATTACGGTTGGCGCGAGTGTCGGGAAAATCACCTGTGTGAAGAGTTTCCAACCAATTTGCCCTGCATCTTGCGGCGTAATCACTCTTCCTAAAACTTCACTAACCCTGATGTTAAAAAGCCGCTCCGCCGCCGGATTAAAAAACAAAATTCTAAACTCTCGGTCATAAACAATAAGCGCGTCATCAAAATTCAAAATTATATTTTTAAACTCCCTATTTTCGGTTCGAATCCTGTAGTTTAGGGTAAATATTCTAAAAACCAAAAACATAACAAGAAGTCCAACCAGCGCCAAAATTCCTCCATAGGTTACCGCCGATTGCGTATCCAGTTTATAAAAATAAAAACCTATCCCGCCTAAAATAATTAAAATCAAAAGCGGTATCAAGAAAAATTTATAAAATTTGATCTCCCCGCCATATTCTGAACTACCCAACACCCCGATTTTTTTATCAAAAAATACTGCCATCTGTTAAATTTATTTCTTTAATTCGCCTAGATTTTGCCCAACCGAGATATCAACTTTTAACGGCAAACCCAAGTCAAAAACCCTTTCCATTATCTTTAAAACCTCGGCTTTGACTATTTGAATAATATCATCGTGAACCTCCAAGAGCAATTCGTCATGGATCGAAAGAATCATTTTCGCTTTATTTCTAAAAACACTGTTGTCAGCTAGATAATTCCTGGTTTGAATCATGGATAATTTAATTATATCGGCCGCTAATCCTTGTATGGGTTGATTTATCGCCGCCCGTTCCGCCTCCGCGATCAGCCGTTGCGCTCCCGAATTTATTCCTGGCAAATACCGCCTTCGGTTTGTCTTGGTTTTAACGTAACCGTTCTGCCGAACTTGTCGTTTAATTTCTTCCTGCCACTCTTTAATTCTAGAAAACTCCTTAAAGTAAGCGTCAATAAAATCTTGGGCTTGGGTTCGTTTCAAACCGCTCGTTTTAGAAAAAGCGGAAACACCCATGCCGTAAATCAAGCCAAAATTTAAAGTTTTTGCCAGCCGTCTTTCTTCTGGCCCCACTTTGCTGATTGGAATCTTAAGGATCTTCGAAGCGGTAAGAGAGTGAATATCTTGTCCTTTTTGGAACGCCTCAGTCATTTTTTCATCCTCACTCAAAGATGCTAGGATCCTAAGCTCGATTTGAGAATAATCAAATGCTAAAAATGAAAAATTTTTTGGCGCTTCAAATGCCATCCTTAATTCTTTCGCCCAAACTGAACCCTGGGGAATATTCTGTAAATTTGGTGATTTAGAACTAAGCCGCCCAGTTGCCGCTCCGGTCTGAATAAATTCGGTGTGCAACCTCCCTTCGTTATCAACTAAACTTTGGAATGGCCGCACGTAAGTCGTTTGAATCTTAAAATGCTCCCGATAATCAATAATCGAATCAATAATTTCATGCTGGCCGCGAAGAGCCAACAAACTCTCAAAATTTGTAGACCTCTCTCCACCTTCCGTCCGCCGGGCTAACTTAGCGTTTACGCCCAATTTGTCAAAAATAATTTTTCCAACCTGTTGGGGTGAATTGATGTTGAATTCCTCGCCCGCCAATTTGTAAATTATTCCAGTCAGTTTTTCGAGCTCAATATCTATTTTCTCTTCAAGAGCCTTAAGTTTGGAAATATTAGTTAAAATCCCAACGCTCTCCATCTCGGCCAAAACCCCGATAAGCGGCATCTCAATTTTCTGAAAAATTTCCTCCATCTCATATTCTTTTATCTTCTTCGCTGTAAAGTTATAAGCCAATTTCAAATCATCCTCGTTACCCCGAAATTCTCGCCGTAAAAATTGCTTGAAAACCGCCTCCGGCTCATAATCCTTAAAATCAGGATCCAGCAACCAAAACGCTACCCCTAAATCAAAATAAGGCTCCTTCAAATCTTTCCCATTTCGCCATAAATTCTTTATTAAATTTTTTAACCCAAAACCAACTTTTAATTTATCAGAACTAAAATCCCTGCTTTCTGGATTCTCCCCAAAAATCAAAATCTCGCCGTTAGTTTCAAAAACCTCAGACTTTTTCTGAGTTCCAAAAATCGAGCCCTGCCCCGCCTTTATTGGAACTTCTTTTGTTGTTTTAATTTTCCCACCAAAAACTACCTCTTTGATATTAGAAGTAGGCAATTCGGCTCCTCCATTCATTCGCTTCACCAAACTCTCAAATCCAAGATCTCGAAAATAATTTGCCAGTTGTTCTCCGTCTCGCTCCATTACCAATTCATCTAAATTACCCACCTTAACCGGCGCCTTCATTTCCAAAATAACCAACGACTTCGCAAATTCTGCCTTCTCTTTAGTTCCCTCAAGTTTTTTGGCCGCTTTTGGATCTTTATCTAAATTACGATAGATATTATCGAGCGTTCTGTATTTTTTTAAAAGCTCGCTGGCTGTTTTCGGTCCAATCCCCGGCACTCCTTTAATATTATCCGAAGCGTCTCCGATTAAAGCCTTATAGTCAGTCAGTTGTTTTGGTTCTAAGTCGTAGCGCGCTTTAACTGCCGCCTCGTCGTAAGTAAAAGTGTCACTCACCCCCCGCCGGAAAGTTTTAACCACTAATTTCTCGCCCTCCACCATCTGCAAAGTATCAAGGTCACCGGTTAAGATCATCACCCTCACCCCCGGTTCCGATTTAAATTTCTGGGCTAAAGTAGCAATCAAGTCGTCCGCTTCATAACCGGGAATTTCAAAAGTCTTGATTCCAAATTTAGGAAACAAATCTCTCGCCGCAATAATTTGCTCCACTAAATTATCCGGCGCCTTCGGTCGTTGAGCCTTATATTCCTTAAATCTTTCTTTCCGAAAAGTCGGCTCCGGTCGGTCAAAAAGTGCCGCCGCATAGTCGGGTTTATCTTCTTTTAAAATTCGAAGAAGAATATTGGAAACGCCATAGAGCGCTTGTGTCGCCCGCCCATCCGGCGCTGTTAAAGGCGGCAAGGCGTGGAAACACCGGTGAATTAAGGAATTAGCGTCAATAAGTAATAGGGTTTTCACTCCTATATTATAATCTAGCGAGCCCCTTAAAGGTAATGCTCGAATTCCTTCGGTAACCGGTTAATTTCGTTTAAATAAAAAATCATTCTTTTAAAATCACTGTTTCCCTCCAAATAGGTTTTTTCTTCTAATCCGCTGGCTTGATGATTGGAAATTTTTTCCCTCAATTCCTTTAGGGCTTTTTCATGGCCTAAAATATAATTTCTTATTTCCTCCTCACTCATAAGCTCGCCAACAGTCGCAGTTTGATTTTCCCTCATCTTTTTTTCTACCCCTCTCATATGACTTTCTAAATCTCCGCTCCCAAAAGAACTTCCCACATCCTTTTGGTCGCCAAAAGATTGCTCCAGAAATATTTTTGGAGGGCTTTCAGTCTCCCCACCCTTCATTGGATTTACTATCTCTTTTTCCCCTCCGCTAATTTTTGGCTCTCCAACCTCCGAATTCATCTTTTTATAATACCACGAATCTATCTTGCTATTTTTATTAACCTTTCATTCTCTTTTTTCCCGTGCTTGAATTCAATTTTCCGAATATTCTTCGGCAAAATATTCTTAATCCGTTCCGGCCACTCAATTAAAACTATATTCTTTGGATTTTCCAGAATTTCTTTGATTCCTAAAATTTTTAGTTCGTCCGCTTTTTTAATCCGATAACAATCAAAATGATAGACATTAGTAAACGGCAAATCACGAAGCGCAAATCGCTTAAAAATCACAAACGTTGGACTCTGCGCTTTTCCCCGAATTCCCAGCCCGCGCAAAAATCCTTGTGTAAAAGTTGTCTTTCCGCTTCCCAAATCCCCCTTTAAAGCCAAAACCACCGCCCCTTTGCGGCTTGATACCTGACACTTGCTTGCCCCGAAGTATCTTGAGGGGATACTTGATACTTTTTTCGCCACCTCACTGCCAACTTTCTTCGTCTCGTCTGAAGAATAAGTTCGATAAGTATTCATTTCTTTTTATTAAAAAAATAATCAGGGCGGTTATAAAGATAGCGCTTCCCAAAGCCAAAATCAAAATCTCGCCGAATCCTAAACCGTCATTTATCGGCCGGCCAAATTCAAAATTTGTTTTCGCCCCCTCGACCTGAGCTAAAAATCTATTTACCTCTCCCGGTGTCGGTTCAGTCGCCAAAAAAATTCCGGAATCAGTTCGGCTAAAACTTTTTCCCTCCGCCGCCGATCCATAAAAAGCCGCCGTCTGTATCAAACTTCCCTTCGGGTCGTATAATTTCAATTCGCCGTTTTGATTTTGAAGCGCCAATTTAGTTTCGCTTCTCTTTAAAACCTTATATTCTCCGGAAGCAATCTCGCCTTTCAAATAAAACTTTTTGCCGGAATTATTTTCGATTCGCCAGCCATTCAAACTAAGCGGTTGTCCGCCGCTATTAAAAATCTCCATCCATTCACCCGCTGTATCATTGCCAACTGGATTCGGCAACCACTCATTAATTAATATCATAACGCAAATCTACAGGAGTTCTCCTTTTCTTTTTATTCCCAAATGCTCATACGCCGCCGGCATCACCAACCGCCCCGCCGACGATCGCTGCAAAAATCCCAAACTCATCAAATACGGTTCGTAGATATCCTCGATCACCCCTCTCTCTTCATTCAGGGCCGCCGCCAAAGTATTAATTCCCACCGGCCCCCCGCTGAATTTATTTATGATTATTTCGAGTAGTCGCCGGTCGCTCGGCTCGAGTCCCCGCTCATCGATATCCAAAAGTTTTAATGTTTCGAACGCCATCTCTGCTTTTATTATTCCGTCGCCGTGAACCTCAGCATAATCTCTCGCTCGTTTTAAAAGTCGATTGGCAATTCTCGGCGTCGCCCGCGAAGCTTGGGCCAAGATATCCACCGCCTCCGACGCCACTTTCACTCCCAAAATCTTCGCCGATCGGCCAATTATAGTCTTGATATCTTTCGGGTCGTAATAATTAAGTCGAAACGTCGCCCCAAATCGCGATCGAAGCGGTCCCGAAAGCAAATTTTCTCTCGTTGTCGCCGCAATCAAAGTAAACGCTGGCAAGTCCAAAGTTAAACTCCGCGCGCTTGGCCCCTTGCCAACCATTAAATGAAGTTTTCGACTCTCCATCGCCGGATAGAGCACCTCTTCAATTAATCTATTCATCCGATGAGCTTCATCAATAAATAAAATCTCCCCCTCTTCGAGGTTAGTTAAAATCGCCGCCACATCCCCCGCCCGTTCCAAAGCCGGCCCGGAAGTAACCTTCACTGCCGCTCCAAATTCTTTTGCCACTAAATATGCCAACGTTGTTTTACCTAATCCAGCCGGTCCGCAAAAAAGAAGGTGATCAATTGATTCATTTCTTTTTTTTGCCGCCGTCATAATAATCCGCAAATTATCCTTTATCCTTTCCTGGCCAACATATTCATCCCAAGAAGTCGGCCGCAAAGCCTGATCAATCGTAGCATCCTCTTTATTCAAGTCATTTTTCTTCTCCAATTTCATAACTACAATATACAACTCCTGGGGAATCAAAGGCAAACAATCGACTTGACAAGCTTTCAAAATCCAACGAAAATAACGTTCCGTAGGTCATTTTCGGTTCCAGAATCTCCTTCTTGACAAATTAAAAATAGTATGCTAGAATATCCAGGCAATTGAAGATAGTTGTTTTAAATCTGGGGTAAGGAATTAATCCTAGTTAACGGACGGTTTGGCTCCGGCGAGACCCATCCTCGGAATAATTCTTCGCTCTTCTAAATTTCATTTAGAAGGGTCTCTCGCCGCCCTTCCCATAAGGTTGGCCCCCAGATTTAAAATAACTACCCACCCGCTCAACTTCCAAGTTGGGTGGGTTTCGTTTTTCTCCCCTTCTCTAAATAAATCTCTACTTTTTCTGTAAGCGAGTATTTTTAGAAGCTTTTTGAATACTTCAAAGAAAAGCGACTTTTCTGTTTTTAGGGAGCTATCGGAAGTTTCAAAAGCTTGGTCCCCGTCACAACGGGGTTTTGAAACCGAGATGCAGGCGCGCTTAGCCGCTGGAAGCTAAGCGACGCCGGTCCCTAAAAACAGAAGAGGAGCGCTCGCTTAAACCCCAATTAACCCCGTCACTTTCTCCACCTCATCAAAAGTCGTAATCCCATCTAAAACTTTTAGAATGCCATCTTCCTGCATCGTTACCATTCCCTGGCTAATTGCGAATTTTCGAAGCGTCACCTCTGAAGCTTCTTTCAAAATTATTTCTTCAAATTCAGCCCCAGCTTCCAAAAATTCAAAAATTCCAATTCTTCCCTTATAACCAAAACCATTGCACTCATTACATCCCACCACTTCGTAAATTGTCCGCCCCGCCGATAAATCATATTTTTCTCTATTTACCCTCTCCGGCATTTTTTCTATCAGCTCTTTAATCTTATTTAGCTCTTCGGCAGCCAAATGCTTTTCTTTTTTGCACTTATCACAAAGCCTTCTTACTAGCCTTTGGGCAATAACCAAACTAAGCGCCGGCCCGATTGTCGGCGTTTTTACTCCCAAATCAACCAATCGGGGAACTGCCCCGATCGCGTCGTTGGTATGGAGCGTCGAGAAAACCACGTGTCCGGTCAAGGCCGCCTGCATTGCAATCTCCGCAGTTTCCAAATCCCTAACCTCGCCAACCAAGATCACATCCGGATCCTGCCTAACAATTGCCCTCAACCCTTTTGCAAAAGTGTATTGCGCGCTCGGGTCCACTTGTGTCTGTTCAATTCCCTCGAGCCGATATTCGATAGGATCTTCAATTGTAATAATTTTTGTTTCCGAGCTGGAGAGAGATTGCAAAAACGCGTAGAGCGTCGTTGTTTTTCCTGATCCGGTCGGTCCCGTATTTAAAACTAATCCGTTTGGCTTGCCTAATTGTTTTTTCACAATTTCCAAATCATCTTCCCGAAGTCCCAAATCTTTAAGTCCAACTTTTATCGCGTCAGGATTTAATATCCTCATCACAATCGTCTCGCCGAATTCCGAAGGAATAATTGAAACTCTCATCTCAATTTCCTTCCCTGCTACATTAATTGTGAATCGCCCGTCTTGCGGTTCATTGCGGACATTTATCTTCAGCCCTGAGAGAAGTTTAATCCGCGAAACTAATTTTTCATAACTTATTCTCGGTAAATTACTCAAAACATCATGAAGAAGACCGTCCACTCTGAATCGCACCCTCACAATTTCTTCTCCGGCTTCGAAGTGGATATCCGATGCCCGGCTTATTAGTCCCTCTGCCAAAACCATTTCGAAAATATCCGTCGTGCTGAGTGTTGCAAAATTAGAACCCTCTAACTCCTCTTTAAATACTTGAATGCTAACCCATCGCTTTGTAAATTCGCCGAACTTTTGTTTGTCGATTCCCACCTTGCCGGTGATATCTTTCGCCTCCGGTGATACATATTCATAAAAAGCCCAAGCCTGTTTAACACTACTAAGCGAAGCTACAAAAACTTTAACTTTATATTTTTTTAATTCCAAATCTTTTATCACCTCCGCCACTTCGGGGAAACGGGGATCCGTCGTCACCACCGCCAGCTTCTGAACGCTAATCTCCACTGCTGCCAGTTTAGCTTGCTTTGCCTTTTCCTCCGGAACTAATTTAACCGCCTCTAAGGCAATTGCCGCCTTACTTAAATCGAGGTAGGGATATCCTATCTCTTCTGCTAAACGCTTGGCAGCCCTTTCCTCCGAGTCTCTTCGGAGTCTCCCCAATTTCTGTTCAATCGGTATTGAGTTATTATTCGCCATTAGTTAAAATTTATATGATTAATACTATTATAGTTCAAATTAAATAATCCCCAAAATAAAATGAGCGCTTTTGAGACAGCACGAAACAAGGAATTAGAAGAAGCGGATACCGCCGCTAAAGAAAAAAAACCAACGCTGGAGACACCGCCAATAGGCAGTATAGTTACCGGCAGGGATGCGTTTGAAAAAGCCACGGTTACCGGCGAGTTAAAAGAAATAAAAATTATTTATGGTGAATTATTTGGCGTAATTATTGATAAGGAAAAAGTTCAGCACAAAATTAAAATTGATCCAAGCGCCGAAATAATTATGCCCCCAAAGGCAGTGGAATCAGAAAACCAACCGCCGATTAGCAAGATTGAGAGAATAATCGACACCACCCCAAATGCAGTAACGCCCCTGGCAGAAACGGACATCGAATCAATTCTCTTAGATCCAGATGGACCAACAGTTAAAAAACAAGTGGCCGACATCCTAGATTACGAAGAGTTATTAAAGGATGCGCCATCTGAAATAGAAAGAAAACTCCCGCCTCCACCGCCGCCGCCGAAAGCCGAAAATCCCGAACCAAAAATATCCAAAGCGCCTTTAGAAGCGGAAAGTAAACTAGCGGAAATTATTGAAGCCACTCCTATATCTAATTATGTTAGTGGTGCTGAAATAAAAGATATTCCACTCGAACCAGAACCAACACTAGTAAAAAATGAAGAAGCCGGAATAGTTGAAACCGCCACCGAAAAAAATGAAGCCACCACCCCGGAAAGTCCGGTCGAGGAAATCAATCGCCGCCTAGCCACTCTCAAAAATGAATTCGACACTAACGTCGGAAGTTTCTCCCCTGAAAGTTGGTCCGCGGGGAAAAAAGAGATAATTTCTATCCTGAGTAAAGACTTAGGCGTCCTTACTAACGACCTAGAAAACCCTCTTAAAGTTAGCTCAACCAAATTGCAACAGTTAACTGATTCTTTCTTCTATTCTCCTTCTGAATTTGAGAATAATTACGAAAAAATTAAGGGGGAAATCAGCTCAGAACTTAACCCCCAGCCGGAAAGCAAAGAATTTAAAGAGGAATCGGTCTCTAGAAATGAAGCGCCGTCAATAATTACAAAGGCAGAAGAGGCAATAGAAACCGAAAAATTAAATGCGAAAACGGAGGTGGTGATTCCTCCTCTAGAAGAAAAAACGCCCGCTGATCTTAAAGAAGAGACTGTCCCCATTACTCCAGAGTTAACCGAAAAAACTCCGGCTGGAAAAATGGAATCTGCCCGGGCCGCCTATCTCGATCTTTATGAAAAAAACCGTCTCTTTCAAAAAAGATACGAGCGTGGAAGTTTATTCACCGAAGATGAGCAAGGTGAATGGACGCAAATTAAAAATGATCTGGAAATAAAAGGAGAAGAATACCGAGCGTCCCGCCAAGGATACTTAGAATCAACCCTCAAACAATTTGAAACCGAGCAGATCGACAAAGAACTTGCCTTCTTCAAACATGACGCTGATTTCCCTAACCTCCCCCTCGGCGCTAAGTTTGATGCTAATGAATACAAAAAATCTCGGCTCCAAGAAAAAGCCACCCTAGAATTAACCGCCGAATTTAAAAAACTGCACGACGCCAAAACCGAAAAAGCCGCTGAAAGTTACGGTCCAAAATTTTTAGAAAGAATCCGCGAATTTGGTCGGAACTACAACAAGCAGCCTCTTTATAGAAAATTAATGCTCGGCGGGGCAATTATGGGCGGTGGCATGCTAGCCGCTTTAGGCGGTGGTGGAATTGGTGCCGCTTTCGCCGCCGCTATTGGAGTTGGAAAAATTGCTCAAAGAGCCGTTTCTGGAACAGCTATGTTTGTCACCGTCGAAGCTCTCGTGAAAAGAAAGCAAGATAAAATCCTAGCCAAAAAAATCGAAAAAAACGAAATTTACTTCAAGGCTGAGATAGACGCCGCCGCCGAAAGATTCACTAACGGTGAAAAAGCCGGCGGCCTAATCGATTTCCTCAAAACTCAGGATAAAACTCTGGAAAATAGATACAACGAAAATCAGGCGGAATTAAAGAAAATGGAAAAAAGAATGGCTTATCGGCGAATATTCTATGCCGGAGCTGGCGGCCTAGTAATCGGCACCGGCCTCTTATCCTACGGCGTCCACAAGGCTATTAACGTTTTTGGATCTCTCACCGATCTTCACTCCGTTGAAGCCCCCAGTGGCCACAGTGGATTTGAGGCTCCGACTGATACCTCTCATGTTGCACCCAGTGAAACCATTCACTCAACTAGCCCCGATACCCTCTCCGCCAAACCGACACCCAATATTTTTGATGAACGTATTAACGCCAAACCCGATCTCAGCAAAATCACTAATCTAGAATCGGAACTATCCCGCCCCATCGCTACCGTAAAACCCGGTGGCAGCTTCTGGGAAGCCGCTAAATCACTTCTCCATGAGAGTAAAATTTCGCCGGAAAAATTTGACGAAGCTTGGCGCCATTCCTTCGCCGAAATAAATGGTGTTAAAACTCCGTTAAGCGAACTTGGTCTCTCTCATCCCGGCGACCACCTTACTTTCATCGACGACCCCGGCAATCCCCACTTCGAAATTTCCGACCACCTCAAATTCGGTACTGATGAAGATTTGTTTAAATATCTCAAATCAGCCGGCAAAACTATCCCTCAATGGTTATCCGAAAAATTCGGAAAATGATATAATTAAGCTACAAATAATATGAATGAGGATATTGATAAAAAATTAGAACCTATTCTTGCTTCTCTCTCGGAAGACGAGAAAAAGGAAGTTATTGCTCAAATTGGCGAGTCTTTAATGAAGCGGCTGATTATAAGGATTTATGATCACCTAAACGAAACCGACCAAAAAATTCTTGATGAACTAAACGAAACCGCCGATCCGGAGAAAATTAACGAATTTTTCAAACTCAAAGTTCCAGATTTAGAATCAATCCGCGATGAAGAATTAGAGACCTTAATTTCGGAAATGAAAGAGTTTATCGGTGCTAAATAATTCGCCGCAATCTTAACTGCAGAAAAGACAGCCTCATGGCTGTCTTTTCATTTCCACCAGTTTAGTTTAATATTTCTACTATCCAAACGTATGTCTAAAAACAAACCTATGTCTAACTTTTATAAAAATATCCTCTGGGCCATTTTCGCCCTCGTTGTTATTTCTCTGATTTTTTCCAATTTTTTAGAAAGCAAAAAACCTATTCCCGAAATTGCCTTAAACCAACTCGTTGATCAAATCAACACCGGTAAAATAAAGGAAGTAACCATCGCCGGTAATGATCTAAAAATAAAACTCCAAGACGGAACTGACGCCACCTCTAAAAAAGAGACTGATGCCAGCTTAACCGACACTCTTAAAAATCTTGGCGTTGACTCTTTGGCTCTCCAAAAAGTAAAGCTGAGCTTTGAAGCTCAGTCTGGTTGGCAATTTTGGGCCGGAGTTTTAATTCCCACTCTCCTTCCCATTGTTATTATCGGAATAATTCTTTTTCTGATGCTACGACAGGCTAAAACGGGAGTTAACCAAGCTTTTAGTTTCGGCCGTTCCACTATACGTCTTTCTAATCTCACTAAAGAAAAAATAACCTTCGAAGATGTCGCCGGTGCCAAAGAAGCGAAGGAGGAACTAATAGAAATTGTTGATTTCCTTAAAAATCCTAAAAAGTTTTTAGACTTGGGCGCTAAAATTCCCCGTGGCGTCCTTTTGGTTGGCCTGCCCGGCACCGGCAAAACTCTTCTTGCTCGAGCCGTCGCCGGCGAAGCTGGCGTCCCTTTCTTCAACGTCTCAGCTTCTGAATTTGTTGAAATGTTTGTGGGTGTCGGTGCCGCAAGAATCAGGGATTCCTTCACTACCGCTAAAAAAGCTTCTCCGTCTATTCTTTTTATTGATGAAATTGATGCCGTTGGACGCCAGCGCGGTGCCGGTTTAGGCGGCGGTAATGACGAAAGAGAACAAACCCTAAATCAAATCCTCGTCGAACTAGACGGTTTTGAGCGAAATGATCGGCTGATCGTTCTCGCCGCCACTAATCGCCCTGATGTCCTTGACCCCGCCCTTCTTCGGCCCGGCCGTTTCGACCGCCGAGTAGTTCTTGACCTGCCCGACATAAATGATCGCGAGGCCATCCTAAAAATTCACTCTCGCGGAAAATCTTTAGCACCCGATGTCGATCTTCGAAAAATTGGAATTCGAACTCCTGGTTTTTCCGGCGCCGACCTGGCTAATTTAATGAACGAAGGTGCCATCCTCGCCGCCCGCCAAAATAAAAAAATAATTAATCAAGAAGATTTTTATAACGCGGTGGAAAAAGTGATTCTTGGCCCCGAACGCCGCAGCCGAGTTATCTCGGTCAAAGAAAAAGAGATTACCGCTTATCACGAAAGCGGCCACGCTTTAGTCGCCGCCTCCCTGAAAGATTGTGATCCGATTCATAAAGTCTCCATCATTAGCCGCGGCAACGCTGGCGGTTATACAATGAAACTTCCCGCCGAAGACCAACATCTCCGCTCTAAAAAACAGTTTCTTAGCGACTTGGCCGTTATGCTGGCTGGTCTTGCCGCTGAAAAGTTGATTTTTGACGACACCACCACTGGTGCCTCAAACGACCTCAAGGAAGCTTCCGCTTTGGCCAGGCGTATGATCACCCGTTATGGAATGAGCGATAGTCTCGGTCCGGTCACTTTTGGAAAAAGCGAGGAGCTAATATTTTTAGGCCGGGAGATAAGTTCCGAGAAAAACTACTCCGAAAAAGTGGCTGAAAAAATCGACGAGGAAGTTCACAATTTCATAAATCGCGCCAATCAAGTTGTCCATAAAATTCTATCCCACGAAAAAAAAGCTCTTAAAGCCATCGCCGACACCCTAATCGAAAAAGAAACAATTGAGCAAGAAGATTTCTACGCCATCTTAAAACCTTTTAATATAAAGCCAATCTCCGTCTAATTTGCTTTCTTTTTGTTGTAAATTTTTATGAACGGGCAGTTCCCCTATCCCCTCAATTTCGAAACCCAAAAAAACTATGATAAGATAAAAACGCACCCATGCAAAAAATAAAATCATTATTTAAAAAGAAAATATTTTCTATTCCCGCTATCGCAATTATCGTTGTTTTAATAATTATTATTTTAAGTTCTTCTGGGAAACAAAACTCCAATATTTTCACTGTCAAAAAAACAAATTTAATCCAAGACGTAAGTGTTTCCGGAAAAATCAATTCGGCCAACCAAGTCGATCTCGCCTTTGAAAAAGGCGGTCGTGTGAGCAGTATTAACGCCGAAGTTAGCGACAAAGTTTATGCCGGTGAGGTTATTGTTCGCCTTGAAAATGGCGATTTAGTCGCCCAACTAGATCAGGCCCGGGCCAACATCAAAATTCAGCAGGCTAGACTGGACGAGCTTAAACGAGGCAGCCGGCCCGAAGAAATTCAAATCAAGCAAACCGAACTCGCTAAAGCGCAACAAGATTTAAACAATTATTATTCTAGCATCCCTGATGTCTTGAATGATGCCTTTTCTAAAGCCGATGATGCACTCCACAAACAAGTCATCCAAACCTTTTCGAGTCTAGACACACCTCGTCTGACTTTTGACGTCGATAGTGTCCAATTAAGAACTAATACCGAAGGCCAAATTATTACTGCTCTTAATGCCTTAAAAAAATGGAAAAACGACTTAGACTCGCTAACCCCCCAATCGTCCTCTGATACTCTTTTTTTGTCTCTTGAGAAAAGTCTGGTTCCCTTAAATATTATTCGAGATTCTCTGGATAAAATTATGAATTCAATAATTCACAACATTAATCTGACTCAAAGCACCGCCGACACCTACAAAGCTAACGCCAACACCGCCCGCAATAATGTGAATACCGCCATCACAAACATCAGTGATCAGAAAGCAACCATTGAATCTCAAAAAATCGCCGTCAAAAAAATCAGCGATGAATTAGCGCTTAAATTAGCCGGTTCTGATCCTAAAGAAATTTCCATCCAAGAAGCCGAAGTTGAATCCGCCAAGGCCAATGCAAGAAATTTTGAAGCTCAAATAAACAAAACCCTAATTATCGCCCCAATCTCGGGAATCATCACCAAACAAGATGCCAAAGTTGGTGAGATCATCTCGCCCAACATCACAGTGGTCTCATTAATTTCTGAGTCAAAATTTCAAATTGAAGCCAATATTCCGGAAATCAACATCGCCAATATAAAAATCGGCGACGAAGCCAGCGTCACGCTTGATGCCTACGGTAGCAACAACGCCTTCCCAACTAAAGTTGTAAAAATTGACCCAGCCGAAACCATCGTCGAAGGTGTTTCTACTTACAAAGTTACACTTCAATTTTTAACCCCCGATCCGAGAATCAAATCAGGTATGACCGCCAACGTCCAAATAAAAACCGGCGAGAGAAAAAATATTCTCGTTATTCCCCAGCGAGCCATCATTATTAAAGACAAAATCCAAACGGTTAAAATTCTTAAAAACGGCGTTGGCCAAGATGTAGAAATAAAAACCGGCCTCCGCGGCTCAGACGGCAACATCGAAGTTTTAAGCGGTCTTAATGAAAACGATCAAATAATAATCCCTTCTTAGATTTAGTGCTTACACCGCGAAACTTTAGCGAAGTGGTGCGCACTCCTGGATTCGAACCAGGAACCGGTCGTGTATAAGACGACTGCTCTACCGTTGAGCTAAGTGCGCTCTCTATTTTACCAGCTGATCAAAACGCTTAATCGCTTGATCGGCTTGTGTGTTAAAATCGTTAATTGACTGTATTTCCCCATTCACACTCTTTATTAAATCCGCCACCCCCTCTTGATCAGAAAAATTACCGACGAACCTATTCCGCAAAACCCCCAATAATTTTTCGAGATAGCCGCTATAATTGATTAGCCGGCTAATCAAAGAAAGATAGCTGCTAATCGACTCAAGCGCCGCCTGCTTGGCTTGGTCCGAACTTATCCCCGAAACCGCCTTCGTCATATTTTCAAGTTGAGCTGAGAGATTAATAGCCTCACTTCTAATCTCTTGGCTCTTCCCTACTGTTCTCGCCACGACATTTAAGGCCTCAGTATAATTTCCCCCCTTATCCAATTTATTTATCAATTCAATATCACTCGCCGATTGATTAGAGGCATCAACGATATTTTTCGCGATTACCGCTCCTTGAACTCTCGCCTCAGAAAAAGCGGCCGGCACATCTGAACCCGACGATCCAGCAAACGCCACCACTAAATAAGTTGCCAAACCCGCCGCCAGAAAAATTAGGTATATCTTTTTTTTGCCTGAAAAAAATGTCATATCGTTAAGGAGTATTCTAGTTTAAGGTAAAGCTAACGTCAACTAATAAAAATTGAAATCGAAACCAAAGAATGGTAAATTTAATCTCGCAAACTAAATCAAAAAAGGAATAGTCCCGCCTATGGCGGGGCATAAGAATCGCTAAGTTCTCAAGTTCACTAAGCGAGTTCTAATGCGGGTATCGTATAACGGTATTATGCCACCCTTCCAAGGTGGAGACACGGGTCCGACTCCCGTTACCCGCTCTCTAATTGAATCAGGACGATTTCATATCGCCTTAATTTGACTTTCGAATCACAGGGAGTCGGACAGGGAAAGGGGTCGGGAAAACGGAAGTTTTCCCGTGGCGGAAATACTAAAACCTATGGGTTTTAGAAAATTTTACCGGAGTAAAATTTCGTTCGCCTCCCGTTACCCGCTCCAAATAAAAATCACCGATTTAAATCGGTGATTTTTATTTCATTTTTCCCCTCCTAATCATTAGTGCGGAAAGTGTTTGGCATAGTCATAGTAACGTTTCCGGAATTATCCGTCGAGCGAGTAACATAGTAGTAACTCGTATTCGGCTGAAGACCCTGCATGGTTACTGACTGCGAATTATGGACATCGGTATTATTCGGAGCAAGTAATCCTCCTATATACGCTTGTTGGGCGTATCCAGTCGTTTCATTTGACTGTATTGGGGATATATCATAATACACCTGTCCCTTCGCTGGTTCGCTTGTCGACCAACTAATAGTGGCGTTAGTGCGGTTAGCCTGCATCCAAGCGTTTGACATAGTTGGAGCGTTGGTATCAAGACCGAAACCAGACGACATAATACTGTTAATTTTACTCTGCGTCATTGGACCAACCCGACCTGCCTGCGGAATATCGTAGGCTACCTGAAATTGCGTAACGGCAGCTTGGGTAAGCGGACCGAAATAACCAGAAACAATTCCTTCCGGATAAATGGAATAATTTGTAGCTAGAAACTGTTGAAGTTCAGTCACATTATTTCCTCTTGAACCAAGATCTAATTGGCTAGTAATAGCAGCCTGCGCCTTTTGCGTAGTTACCGATAAAACCAAAAAGAGCGCCAGAAAACCTACAGATATGAAACCAATACGTAACATTTTTATCGTTTTATTCATTTTATATGTAATTAATTTTTATTAATGGATTCTAATAGTCGACCCCTATGTATCCTTTCGCAAATGATGCCGCTACAAAGACAAAAATATTACAAAAACTCCCTATAGGTCTTTGTAACTCATCTTCGAAATATTTGATTATCTTCCTATTTCTAAACAACCGACAAACCAAACACAACCCAAAAATAATTCTAATAGACTTTTATGTAGGATCGAGATAACTTACTTGTCTTGGTTGTTCATTTTTACTGCGGCCTCTGATGTGGACACAGTTTTACTCATCAGAAACAATCGAACGATTGCGAGAGCAATCATCCAATACACCAACATTGCCAAAAGAGTCGTCCACTCAAAAATATTACCCTGAACAGTTGCCGCTGGAAAAACTGCAATGAATGGAGCGATGAACGGCCACGTAAGAGCATAAATAAAACTCGTAAATCCAGCTTCGGGATTTGCTCCTGCTAACTTGAGTGCAAAACGAAACACAAATAATATCTCGGCGATCGAAAGAAGATACCAAGCAACTTGGATGCCCCTGAATAACGGTTTCGTTGTAGGAGAATTATATGAATTCATAAATGATTAATTTTTAAATAAACATATGGATTATCAGGGCCGACCCCCCTGTATTTTTGCTTATTCGTTAAATAAGTAGAACCTTCATGAAATTGGATTCCTTCCTTGAATAAGGCGAATTAGAATTACAACCACGGCCACCACGAGTAAAATGTGTATAAACCAACCGATAGCGTATACGCCAACAACGCCCAAAATCCAAAAAAGTAAAAAGATAATTGCAATAGTATAAAGCATATTTATTTGGGTAAAATCTTGATAAAACTTTTAAGAACGCGATGTGTGAATTGGAATAACAAGATTTCAATTCTAACTATTTGATTTTTATAAATTACTTTTAAGCTCATTAATTTCTTTTTCTAATTTTTCAATATGGACCTCTAATCTTTGTGTCCGTTCCGCTAACTTGCTTTCTAGTTGATTTGCATGACCAGCCAACGTTTCGGCGACAGCCATCATTTCCGTAACATCTTCCATGGCAAGAAGTATGATGGGGGGGAATATTTTTGAATTAACATCGCCCTTAGCCGATTTAGAATGAATCTGACGGGCATTTAAAATCATCACCCTGTGTCCAATAAAAGGAAATTCATGAACAACTTCAAAACCTTTAAAAAAGGTGTTTTTAGGAAGAATATCTTCGAGAAGCTTCTGAAGGGAAGGAATATTCCATTGGCCATTCCCCAATTCGTAAACAATTCTATTCTCGGTATCTTCCGGCAAAACTTTAAAAGCTTCATAAAAAGATTCGTTCGCCGCCATAACATGAAAATCTTTATCAAGAATCAAAATCGGTTCTCGCACAACATCTACTACCGTCCTAATGTAGGTCCAGCTTTCTTCCCATAAACGCTCAAAAAAATCAGTCCCGACGGCTTCAAGAGCTTGCCCTACGTCTTTTTCGGTTGTTTCGGTTGTTTCCATGTAAATGAAGACGTTGGAAAGTTTGAATTATTGCGTATCGCTAACAAGATACTTAATATGCTATGCTACAAAAGCAGAGTACCTCTCTCTTTAGCTATTGTAATATCAGCGTAATAGGATTTATTCAGTTAGATCAAATAATCCACCGTAGAATATAGATATTACCCTTACTATTACAGCAATGTCGTAATACTAGTGTAATAAAACTCTGCCATGTCCGTCATAACCTATACAATGACCCCAGAACAAGAAATACAACAACAAGCAGTTTTAACTGCAGCGCACCAAGATTACTCGAAAGGGCTCAATTTACACGCATTTTTAAAGGTTAGTAATCGTTCAACTGGCGAAGACTTAGTTCAAGAAACATTCATTAAAACATGGGGATACCTAGTTAAAGGAGGAAAAATTGATTTGATGAAAGCTTTTCTCTACCACATCCTAAACAACTTGATTGTGGATGAGTATCGAAAACGCAAAACAACATCACTTGATATTCTAATCGAAAAGGGCCATGAGCCCAACCACGAGCCCAGCACTGACAACAATCCCAAGCTCCTCTTCGATATTTTAGACGGAAAAGCGGCACTCCTCTTAATCAATCGCCTTCCTGAAAAATATAAAAAAGTGATGCATATGAAATACGTTCAAGATCTCTCTCTAAAAGAAATGTCTTTAATCACCGGCCAATCAAAAAACTCTATTGCCGTACAAGCATACCGAGGACTCGAAAAACTCAAATTATTATATAATCCCTTACGTACAAATGGTAACGTCTAATTATAAAACCTAATTTTAAAACATGCTTTGGACAATTATTATAATCTTAATAGTTTTATGGCTTCTTGGGTTTAGTTTCAAAGTAGGCGGTAATCTAATTCACACCTTACTCGTTATTGCGCTTATTGTGGTTATCGTTAAACTCCTATCCTAATAAGTTCTCTTAATTAACAAGTTTAAACATCCCCTCCTAATTCGTTTTAAAAAAACTCTTCTTCCCAATTCTCAAAATTTCTCCGCCCTTCAAATTAAGAAGCTCTTTTGGATCCTTTTTAGTTTCTCCATCAACACTAAATCCGCCTTGCTCAACAAGCCGCCACGCTTCACTTTTACTCTTCACCACTCCGCTTTGATAAACTAAATCCACTACACTCATCTTTTTGTTTTTTACTTTTAGAATCGGTAAATCTCCGCTGAATTCTTTTTTAGAAAAAATCTTATCAAAATTTTCTCTCGCCGCCCGGGCCGCTTTCTCACCGTGATAGATTTTTACAATTTCATATCCCAGCTTCGCCTTCAAATCTCGAGGCAGTAATTCCTTCTTTAAGTTTTTAATCTCGTCTGAATTTAAATCAGTACAAAATTCAAAATACCTCTCCATCATCTTATCCGGGATTTTCATTACCTTGCCAAACATCTGATCTGAAAATTCCGAAAGTCCGATGTAATTACCATAGCTCTTGCTCATTTTTTTCTCCCCATCAGTTCCTTCCAAGAGTGGCAAAGTCATCACGTCTTGTTCTTTCATTCCAAAATGTCTTTGTACCCTCCGTCCCATAAGTAGATTAAACTTCTGATCCGTCCCGCCGAGTTCAATGCTCGCTTTAATCTTTAGAGAATCATAACCTTGAAAAACCGAATACAAAACTTCGAGTAAAGTAATATCATGTCCCTCGTCTAGTCGTTTTTTAAAATCCGCCCGTTTCAAAACCTGTTGGATACTGCTCGCTCCCGCCAATTCTAAAATCGCCTTCACTCCTCCCTCTTTAAACCACCGGCTATTATAAACCACCTCCGTTTTTTTTATATCAATTATTTTCGCGGCTTGAGCTAAATAACTTTTCATATTGCCCTTCACTTCTTTTTCAGTAAGCGGCTTCCTAGTTTCGTTTTTTCCCGACGGGTCGCCAATCGTTCCGGTAAAATCGCCGATTACTAAAACAACTTTGTGTCCTAATTTTTGAAAATCTCTAAGTTTTCTTAAAACAACAGCGTGACCAAGATGCAAATCAGGCGCCGTCGGATCAATCCCAAATTTAACCCTTAGCTTATCGCCACCAAGAAGCCTTTTCTTGAGGTTTTCTTTTTCAATCACTTCCTCAACATTTCGGCTTAAAAGTTTCTCTACTTCCTCAGTTTTATTAATTGCCATAGATATCTGGATTTTATCACAACTTCCCCTATCAAAAAAGCCGCCTTTCGGCGGCACTTTCAAAAACAATATTAATGATTTTTTATTATTTCATCAATAAGTCCGTACTCTTTTGCCTCAACCGGCGTCATGTAAAAATCTCGATCGGTATCCTTCTCTATTTTTGTAACCGGCTTCCCAGCGTGCTTTGCTAAAATCTGATTAATTTTATCTTTAATTTTAATAATGTGCCGCGCTGTGATTTCCACTTCAATCGCTTGCCCCTCTACTCCCCCCATCACTTGGTGGAGCATCACTTCCGAATTGGGTAAAGCAAATCTTTTCCCCTTTTTTCCTGCCGCCAAAAGAACCGCCCCCATCGAGGCCGCAATACCCACGCACATTGTCTGCACATCCGCCTTCACATATTGCATTGTGTCATAAATCGCCAATCCCGCCGTCACCGATCCTCCCGGTGTGTTCAAATAAATTCTGATGTCCTTTTTTGGATCTTCATGATCTAAAAATAAAAGCTGGGCAATCACCGCGTTTGCCACCCCATCCGTAATCGGCCCTCCCAGAAAAACTATTCTGTCTTTAAGAAGGCGAGAGTAAATATCATACGCCCTCTCTCCATATTGCGATTTCTCTATAACTGTTGGTATGAGATTCATATTCTTATTATACGCTATCGCATACTACATATACTATATGATGTTACCTAAAAAACTGCACTAATAGCAACGCCACGATATTTATAACCTTGATCAACGGATTGATCGCCGGCCCCGCTGTGTCCTTATACGGATCGCCAACGGTATCACCAGTCACGGCCGCTTTATGCGCTTCTGATCCTTTTCCGCCAAAATGGCCTGACTCAATATATTTTTTAGCGTTATCCCAAGCTGCTCCACCCGATGTCATCGAAATCGCCACAAAAAGTCCAGATACAATCGTCCCGATTAAAAATCCGCCAAGCGCCGCTTTGCCTAAAACAAAACCGACCACTAGTACCGAGACAATCGGCAAAAGCGCCGGCACAATCATTTCTTGTAAAGCGGCCTTCGTCACGATATCCACCGCTTTGCCATATTCCGGTTTTCCCGATCCGTCCATAATTCCTTTTATTTCCCTAAACTGCCGGCGAATTTCTTCAACCAGCGTCCCCGCTGTTTTGCCAACCGCCTTCATTGCGATTGATCCAAAAAGATAAGGAACCGAAGCCCCAAGGAAAAGCCCGATCACTACTATCGGCGTCTGAAGATCAAAAGAAAAGCTCTCTGTCAGTTTCTTCACCTCTTCAACATAACCGGAAAAAAGAACCAAAGCCGCCAGTCCGGCCGAAGCAATCGCGTAACCCTTAGTTATAGCTTTAGTAGTGTTCCCCACCGCATCCAAAGCATCTGTCGCTTCCCGAACATCATTCGACTGACCGGTCATCTCGGCAATCCCACCTGCATTATCGGTAATCGGCCCAAAAGCATCTATCGCCACAATAATCCCCGCCACCGAAAGCATTGAAGTCGCCGCAATCGCGATTCCGTATAAACCTGCCAACGAAAATGCTCCCAAAATTCCAAGCACGATAATCACAATCGGCAAAAAAGTCGCTTCGGTTCCTACTGAAAGTCCCATTATAATATTCGTCCCATGCCCTGACTTTGATGCCTCTGCGATACTCTTAACCGGCCGATATTTTTTCGCCGTATAATAATCAGTTACCAAAACCATTAGCACCGTCACCGCTAATCCAACTAAACTAGCCATAAAAATATTCGCAAAGTTGTCCGGGAAAAAATATTTTGAAGCGAAAAAGAAAAACACGGCTGACACAACAAGCGCCACCGTTAATCCTTTATAAAGCGCCCCCATTATTGAATTATTTTTACCCAGCTTCACAAAAAAAGTTCCTATTATTGAAGCTACAATTGCCAACCCACCCAAAACAAGCGGGAACTGAACTTGAAACGGAGACAAGTGTCCGAGTCCAACACCAATTAAAATCGCCGCCGTAAGCGTCACTGCATAGGTTTCAAAAAGATCCGCCGCCATTCCCGCGCAATCACCGACATTGTCGCCAACGTTATCCGCGATCACCCCGGGGTTCCTCGGATCATCCTCCGGAATTCCCGCTTCGATCTTCCCAACCAAATCTGTTCCCACATCCGCCGCTTTGGTAAAAATTCCTCCCCCCAATCTAGCGAAAACTGAGATAAGCGAACTTCCAAAAGCGAGCCCGATAAGCACACCGGTACCACCACTCAAAATATCAGCCTGAAACATAAAGAAAAAAAGTGAGACCGCTAAAAGGCCCAACCCTACCACTAAGAAACCAGTCACCGATCCGCCCAAAAAGGCCACTCTAAATGCCTTCGCTAAACCATGCTTGGCTGCTTCCGTTGTCCGCGAATTAGTATCCACCGCTGTCATCATCCCCAAATAACCCGCCAAAGCCGAAGTGAAAGCGCCAACCAAAAATCCAAAAGCAATTATTTGCCCCGACGCATTAAATTTCATCATCGCCATAATCAAAAACGCGATTACAATCGCCACATATACAACCGTTTTATTCTGCCGCCGTAAATAACTCTTTGATCCCTCTTTAATTGCGTCCCGAATCGCCAGCATCTTTACATCTCCAGACGGATATCGCTTGACTGACTTGATCAAGAACACTCCAAAAACGATCGACGCTAATGCCAAACCGACTGATAAAAATACATTCATAGTAATAAATTTATATAAAAATTAATTGATTTTAAATATTTATTCATCCGACTTTTCGTCTTTATTCTCGCTAGCCACTTCCTCTCCGGCGATACCGCCCTCCTGCACCTCTTCCGGCCGTGTTTGTGAACGAACATCAATCTTCCAACCAGTCAGTCTCGCCGCTAAACGGACATTTTGTCCGCCGCGGCCGATTGCCAAACTAAGCTGGTCCTCGGGCACAAAAACTCTCGCTTCTCTTCGCGGCAAAATTTCCACTGTTTTTACCTTTGCCGGCGAAAGCGAATTAGCGATAAGTTTTTCTGGATCTTCAGACCATTCAATAATATCAATTTTTTCGTTGCCTAATTCGTTATTCACCACCATCACCCGCGTTCCTCGCTGCCCCACTAATGCCCCCACCGGATCCACTCCTTCGGCGTGAGATTGAACCGCTAATTTTGTCCGGTTGCCTGGTTCTCTCGTGATCGCTTTAATTTCCACCACTCCCTCTAATAGCTCTGGCACCTCTAATTCAAAAAGTTTTGATACGAATTTTGGATGTGATCTTGAAAGTATAATTCCCGGCAAACGGGTATCCTCTTGAACCGCTAACACCAAAAATCTTAACCGCTCACCCGAACGATAGTGTTCCGAAGGAATTGATTCGTTTGAGAACATCACTCCCACCGTCCGGCCCAAATCAACATAAACATGGCCTCGCTCAAATCGCTGGATAATACCACTTGCAATCTGCCCCTCCTTGCCCCGCCATTCCTGCAAAATTGACTCTCTTTCCGATCCGCGCAATTTTTGAAATATCACCTGCTTTGCCGCTTGAGCGGCAATTCGGCCGAAATCCTCTTTCGTCTCTAATGGAAAAGTTAATTCCTCTCCTAAAGCCACATCTGATTTTATCGCCCTCGCCTCATCAATTAGAATATGCCTTTCGGGATTGTATCTCGGTAATTTCACCTCGTCTTCATTATCAGCAGTTGAAAAAGATTCGCCCGGCGCTCTCTTGAATTCATTCTTTCCTTCATTCTCTTCCTCTCCCTCCTCAACAATTCTCACCGTCGTCTCGTCCACTACCGTTTTAATTTTCCAAAATTTAAGTACTCCGGTTTTAGTGTTAAGTTTCGCTTTAACAATCTCTCCTCTCTCGCCATATTCCTTTTTATAAGCCGCCGCAATCGACGACTCAATCGCCTCAAGAACTTTATCCGCCGCTATGCCCTTCTCTTCCGCTACTTGGGTAATTAACTTTCCAAAATTTTTTACGTCAAACATATTTTTTTATTTTAATAATTTTTTCGGCCTTGTCTCTCCAATGTTTCAAACTCTGATTCTATTGTATCCTCGTCATCATAAAAACAAAGTCCGCGAAAGCGGACTAATCAACCACTGTCAAATTATATAGAATATTAGCTTTTAATGTCAAATACCCTTAAATAACCAACAAAACAAAGCTTTTTGAGCATATTGACAATATAAAAATAATGAGCTATAATAAAAGAAGCAAACGTAAATCAAGAAAGAGAGGTTTTTCATGAGGAGAGTGCTGGTTTTCCTAGCGGCGGTTATTATTCTATTAGCCGCCATTCCTTCCTCCGTCAGCGCCCGTGGCAACCACTTTCGGTATGATCCAGTTAGAACATATCGAATGACGACCAGCAATAGTTGCGGTAGTCACGGAAACCAATACCAAAATCGCGGCTTCAATCGCCGCGGCACCGGGCTGAGCATCGGAGGAAGTATCAACTACGAAAAAAACACGATATCTTCCGATGGAAAATCCCAGAAAACCATCCGGATATCTTTTGGGATTGGACTTTCTAAACGCTAAAACTTCATTCCTGATCCTCCTATCCCGATGCCTAGGCCCCGATCTTTGTCGGGGCCGATCTTTTTTATAGAAACCGCAATATCTATCTAACGGGGTTGACCTTTTTAATCATCTAGATTAAAATAAAAGCTCTAATTAGTTTTAACTATCTTTCTAAATTTATCTTAACTAACTCGCCTCCATTAATCTCCAAAGCAAAAAATAACCAAAAGGGTAATCTTTTTAAAAAATTCAATCAGCCTGCCAAGGTAGTAATCTTCCGTCCGTCAACTAGCGGAGGCAGATGGCAGACATATACGGTTCACCCCGTCACGAAATTTGCTCGTAAAAAATAAAGGGATAAAAATCCAAGATCCGCCGAGGTGGTGAAACTGGCAGACACGCAGCGTTCAGGTCGCTGTGCTCGCAAGGGCTTGCGGGTTCAAATCCCGCCCTCGGCACCATAATTGAAATAAATTAATAAAAAAAGTAAAAATAAAAAAAACAAATAAATAATGATAAAAAAAACTTTAATTCGTCCAAGAGACGAATCTCAAAAAAATCGTTCTGTTAGATCAGAAAAACCAGCTCGTCGGCCTAGATTTTCGCCGTCCTCAAGAAAATCAGAATCAGAAATAAAAAATCCGATCCAGAAAAACGCAAACGCACTTCGTTTTATTCCTTTGGGTGGCCTCGAAGAAATCGGCCGCAATATGATGTTTTTTGAATATAAAAACGAGATCGTCATCGTTGATGCCGGCCTTCAATTTCCCGAAGAAGAAACACCGGGCGTTGATTTTATTATTCCTAACATTACCTATCTCCAAGAAAAAAAAGCTAATATCCAAGCTCTAATCCTTACTCACGCCCACTACGATCATATTGGCGCCATTCCTTACGTAATGGAAAAAATTGGCAACCCGCCGATCTACGCCACTTCTCTAACAAAAGCCATCGTCGAGAAACGGCAAGAGGATTTCCCCAACACCCCCAAATTAAGAATCATCACTGTCAAAAATGGCGACGTCATGAAACTATCAAATCATTTCGAAGCCGAATTTTTTGCTATCCCTCACACTATTCCCGATTCGACGGGCATCCTTCTTAAAACCCCGGTCGGCAACGTTGCCAACCTCGGCGATTTCCGAGTTGAATATGATATGAACGGAAATCCGGAAGGTTTAGATGAATTAGAAAGAATTGGGAAAAAGGGTGTTCAATTATTCGTGATCGACAGCACCAGCGCCGACAAACCCGGCGTCTCCGAAAGCGAGCGCTTGGTTGAAAAAAATCTTGAGGACCTTTTCAAAAAAGCCCAAGGCCGCATTGTAATAGCCATGTTCGCATCCGTTCTAACGCGCATCGCCGAAGTCATCAAAATTGCCGAGAGATTAGACCGCAAGGTCGCTCTCTCCGGCTACTCAATGAAAGCCAACGTTCAAATTGCCCGCCAGCTCGGTTTCATTAAAGTCAGCAACGACACTGTTATCCCTTTAGAAGAAATCCATCGCTATAAAGACAATAAACTTATTATTCTCTCAACTGGCGCCCAGGGCGAATCAAACGCTAGTTTGATGAAAATTATTACCGGCGAACACCGCTTCGTAAAAATCAAACCCGGCGACACCGTTATTCTCTCCGCCTCGATTATTCCCGGCAACGAACGTAGTGTTCAAAGTGTCAAAGACAATCTCGCCCGCCAAGGCGCTATCATCTTTCACTCCGATATTATCGACATTCACGCGAGCGGCCACGCCCCAAAAGAAGACCTCAAGCTGGTAATGAAACTTATCAACCCGAAATTCCTCGCTCCGGTTCATGGCTACTATTACAAACGCTCAGTTAATGCCCAATCCGGCGTTGAAGTTGGTATTCCCAAAGAAAATATTTTTCTTTTAGACAATGGCCAAGTCGCCGAAATAACTCCTTCTAGTTTTAAAATCACCAAAGAGACAGTTCCTTCTTACTACGTCATGGTTGACGGTCTCGGCGTCGGTGACGTTGAAGAAGTTGTTCTTCGCGATCGCCGCACTCTCGCCCAAGAAGGAATGGTGGTTATCATCATCACCATCGACCGGAAAAATAATCAACTTCTCAAAAGCCCCGACATCATTTCTCGCGGCTTCATCTACTTAAAAGAGAACCAGGGTATCTTAGAAGAAATCCGCAAAAAAATCCGCAGCGTTCTCTCCCGCCTTCCCAACTACCAGCCGCTCGAAGCCGACTACCTAAAAACTTTAATCCGCGACCAAATCGGCCAGCTAATGTATAATAAAACCAAACGCCGGCCAATGATCCTACCGGTCGTGATTGAAATCTAAAATGAAACCCGTTCTTATTTCAGGGATCCAGCCCTCTGGACGCCTTCATCTCGGCAATTACCTCGGCGCCCTAAAAAATTTCGTTGACCTCCAAAATTCCGGCAAGTATGACTGCTACTTTTTTATTGCCGATCTTCATTCTTTAACCGAAAGCTACACGCCAGAAGAAAAACGCAAACAGATTTTAGAACTTATCTCCGACTACCTCGCCGTCGGTCTTAATCCTAAAAAATCAGTTATTTTCCTCCAATCTCAAGTTCTCGCTAATTCCGAGCTAGCTTTTATTCTAAACACCATCACGCCAATAGGAGAACTGCGTCGGATGACTCAATACAAAGAAAAATCTCAAAACGAAAAAGAAACTTCCAACGTCGGCCTCTTTACCTATCCAACTCTTATGGCCGCCGACATTTTAATTTATGATGCTAAATTTGTCCCGGTCGGCGACGACCAGCTCCAACATCTTGAACTCGCCCGCACTCTCGCCAGAAAATTCAACTCTCGTTTCGGGAAAATTTTTGTCGAGCCCCAACCGCTTCTAACTAAATCTCCTCGCGTTATGAGCTTAGGTGATCCCACCAAAAAAATGTCTAAGTCCGCCCCTCAAACCTGCCTCTTCCTTGAAGATTCACCCGAAGAAATAAAATCAAAAATAAAACACGCCGTGACCGACTCTGGTAATGAAATTAAGTTTGATCAAAATAAAAAACCCGGCCTAAGCAATCTTTTAAACATCTATTCGGCTTTAAGCGAAAAACCAATCGCCAAAATCGAAAAAGAATTTGCCAATCAAAACTACGGTTCTTTCAAATCCGCTCTCGCCAATTTAATAATTGAAAATCTGGCTGATTATAGAAAACTTAAGAAGTCCCTAAAATCCAAAACCCATAACCTAAAAACTATTTTAAACGCCGGTTCTAAAAAAGCCTCTCTTAGGGCCAATAAAAAAATCGCTGAAGTAAAAAATAAAATTGGTTTGAATCTTTAAAAATAAACCGGCAATTGGAATGAAAAGGAACACTATCAATCACATAGCGAGCGCTGGCATAATTTACCCAAAAAACGACCCAACGAAAATATTTTTAGAGATAAAAGATAAAACCTATCCCATTAAAAAATTCCGCCATTCTCTTTGTTTAATCGGCGGAAACTGGATCGGCAAAGCCGCCAAGAAAGATCAAAGTCCATCCTCTACTTTTAACCGAGAAGTAGAAGAAGAACTCTCCTTCAGGAAACCCTTGGTCAGTTCGACTGAGCTTAAACTTCTAGGAATCAAAAACTCCAAAGACTATCAAATAAAAAAACTTAAACACAAACCCGACTCTAAAGATATAAAATCCCTTCGCTCTATAAAAACTATAATAAAAAAATCAAAAAAACCTTGGGGAGATTTTATTCACACCATCAATCAAAAAGAAATCCTCCTTAGTAACTTCATTGGTCAAAACAAAAACCTCGTTTTCGTAAACTCTTACTGGCTCATCCCGCTCAAGGAAAAAGATTGGGCAATCCTAGAAAATCTCCAAAAAAAATTCGGCAACTTATCCGAAGAGTCTCAAACCGTCATCATCTCAATAGATGATATTTTAAAAAATAAAATCCAAATCATCTGGGGTCACGACCACATCCTAAAAAAATTTTTCTTAAAAAATAAGATTAACTCAGCCAATAGATTATCAATTTTTAAAAATATTCAAAGTAAAAATCTAGGTAAAACCTTAAAGTCCTACAAAGAATACAAAAAGAAATTTACAATTCTCAGGAATCCATTCTTAGATAAAAATCTTGCTTGACATAATAGAAAAAACATATATAATTTAGCAAGTTTTATTGACAACCAAAATAAGGAAAGGAAGCCATGAATTCTAAAGAGATAACCGCTCTGCGAAATGTATTATCTGCTGCCATTCAAAAAGCTGGAAAAGTAGTTCTGACATCTAGAAAAAGGATCAGCATTGCAAGTACCTCCGCTCACGACTTAGTAACTACTGCCGACCACAAGTCGGACGGATTATTAATCGCTACCCTCAAAAATCACTTTCCGAAAATTGCCGTATATTCCGAAGAGTCCGGCGGTGAAAAAAAGTTTCCAAAAGAACTATTGGCTATTTTTGATGGAATTGACGGAACTATCAATTACTCCTCGGGGTCTCCTATCTGGGGAATCTCCGGAGCTATTCATGAAAACGGCATACCCATCGCAGCCGCAATTTGCCAGCCCGCCCTAAACAAATTCTTCTCTATGACCGCTTATAAAACGGCGACCGTTCATCGCCAGGTCAGCGAAAGGAAATTGTCCGTTAGTAAGAAACGCGACCTAGAAACAGCTCGTGTTTGCACGGAATGGAAAAAAGGCAATTCGGAAATCGTCTATGATATCCTCCGAATCCTCTTTGAAAACACAATGTGCCCGCAAATATTTGTTTGCTGCACATTCTCGATAATGTTGGTCGCCGAAGGAATTTTAGATGGCTGCGTAGCATCCGGTCCTACGCCCGAAGACGTCGCCGCAGCAATTCCTATTCTTGAAGCCGCCGGCGGTCGCGTCACTGATCTCGATGGCAATCCCTACGACATATTTTCGGGAAAGGTAATGGTCGCTTCGAACGGCCACATCCACAAAGCACTTTTGAAAACTCTCGAATCGATCAGGAAATAACTCTAACCCCAACCGTTCCGAAAATGGAACAAGGAGGTTTAATTGCTTAGAGTCAAAAATTGCGCTTCGGTAGGTATTATCTATCGAGCGAACCAACCGGGACAGGTCTTTCTCGAAACTAAAACTCCCGGTTATCCCGTGGAAGTTTTCGTGGGAAAGGGATTATTGCTGGGCGGCAACTGGGTTGGAAGCGTTCCGGACAAAAATCCCCTTGAAACTTTTCAGAGGGAAATCAGAGAAGAACTTTCTTTCGGAAATCCAGCTTTTGACCCCCAAGAAGTTGAATTACTCTTTGGAGAAAAAGCAATTGGGCATCCGTCCGAGGTAAGAAACATTTCTCCCGACCCCCAAGATGAAATCGAGCTGGAAAAAATAGTATCGACCATCTGTAATGGGGCAAAACCCTTTGGCGTATTTAGTCAAAAAGTTTCAAGGTCTCTTTTCGACAGCGGAAATCTCAAAAACAGAGCGGACGACCATACCGGCCTAATCTCTGTTTTCGAAGTTCCCCTCGAAGATGATACTTGGCTGCTACTGATGAACCTTCAGGAAAAATTCGGAAATCTGTCTAACGAAAGCCAGAGTACCGCAACCTCTGTTTGGGAAATCCTGAAAAGAGGTATTCAGCTTGCGTGGGGAGAAGATCGCATCCTTATGCAGCACTTTCTGCGACATGGAATAGATGAAGCAGCAGGAATGCGACTAATGCCCTTTATCAATCTAAAGTATTGGGGACCCGTCGCCGACAATTACGACACCTACCTCCAGTCCATGGAAATCGAGAAGATTCCAAATGGAGTCGAACGACCCAAAATCACATCTTAGCGGAGACTTGAATCACCAATCCAAATCTCCAATAGAGCGAACTGACAATTCGCTCTTTTTTTATCTTGGTTCGCAATATCTATATCTTCCTCACCCCCACCCAAATTTCTTCACCGTCTAATTTAGTAATAATCTCCACCAAAAACTTTTCCGATTTTTTATAACTAATTGATTCCGCGCCCACCTCCTTTTTAAATGAATCTTCGTTTTTATCAATTATTTTTCGCAAGCTCTCGGGTAACTCCATCATTCCCATGATTCGATCCTCTGCGCTTAGTCCCGCTTTCGCTCTCAAATCCTGAACCAATCTCACAAATTCCCTAACCAATCCCTCTTCTTTTAATTCTTTAGTAATATTCAAATCCAACTCCACCTCTCCGGAAATTTTGTCGTTAAATTGTACTTCCTTCACATTTACCTCATCGGCTAAAATCCGAATTAACTCCTTATTCTTAATTCCTAAATCTTTATTCTTAATTCTCAAAGCCGCCAAAGGTTGGCGGACTTTGATTCCCGCCTCCGCCCGCTTAGCTAGCCCCAACGCTGCTAATCTTCTCACTTCTGCCATCTCTTCTAAAATTTTTGATTTTTTTTCTCTTGTTTTTAATTCCGGCCACCTCTCTAGATGTACTGATATTTCATTCTTGATACCTGATTCCCTATTCTTAATTCCTTCAAAAATAACCTCCGCAAAAAATGGCGTAAACGGTGCAATTAATTTCGTTATTTCTTGAATCACGTAACCCAGTGTTTGCGATACCGCTGTATAATCTTTCTCGCTTATTGGTTTCTGTAGCCTTCGCCGCGACCTCCGAATATACCACCGTGATAAATCATTAATCAATTCCTCGATAACTATTGTCGCCTCTCTTACTTCGTAATTCTCGAGGTGTTTAGTTGTCTTATCAATCGTTTCATTAAGCCGCTCCGAAATCCATTGATCTAAAATATTTCGTGATTCACGATTTGCTATTTGTGATTTGCCATTAGCATACGTGTAATAAAACAAGAACGAATTCCATAAAATCAAATGAAATTTCCGGGAAGTTTTTACAATTTCCGCCTCGTCGAAATTCCGAGGCTCTCCCGCCGGCGCCGCATTATAAAAATACCACCTAACTGCATCTATCCCGTATTTCTCAATCATCGTCGCTGGCATAACAATATTTCCTTTTGATTTTGACATTTTCTGGCCAAATTTATCGTTTATAAGCCCAAGGCAAATAACATTTTTATAAGGTGCTTCAAAACCCAAAAGAGTCGCCACCGCTAAAAGGGTGTAAAACCACCCGCGCGTCTGATCTACTCCCTCAGAAATATAATCTGCTGGATACTGTAAATCTTTTAATCCTTTATTCTGTTCAAACGGCCAATGCGCCTGCGCTAGTGGCATCGCCCCCGAATCAAACCAAACATCGGCAATTTCTTTCACCCTTTTCATTTTTCCGCTGCATTTTTTGCAACCAAAAACCATTTCGTCCGCAAACGGCCGATGTAGATTGATCTCCCCTGTTCTGTCTCGTGGGTTAAGCTTCAAATCAGTTTTTAAAAAATCTGCTACATTTATAAAAATCCCCTCCTTTTTTCCTATTTCTTGAATCGCTTCTTTTTCTGTCCATCCCCTCATTATTTGAGCAAACATCCAAATTGGATATTCGTGGCTTACAATCAAAATTCTCTTTCCCTTGTATTTCTTTTCAGTATCTTTAATAAAATCCCAAAGTCGAGTTCGCAAATCTAAAAGCGACTCTCCTCTCTCCGGTTTCTTCGAAAATTTATCCTCATAAGTTGGAAATTCATCGTGATATTCTTTTAAAGGTCGGCCCGAAAATTCAGCCACTTGTATCTCCCGAATTCGCTTATCGAAATTTACCTTCTTAATTCCTAAGATTTTTGAGGTAATCTGAGCCGTCTCTTTTGTCCGCAAAAGATCAGAGGCAAAAATCAATTGAATTTTTTCTTTTTTCAAAACCTGAGCGGTTTTCTCCACCTGTTTTCGGCCTCGATCGGTTAAGTGAAAGTTCTGATTGCCCGAATCAGCAATCCCCAACATCTGTGTTTCCGATTCTCCATGTCTCATAAATAAATACTCATTATTAGCCTCCCCCATCCTATCACTCAATTCATCAAGACTGCCGATTACCTCTTCCTTGCCGCACTTACCACAAATCCAAATCGGCAAAGGCGTTCCCCAATATCTTTCCCGGGAAAAATTCCAATCCTTCACCTCTTTTAACCATTCACCAAACCGGCCTTCTTTAATGTGTTTTGGCAGCCAATTTATTTTTTTATTCGCCGCCATCAACTCATTTTTTACCGCCGTGGTCTTCACAAACCAAGCATCTCGCGCATAATAAAGAAGTGGCGTTTTGCATCGCCAGCAGAATGGATATTCATGAGAATATTTTTCTATCTTTAGTAAATTCTCGTTCTTTTCTAAAATACTGAAAATTTTCTTATCCGTTTCGGGATCCTTAACATACATTCCGCTCAAGCCCGACACCTCCTTTATGAATTTCCCCTGTTCATCAACCGTGTGAAATTGCGACAAACCGGCTTTAGCGCCTAACTTATAATCGTCTTCGCCATACATCACCGCCGTGTGTACCACCCCCGTTCCATCCGTCGTCGTCACAAAATCCGCCGCGTAAATCTTATAAGAATTCTTATTCTTTAATTTAGAAACATTAAAAAGCGGCTCATAATTCAACCCAATTAGATCCTTACCCTTGGTTGTTTTTTCAATTTTTCCCCGGACGCCCACCGCCTCAATCCGCTCTTTCGCCACCACAAAAATTTCTCCGCTCTCTGATTCAAGCAAAACATAATCAATCTTTTCTCCCACCGCCAAAGCCACATTTCCCGGCAGTGTCCACGGCGTCGTTGTCCACGCCAACACATAAGTTTTGTCGTTCGTGTACCAGTCTCCAATTTTCTGTTTCGATTTTAATTTGAATCTAACGTAAACCGATTTATCTTCCACCGTCTCGTATCCCTGCGCCACCTCATGAGAAGAAAGGCCCGTCCCGCACCGTGTGCACCACAAAATAACCTTGTATCCTTTATACAAAAGCTTCCTCGCCCAAAACTGCTTAATAATCCACCACAATGTTTCCATATAATCCTTTTCATAAGTGATATATGGATTTTTTAAATCCAGCCAAAACCCCATCCGCTCTGTTAATTGCTCACCCTCTTCTTTGTACTGCCAAACCGACTCCTTACACTTCTGATTGAATTTCTCAATTCCATATTCCTCAATCTCTTTTTTTGACTTCAACCCAAGCTTTTTTTCCACTTCAATTTCCACCGGCAAACCGTGCGTGTCCCAGCCGCTCCGCCGCGGCACATAAAAACCGCGCATAGTTTTATAGCGTAGAATAATATCCTTAAAAGACCGTGCTAAAACATGGTGGATACCCGGCCGCCCATTCGCCGTTGGCGGTCCCTCATAAAAGGTGAATTTTTTCTTTCCCTTATTTTTTTCGAGTGATTTCTCGAAAATTTTATTTTTCTTCCAAAACTCCAAAACCTTCTCCTCGGCTTTAGCCAAACTAAAATCTTTAAAATCCGCAAACATAGTATCTATATTCAAGCACAAAAAACACAATCAGTTCAAATTAGACCGAGCTTCCCTTTCGGTAAAAAATCAATTAAACTAGAGCAAAACAGAAAGATAGCCCCTCCTCTTCTCCACCGAACCGCTCTTCTCTTCTCAAGGAGCAAACCAGGAGAAACAGACTTCCCGTCACTATCTTTCTGTTCTTTTTTTCGCCTTCCCAGCCGAACTAACTACTTCGGCAGAATAGGCAAGCAGAGCGCCTCCCCTTCTAATTACCACCAAAATAAACTATTCTTAAAATCAAGAGGCAAGATAGATAAGAACTCAAAAGGGACAGACAGCCAAGCTATATCCAATAGGGCAAAACGTTCAACCACCTATCTATCTTGCCCTTTTTATTCTCTAGATTTTATCCAAAACTTCTATCCCCAAGAGTCCTAGGCCGCTTTCAAGAACTGTTCCCGCCAAATCAATAAGCCCCAACCGGGCATTTTTTTTATCTCGATCGTTCTCTCGCCCCACCGGCACGGTCTCGTAAAATCTATTAACCAAATTAGCCAGCTCAAAAAGATATTCTGTTAGCTCGCTGGTTAAAAACGTCCGCCTCGCTTTTGTCACCGCTTCTGGAAACTGCGCAATTTTAAGAATTAGATCATCTTCAACTTCATTTTTTAAGAATTCAAATTTTGGTTTCGCTGCCCTCCCTGATTTGTTTTTTATTCCTTGAATCCTCGCATAGGTATATTGCAAATACGGTGCGCTATTCCCTGAAAAATCCAACATTCTCTCCCAATCAAAAACAATATCCGAATGCCTATTTTCCTTCAGATCGCCATATTTCAAAGCGCCGATTCCCACCGCTCGAGCCACTCGCTCTTTTTCTTTTTCACTCAACTGTGGATTTTTTTTAGCCACCACCTCTTTTGCCAAGCCAATTATTTTTTCTATTAAATCACTCAAAATAATCACTCTTCCTTCTCGAGTCGCAAACCTTTTCCCTTTTTCACCTAAAATAGTTCCAAATTTTATGTGTTCGGTTTTTATGTCGCTCCACCCTAAAATATTTTTTATCGCAAAAAGTTGTTCAAAGTGAAGCGACTGCTCATTTCCCACCACATACAAAATTTCCTCCGGCCTGTATTTTTCTCGACGATACTCTAAATTGGCGATATCACGAGTCAGGTACAAGCTAGCGCCATCCGATTTCTGAATCAACCCGGGCGGCAAACCCCGATCATCAAGCGGCACCACTAATGCCCCTTCGCTTCTTTTCGCCACTCCCCGCTTAATCAAATCATCAACTAGTAGCTTCAATTTCTTTTCGTAAAAAGCTTCTCCAATCCAGATATCAAAATCCACTCCCAAAATTTTATAAATCTTTTGAAATTCTTTGAGTGATTCTTTTTTAAACCATTCCCATAATTTTCTATTTTCTCGGTCTCCTTGCTCCAGCTTTTTAAATTCTTCCTGGCCCCGCCCTTCGAGCTCCGGCTTTTCCTTCATCTCGTCATGAAATTTCACGTAGAGTTTTTGGAGTTCTACGATCGGTTCCTGCTCCACAACTTTTTTGTCCCCCCACAACTTATACGCTGCGATTAACTTTCCAAACTGCGTCCCCCAATCACCCAGATAATTCCACCTTAAAACTTTATAACCCGAAAACTCAAAAATATTAGCAATCGCGTCGCCGATAATTGTCGAGCGAATATGCCCCACATGCATCTGCTTGGCGATATTCGGATCAGAATACTCCACTATTATTTTTTTGCCTCGGCCGATTTTTGTCCGGCCAAAATTTTTTCGCTCCGCGTAAATTTTTTCTCCCTCCGATTTAACAAAATCCGGCGCGAGTTTTAAATTAATAAAGCCCGGCTTAATCACCGAAACATCAGCAATCATTTCTTTTGGCGCCTCCTTCCTAATCGCCGTCGCCCAATCCTCCGCCAGAACCATCGGATTTTTACCGAGTTCTTTTGCCAACTTCAGCGCCGCGTTGGTCGAAAAATGGCCAAATCCTTTTTGCTCCGGCACCGTCACCTCAAACCCATCTTCTCGGCCAATCGCCCGTTTTATTAATATTTCTACTTTTTCTTTCATCCTTTCTTCTATATAAGGTACATAATATAATAACTGTAATGAAAATCCTATCTGAAAACCGCCGCGCCCGTTTTGATTATGAAATCCTCGAGTCCTTCGAGGCTGGTTTAGAGCTGATCGGCCAAGAAGTTAAAAGTATTAAAGGTGGAAGGTGCAATCTAAGCTCTAGCTATGGGATTATTAAAAACGGCGAAGCCTGGCTTTTAAACGCCGAAATTCCTGCTTATCAACCCAAAAACGCCCCCGCCGATTACGAATCCAGCCGCTCGCGCCGGCTTCTTCTTCATCAAAGCGAAATAGCCAAACTTACCGGCCGGCTTCACGAAAAAGGCCTCTCTCTGATTCCAATTAAGGCCTACTTGAAAAGGAATATGATTAAAATCGAGCTCGGCCTCGCTCGCAGCCGGAAAAAACAAGACAAACGCGAATATCTCAAAAAACGCGAAGCTCAAAAAGAAATCCGAAAAGAAAAATAATTAAAAATCACTAAAAATAAAAAGCCCGTCCTTAAATCAGGAACGGACTTAACAATTTTGACGCTCATATCAACTACAAGGGCTTCTTATTTATTTAAGCCATTCCCTTTCTTCTTGTAGGAGACGATTCTCTTGCGCAACACGGACTGCGGCATTTGTGAACGCTCTGGAAACATCTTTCGCTTTCCTGGCCAGCAGCTCTTGAACTGATATATTCAACGCTGCCGCCTCCTTGCCCAACCTTTCCGCTTTTTCCCTTTGCCTCGCTCTCTTTTTAGGCCAGGACAACCTCTGCCCTTGTCCGACTTCCTTTCCCACGCTCGTTAGCTGACTTCCAATAAATCTTGTCTGAACGCTAGACTTCATAAAAACCTCCACAAAAATAAGTTTCTTTTACTTTTTTACCACATCGCTAAAAAATTCGCAATCCTACTTCTTTATTACTAACTCCTCCTCTGGATTTTCTTTTTCTAAATTCTCCAAAATTTTTTCCGCCACATATTCCGGTTTCATAAATTGGTCATAACCGGGCGGGCGGCTTCCGTCAAAAAGCCCTGTTTTCATCTTATCCGGAAAAACCGAAATCACTTTAATATCAAATGGCTTAGTTTCTAGTCTCAAAACTTTCGTAAAACCATTTTCCGCGAATTTACTGGCGCAGTATCCCGCCGAACCGACGTGCCCTTCAATTCCACTTACTGAAATTATATTCATAATCATTCCTTTCTCCGCTTTCTTCATCGGTCCGAGCGCCGCCCGCGAACCGTAAACCATCCCAAATAAGTTTACCTCCAACATTTTTCTTATTTCCTCTATTGGCAGATCTTCAATCGATGAATGCGGCAGCCAAATCCCAGCGTTATTCACCCAAATATCAATCCGATTAAAATTTTTTATTGCCACCGCGGCCAATTCCTTAACATCAACCTCCCTAGTCACATCCGCCGTAAAATAAACTGCCCCCAATTCTTCCGCCACCCTTCTTAACTCGTCCCGCTCATTCGCGCTCAAAACTAATTTTGCTCCCAATTTTTTAAATCCCGCCGCCATCGCCAATCCCAATCCCCGGCTAGCGCCAGTTATAACCACCACTTTATCCTGTAACTTCATAATTGAATTATAACTTATTCAAAAAATTTAAAATTTTATTATTCCTGTGCATAAGTAATCCCCTTTTAGTAGAAAACAAGTTGTATAATTAGTACATGGCATCAAAAGAATTAATCGATTATATAAAACAAACTTTAAGTCAGGGTTTTCCTGAAGAGCAAATCCGAAAAGAACTCCTAGGCGCAGGCTGGTTACTGGGTGACATAAACGAAGCGTTCGGCTCCGTGAAAAGTCCGACTCAAACGCAACCGCCGTCTCAAATCCGCTCGCCGCAAACTTCGGTCTATCCCTCTAATCAACCGATCCAAGTAAATAAATCCCAACCCACCGCCTCTCCAATCTCCGACACCAAGCGCGACCCCCTTTCCAGTCCATTCTTATCAACCCCCTCCACCAACCAACCCGTCAATCAATTTTCTAATACCGCCTTCAACACTCCAAAAAAATCAAAACTTGGTTTAATAATTGCCATCATCGCTGTCGTTCTAATTCTCGGCGGCGGTGTCGCTTACGCTTACACTCAAAAACTCTGGTTCTTCGCCCCCTCCGTTTCCGACGAACAATTAGTCGGCAAACTTTTTGAAAATATCAAAGGAATATCCTCGGCCTCATATAATCTTTCTCTCTTGCTTGAGACCGCCACTCGAGACCCGAACATCCAACCCGTCTCCTCTACTCCAGAAATCGATTCAAGTTTGTCTAATCTCGGCACCGATTCAAAATTCAGTTTCAAAATTTCCGGTGATTCCCAAAAACAAACCTCCACTGAAAATCATTTTAAAATCAACGCCGACGTAAAAATCACCGACGGCCTTAGCTTCGCCGGCGAAGCAGAATTTTTAAACAAAAACTCTTCAACCTATTTAAAGCTAAACCAACTCCCCCCGCTTCCAATCCCCGGTTTTGATTTAGGAAAAATAACCAACAAGTGGATTAAAATTGATAATGAGAGCTTTGCTGATCTCGCCGGATTTCCGCCGACCGCAATCCTCCCGGCAGCCAATCTTGATTCCAATGCCAATTCAGGCAATCAAGTTTCCGAATCCCTTAAGTCATTTTTTGACCTAACCCAAAAGCAATCCCTACTCGTCTTCGGTAAATCTGTAAAAGAAAAAAATGGTGATGCCGATACCTACCACTACAAACTAACTATCGATAAAACAAAAATCATTCCTTTCTACCAAGAACTAGGAAAAGAGATAAATGCTAAATTTGGAGATAGTTCACCGTTTAAAATAGACGAACAATTTTTAGCCGCCTTTCAGGGCCCCGACTTTGATAAAAGTTTTGATTACTTAAGCAAGAATAGCTCTTTTGATCTCTGGGTTGATCCCATAACCGCCCTTCCTCAAAAGCTCTCTTTTGTTTTTAAAATCGCCCCTGACTCATCTGTAACAGATCTAAAAGACAAACAAGTCGTCATCAGCGCCAATCTGGAACTTTCGAACATCAATCAACCCGTTACTATAACCGAACCAACCGAATTCTTATCGAGCGACGATCTCGCCTTAGCCCTAAGCGGCTTAACTAAGGAGCAATATCAGATTGAAAAACAAACTAACAACATCGAAGAACTTCGCGCAACTCTCGCTAGATTCAGAAAACTTGCCGGCATTTATCCCGACTCACTCGATAAATTAACAATAACCGGCGACGACATTTTAATATTAAACCCAAAATCCACCCTCCTGAAGCCAAATAAAGCTAGCAGCACCGACTATTGCGACTATTTTATCGGAACCGGAGGAACATACTATGACGAATTCATGCCTTCTTCATACTCTCCATCCCCAACTTGTGGAAATCTAAAATTCACCAAATCGGTCCCTCAAGACGCCTACACCAAAACTCCCTATACCTACACCAAAGTCGGTGATGATTACAAACTTACTTACACCATAACCTTCCCTGCCGTTTCAACTTCCACCGCCACTTCCACCGATAATACCGCAGAGTTTAATCTTCGTCTTAAGAAATACAAAAACGGCACCAACACCGCCACTAAACTCTGGCTCTCCCAAGAAGCGAAAAGTAAATAGAATTATTACTAAAAAGTAGGATCAAAAAATCCGCTAACAAAAGCGGATTTTTAATTCGTGAAATGGGTCGAGACGTTTGGGAAACTACGCTAAGAGAAATTTATATTGCTTTAACTAGTAAGTAAAAAAATAAAAAAAGCCCACCAATTAGGGTGAGCCACCAACTACGTGAGTTGGATTTTAGGATGATTGACTGAAGCGAGCTAGTCGACCGGAAATTTGAACGGCGAGCACATCAATCTGGGTTCCATATAGATCGGCGCCACATTTCCGCTATTTGGATCCTTCAAGAGGACCCAAGTGGCTTCGGACGAGGATGGCTTATAGAGTCCGTTCGGATCGGCCAGCGGGAGGCGTTCGGCTCCGTAGTAATGTTGGCTTCCCGTCTTCTTGAGATTGTAGGTTTGTATTGCTTCTGGTGCGGTAAACTGGGCAGAATAGGGAATCGGGAAGCCAATAGTTTCTCCAAGAAAAGTGAACTTCCCGCCGAGCGCTGTACGTCCACGCACAACAGTCGGAACCAGATTTTCGAGGTAGGCGTACGTGACGATTTCCTGATCACAAAGCTCTTGAATCATCCGCATGGTTTTAGCCTCGCGGAAATTCGTGATGGCCGGCATACCAACCTGATTAGTGCCTTCTTTCAGCGAAACCTCTTGTTGGTCACGCTTTATGTCCTCAGCTGTTCGCTCGGGTGCGCATGCCGAAAGAGAAATCGCTACCAAAATGGCCAGAGCTGCAAAAATGATGTGAATCCTTTTCACTTGATTACTCTCCTGTTTGAAGTTGAAATTTGTCCTTGTTATTTGCTCAGATTTCAGATTTGAGCTTGTGAATGAAAGCTCGAAGATCGCTCGGGAGATATTTCTCGTCGATCTTGCCCGATTCGCGAATGATCACCGTCTTCAGAGCGTCCTTGTGTTCCTTCTCGGCCTTCTGATATTCCAGCATGTATTGCTGAAGATTTTGGACCATGCCGTCGACGTAGGCCTGTGAATTCTTGAACACTTCGTGTTGCACTTCCACCTGTCTCGGCGCGAAGAACTTGTACATAAAGAAGTCATTGCCTTGGCCGATCCAGGTAAGAACCAGAACCACAACCAGGACTCCAACCACTATGCCAACGATCTTCTTTGTGGTGATTTCGGATTCCACGTTTTTCTCCTTGTCTGCCGGTATTTCTCCGACAAGAAATGGGTTATTGCCTATATATTTAGTCAGTCAATCTAATTATCAAATTATCAAGTTGCCCTAATAGTATAGCACGAATACTATCACTTTGTCAAGTGGCACTTTTGAGTTCATTTCCGTCCATCTATCACCCCTCTTCTGACAATAAAAGCCTTGGTTTACAAGGCTTTTATTTCAATTCCGTCGATGTGGAGATGGGCGGAATCGAACCGCCGTGTAAAAGTAATATCAGTTAGCCATCTACGAGCGTAGTTTCGCCGAAGCGAGACAAAGTTTGCTCTATTAGTTTAGTTCCGCTCCCCTAGAGCGAAAGAACAGAACGAGCCTCCTTATATAAGACCGGACTTAGCCTAAGAGGCCCAGACCAGCCGATCCTCCGGCGTTATGCGTAAGCAAACGCTGGAGCTGCAACTTTTTGGTTGGCAGATATAAATTGTTTGCCAGATTAACGAGTTAGCGCTCGGCTCGCCGACTAATGACCTACTCCTATCGAAGCCATACATCCCCATATTCAATTTTCCCCTTTATTATACTAGATATCCCCAAAAAAGGCAAATTCACCTTTTTGCTCTCTGAGCGAGTACTTTTACTAGGAAGCTTTCGGAGGTATTGTGAGCTTGGTGTCCCGCTTTTACGGGACTCACAATGCCGAGAAGCAGGCGCGTTTTGCCGCTGGAAGCAAAACGCCGCCGGTTCCTAATAAAAAATACGAGCGAAAAGTTATCCACAGCCCCCCTTGACCGCTTCGCCTATTATTTTAAAATTAAGTTAGCTCATCGAAAACCTACTCCCGTTTGATATATAAGCGAGACTACTCGCACTCAGTATTGAAATCAATTGCAGATTCTAATCTGCACCAACTATATAACCCGTGTCCTAGACACGGGTTCATTTTTTATTTACAACCTTGACCATTTTTCATTTTTATTTTAAACTCAACCGTCATTTACTAGCAACTTTGTATCACTTCACCACGAAAGGAGTAAATAATGTCCATTCCTCCTCACGGAAAAAAGAGGAAAGATGAACGCAGGAAAACAACAATCGGAATGGTGAATTGTAAACCCACGGGAGGCTTCGTTAAGCAAATATATACCGCCAGAAGAATGATAAGAGCCTAACCCCCTCGGCCCGACCCTAACCGGTCGGGCCTCACTTTCTTCCCCAAAAACAAACAATAAGCTATAATCAAATCAATAAATTGTATAAAAAATACGTCCCCCCTCGAGTCTTAGTAAGATTAAACGGCGAAATTAGAGCCCAGGAAGTTAGAGTTCTTGACGAAAAAAACGAGAGTTTGGGCGTTTTTAGCACCCAAGAAGCCCTTAAAATGGCTACTGAACGAGGCGTAGACTTAATCGAAACGGTTCCGAACGCCACCCCGCCTATTACTAAGCTGATTACTTACGATAAATACCGCTATCAAAGGGAAAAGGAAGAGAAAAAAGAACGCCTTGCCCAAAAAACCGCTGGCCTCAAACAGGTTCAAATTAGCGCCCGAGCTGCTCAAAACGACCTCCTCGTGAAAGTCCGCCAACTGGAAAAGTTCTTGAAAGAAGGCCATCAAGTAGAAATCAACATGCGCCTCCGCGGCCGAGAAAAAGGCAACAAAGAATGGGCTTCCCAGAAGCTCAATGACTTCTTCAAGATGATCCCGATCGAGTTTAAGATAATGAGCCCGCCCAAATTTGGCGGACGAGGAATGTTCGTCCAAATTTCCTCGAAATAGGGTTGCAATAAGTAAAGGGTAATGCTATAGTGAGCCGCGTTACCTGATAAGGCTTTTTGCCTTTTTATTTTCAAATGGCTAAACACTCAACCACTAAAAGCGTTACAAAGCGCATTAAAATAACCAGGAATGGTAAAATTGTTCGCCGGCCAATGGGCGTCAATCATTTCAAAACCAAACGGACCGCCAATCAGCTTCGCAATAAACGTTCTTCGCGCTCGCTTGATTATCCAATAAAAAAAATCTTAAACTACTAAACCATGCCTAGAGTTAAACGCGGCACCACCGCTCATAAAAAAAGAGAAAAAGTTTTAAAGCAAACCAAAGGTTTCCGCTGGGGACGCAAATCAAAAGAACGCGCCGCCAAAGAAGCTCTATTACATGCCCTTTCCCGTTCATTCCGCGGCCGGAAAGAAAAGAAACGTACATCTCGTTCACTTTGGCAGGTTCGCATCAACGCCGCCGCCAGAGAAAATAACACAACATACAGCAAGTTAATCGCCGCTCTTAAAAAGGCAAATATAAAATTGGATCGAAAAATTCTCTCCGATCTCGCTCAAACCGAACCCGCCATTTTCAAAAAAATAGTAGAAAAAGCGATCACCTAGATCGCTTTTTCTTTTTTTAACAACTCAATTTTTTTCCTCGTTCCGTCTTTAAATCCTCCGATTTTCCCGTCCGAGCGAATCACCCGATGGCAGGGAATTCCCCGCTCCATTCCGCCGTGGCGATTTAAAATATTACCGACCGCCCGGCACGCCCCAGGCTGTCCGGCGGACTTCGCCACTTGTTTGTACGTGCGGACTTCGCCTTTGGGTATTTTGCGGACCGCGGCGAGAACGCGATTGGTAAAGGATGTCATATGCGCTTTTTAAAACTTTTTGGCTGTCTTTAAATTTTCCCAAAATCTTTTTTGCATCGCTGAAAGAAAACCAGCCATAACCGTCGTGCTCATCAGAAATTTTAATTTCTCGGCGATTAGTTTCCGCCATATAGAAAATAACTGTTTTAAAAATTTGTTTTGTTCCTCGCCGAAAAGTGAACCTCTCCTGCGCCCGAAAATTTTTCAAAATCCTAAGATCTCTCTGGGTAAGCCCCGTCTCCTCCCTTGTCTCTCTAAGCGCCGCTTCAAAGCTCCTCTCTTCGTTTTCAATCTTTCCCTTCGCAAAATTCCAATAACTGTGTCCATGATAAAGAATCAAAAATTTAGGCCCCTCTTCGGTTTTTCTAAAAATAACTATTCCCGCTGAAATTTCTTTGTCCATTTTAGTGTCCAATATTCATCGGAGCATGATCCTTTATGGTCGGATCTTGTATGGTTTTTCGAGGTAAAACCAAATCTGGAACTATAAGTAAAACAAAAGCTGCTGCTGCCGTAAATAAGGAAGTAAAAATAAATAAGGTCGCAAAGCTATAGCCGGCAACCCAGGCTCCCAAAAAGCCGCTAATCCCTGCCATTAGCCCCAAGGCCACGGTATCGAGCGACCAATCAAAAGATATCCGATCCCTATCGAGATGCCTCGAGAAAATAGCCGACCAAGCCGGAGCATAAAGGGAAAAAGCGATAGCTTGTAGTATTTGCACGGAATAAAGCTGCCAACTGGTATTAACGAAAATGAAAAGCAAAGCGCTAATCGATGCCAAAAATAATCCCGCTATCAAGACCCTTAAATCATCCGCTTCGCCCATTTTTTTATCTAAATAATTAGCCACTGGCAACTGCAAAACCGACCGCACCGTCCAGTAGATTACCGTCCCCACACCAACGGTAAGCAGGGTTGCCCCCGCTATTTTTTCAATTATATAAATAGAAAAAATCGGGCCAATTAAGCCCCAACCAGACATCAAAAGCAAATCAGCCAGTACAAAAAATTTCACTACCTTATTTACTTTAAAATCAATTTTTACATTAATATGCATTTTTTTCTTTTAGCTTATTCTAACCCCTCTCTCTAAACCGGGCAAATACAGCCTTTCTATTACTCCGCCGCAACAAAATTAAACTCTTCTTCTCCTTTCAACACCACGGTGTATCGCCCCCCTCTTACCACTTCCTTATTTAACATCTTTTGCGCCAGCGGCGCTTTGAGCCGCTCGGCGATAACTCGCTGTAACGGCCGCGCCCCGAATGCCGGTTCAAAACCCAGTTTGGAAATTTTCTTTACCACCTCCTCGCTAAATTCCAAAACTATACCTTTATCATCTAGAGTCTTAGCAAAATCTTTTAAGTTAAGCAAAGTAACTTTGTATAAATTCTCCGCCGACAAATTATTAAAAACCACAATTTTAGAAAAACGGTTTAGTAGTTCCGGCTTAAAAACATCAGTTAGTTTTGTTTTTAAATATTCGCCTATCTGCGACATCACCTGTCCCTGCCGCAAAGCTTCGTTGATAATGTCGGAGTGCGCGTTTGAGGTAGCAATGATAATTGTATTTTGAAAATCAACCAATCTTCCGTTGTTATCCGTTAATCTCCCATCATCAAAAACTTGCAAAAATAAATTCAGAATATCAGGAAATGCTTTTTCAAATTCATCAAGTAGAATCAGGCTGTATGGTTTTTCTAAAACCGCCTCAGTCAGTGATCCCGAAACCTTGCCGTCCGGCGATCCAATCAATCTGAAAAAACTTTGTTTGTCTTGATACTCGGTCATATCAAATCGAATCATCGCGTCTTTCGAACCAAATTGAATTGTCGCTAAAATCTTAGCGAGTTCCGTCTTGCCCACGCCGGTTGGTCCCACGAAAAGGAAGATAGCAATCGGTCCGCCCGGTTTAGCCAATCCACTTCTATATTCTCGAAGTACATTGGCCACTGCCGTCACCGCCTCTTCTTGGTCAATTAACCGCTCGTGGATTACTTCTTCAAGATTAAGCAACTGTTCGGCCTCCTTTTCTGTTGCCTCATGGATTGGAATCTTCGTTTTTTTCTCCGCTACCTCGATTACTAAATCCGGCTGGATTGCTTTTAACCCCTTTCGCCTCGCCTCCACTAAGGCATCCTTTATAAGCTCACTAGCGCTCGATGGCAAAAATTTATTTCCAAAATATTTCTTTGCCAGCTTTACCGCTTTTTTTATCGCTCCAAAACTTATCAAAATCTTACTCTGTCGTTCCAAAATCAAACTCTCGTAAATCAAAATCTTTCCGGCTTCCTCTTCGCTTATTTCATTCACTCGAATTTTTTCAAACGCTCCCGCCAGATCGCTTCGCGATTCTAAAAATTCTTTGAACTCCCGCGGATATGTCGCCCCGATTACCGGAAAAGAATTACTCATTATAACCGGCATTAACGCATCAGCCGCCGAAAGATAAGCCGCTCCGGACGTTTTTACTAAATTATGCATATCCGGAATATAGAGAATAATATTGCCAGCTGTTGCGATCTCCTCCACAATCTCCCTAAGCCGCGCCTGAAGCTCCTCCGGCGCCGCTCCTGCCACCAGCCCGGCAATATCAAGCATTACCAATCTTTTATCAAAAAGCGCCTCCGGCACCTTATCCTTCACTAAATCGTAAGCAAAATGAGCCACCATTGTTTCCTTCCCAATCCCCGCTTCACCGATTAAAAGCGCGTTCGGGTTGACCGGTCTAGCCAAGGCGTCCACCATTCTTTGATATTCAACCTCGTGGCCAATTAAAAAACCTACCTCTTCTTGTCGTGCTAAATCCGTGAAATCGGTTCCAAATCGGTCTAAAGTCGGCGTTGGCCGGCTAGTCCAAGCCCGATTCATAATTCGGTGCCTTATCTTCGTCGTTCCCCCGATAAATCCGCCAATCGTTGCTGGAATATTTTTCAAGGAAGAAAATCTATCCCGAACTGAACTGAAAACCAAAGCTTGCTCCAAATCATTAGCTTCAATTCCAAAAATAGAAAAGATTCGGTTTATTGGCTCGCTTTTCATAGAAGCCAGCGCAGCAAAAAGATCCCCGCACTCGATAAATAAGTGTCCATTTCTTAAAGCGTGGTCAAATGCCACTTTCACCAAAGCCTCAACCTGCCCGGATACATTCGCCTTAGAAACATGCCCCGACTCTACAACTCTATTTTTGATAAACTCATCAACCTTATCCAAAATTTCATCATTGGAAACATTCATCCGCGTCAGCCCTTCTTGAATACCTTTATGCCCTAATAATTTTTTAAAAATCTCTAAATAAAAATCACCCCCGCCAACGCTAGCTCCGGTAAAAGCTTTTTCAATCGTCCGGAACACCGAAAGCTTTAAGTAGTCCGCTAAATTCACTCGTCCTTTTATTGGGATCTCGCTCAAAAACCGCCGTCCCTCATTCCGGTGAATAAAATAATCAATCAAAAAAATAATTACGATAAACGCCAAATACCAAAGCCAGGTAATACCAGAAATAAGTAGCGTAAAAACCGCCACCACCGTGAATAAAATAAAAATACTGCTAAAAATCCTCACTAAAGAACGCCCGACAACCGTCATCCTTAACCGCGAGTCCGAAAAGTAAAACTCCGAGATCGAAGACGAATTATTTTTATTTTTTAAATCCATTAAAAATAAGCTTTTTATAAATTAAGGCTCACCGCTCCAAAAAGACTTTTCAAAGTCATGGCAATTAAAACTGGCAAAAGCAAAACATAAACCAAATAAACAGCCAGAAAAACGCCAGCAACAATAAGATAAACAACCAAACCAATTAAAATTCTGCCCGACCTAAAAATTACTCCGAGAATCCGTCCGAGAATCGTGAAATCTTTATAAAGCGGCTGGAAAAAATATTTTACTGTAATCCTAATCGCTAAAGTTTGGTCTAATTTTTCAAATGACGAAACAAAAAAATCGGCCAATCGCCGTGAGCCGTCAATGTACCAGTGGTGCAAAAAATCGCCGATTAAAATAAAGAATCGCACCACTAAATAAACCGGAGCGAAATTCATGGGTTAATTATACCGCTCTAAGCCGGATAAAAAAACTAGAAAAGCTTAGCTTGAGGAATCTTTGGTTTTTCTTCCTTTCTCGCCCTTATCTCTGGTTTCGCTCCTGCTTTAACCTCGACCAAACCCTTTCCACTTACAATCGCCGGCAACTTCTTGAATGTCTCCCTAAACTGGTTCATTACTCCCGTCCCCCGCAAAGCCGCCGCGGGATGGAATATAGGCACGATTAGCCGCCCTCCCATTTTAAAGACCTTGCCCTGATCCCTGGTTATTTTCGCCTCTGGCAGAAAATAGTTCATTGAAAATCTCCCCAAAGTCGCGATTATTTTGGGATTGATAATTTCAATCTGCCTAGTTAAATAAGGCTTATAAGCCTCAATTTCTTCAGGCAATGGATCACGATTTTCTGGTGGTCGTCGTTTAACTATATTAGTTATATAAACTTCTTCCTCTCGCCATCCTAAATTACGAATATTTTCGCGAAGCAACTGTCCGCCCCGCCCCACAAACGGCCGCCCCTTCTCATTTTCATGAAATCCGGGCGCTTCGCCGATAAACAAAACCTTGCACTCTTCGCTTCCTTCGCCGAAAACCAAATTTGATTCCCTAAGCGGCAAACTTTTATCCGCCAAAATCTCCGCTTCTAATTTTTTTAATTCTTCCTTTTTATTCATAAGCCTATTATTTACTACACAGCTCTGTGCCCTCAGCAGGAATCGAACCTGCACCGCCTCCTTCGGAGGGAGGAATTGTATCCATTCAACTATGAGGGCTCGCCCCTATCTTATTACAAAATAATAAATTTCGTAAACCACGGCGGCTAAGAATACCACAACCAATAAGCCGGCTAGAATTCTTTTCCAACCCCGAAAAACTAAAGCCTTCGCCGCCACTAAAATTATTATCACATACTGCAAAGCCACGAAAATTCCGCCTGCCACTCCAATCGTCTCCAAAAAATTAGTAAAACCAGCCAGTAAAAGAATAATCGGCAGAGCCAACAGTAATCCAATCGCCAAAAAACGCGGCCACTTTAAGTCGTAAATAAAAGCGTTTCTCAGCTCTAATCCAATCGGCACATAAGACGTCCAAATTGCGAATAGCCCGAAAATTCCCAAAAGTTCCAATTTCCAAGCCGGCCAATTAGTTAAGCCAGAAAAAGAATCTGTTGTCGCCGCTCCCCCGGTTGTCAACGTTAAAATCGCTATCGCAAATAAAAAATAAAAAATCACCGGTATCGCTGTTCCCCAAAAAATCACCGAACCTAAACTGTTTTTATCTCCTCTTCTTTTTTGAAAATCAAACACCGGCTCGATCGCCGTCCAACCGGCCAGCGAAAAAAGAAAAGCACCAAATGGTAAAAAGATCTCTCGGCCGGTAACCGCCACCCCTAAAACCAAATTTTTAAACGGCAAAGCTGTTAAAAAAATCGCCAAAATGATAATCAGCATCGCCGCCCCGCCAAAAAATTCTAAATTCAAAACCCTTCCGGATTTAAGTAAAAAAGGAAACGATCCTAAAATCCAAAAAATAAGAATCGCCGCCGGCCCGCTTAGTCCCGGAAAAACCATTCCTAAAAAATCTCCGCCCAAAATCAAAAAAGCGGTTAAAGTTAACAACAGGCCGGCTAGAATAATTAAAAACGAAAAATACCTTCCCTTCTTGCCGTAATATCTATTAGCTAGTCCAAGTAACCGGTCTCGCTCGCCGGTTTTCTGCAAAGTTTTAAGATACCAGCTATGAGTTAAAATAATGCCCGCCGCAATTAATATTAAATACCCAACGCTCACCGCCCATCCCGTCTTATTAAAAATATAAGGCAAGGCAAATATGCCTGCCCCAATCGTCGTCGCCACTAAAAAACCCGCTTCCCGAAAAAAGTTAATAATTTTCATAAAAACTATTAAACTTCGAAAACTTTGTCGCCTTCCCGAACTTTATCCCTAACTTTTATTCCCACTTCTAAATTTTTCCTAGCCAGTGTAATTGGTTTGCGATCAAATTGCATCGAGATAATTTTATCTTCGAAATCTGTCGTTGCTCCCTTAAATTTTAGTGGCGTTCCGATAGCCATCGCCTTAGAAAACTTCACAATCGCCACCCCTAGGCCATCATAAAAATGGGTAACTGTTCCAATCGCTTTTGGCCCCTTTGTTGTCTTTACTAAAACCGCTCTCTTTTTAGTTGTCTTCTTTGCAACCTTTTTCGCGGCGGAATTTCTAGAAACTTTTTTTATAGTTTTTTTCGCAACCTTCCTAGTAGTCTTCTTCTTAGAGGTCTTTGCTTTCTTAACTATTCGCTTGCTGGCTTTTTTAGTATTCTTTTTTGTTTTTTTAATTTTTTTTGGCATAAAATTTATAACTTTTCCCGACCTTTGCCCCACGCCAAAGGCGGGGTATTTCAACCCCTCTTTTTTTTACTTACATCCATCGGAACTATATCAACTCGCCTTTCATATTTTGTTTTTTCATCCTCCTCAATTAAAGCCACTAATTTATCCATTAATTTTTCTGGATCATTATCATAAATAATTTTTCCTTGCCCTCGGTGAGCCTCCTCAACAATTTCTTTAATTTGATCCGCTGTCCCGCCGCTTCCGGTCAAAATTCCTTGCGGCTTTCGATCTTCAAAAGCGATCGTGAATTCGTTTAACGTTCCCATTCGCCCACAAATAGTCACCACTGCGTCCGAAGCTCTTGTCAAAATTAAATTCCTTCCTGAATAATCAAAACCGGTGTAAACAATTACGTCATGATAATCAGTCGGCAAGCGATATGAATTAATATGAGCCGACTTTGATGCCGCTGGTGAAAATCCGATCACCATCCCCCCCGCTTGCTTCGCGCCCTTGGCCGCCCAATAAGGTAAACCCACTGTCGCTCCAGTAACCAGAACCATCCCTCGCTTGGCGATTACCCGCCCCATCTCCTCGGCCATTTCCGAAGCCCTCTCGGCGCAATGAGTTGTCTCCGCCGCTCCCGAAATGCAAATCTTATACTTCGGCTGATAGTTTATTTCTAAATCATCCGTATGAATTTTTAAATTATTATTTTTCGCTGGCATAATTTTATTATACATCTTCCCTAATTAAATTCTCAATTTATCTCTTTATTATCATCTATTCGCGTCATTCGTATCGTCAACCTACAACTCCACCTCCTCTTTGTATTCCGGAATCTCTGTATGAATCACCAACTCATCATTAATTTTCTTAGCTAAAGCTGCCGTCGCTCCCTCATCTCCTTGGACCACAAACACTTTCTTTAATGTTATTTTTCTAGTCGCCAGCCAATCTAAAAGTCGCGGCTGGTCGGCGTGGGCTGAATAACCACTAATCATTCTCACCTTCGCGTGAACCGGCACTTCCTCGCCAAAAATTCTTACCGCCTTTGCTCCCTCAAGAAGTTGTCGTCCCATTGAACCTTCCGCTTGATACCCCACCAAAAGCAACATACTCTTGGGGTCCGGTAAATATCTAAACTCATGATGCAACACCCTCCCGCCGTTCGACATCCCCGAACCGGCGATAATAACTTTTGGCGCCGGCACGTCATTAATTCTTTTTGAATCTTCTGTTGTCGGCGTGAAAGTCAGTCCTTTAAAATTCAAAACATCATCTCCCCCCTTGATTAAATCCGATGTTCCTCTATTAAAATATTTATGATATTTTCGATAAACTTCGGTCAGCTTAATCGCCAAGGGACTATCAATATATATTGGTATTTTTGGAATCCGTCCATTTTCAATCAAATCATTTAATTCATAAAGTAATTGTTGTGTTCGCTCCATCGCAAAAGCGGGTATCACCAAAACCCCTCTTGATCTCACCGTATCTTCAATCGCGTCTTCAAGCATTTCCCGCCGCGCCGAAACATCTTCATGAATTCTATCGCCGTAAGCCGATTCGATCAAACAATAATCCGCCTCCGGCAGTTCTTCGGTCGGATTAATAATCGGCGCCGGCGAGTTTCCTAAGTCGCCGGAAAAAACCACCGACTGGCCATCGCTCTCAACTCGAATAAAAGCTGATCCTAAAATATGCCCAGCATCAAAAAATTCAATTTTAAAAGTATCCCAATCAATTTTTTGGTGATACTCCACGCCCTCCCAATGTCTCATCACCGCTTCGACATCTTCTTGGGTGTACAAAACCGGCTTCCTCTCTCGATTCGCCTCTTCGCTCAAAAGATGTTCCGAATCAAGCAATAAGAACTCCGAAAAATCCCGGGTGGCTGGTGTCGAAAAAATCTTTCCTCGAAATCCGTCTTTGTAAAGTTTTGGTAGAAGTCCAGTATGGTCAATGTGTGCGTGCGTCACAAAAACCGCCTGAATTTCTTTTGGATCATATGGAAATGGATCGAAATTTTGCCGCTCGGCAAAATTGCTTCCTTGATGTAATCCGCAATCAATCAGAATCTTCGTCTTCCCGTTTTTCGTCTCCAGTAAATAGCTTGACCCCGTCACCGTTCTCGCTCCGCCGTAAAAAGTTAGTTTCATAAATCGTGTTCCTGTATTCTATCATCGCTTCTCCGAACTTCCAAAATTTACAAAAAAACATTTGACAAAGTCAAATTTATATGATATATAATAATAAGCTACTTTTGGGGAACACATATATTTGAAGACAGGAGGTCTTTGTGAGCTACATGAGTTACAAAAATCGGTCGAATTCCATCAAACTATTTGCCGTATTACTCTTAGCGACAGGAATACTCTGGGGATTTGCAGTATTTTACAAATACTATTTCTTGATGGATACCCAAGAAATCCTCGCCCTCAATAATTGGGCGTGGCAATTTACCAAGAACCTTTTAGGTGGCGCAGTCCTACTCATCATTGGCGTCATCATTCTTGCTCGCCGCTAAAAAGCCCAACCTCTTCCTAAGCCAAAAGGCCTCGCTTCTCTAGCGAGGCCTTTTCTTTTCCAAAATTTCTTCCACCACCCCCCTATCGCTCCACGCAATTTTTTTTCCTTTTTCTAGGTGGATATAATCCTCACTTCCTTTTCCGGTGATAATCACCGTATCGCCTTCCTTCGCTAAACCAATTGCTTTCTCAATCGCCTCTCTTCGATCAAGAGTTTCAGAAACTTTGGAAATTAGAAATTGGGTATTAGAAACTCCAGATTTTATTTCTTTTAAAATCTGGTTTAGATTTTCATCGTAAGAATCCTCGTTAGTCAAAATAACTTCATCACAGAACTGTCCGGCAATTTCTCCCATCACCGGCCGCTTCCATTTATCTCTCCCCCCGCCCGCCGATCCTAAAACACAAATCAATTTCCCTTCCTTATTTTTAATTAAAATTTCATAAACTTTTTTTAGACTATCCGGTGTGTGGGCGTAATCAACAATCACCCGAAACGGCTCATCTTGAACAACATCCATTCGCCCTGGTAACCCTTTAAAATTTTTTATTGCGGCCTTAATAATATCGTTGGAAATTCCGACTTGCTTTGCCACCGCCACTGCCGCCGCGATGTTTTCTCGATTAAATTCTTCAGATAACGAATTAGCATTTTTGTCAATATAGTCCCCCGCCGTTTTGGCAAGAGCGCTATTTAAATCGCGATCAGTTTTCGAATATAAAATCACGCTCGCCTTTTTAACTTTCTCGACAAAAAAATTGGAACTTTCATCATCAGCGTTTACAAAAATTTTCGCGCCCTCTCGCGCCGCATAATTTAAAAATTTTAATTTCGCTCCCCTGTAACGTTCAAAAGATCCATGATGCTCGATGTGTTCCGGCGCCAAATTAGTAATCACTCCAATCTTCCAATTTAAAAATTTGTGCCGTGATAATTCCACGCCTTGGGACGTCACTTCAACGATCGCATAATAGCACCCTGCTGTCACCGCTCGCTTTAAAAATCTCGGAATAAAAAATCTCCCTGGCATCGAATTACCAGTTAAATTTTTTTCTTTCTTGTCGCCAATTTTTATATAAACTGAAGAAAGCAGCGCTGTTTTCTTTTCAGCTTCTTCGAGAATAGAATTAAGAAGTTCAATAACCGTTGATTTGCCTTTTGTTCCAGTAACGCCGATCAAAAAAATTTTCCGGCTTAGAAACCCGAAAAAAAAATTTCCCCAAAACGCTAATTTAAAATGATAGATCCGAAATAAAACTGGGAACTTATAGAGCCATTTAATCAGCCAATTTTTTTTTAATGATTCAAGCATGCTTCTGGTCTGACAAAATTTTTAATGCCTCTTTTAGTCTTTTTTCTAAACTTAAAAATTCTTTCGACACTTTATCGAGCGCTCGTTTCGCCTGGTCTCTTCCATAACCAAGGCCGGTTAGAGTATCAACTAGGTCGCTATCAATTTCCATTTTTTTAACCGCTTCCGTCGAGCCCTCAGCTTCAACTTTGTTTTTTAATTCCAAAATAATTCTCTCGGCCGTTTTCTTTCCAACTCCAGAAGCTCGGCTGAATAAATCACTTCGCTCTTCTTTGATCGCTGAAAGTAATTCATTAAGCGGCGCCACATCCATAACCGAAAGAGCCGACTTCGGACCAACCCCTCCGACCGTATTTAAAAGCTCAAAAAAATCCAACTCCCTAACCGATATAAATCCGTAAATCTCAAACGCCGTTTCTCTCACAAAAAGTCGGGCATAAATTTTAATATTACTCTCAATCGCCGGCAGCGAGGAGATACTCCTTTTGGAGGAAAAAATCTTTATCCCAAAGCCGCCAATATCTATAACAAAGAAATCGGGTAATTTCTCGCTTATTCTTCCCTGGAGGTAATAAATCATTAATCTGAATTATATTAGAAATTCCATTTATGCGCCACAAACGGATTCAACTAGGAAAGTCACCTTTTCGGTTTTAACGCCAAAACCCAATAATCCTATGAAACCTATGTTTCTCAACAAAAGTAGAAAATTAAATGTTTAGCGCTAAACATCCCTGCTTGATCAAAAAGCCAGTATTGTTGGAAAATATACATATAATTAGAAATTAGCCAAAAAATTGTTTCGCGCTAAACACTCCAAGAATTGGAGCCCCTCCTAATTATAAGGACATCAATGTTTCGCGCTAAACAATTAGTAATGCAAAAATACGGCAATAATACATATATATAATCAGGCAATCATATATTTGCCGTATTACTACATATATCAATGTTTAGCGCTAAACATTGATAACAAAACAAACACAAATAATAACTTCAAACAAATGATATAATTAAATAAACACTCAAAATGGAAGAACAATCCACAAATTTAGAGGTAGGGAGATTAGGAGAAGATCTAGCCGAAAAGTATTTAAGAGACAGGGGATACGAGATAGTCACCCGAAACTACCGCCAACCTTGGGGAGAAATTGATATAGTTACAAAATCCAAAAATAGAACCCTTACATTTTTTGAAATCAAAACTTTAAAAAAGCCAGAATTTAACAATGAGACGAATATAAAACCCGAAGACAATTTAACCGCCTCTAAACTTTCAAAGCTAAAAAGAATCTGTGAAAGTTTTGCCAACTCAAACCCAAAGCTAATCACAGGTTCTCGAGGGTGGCAAATTGATCTCTTAACCATCTGGATAAAAAACTTTTCTAACGTCCAAACCCTGTTATTGACAGAAATAGAAAAAGATTGCGAAATAAAACACTACGAGAATATTTAGTTTTTCTTCTTATTTTCCTTTTTACTTTTTATCTTTTATATTCTAAAAATGTCCGGTCATAGCAAATGGTCTCAGATCAAACACCAAAAAGAAATCACCGATAAAAAACGCGGCCAAAATTTTTCTAAACTCCTAAAATTTATTTCCGTCGCGGCGAAAGATGATTCCAACCCTAAATTTAATATCCGTCTAAAAAGCGCCATTCAAAAAGCCAAAGATGCTAACGTTCCGAACGACACCATTGATCGCGCCGTCAAACACGCCAATGAAGAAAAAAATTTAGAAGAATTAATTTTTGAAGCTTACGGCGAAGGCGGCATAGCAATTCTGATTGAAGCCATTACCGATAACCGCAATCGCACCGTCGCCGAAATAAAAAGTATCCTAAATAAAAACGGCGGCCGCTGGGCAGAATCAGGAAGTGTCCGCTGGGCCTTCGAAAAAAATTCCGAAACAGAGGAGTGGCATTCTAAATTTCCCCAAACCCTTCCGGAGGAAAATTTAGAAAAACTAAAAAAACTTTTAAACGAAATTGAAAGTCATGATGATGTCCAAAAAATATTCACGAATTTAAAATCTTAAAACATGGATATCTTCCTCGGCATCGATCCCGGATCAAAAAGAATAGGTTATGGCTTAATCTCAAAAAAGGGATCAACCCTATCTTTTTTGTCCGCCGGAATCCTTCAAATAAATGCTGAAAATTCTTTTGACCAAAAACAAAAAGATCTTTTATCTATCCGAGATCAAATATCGGAGTTGATCGATATCCACCAGCCAAAATCCCTCGCCATTGAAAAATTATTTTTCTCTAAAAACAAAAAAACGGTTTTTGCCGTATCTGAAAGCAGGGGAGTGGTTCTTCTCTCCGCCGCCGAAAAAAAAATAAAAGTTCAAGAGTTTAGCCCGAATGAAATAAAATTAGCCGTCACCGGTTATGGCTTAGCCGACAAAGCTGCCGTTTCCAAAATGGTTAAATTAATTTTAAAAAAGCCGGATCTCAACTTAATCGATGATGCCATCGACGCTCTCGCGGTCGCCATCACCGCCAGCCAAAAAACATTAAGTTAGTATCCCGGAGTTGAAGATGGAGTTTTTGAGAGGCTTTCGGAGGCACAAAAAGATTGGTATTCTGAAGGAATTTTTTGTGCCGAGAAGCAGTGGGCATTCGCCGCTGGAGCGAATGAACCGCGGCTCTCAAAAACTCTATCAAGACTCCCTTGACAAAGAACTAAACTAAAATATACTACTTGAAAATTGTTTCCAATTTCGCTATAGATTAATGAAAATAGAGGCAATTGATTAATAAAAGCAAAGGTCGGAAGATTTTTTTGCTCATGTCTAACTCAAAACTTTTAGAGCTAGAAAAAAAGATGTCGTTAATTGGCGGCAGCGGACTAAGCGACGACTACGAAGATGACGGAGTTTCGGAAGATACTGTCGAAGAATTAGAATTCGAAGAAGAAGACGAGGAGCTCTAGCGTCGCTAGTAATTAAACAACAATCCCTGGACCATTCGGCAATCCATTATATACACTTGTAAGCATTTCGTTAGCCAATTATGCTTAAAGTAAGAAATTGCCGAGTAACCCAGGGGTTGTTTTTTTACAAAAATATTAAATATGAAAATTAGAAAAAACTGGAAAAAAATTTTATTGGGACTGGCAATAGTTATTGCTGGCGGGTTTCTCCTTTCTGTTTTTGTTTTTTATTATTTTTCCAAAGATCTTCCCTCCTTCGACCAGATCACTAATCGTCAAATTGCTGAATCGACCAAAATTTACGATCGCTCCGGGAAATTCTTACTCTACGAAATTTCCAATGGGCAGAAACGCACCACTCTTGCGCCCGATCAAATTCCCCAAGCCCTCAAAGACGCCACGGTTTCAATTGAGGACCAAAATTTTTATAACGAACCCGGGTTCAGCATCCGCGGCACCATTCGAGCCTTTTTTGAAAATCTTCTTCACGGCCGGATAGTTCAAGGCGGATCCACCATCACTCAGCAACTTGCCCGAAACGCTTTTTTAACAACCAACCAAACTATTACCCGAAAAGTAAAAGAAGTTCTTTTAGCCATCCGTCTAAATCGTTATTACCAAAAAGACGAAATTTTAAATCTCTACCTAAATGAGGTTCCTTATGGTCCAACTCTCTACGGAGTTGAAGCCGCCAGTGAAGGTTACTTTAGTAAGCCCGCCAAAGATTTAACCCTCCGTGAAAGCGCTATCTTGGCTAGTATTCCTAAGGCCCCAAGTTTTTATTCACCTTGGGGATCTCACCAAAAAGAACTGCTAACAAGATCAACGGTTGTTCTAAATAAGATGTTTGAGTTAAAAAAAATCAGCGACGTTCAACTAAAATCCGCGCTTAAAGAGAACATAACCTTCGCTCCTCAGAGCGACGGCATCCGAGCTCCTCATTTCGTTCTTGCTGTTCAGGATTATCTCGCTCAAAAATACGGCGAAGACATGGTCCGGCTCGGCGGTCTGAAAGTTTTAACCACTCTTGATTGGGATCTTCAACAAGCGGCCGAAGCTGCCGTCAAAAATGGCGCTGAGCGGAACGAAAAACTTTACCAAGGGAAGAACGCCGCTCTTGTTAGTGAAGACCCGAAGACCGGGCAAATTTTGGCAATGGTTGGGTCCAGAGATTACTTCGACACCACAAACGAAGGGAACTTTAACGTCGCCACCCAAGGCCTCCGCCAGCCAGGTTCCGCTCTAAAGCCTTTTGTTTATATGGACAGTTTTGAGTTGGGTTACGCTCCAAGCACTATTCTTTTTGATGTTCCCACAAACTTCAACGCTAGCGGTGATCCAAGTAAGGATTACGCTCCCGAAGATTTCGACGGCCTTTATCGCGGTCCCGTTTCTTTAAAAAATGCCCTTGCTCAATCAGTGAACATTCCGGCCGTAAAAACCCTATACCTCGTCGGTATAAAAAATGTCTTGAGTACTCTTCAGGATTTTGGTCTTACCACCCTTGTTGATCCCAAACGTTATGGTTTGTCTCTAGTTTTAGGAGGCGGGGAAGTGAGGCTTATTGAAATGGTTAACGCCTATTCAGTTCTTGCCCAAGATGGAATTAAACACAAGCAAGCGATGGTTATGGAGGTTAGGGATAAAAACGATAAGGTCTTAGAAGCCTTTGGAGACCAAAACTCCCAAGTTGTGAGTCCTCAATACCCTCGCTTAATAAACGACATCCTCTCCGATGTTGATGCGCGGGGCCCCCTCTACGGCGCCAGTCTAAATCTGACTCAAGTTCCCAATCACGACATCGCTCTCAAAACCGGAACCTCTAACGATTATCGCGATGCGTGGACGTTTGGTTACACCCCTTTTTTGGTTACCGGTGTCTGGGCTGGCAATAATAATAACGCCCCGATGCAACGCAACGGCTCCAGCATTCTTGCCGCCGTTCCTATCTGGCACGAATTTATGGCTCAAGCCCTAAAAGACAAAAACCCTGAAGCCTTCACTCGCCCCGATCCAGTCTTTCCCCAAAAACCTATTCTTGCCGGAAATTATGTGATTGACGACCAAGTTCATTCCATCCTTTACTACGTCAATCCAAACAATCCCACCGGCCCGGCCCCTTCTAATCCAGAATCAAATCCTCAATTTCCTAACTGGGAAAAAGGAGTTTTAGCTTGGGCAAAAAATAATCAATCAACTATTTTAAATTCAAAAAACCAATCTAGCGCCGCCCCGACCTCTCCTGTCGCGACAAATTCCGTTAAGCCGGAAATCACAATTAAAACACCGGCCGCGGGGGATTTTATTACAAATCAAATCGTCCTCTCGGCCGCTATCACCAGCCAAACGCCACTCGCTGAAATAAATATTTACTTAAACAATAAGTTAATAAATAAACTCACCGCCGACCTAGGGAGTAATTATAGTCTCAACTACAGCTTTAGCTCGTCGGAACTTCTCCAACAAAACCTTCTAGAAATTGAGGCGATAAACCGAGACAACTTAAAATCTCGCACCGGCGTAATTGTCTATTACCAAAATAACTCGCAGTAGCCTCCTTGACGGGCTCTAAGTCTTCAAAATCGGCATTAATATATAAAAATAAGATCCTTCATTCACCGACTTAATGACAGCCGGCTTATTGTCTTCATTGATGCCAATAAAAACTTCCTCAGTTTTTAAAACCCTTAACGCATCCGAGAAATATTTCCAATTGAACCCGATCGGCTCTAGTAGTTGCTTATTTGATTTTACTGAAAGAATATATTTATTTTCCCCCACCTCTTGGGTCGCAGAAAAAATTTCCATTACCTTTTTTGATTCCGGAATTTTTATTTTTATCTCATTGCCGCTTCCGCTAAAAACTGACGTAACCTTAAGTGCGGTTAATATTTCCTCCCTATTCACCACCACTTCCGCCTCAAAATCCCTTGGGATAATAGGGGAATATTCAGGAAAAACCGCATCCGACAATCTAGAAATAAACTCCATCCTTTCTGTTTTAAATAAAATCTGATTCTGATCTTTATAAATCTTTAAGACCTCCCCATCTTTTATCAGCCTAATTAGGTCCTGGCTTGTTTTTAGAGGTATTAAAACCTTAAATTCGTCTTTATAATTAGTCTTGAAGAAATTTCCTCCTACTGTTTTTTCCGCCAGTCTAAAGCTGTCCGTTGCCACTAATTTAAAGCTATCCAAAGAGAAGTCCAGTAAAACATTGTTTAAGTCGGCCCGTAGGTCGGAAAATTGCGCCGCCGCCAAAACGCTCTCTAGGGCGTCTTTAAAAATCCCGCCCTCAATCTCAATACACTCTGTCTCATTCTTTATTTTTGGAATAATCGGAAAATCATCAGTTGGTAGAAACTGAATTCCAGCCTCATAGTTATCTGTTTTGATCTCCAGCTTTCCCCCTCTCCGCTCTAAATTAATTCTTTCGCTTTGGATATTATTAATTAAGCTAAGAAAGGTCGCTATTGGGACGCTTATTTTTCCTTTCTCAATTACTTTCCCGGCTAGCGAATAACAAATAGCAATTTCAAGATTAGTCGCTGTTATTTTTATTTTATCATCTTGAGCTTCAAGAATGGCGTATCTTAAAATCGGCAAATTTAAATTTTCTCCCGACGCTCTTTCAACCATCATCAACCCATCCTTTAAATTATTTTTCATTATCACCACCTTCATAAATATTAATAAGTAATAATATATTTATATATTGTTATGGTTATTAGACCTTGGATAACTTAGCTATTTTTTACTATTTGCCGGATCGGCTTGTTTGGTTTATGGGCTTAATTTCTGTTTTCCGGAAGTAAAAATATGTGGACGGGGTGTGGGTATTAATCTTATAAACTCTTATTATAAAGTGAATCTTTAATTGATAGTATTTTTTGATTTAAAGGGGAATTTTTATTTATTTCCTGGTTTATTTTTTCAAATGAATGGATCACGGTTGTATGATCGCGCCCAAACTTTTCCCCAATATATGGGTAAGAAAACCCCAAGATATCCCGAAGTAAATACATAACTACTTGCCGTGGTTCAACCGTTTCTTTCTTTCTGGACCTCGTTATGAGATCCTCAATTTGAATGTTATAAAAGTCCGCTACCGATTTAATGATCTGGTCGTCGCTTATCCTACGTGAAAAATTTTTTGTTGATTTATTAATTATTTCTTCCGCTACTTTCCTTTCAATTTTTACCCCTCGGCGGTCCTGATAAAAAACTATTTTATTTAAAACTCCCTCTAGCTCGCGGATATTTCTTTTTATCGATTTAGCGACGAGATCTATTACTGTCGGATCCAATTCCTTATTTACCTCTCGGAGCCGATTATTAATAATCGCCACCCGCATTTCGTATTCGGGGTATCCGATATCCGCCGTGAGTCCGCCTTCAAATCTTGACCTAAGGCGTTCTTGTAGCGTTGGGATTGATTGCGGTGGGCGGTCCGATGAGATAATTATTTGTTTATTGTTTTCATAAAGAGCGTTGAAGGTATGGAAGAATTCTTCCTCGGTTTTATCCTTCCCACCAATAAATTGAATGTCGTCAATAATTAAAACGTCCACATCTCTGTATTTTCTTTTTATATCCTCCATTCTCTTATTTCGGATCGCCCAAACCACATCGCTCGTAAATTTCTCCGATGAGACGTATTTTGGTCTTATCTTATTTTTATAAATAGATCTGATCTCATTACCAATCGCCTGGATTAAATGAGTTTTTCCAAGCCCAACTCCGCCGTAAATGAAAAACGGATTATATTTACTTCCCACCTCGTTAACTATCGCCGTCGCTGCCGCATGGGCCAATTCATTGGAGGGCCCAATAATAAAGGAATCCATCGTATAGCGGGGATTTAGGTTTGTTTCTGGGTCAACTTTATTAAAACTAAGTCCGATTTGATTCTCAAACTTACTAAAATCAGCCTCAATTTCCTTTTTTGTTAAAACTTTAGGTTCTTGGCTGGTAACCACAAACTCTAGTTTCCTAGCCGAACTGTCGTAGTTTCTAATTATCCCCAATAAATTCTTCTGGTATTTATTTTCAATCCACTCTTTAGCAAAGTTATTTGGCAATGAGATGTAAAAAACGCCATCTTTTTTATCCACGAGATCGCTTTTCTTAAGCCAAGTTGCGAAATTTGCCCGAGATAGTTGAACCTCCATCTCTTTGAGTGTAATTTGCCAAAGTTGATTAAGGTCCATTGTGTGTTTGTTTAAGTTAGCTTAATTTTAGTTTCTATTTCTATTAAGTCAAAGATTTTTTTATCTCTAACTGGGGATTACCTGTGGAAAGATGAATTCTAAACCACTCTTAAATAAAAAACAAAACAAAAAAACTAATCCGGTATTGCGTCATCACAATTAAGATGTTAGAATAAACAAATGTCGCGCACTTATCAGCCCAAAAAAAGAAAAAGGGCTAAAGCCCACGGGTTTCGAGTGAGGCAGAGAAAGCCCGCCGGGAAGAGGGTTTTAAGCCGCCGCCGCCAAAAAGGCAGGAAAAAGCTGGCTGTCTAAAAAAATGCTGGCCAGAAAATTTCGGTTGCCGATTCCCGAATTTAAAAGCCAAAAATCAAAACTAGTCCGACTCCCGCCTTATTTTTCAACAAGGTCAAGAGGGAATAGTATTGGTCATAATCGCTTTGCTATTGTAATCAGCGCCAAGTTAATCGCGAAATCAACCGAGCGGCATTATTTTAAAAGGCGAGTTATTGAAAATTTAAAAAAATGGCCCAACCTTAATAGTGATTTTCTTTTCATTGTCGTCGCGCCAATTAAGAATCTAAAAAAATTTAATTTTAAAACAGAATTATCAGCCATCTTAGCTGAGATTAAAAAACAATGACTGCAATTTGGAATGCCGCAATATATAACCCTCTTCTAAATATCCTCATATTTTTTTATAAGACCATCGCCCTCGAGGATCTCGGTTTAGCAATAATTTTTTTAACCATTCTAATCAGGCTGATTTTATTCCCGATTTTTTCCAAAAGCGCTAAGCACCAAGTGGTTATGCAGTCCCTGCAGCCAAAACTTAAAAAAATTCAGGATGAACACAAGCAGGACAAAGCCAAACAGGCCCAAGCCACGATGGATTTATATAAAAGCCACAATATTAATCCCTTCTCTGGTTTTTTCCTGATTCTTATTCAGCTACCAATCCTTTTTGCTTTATATTCAATCATCAATAACGTCTTAAAAGGAAGCCAGGCGCTTACCGGAATATATAGCTTCATAGCTCTGCCAGCCTCTATAAACACCTCCTTCTTAGGCTTGATTAATTTAAGCGCTCATAGTATTGTGGGAGTCAACTTGGTAATCCTTATTCTCGCGGCCGCCGCGCAGTATTACCAAGGAAAATTGAGCCTACCAAAAAAGGACGCCGGCTCCGAACTTAGCAGTGTTGAGAAAATAGGTCGCCGCATGGTTTTCTTTGGTCCCATTCTCACTATCGTTATTTTTGCTAGGCTCCCGGCTGCGATTAGTTTGTATTGGTTAGTAAGTTCGGTTTTTTCAGTCGGGCAGCAAATAATAGTTAATCGTCAATTAGCCAATGGAAAACTGGGAAACGTTCGCCAAGAAAACAATTGAATTAATGGGGTTTAGGGATTTCCGGGTTGAAATCGACAAAGAGCGGAATCGAGGCCTTATTTTTATCTATGACAGCCCCAATCTTGTTAAAGAAAATCTTCCCGTCATCATTAATAGTTTAAATTATTTTGCTCAGGTGATTTCTAGAAAAACCGGCGAGCCGTCTGTCATTTTTGACCTTAATAACTACCGGCAAGAAAGAGAGAATCTTATTACCGAGCTCGCTAAAGCCGCCGCCAAAAAAGTTTTGGTTACCGGCGAGGACATTGCTCTGCCGGCGATGAATGCTTATGAAAGGCGCTTGGTTCATGTTGCTCTTGCCATCCATCCTGAAGTCAAAACCGAGAGCACTGGTCTTCGAAGAGAACGGCATGTTATTATTAAAAAAATAAAAGAATAATTTCAAAAAACAAATAAAAAGCAGCTCGCTCAAGCTGTTTTTTATTTAAAGCGAGATCGAATAAAGCTGTTGATCTAAACGATTAACAAAAAATAATTTGTTATCCACCACTCTCAAATTACTTACATCAATCTTCACTTTATCGGCTGAAAAAATAGTTTTTACAATCGTTCCGTCTAAAGCAACTTTATATATATTATCCTTAGTGAAGAAAGCCCCTTTTTCATAATCGTCCGGGACTAAGTTTGTTGTAAGATAGTTTATATTTTCCGGTACTGCGCATATTATAAAATCATTTTTAACACTCGAGGTGGCGGAAGCGAGCGCTGAACTAAATGCACATTTATCAGCGAATGTAAAAAATCCCAAGTTATTGATTGTTTTCCCACTTAAGTCGAAAATTTTTAATTTATTTCCACCCTCGCCGCTCACTGAGGCAAGTCCTAAATATCCCGTCTGGCTCCATAATATTTCGAGTCCAAATTCGTCACGGATGGCAGGGGATAGTAACCCGGTTTTTGTATCAAAAAACCAGGCCGAAGTTGGGATTAGCCTAGTCGGCCGCTCCCCAATTACTATTCTTGACTGTTGAGTCCAATTAAGATGGAGGTCATAAGCCGGAATTAAAAAGGTTTCTTTTGGTGTTGGTTTTTTACTATTTAAATCAATTATTTTTAGCGACAAGCCCGCTGATTTTCTCGTTAGATATGCCAGTTTTAAATCGGTTGGCGACCACGAGGCCGACTCCGCGCCCTCTTCGATCGGAAGCCAAGTTTTACTCTCAATATCAAAAATACTTAATTGCGGACTGTTTTTATTCCCCGAAAGCGTTGCTAGTTTTTTCCCGTCAAAAGAAAAATGTGTGTTTATTAGCCTATCAATTGGGCTGGCACTCAGCTCCTCTTTCTGATTATTTTTGCTTCTTATAATCTTGCCGTCGGTTAAAATGGCAATAAGTGCGCCATCATTCTCAATAAAATAACGAAAGACCGCCCCATCCATTACTTTAATAGGAAAATCTTTACCACTAACTCCACTAGGACTTCCCAGCGTGGAAGTCGAATTATTATTTACACCTCCAGGAATTTCGTCGTTGTTTTTATTGCGCAAAATATAGCCGCCGATAATAAATCCCAGAATAACCACTCCTATTATTAATATGATTATGTATTTTTTCATAAAACTTTTATAAAAATATTAACATTGAGCCATTTCTGACAAATCCAAAGGATGACAAACTCCCGTACACCTGTCGTCGCAAGCAGTACTACCAACTTGGCTACATCTTAGTAGGTCTCCGCCATTCGGAGCGCCCCCTTGCTCTATACAACCATAGCGATCACCTTTTGCGGTTCCGTCCGGATTATAATTATTATTATTTAAGCATGCTCCTTCGTGGCAGAATCCGCCGCCGCTATTAATCATTAATTGATTGCAACTTTCCTGAGTCATGCCTGATGGGCAGGTGTTGGAAGTGCCGGAGGTAGTAGACGGCAAAACTTGCTGCAAGGTATTTATTCCTGGCACCTTTAAGACACTCCCGTTCTCACCTGGCGACAATGTGAACACCTTTGGATTGATTGTGGCCAATATTAGCGCTCCCGCCGCCAGGAGTCCGAGCCCAATCAGGGCTTGATAAATCCATTGTTTAGCATCGCTCTGGCGGGACGAATTTCCGGCAGAAATCGTGTAAAGGATCGCTCCATAGACAATTGCTCCCAGTGCCAAAAGACCGCTAATCATCAGGGCGAATTGGTATATATTAGCGATAATTCCGGCTGGATCCGCTTCATTAGTTCCGGTGCTGGGTGGAATACCCGTATTGATTGGCGCAAAGGTTGCCGCTCCCACTTTTCCAATTCCACCGAGCAGCAAAACTAATCCCAGCAAAATCGCACCCCAAAAAAATATTTTTCTAGCCCTTGTTCCCATTTATTTTTTTTCAAAAATCAGATTTAAGTTTTTTATTGCTGATTCCTGGTTATTTTTTGAATTTTTAATACTCAAGTTTATTTTTATTTGATAATTATTTGGAGTTGAATCGGGCAAATCAATTGTTAAATTTTTTGGATTTTCGAAAGACGTTGGTGGCTGGTTGTTGATCTTCCAGCTGAATAAAAAATTATCCTCATCAGAAGTGTTAAAGAAATAGGGAATAGCCTTAATTTTAAAATTAAGCGCTGAAAAAGCTCCGGTTGGTGTAGGCGCCTCAATAATAGCCTGGGGCGAGGTGACTAAAATCAAGGCAGCTTTACCAATAAAGCCCCCTCCGTTTACGTCAAAAACCTTCACCCTAATAGCTAAATTTCCAGTTTTAAACGGCTGAAATGTAAAATGAGTTAAACCCACTCCGCCTTTTATAAATTCGTCGTCGGCGTACCAATATATATTTCTATTCGCCAAATTAATGATCTTGCCCTGATTTATCAAACTTATTAAAAAATTCATCGGCGACCCGACTGTCGGGATATTTTTCCCCTCAAAAGAAGACGGTGCGTAATTTGACGCTCGCCAAGTCAGCCAAAGCTCTGGTTTCTGATTTTCCACCGCCCCTACTTTTAAAAACGGGAACAGGACTAGTCCTAAAACAACAACTGAAATTATCTTTTTCATTAAATAAAATTTTCCCCTCCGCACTTTAATTATAGCATTTAACTTTTTTCGAAAAAACAATGAAATCAGGCTGCTTGTCGATATTCTTTGTGTTCGTCATCTTCATCTTTTTCCCGTGTTTCTGGTTCCGGCAATTCTTTCATGATGTCGCGCACCTTTTCCCACGGCTCTTTTTGTTCGCCTAAAGCTTCCTCGGCCAGTTTTGCTTCTCCCGCTGTTCCACTCGCTGCCGCTCCTGCCTCTGCCGCCATAGTCGCCTCTGTCCCTACCGCTGCCTCAGCCCCAGCCAAAGTCGCTCCGCTCGCTGCCGTAGTGGCGCCTCCCGCCGCTCCCGCAGCGGCTTCGGTCGCGGTTGCAGCTACGGCTGTTCCCGCCTCCGTGGCTGCGGTTCCGCCGGCTGCCGCTAATGATGTTCCGCCGGTAAAAGCGGCCGCTCCCACCGCCGCCACCGTTGTTATTACTTTGGCGGCTTTTGGATGGCGATCCATATAAACCACCGCTAAAAACCCCGCCGTAAGCAATGGCAATTCGCTCACCATTGGTATAAGTTCAGCTAGCTGAGCCAAAATAAATCTCAATATTGGCAGTTTTTTCTGGTAAAGATAAAAATCCAAAGTAATTGAGAAGAGGTCTACTATCCAAGGTCCGAAAATTGGCAGAAAAGCCGATATTACCTCGGCAATAAATAAAATCGCCGTTATAAGAATTGCTTCCGGTGTTGAAATTTTGGGTTCTGGCTTGTTGTCCATAGTTCAAAAAACCCAAAGTCGGTAGAGTTTTATTCCTTCCCTTCTAGAATCTGCTTTGGATTAGTAGTTATAATCTGGTCCTCGAAAAATGAAGCGATAATTTGTATTGCCACGTGTTTCCTGCCGGCAAAAAATAAACCCGTTCCCACCTCTGCCGAAAGAAGCATATTTTTCTCCGCCTCAGTAAGGCCGAAGGCCTTTGCGACTATATCAATAGTCGCCGGGGCTTGTTTAAGAAGTAATTGGACAGAGGAATTAGTAATTATCGGTCGGCCATAAGGAGACCGCAAAAAATCTTCCACGTCTTGGGTGATTGTTGAAATTCCCAAATAATATTTTCTCGCTCGTTTCACTAATCCGAAAAGAAAAGTGGCGCTGTCTTCGTATTTCATCATCCACCATGCTTCGTCGATTATCAAAAGCCTTTTTTTCAATTTTGCCCTCGTCAAATTCCAAATAAAATTCAAAATCATATACATCGCTATCGGTCGAAGTTCATCTTCGAGATCGCGAATGGAAAAAACAATCAAACGATTGCCGGTATCAATATTGGTTGGTTGATTAATAAATCCGGAAAAGCTTCCCTTTGTGTACTTGTACAATCTTTCTGCCATTCCTCGTCCGCCGTCGAGGTTTCTTAAAACCGTTTCTAAATCTTCAAGTAACGGCGGCTGGGCGTTTGAAAAATCTTCTCCCGCCACGATTTCCCGCGAGGCATAAGTTTCGGTGATTGCTCGGTCAAGAAGAGCATCCTCCTCCACACTTATACTACCAAGCATAAGTTTCACCAACCCCGCCAAAGTTACGATATGTGATCGAAGGACATCTGATGGCGCTTCTCCTTCAGGTATAACCGGTATATCAAAAGGATTAATATGTTCCGTTGAAGAAAGAGAAATATTAAAGAAACTTCCCCCGAAGGCTTCCGCTAATTTTTTATATTCATTTTCTGGATCAATCACTAGTATATCTATTCCCATCATCAAATATCGAACTATCTCAAGTTTTGTGGAATATGATTTTCCCGCTCCAGATTTTGCAAAAACCACTTGATTCGCATTTTCCAAAGAGAATCTATCGAAAATAACTAAGTTATTATTATGGCGATTAATGCCGTACATAATTCCCTGGCTGGAATTTAAATCTTCTGAAACAAACGGGAAAAACGAAGAAATTGGCGATGAATTCATCGGCGTATTTACGTCCAACTTATCATCAGCCAAAGGTAAAATTGAAAGCAATCCCTCAATCTGTTGGAATAGCGCCGGTTTTATATAAATTATTTTTGCTTCCAGTAGGGAATTAATTTTACTCTCCAATTTAGCTAACTCCTCCAAATTATCAGCATAAATAGCCACATAAACCCCCACTTCAAATAATTTTTCCTGGGCTTGCTGAAGTGAGTCTCGTAAATTTTCAACGTCCTGGAAGGCGGTTTCTAAAAGGGGATCCCTAACTAATCCTTTCTCCTGTTGATCGCTGATTTGTGATTCAATTTGTGCCGCCTTTTTTCTTAGTTTCTTTAATGCTAGGCCGGTATCAACCGGGTTTACAAAAATCGATATATCGAAAATATTAGGCAAGTTAATAATTGGCTCAAACCAACCCGTCGATAAATATCGCGGATAGGAAAAAACAAAAAAACTCTTTACAAATTTATTGCCTATCTTCAAATAATTAGACTCAACCTCAACGCCGGCCGGCGCGATAATTTTTTTTGTGTCTTTAAAATTAATGTCAGCCATTTTTTTGTTCGCTTGCGCTGGGAATATGTAATCTTTCTTTCTCGACCGCTTCGGGATTGTAAAAATTATAATAAAGCTCAATTAATTCTTGGTTTTTTAAAACCGCCGCCTCTAATCCTACCGACTTTAAGCCTTCGGTTACCTGGTTAACTCTCTGGGTTATTTGGTTGAAATTTTCCCGAAAACTTTCCTCCCTCTCTTTGTCGCTTTTTTCTTTCTCGGTCTGCTCGCTCTGTTTATTTCTGTTTAAAAAAGGAAATAATTTTGCTACTCCGCTTATACTTTCCTTCCCCGGCAAAACGATCGGACTAAACGTTACCACGACAAAGAAAATCTTTTCCATAATCTCATTCTCGTGGACAAAGCCGGCAATAAACTCTTTATATTCTGAGATTTGGCTTTGTAAAAGAGGCGTCGTTTCTTCTTGCTTCCGTTGTTCCAGTGCGTCTAAATAACGATCAATATTAATTTTCCGGGAATGAATAACTATCTGGATAGGGAAATCCAAGCTATTCAAAAAATTTTGATAGGCAAGTGACATTAAGTCTGTCTCCTGTTCTGACTTAAGAGCGGTGTTGATTCCCCCTACTATTATTACCTGTCTTAAACTCCCACTCTTCAAAATCACCGTGTTATCTCTAATCTCTTCTATATAAACAAGGTCTTGAGTATTCGCAAACTGCGGTTTTATTGCCATTTTATAAATTTAGTGGCCATAAATAATCCAAAGGCTACCATCTAAATTATACTTGAAATTTCTAAGATTAAGAAAAAGTCCAAACTAAGAACGGAAGATACCATTACCAATTCCCATCTATCTATAATCCACTCTTCTCGCCGCCTTTCTTTCTCCGGTTATTTTTTCAAAAACTTGATACCGTTCTTTTATTTTTTTAGTGACCAAGCTAACAGGGCTAATTTTAGCCGGCGCTTCTTCTTCTGATTTCGATCCTGTCTGAACCTTCTGCCACCGGCTTTTGAGCGCCAATCCGGAAACCAAAGATTCCAATGAAAAACCCGGTTTTTTTGGCTGTGGTGTTACCTCGTCCGGCTTGATTTTCCTACCTTCCGGTTGCCAGATGAATGTTTGCGGTTGCCAGTAGAATCTTAAGGCCGAGAGGATGACATTCACAAGCGGGCGGCCATTAATTTTTATGAAAGCTAAAGCCACGCCCACTAAATTTAGTCCGATCGCCAAAATCACCCAAAGCCAAGTTTGTAGCGGAAAATATAAAAGGAAGCTTATCCCCGCCGACGTTCCCACATATAGAAACTGCTTTATAGTAAGCGGGCCGATAATTTTATCCTCGGTTTCAATAAATTGAGGGACTTGAAACTGCATATTTTAACTATAAAAGAAATAAATAAAACTTTATAGTTTAATTTACTTCTTTTATCTTCATCGTTTGAAGATCAATTATTTTCTCGGTCGGCGTAGCGCTAGTTTTCAAAACAATATCGGCTCCCGCGGCCTTCGGCGCAACTGGCGCTTTCGGCATCGGCGGTCTTGAAGTAATTTTTGGTGCCATCTGATTTGTTAGGCTTACGGTTTTCATAAGCGGTGGTGACGGCGGGAGCGTCCTTCTTGTTTCCTGCTTTAATTGCTCCTCCTCTCTAAATGATACTATCGTTGCCGGTTTTTCATTTGATTCTTTTTGCCCAAAAAGAGACCTAAACCACCCCCCCGAGGGCTTCCCTTGAGATGGGATATTATCTCCAAAGTTTTTCTGAATCGGCGGCAACGTCTGCTTATTACTCGAAGCAATCATATCACCTGATTTTTGGCCCAATGTTTGCAACTTAAAACTTCCGCTCGCCCGAATCGGCGCTGGTTGGTTTTCTTGATGGATTATCACTGGTGCGGCGGCGGGTTGTTTGGGTATTGCCGGCGGTTGCGGCGGTTGGAAAGAAAAATCTTTCAACGGCGGAGTTGTCTTCAATGGTCGGCTATTTGGTATTATCGGGGTTATTTCAACTTGGGGTTGGATGGGCGATGGAACAGACGTCGCTGGTTTGTCTATCCCGAGTTTTTTATCCTCAATCCCTTTTCGTCTGTTCAGAATTTCCACCAACTCTCCTCCAAATTTTTCTAATTTTTGAACCTGGTCAATTATCTTCGACGGGCCGCTAATCGGTGTCTGGAAAATCGGGGAAAGGGGAGAAACCACCGGGTCTGTTTGTGGTTTGGCTATCTCTAATTTCGGGCCAGAAACTGGCATAATTACCCTCGCCTCTGAACGCTCAGTTGGTAGGGGCATTGAGGTTGCCTTATTTGATGTCGCTGGAGTTTGTTCTTGGGCTTGAGTTATTTTTTGCTCAATATCTTTTGCTTCAGTTGTAGGAAATATTTTTGCCTGAGAATATCTTGTCTGAATATGAAAATCGGGAACACTACTAATCGAACTTCTTTGAGTTGGTCCAAATGAAGAATGGGGTCCTTGTCTGTCGTCGCCACCAACCGGTCCTGCGGTCTGATGAGTACTGCTTAAAATAAAAGGTTTGTTCTGAATCTCCCCACTTGTTTTTTGCGGCTCCATTGCTACTGGCACTACCCCGCTGGTAGAAATAATTTTTGGCTTTGCTGCGTTGGGTTCGATGTTTGCTGGTGTTGGATTATAGACCTCAACAATTTCGTTTTTTACAAAACTGAAAATTTTCGACTGAACTAAATCAGTGATCGCTTTTGCGGTTGGAGCGTCAATTCCGGCCCGATCCTGGATCTCCTTTTGTATTTCTTCGGGGTGAATAAACCCAAGCAAAACTAATCCTACTGCTTCCGCTACCCCCCCAATTTTTTCAGGAGGAACGCGATTTTGTTCGGTTGCTTGATTAATAATTTCCGAAGTTTGAACTGAAAAAACTGCTTCCTTTAAAAGTTCTGGTAGAATCTTAAACCTTTGGCGAGCTTGAGTAGTTGTTATATTCATCTTGTAAATATTTTCAGATTAACCAAAACTCTCTCCCCTCTCTTTCGCCTTTTTTATCTCTTCGCCCACCGATGATTTTGAACTAATAACGCTGATTTTTGGAGTTTTTGCCTGTTCTCCAAAAATTTCTACACTAACCCCCAAATTTTTTGCTCCAGAACCCCCAAGGTAATTTTTTAATCTCTCGCTTATCTCTTCGTTTTTTACACCCTCTCGTTCCGACGCCTTTGTAAAGGCGTCCAGCTGATCACCTCGGTTTAATTTATCAAAAAACTTAGCCGCGTTGTTGGGCGCAAAACCCGTTGCCACTCCTCTTGCTACCACTTGCTGCATTTTTGAGTACTCATCTTCTTTTAAGCCCAACGGAAATCCACCAGTCTTTTTTAATTTATCCGGATCTTGGAAAAACGTTTCCCCTAATAAACCCGGATTAGGCGCCGCTCGGAAATGCTTATTTAGTTTGTCTTGGGCATCAGTTACTAACTTTGCCTTTGCATCCTCATCCCCCATATTCTTCGCCGCTTCCAATTTTTGCTTTGTCGCCTTAATTTTTTCCTCTCTTTCTGCGCCATCCTTCATTTTTTCTGCCGCCTTTAGTTCCTCTCCGGCGTCTCCGATTATTTTTGCCTTTGCCATTTCCGGCTTCATATCTTCAGCTGCCATTTTCTCTTTTGCTAGTTGGGCTGCTCTCCACCCGCTTTCATCTTGTACTTGTTTTAATAATGAACCCTTGCCGTATCGGTTAAATTCATCTTCTTTTTGGTCTCCGATATAGCTATCCAGGTTAGCAACCTCACTTATTCTTCCCTCCTTATGTATTCTACCCACCGCCGCTATTCGATCATGCGCCGGCATAGTGGACATGCCGTGAATTAATTGATCAGTGGTCAAATCCTTAAGCCTTCCCTCAGACTCAGACACCATTTTTTCCCCTTGCGCTCCGCCCACCGCCTCGAGTCCTCTGCCTCCATATCTAATCGGGGCAGTCACTAATTTGCCAAAAAATCCCTTACCGGCACCCACACCTTGCATTTTATTGGCCAAAGTTTGGCCAGCCTTTCCTCTAAATGGCGCGGTTCCAATTTGTTTTCCCTTTCTCACCGCATATCCCTGCACCCCCTTTCCTAATTTCTGCGCCGCCGCGATTCCTGCCTTTGCTCCGGTAATCGATAAGCTATTTGCTACCATCAATCCGCCCCCCATTAATAGCACTAAAACTATCCCCTTAAGAAAGGTAAGAATAATTGGTGTGAAAGCTCCCCCAAAAAAATTAGATATCCCCCCCGTCAATCCGCCCGCGGTTGAGGAAAAATTAGCCTCCACCCCATAAAACGGACTCCCAGTATTTTGATCATTTCCCATCACGCTCCCCGTGGTAATTACCAACCACATAAAAAAAATCACAATCGGTGCAAAGAAAGTCCATTTTAAAAACTTGCCCCACCATTCCCCCCAATGCTTTTGCATTGACGGGAAAATCCACGCCACCCAAGCGAGCGGCATTAAAATAATTAAAATACTCAAATAGATATATCGCACTACGAGCATAAAACTAAACACCGCCAAGATTATTACGATTGTAATTAAGCCCAAAGTGACCATTATAATTGAAGCGATTGGAGCGAGCATCTGGCCTATACTCGATCCCGCCGTCGAGGCAAAACTTCCCCATCCTGCGTTAGCTCGCGTTGCCAAATCTACATTTCCGCCATCTTTCCCTCCTGTGGCCGCCAAATATTGTTGAGGTTGAAAGGCTACAACTAATCTCTCGGCAAAATTACTCGCCCCAGCATCATAAGGATTATTTGTGATAATCGAGCCACCCCCTTGTCCCGGGAAGGCCTTTAAAAAATAATTAGTTAGTTGATCGGAAAAATTAATTATGACCCCCACAAACACCAAGCTGAAATTAACCAACAAGGCCGCCACAATTAATTTCCAAAGTAGTTGTTTAATGCCGTAAGTCTCCCGCCGAAGAATCGTGGCCACTGCGATCACGATAAGAGCGGTGAGAAATCCAAGATTCGCGATTGAAAGAGTTACCTGAAAGCCGTTCTGGACTATCGCCGATTGGATCACCTGGCCATTCATATGCAACACTATCTGAATAATCCAGGTTTGAAGCATTATAACCACTGACGCTAGCGACGAAATCAGATAGCCTATACTGTAAGCTATCCATCCAATAACCTTAGCCGCAATACCACTAAGGGAAAACATTCCTCCAGTCGCCTTCATTACAGAAGCGACGATTGGCGTTCCTACATCTGTGCCTTGAGCATATACCAAACCAAAAGGAGCAAGTAGCCCCACTATCGTGGAAACAATCAGAAAAAATTTTAATCTCAAATATTTTTTCATTAAAAAATTTTAAAAACCAAACAGACTGAAAATATCGTTTAAAATTGAAGTGTATCCGCCAAATCCCATATCTCCCAGAAATCCTTTAATATCGCCGTCCTTAAGTTTTTTATACAAATTTTCGTATTCGAGAACTTTATTTTTCGCCTGCTGGAACTTCATATAAGCATCCCAAGCAAAAGCGTTGCACTTTTGTTTCATATTTCCATCAGGAATCCGCGCGCATGCTGAGCTCAATTCTTGGCCGAACGGACCGCTGTTGTCTATCGGTTCGTAGGTGAAAACGTCGTTCAAACCGCTCTCGTAGGCCGGATCAGTTTGGCTGGAATCTTTTTGCATAATGCGGTGAGAAATTGAATCAGTGTAAATTTTGTCTATTGCCAAAGTTCCCGTTCCCATATCTTGTGCCGCGATTACATTTTGAAGTGGCAAATCAATAGCGTTATTCACAATATTAGCCACTGAACTTCCCGGTGTTATCACTTTCCAGTCCTTCTGAGAGCAAGCCTGAAAAGTTGTTCCGTTTGGGTTAGGCGTTAAGCTTCCTGGGATATATTCTTTGCCAAGCTTACTCGCGTAAAGTGACGCTGCCGCCTCCGTCTCGATACTGCTTGCGCCCTGGTTGATAACACCTTTATTTTGCAAATCAGCAAGCGTATATTCTTGAGCATTTGCGCACATTTTCCCGCTCTTATATCCCTGCGAAGCAATTCCCTCTGATTTTGCCGCATCCTCCGCCGTTGCCGCCGCTACTAGCGCCTCATCGTGAACCACCGCAATGCTCCCGAAGGCATTATTTTCTGGTTTTATAAGATTAGAATAAGCTTCCCAACCGCCTCCTTGGTCAAAATCGTTGTAAAAAGTTTTAACATCGCTCACTGTTCCTGGTCCCAATAAATTACATCTTCCATTATTGTTATATTGCTGGTTATTAGAAGCCAAATAAGACGGATCATTAGAGGCGGCCGCTTCTACGATCGGCGCGAAAGCAGAGCATAATTCTCCAGTTCTTTTTTTAACTACCTCGTTTGAGGCCTGGTCGCCGGCATTGCTGATATAACCTCCCCAATTTTCTATGTATCGCGGTTGTCCTTCTGGTCTGTCCTTAGTCGCCCCCTTTGCCCAAGCTACTGTTTCCCTAGCCGCAGTTTGTGTAATATCTTTTTTTGTGTCTTCCAGATGTTGTCGCATTTCCCGTTCGTATTTAATTTCGTTAATAATTTCATTTGTCGAAGCTATTTCCGCGGAAAAAGATTTTAGAGTATTTTTAAAAAAATCGGTACATTTTTCTCCAGTACAATCCACCGGCACATAATCTCCGCCAAGTCCGAACTGAGCCATCGCTTTTTGAACTCCCCATAAATTTTTAAAAGACGCCGCAACCCGCTCCTTTAATTCTATCTTTGAAATTGGTGATAGAGCGGCCACCTTGTCTAATTGATCATTTAAATTTTTTAAATCCCGGTCTGTAATTCTTTCCGCGCTTTTTAACGCCACCATCGCTTTTAATGGGTCATTATCATCAATCGTTATCTCAAAAATTTTCTTGCTGTGATCGAGAAGGGTAAGGAAACTTTGTTCGGCATCAGCAAAAGGGAGGGGAGTGGGAACAATCGCTATTCTTTGAATCGCCTGGTCCAGGACCAGCACCGCGCCTGCCACTTGAGCATCGCCCGTGTCAGAAAATGCTAAATTTTTATACCGTTCGCTGCTGATCGTTTCTTTCAAAATTTTATTTATCTCGTTAATATTAAATGCCAAATCCCTATTAGAATAATTTGAGATAATTTTTATATTTTCTCGAGGGAAATTGTCGGTTAGGTCAAAAGTTTCCGTGCTAGACGTTATAGCGTCGGTGATTGTCGAAGTCGGCACAAACAAGCCAAAGTCCTGATCTAAACTGACCGGGCCGTCTGGATTGGCTTTTTTAATTTCCTCCACTATATTTCTGGCAAAATTTTGGGTTAAATTCTGGGCAGTGTTATTATTTGCCGGTTTTGAAATACCGCTTATCGATGCAGTTTGTTGATTTTTAGTGCCAGGCGAAGAATCATTTGATATTTTTTGAGATTTCAAGCCCGCGCTACCTAATTGTTCCGGCCCATTTCCGTTATTTTTGAAAATGCTCGAGAAGGTAAAAACTATTATCCCTACCAAAAATGCCAGAACGAAAAAACCGGTTATGAGCTTTTTGAGGTCAACCATTGCTTACATTTATTATATCTTTTCCTCGTGTTATTAACACTAAAGATATCCCCAAGACGAAGTAATTGTGGCTATTTTCTAGCTAGCTTGTTCCCGCAATAGTGACTGTTCCGTCGGCAGAGCTAATCGGGACAGCCGGTCCGCAAGTGGGCGGATCGCCCGGGTATAGTTTCTGGCAAGTTACCGATCCCCCCGAGTAATTTCCCAAAATCCAATGCCCCATCTCCGGGCTGTTCCTCTCAAAAATTTTTGAAGTGAAATCCGAAATAAAAACTGTCGCCGATCGGGGCGAGCCCACTTTTACGGCCTTGCCGCACGAAGAGCATTCGCAGTCGCATCCATTAGCCACGGATATTCTTCCGCCGAACGGAGTTGTTCCGCCAAAAGCGTAGACGATTCTATTCAATCCGAGCGCTGTTGCTATCCGGTTCCAAAAGCTATCATTTTGCGCGCTAGTCGCTACGCTCGATATCTTTCTCACTTCGTCGTAATAGTAATCCGCCGTCTTGTTGTATCGGGCGTAGTAATTTTCTAATTCCTGTTTATCGCCTCCTGCATCATTCATCGCGATAATTTTTTGGAGTAAATTTTGGGTGAGGCGATCGAAGCCGATAACAATTTTTTGAATTTGTATTCCTTTTCCAAAAACTTTAATTGTTTTGATATCAGCGATTTTATAGTCTAAAAAATCTTTGCGGGCCAATGCTGAGTTTTTAATCTGCTGATAGCCGCCCCCTATTAAAGCTTTTTCCGTTATTTCTTCCGGCATCATCACCGCTCCAATGTTGTTTCTTAAAACCTCTCCGTAATTTCTAAAAGAAAATCTCGCTGCGACTGCGTGTTTCAAAAATTCCTCCGCGTAGCTTGATAGATTACCAGCTCCATTTGCGGCTATTGTGAGTTCGGCTTCTGAAACCAAGGGGAGATCAAGTTTCGTTGGCGTCACCGGCGCGGCGATAAAAAATGATCCAGTAGGAATCGAGGGAATAACTGGAACGATCGGTGATACTAAATCAGTTATTTGTTGTTGAAAATTTGGATTAGTTGTTGTCGGGTTAGGTATGTTTTTGTTCTGGGTGATTTTAGTAGTTGGTATTTTTGTGGTTTTGCGGTTTGTGTTCGATAAATCGCCAGCAGCGTCAGAAAAAATAGGTGTATGAGATTGATTTATTGTTTGCTGAGAAAAATCAGGCAGCGTTGCCGACGGTAATCTTCCATAAGTTAAATTATTTTCTACTCCCGTGTTTGATTTTGAAAGCGAGCCCAAATAGGAAACTGTCCCAAATAAAAAAACCAGGACAACAACTAATAAAATCAAAGAAAATCTCAATTTTGGCACGTTCTAATTATAGATATTTAGCTGAGAATTAACAATTTCCGAAATTTTTTCAATATCCGTGATCTTTAGGTTCTGAGGTCTTAAAAACAGTAGTTGTTTAAGCGGCTCAAAGATTATTTGGATTGATGCTTTATCCTTTTTTATCCAATCAGCCAAGTTATTTAATACCGTTTTGCGCGGCTGCTGGAATAAATGTTTAATAGTTTGGTAATTTATTTTTAAATTTTGTTCGGACAATCTCGGGCGCCGTTCTATCAAAATAACTGCCGAATCAACTTTTGGCGCCGGCAAAAAATTATTTTTTAAAACCCCCATTACTATCCCTGGTTCTCCCCAGAATTGCGTTATTGCCGCCAGCCGGTTCATTTTTGGCGGCTGGCTCGTTATCCTTTCCGCCACTTCTTTCTGAATCATCAAAACACACCGCTTTGGTCTGTTTTTTGCTTCGCTAATTATTTTAAGCAAATGTCCGGTTATGTAGTAGGGAATATTCCCAACAAGAAAAATTTCTTTTTTCTTCTCAAAGATATCTAGCAAGAGTTTTAAGGCATCGCCGCAAACCACTTCGATATTTTTTTCACTCTCATATTTTTGCTTAAGGTTTGCCGCTAATTCATTATCTTTTTCAATCAACACGAATTTCCTTTTTCCATCTCTTATTAATTCCGTGAGCTCTCCGTGACCCGGACCAATTTCAATAACCAAGCCACCTGGCTCCAGATTTATTATTTCCGCGATTTTTCTAAGAATCGCCGTATTCTTCAAAAAATGTTGTCCTAATCTCTGCGCCATATTTCTTGTTTCGTGTTATATGCTACATGATACATGTTACATACTTACCCAATATCAATCCATCGTTCCTCGTCATTTAGGGCTCGTTCTCCTTTAAAGATTGTCAATTCCGGCGGTATTTCACCCAAAAATCTGGATGGGATGTTATAAAAAGATAGATATAATTTTTTCTTAGCCCTTGTCATCGCTACGTAAGCCAATCTTCTTTCTTCTTCTAATTCCGTTATTTCACCAAGCGATCGGTGATGTGGCAATATCCCCTCATTGACTCCGGCCACAAACACCGTGTCAAACTCCAAGCCTTTTGCCATATGGACAGTCATTAATTGAACATATCGGCTGGAAAATTTCTCTTCCTTTTTCACATTGTCCGTTGCCTGAAGCAGAGTTACTCTTTCTAAAAATTGCCCGACCTCTTCAAATCCTGTCGCAAAAACAATTAATTCGGCGATGTTTTCTTTTCGTTCGTTTGGGTTAATCAGCGTTCTTTCTATGTGTTCAAAATAATCAGCCGATTGAAGAAAGATATCAATGAGCTGAGCCGGTTTTTTACCAGTCGCGCTCCGCAAGGCGTCTAGTATTGTTTCTGTCCGCCTTTTTCCTAGATTTTTTTCCAACCTCTCCTTGCTTAAAGAATCGCTTGGATTAAAGAACGATCTTAACGCCGCCAAAATATCCTTTATTTCCAATCGTTCGTAGAATTTTAATCCGCCAAAAATCTGATAGGGGATATCATGTTCAATGAGCGCTTGCTCTAAAGCCCGCGATTGGGCGTTAAGCCGATAAAGAATTGCAATTCTGCCGTCATCGTCCCGCTTTAAATTTTTAATTTCCTCCGCGATTCTAAACGCCTCCTCTTCCTCTGTTTCGGTTTCAATTATATTTACCAACTCTCCACGTTCATTATTAGTAAATAAAGAATCCTCCTTTAATCGTTTTGGTTTAATGGTGTTATTTTTTATAAGACCCGAGGCGGCTTCAATAATATTTTTGGTGGAGCGGTAATTTTCTCCCAAAAAAACCATCATCGCATTTTCCCAGTCGTTTTCGAAGTTAAGAAATATTTCCAAGTTTGATCCCCGCCAGCTATAGATTGTTTGGTTGTGATCGCCGACTACACTCAGGTTTCTCTTTTCCGATGCTAAAAGCTTTACCATTTCATACTGAACATTATTAATATCCTGGTACTCATCCACCAAAAAATGTTCTATCCGGCACTGATATTTTTGGAGCGTTGTAGGATATTTTTTAAAAACCTCGACAACTTTCTGGATTAAGTCGTCAAAATCAAAAGCGTTATTTTCTTTCAAGCCCTCCTCGTATTTATCAAAAATTTCAGCCGACAGGTTGTCGACTAGCTTAGGCGATCCTCTGAGTTTATCTAAGTCGATCATCCCGTTTTTCACCGCCGTAATTTCTTCCTGGAACACCGCCGGTTTTATTACTTCCGCTTGCTCGGATTTTCTTTTTAGCCTAAACAAAAACTTTTTAGCGATTTTTTTAATCAATTGGAAAGAATCTTGGCTGTCGAAAATAACGAAATTATTCTTTCGGCCCAGCAAATTTGCTTCTTCGTGCAAAATTCTGGCTCCGAAAGAATGAAACGTTCCCAAAAAAGGAACCCGCCCACTTCTTATATCTGCATTATCTGATACTCGTTCCAGGATCTCCTTGGCCGCCTTATTAGTAAAGGTCAAGACACAAATTTTTTCCGGCGGTACGCCATTTTTAATCAAAGAAATAACCCGATTAGTCAGGGTTTTGGTTTTTCCCGTTCCCGCGCCGGCGATAATTAAAATCGGCCCCGGCGGGGCTTCCACCGCCCGCCTCTGATCTTTGTTTAACTTAATATCACTCGTTTTTTCCATATTCTATAGAACTAATATTCTAATGCATGTAACTAATTATCCCTAGCTTCGTCTTTTTAAAGGCAAGTAAGGGTATAATTTTACAATTCTTCTTTTGAATTGTAGAATACAGCCGTCTTACTTAAAGTTCTTTTAAAACTTAAAAACGAGTAAAGGTGCTTTTCCAAACCTCTAAACTTCAGTCGAAAAAATAAAAGTTTAGAAAAACAAATCAAAGCTATGAAAAGAATACTTTTCGTATTCTTTTTTCTTGCTCTTGTTGTATTCCCGATTCGCGCTCTTGGCGAAGAGCAGATTAGCTCAATTTCCAATTCGGATATTGCCCTGGCTTCCTTTAGCGAACCTATTTCTCTAGCCGTTATCCCCGCTGATTTGGATATCTCCACCTCCACCGAAATTCAGGCAACATCTTCTACGTCTGAAGCGTCAACCACTCTCCCTCTTTTATCCACTTCTACCACCACCGAATCAACGACCACTATTTCTACTTCTACCGCTTTGCTTATCCAGAATAGTATTGAGGGAACAGAATTGAATCCGGCATCGCTAAGCGATTTAGATTTGACTACATCTTCGGTATCTTCTACGGATAAAACGGATCCTGGTACGGTTTCGCTTTCGTCTGCCGTTAGTTCAAATAATATTTGCGGCGATCTAAATCAAGACGGAAAAATCGACGACCTAGATCCGCAAGTTATTATTGGTTACATCTTTGATGGTGGGCAAATTCCAGCTGGCGTAAACGCCGACGTAAACGGCGACGATTCAATCGACATCTCCGACGCGGTCTATCTTATTTCCTATCTGAAATCTGGTGGGGCAGCTCCGAAGTGTCATCGAGTTCCGGCTGTGAATATTTGCACTGATCTAAATCAAGACGGCCAGCTAACCGATGCCGACCCGCAAGTTATCATTGACTACATATTTAACGGTGGCACCATTCCGGAAGGAGTTAGTCTGGATGTAAACAACGACGGAGAAATTGATATTTCTGACGCGGTTTATCTCATTCAGTACATGAAAGCGGATGGTCCGGCTCCAAAGCGTTGTGGCAACCCTGTCGCAAATTCTTGTTCCGATTTGAATAGAGACGGCCAGCTAACCGACGCTGATCCTCAAGTCATCATTGATTACATATTCAATCATGGCCAAATCCCAGCTGGAGTAAGCCTAGACGTAAACGGTGATGGAGAAATTAATATCTCCGACGCCGTCTATCTCATCGCTTACATGAAAGCTGGTGGTTCCGCTCCAAGATGTCATCCAACTCCGGCTGTGACCATTTGTTCCGATTTGAATAGAGATGGCCAGCTAACTGACGCCGATCCTCAAATCATCATTGATTACATCTTTAATGGTGGTGCTATTCCCAAAGGAGTTAGTCTAGACGTTAACGGCGATGGCTCAATCGATATTTCCGATGCGGTCTTTCTAATTTCCTATATGAAATCTGGCGGGGCAGCTCCGGTATGTTCTAATCTTTCTCCTGCTTTTACAGACTTCAATCCGCCGAAAAATGCGACCGCCACAATTTCCTACGGCTACGTGGTCAAAGCAACCGATCCCGAAAATCAACCGCTAATCTTTTCTCTTCTAGAAAATCCCTCGGGCATGTTGATTGCTTCCACCACTGGGCAGATTGATTGGACTCCCGCTGAGAATCAAGCTACTTCCACTCCCTATTCCGTGATGATTCAAATATCAGACGGCGTGAATAATACCACTACAAGTTACCAGATTGTCGTTGGGCCAAAACCGCCCGCTGACAATAATAATCCTGGTGACGGAGGTGGTGGAGGCGGTGGTGGCGGTGGAGGTGGTACGGTCACAATCGGTGTTCCATCCGGTGGTGGCGGGGCTCTTCTTTCATACGGAAGCTCTACTACTAGCGATGGCCAATTCCCGATTTTCATTGACTTCAATCCGCCTAAAAACGCTACTGCCACTTGGCTTTATGGTTATGGTGTGAACGCCACGAGTTCCGCAAATCGTCCGCTTTCCTTCTCTTTGCCGAATGCTCCTCTGGGTATGTGGATTATTCCCAGCACGGGTTTTATCCTCTGGCGGCCTGATATAAGTCAGGTTTCGCGCACGCCCTATTCTGTAACTGTTCAAGTCTCCGATGGCATCAACACAACAAGCGTAAATTACTTCTTAACTGTTAGTAATCCTCCTATAAAAAATATTAGCTTTGTACCTTTAAAACTTAATACCCCAGAACCGGTCTCCGAGCCGGTCACCATAACAAGCACCCCAACCTCAACCCCATCTACTACGGCAGAAACTTCGATCCCTGGAAACCGAAGCTTCGCTGCCCTGATTTTTTCTGGATTACTCGACCTTCTTAAAAATTTCGGCGCCTGGCTCCAGCTTAACGCTGGCATTGTTTCTCTCTTTCTCTGGCTCTTTCTCGTTCTTTTTCTCTTAATCTTTTGGTTGAGAAGAAGGCGGGAAAAAGAAGAAGAGAAATCTGAAACAATTGTTCCGCCAGTTGTGGCGATACCCGAAGAAGCCAATGCGCTTCTCGCGGAAGTTGCCGAACATGAAAAACCCGCCGAGCCCGAAATTAAAGAAGCCGAAGAAGTAATTGAACTTGCTCCGCCTCTAAATTTGAACTTTAAGAAACTTTCAGATTATTCCCGGAACAACTGACAAGATAAGAAAAATGAATTCTAAAAACCGCCTTCGGGCGGTTTTTAGGTTCTCAAAAATTATTTTTTTGTTATATGTTATAATAGTAACATGAGTGAAAAAAGTTTTATAAGAATTTTAGTCGCGATAATTATCGTGGTCGTAATCGGCGTAGTCGGATTTTTTGCTTTTCTTAATAAATCAAAAACGCCAGATGTAGCTCTCAATAATCAAAATCAAACGTCGGCCACTCCAAGCGCAAACACTTCCACCCAAACCATTACTCCAGACGAAACCATTGATTGGCAAACCTACCGCAACGATAAATATGGATTTGAGTTCAAATATCCTAAAAGTGTAACTTTTAAAGATATTAATCCGCATGGCGATATTTTATGGAAAGAATTGAAAGAAAATACTCCAATTAAATTAGAATTTAGCGAGAGAACGGATGAAAAATACGATATGTTTGGAAATCAAACATTGACGGCACAGGAATATGGGTTAACAAGATTAGCACTAATAACAGACA
>JBAYLC010000004.1:0-82346 GCA_041664245.1 Minisyncoccota bacterium
CAAATTAACTAAAGAAAATAACTACTTCCGCCAAGTGCTCGAAACCGGCAAAAACAGCCAAGTTGTTGTGATGTCGATTCCACCGGGCGGCGAGATCGGCGAAGAAACTCACGACGACGTTGACCAAGTTTTAATTTTCATCGAAGGAGAAGGTAACGCAATTTTAAACGACGAGTCAAAACCCGTCGCTCCCAATCACCTCGTTTTTGTTCCGATGGGAACCAAACATAATTTTACCAACACCGGCTCCGTTGATTTGAAACTTATCTCTATCTACGCCCCGCCTGAACACGCTCCCAACACCATCCACAAAACCAAAGCCGAAGCCGACCTAGCCCATCATTAGAACATGCCCACTTGGATATTTTTTGCCATTCTTTCGGCTATCTCCGCCGCCCTTGTCGCGATTTTTGGAAAAATCGGCATCAAAAATCTCGACACGACTTTGGCCACCACGATCCGCTCGATCGTGATGGCGGTGGTCTTGATTATTACCTCTCTGGCTCTTAATAAATTTCACCTCGTTGGTGAAGTTAGTAATAAAGCTTTAACTTTTATATTTTTCTCTGGTCTCGCCGGCGCTCTCTCTTGGCTTTTTTATTTCCAAGCTCTTAAAACCGGCCCCACCACTGCCGTAGCTTCACTTGATCGCTTAAGTGTCGTTTTCGTTTTAATCCTCGCCGCGCTTTTTTTAGGCGAAGGTCTTACTTGGAAAAGCGGCCTCGGCGCTTCGCTTATCACCGTCGGCGCTATCTTAATGACTCTGAAATAGTTAAAATATTCATATGAATCAAAACAACAAAGGATTTATAAACATAATCATCGCAATAATCATCATGTTCGTAGTTTTTGTTTTAGGTTATTCTGTTTTGAGCAAAAAATCGGAAGCGCCGGTCATTAATTCTAATAATCAAAATCAAACCTCAACCACTCCAAGTACAAACACTACCACTCAAACTATCGTTCCGAATGAAACCTCCAACTGGCAAACCTATCGTAACGATAAATATGGGTTTGAATTTAAGTATCCTCAAATTTTGAGATTGAATATTCAGGATGTAATGGGAAATGGCTCGATAGTTAGTATAATTTTTAAAGATCTAAAAGGAAGTACTGATTTTGCATTACCACAATTTACAATAAGCAAAAATATAGAAACTTTCGAGCCAATTTTTAATCTTACCGCAAAGGAAATTAAAAGCTGTCAAGTTTACAAAAAATCAATCGTAAATTACAGCAATATTCAAACCGAAGAAATTAAACACCAAGGCTGCCCTGGTAATGAAGCCGCCAATTCTAATCCCCTTGTTTTTACTAGCTCTATAAAAACTCCGCTAGCCGGTTTAGGAATATTTTTTTTTCAAACCCCAGAAGGCAAACAAAATACCGAAAGTAATCAAATCCTCCAGACCTTCAAATTCACCAACTAGCTCTTGATGCTCACTCATTTCTACGCTCTGATCCTCGGCGCCGTTGAAGGCATCACCGAATTTCTTCCCATCTCCTCAACCGGCCATCTTATTTTAACCAGCAAGCTTCTCGGCCTCACCCCAACCGACTTTCTTAAAAGTTTCGAAATCGTTATTCAGTTTGGCGCCATTCTCGCCGTCGTTGTCCTCTACTTCAAAACTCTCACCACCAGCCTAGAAACTTGGAAACGAATTGTCGTCGCCTTTATCCCAACCGGCATAATCGGCCTGGCGCTTTATAAAGTTGTAAAAAATCTCCTTGGTAGTAACGCCGTTGTTCTCTGGTCGCTCGCCATCGGTGGTCTCCTAATAATAATTTTTGAATTTCTCCATAAAGAAAAACCCGATGCCGATGATAATCTCGAAAAAATATCCTATAAGAAATCTTTTATAATCGGCCTTTTCCAATCCATAGCTATCATCCCCGGCGTCTCCCGTGCCGCCGCCACTATCATCGGCGGCCTTCTTCTGGGTCTTAGGCGAAAAACTATCGTTGAGTTTTCTTTTCTTCTCGCGGTTCCGACCATGGCCGCCGCCACTGGCCTTGATCTCGTAAAAAACGCCAATTCGTTCTCTAGCTCTCAATTTTCAATTCTTGCCGTCGGTTTCGTGGCCTCTTTCATTGTCGCCATTCTATCGGTTAAACTTCTTCTTCGCTTTATTCAAAAACACAACTTCACTTCATTCGGCGTCTACCGAATTCTTATCGCTATCGCCTTTTGGCTTTTAGTCTTATAATAATCTCAAACAAAAAGGTCGCGATTCTAATCTTGTAAGATAATAGAAAACATAAACTAAAAAAATTAAAAATATGGAAAAATTTTCTAATAAAGAAGCAATCAAATTCGGCTGGACAAAAATGAAAGCCAACTTTTGGTTTCTCGCCGGCACCACTTTAATCTATGGAATCGTAATCGCTGTTCTCAACAAAATTCCCGTTGTTAGTATTCTTTCTGGAATCCTTGGCTGGGGTCTTATCGTTATCTGCCTTAAAATCCACGACGGCGAAACAGCCAAAATTTCCGACCTATTTTCTCAGCTAAAAAATATTCTTAAGTACCTCGGTAGTACCATCCTCTACTGCCTCATCGTCCTCGGCGGCCTGATTTTATTAATTGTTCCGGGAGTTATGTGGGCAATCAAATACCAATTCTTTTCCTATTTGATAGTTGATAAAAAGATGGGAATAATGGAAGCCCTTAGAAAAAGCGCCGAGCTAACAAAAGGATCAAGAAATAAGCTTTTTGGGTTTTGTATTTTGATGGGCTTAATTAATATCGCCGGCGCCATCGCGTTGGTAATTGGCCTTTTTGCCACCATACCAACAACAGCAATAGCCTGCGCCTACGTCTATCGAAAGCTTTCAAACGGAACCACACCCCAAGTTAAACCGGTCATCACGCCCGCCTCGATAGCTTAAAATAAGAAAATCGCCAACTTAAAACCCGAGCTTTTAGCTCGGGTTTTAGTTTGAAAACACCAAAAAATCTGCTAAAATAAGGCACGCATATATTAGACAGCAAAATTCAAACCGCTACATAAAAATGCCTGAAATATCCCTTCGCGCCGAAGAAATTTTCAAAATCGGCAGTTTCACCGTCACTAACGCTATTTTTTTATCTTTTTTTGTTTTACTCCTTTTAGGTGGCACCGCCTTTCTAGTGCGCCGCCGCATATCCGAAATCCCCGGCAAAGTTCAGGGTATTTTTGAACTGTTTCTAGAGCAAGTCCTTAAATTAATGGATTCAGTTTTGGGCGAGCGACAGCTGTCCGAGAAATACCTCCCCATCGTCGCCACTATTTTTCTTTTCGTAATCACCTCAAATTGGCTCGGCCTTCTCCCAATCGTTGGCTCCATCAAGATTGCTGTCGAACATTCGGGCGAAATCTTCCACATTCCCCTCTTCCGTTCCCCGGCGAGCGATCTCAATTTTACTATTATTCTGGCCATTATCGCCGTTTTTTCAGTTAACATCCTGGGTGTTACCGCTATTGGTTTTAAAAAGCACGCTTCCAAATTTTTTCATCTCGGCAATCCCTTTCTTTCCTTCGCCGGAATCCTTGAATTTATCTCGGAATTTGTTAAAATAATCTCGTTTTCGTTCCGGTTATTCGGTAATGTCTTTGCCGGTGAAGTTCTTTTAATCATTATTGGCTATTTAGTGCCTTATTTTATTCCCTTGCCGTTTCTTTTCCTCGAAGTTTTCGTTGGCGCTATTCAAGCCTTCATTTTTTCAATGCTCACCCTTGTCTTTATCGGCATGGCCGTGAGAGAACCAGAACATTAGAAAAGGTCGTCTGAAATCAAAAAATATTCATCTATAAATCAATGGAAGCAGAATCAGCAAAATTATTTGCCGTCGCCATCGTTATGGGTTTGGGCACTATCGCTCCGGCCATCGCTATTGGCTTAATCGGCTCCCGAGGCGCTGACGCTATCGGCCGTAATCCTGAAGCCGCTCCGAAAATCCAGACTGCTATGATCTTAGCCATCGCTTTTGCCGAAGCCGTCGCTATTTACGCTTTAGTTGTTTCGTTAATCTTAAAATTCGTTTAAAAGAGTAAATTACTAAATCTTATCGTAATAATTAGTGATTTACTCTTAGTCAAAAATGTCCGAACTTATTTATCAATTAGGAATAGACTGGAAGCTTCTTCTCGCCCAAGGGTTGAATTTCTTTATCCTCCTCACCGTTCTGACCATCTTTGTCTATAAACCGCTTCTTAAGCTCCTCGAAAATCGGCGCAAAAAAATTGAGTTCGGCCTTCTCGGCGCCAAAGAAGCCGAGCGACGGCTTAACGAAATCGAAGAATTAAAAAGTGAAAAGATGGCGGTGGCCGATCGCGAAGCAATTCAAATCATCGGCGGCGCCGAAAAAAGCGCCAAGAAAAAATTTGAAGAAATCGTTAAAAGCGCCGAAGTGAAAGCGGAAACAGTTTTGAAAGACGCCGCCCTCCTCGCCGAAAATAAAAAACAAGAAGAACTTGAAAAACTAAAAGGCGAAGCTAATCTAATCATTAAAGAAGCACTCATTAAAACCGTTGAACTTGATCCTAAAAATATTGACGAGAAATTAATCAGTCGCGCTACCGAAATGATCAAGAAAAAAACAGCATGAAATACCAGCCGGAAGTCTACGCCCAAGTCCTAATTGAAGGTTTGAAATCGAAAAATAATTCCGAAGAAAATTCATTTATCAAAAAGTTCGCCAATTCAATAAAAAAAAACGGCGATCTACCTAAAATCAAAAAAATCATCGAGGCCATCGAGAGAAGAATAGTAAAAAAAGACGGCGGCCGAGTGATTGAAATTGAATTTGCCCGGACCGTCTCTGAAACAGCGCTAGCTAAATTAACCGGTCAATTCACTAAAAAAGATATCATCAAAACAAAAATCAACGAACAGCTCGTTGCCGGAGTGAGAATAACCATTGACGGCGAGCAAGAACTTGATAACTCTCTCCAGAAGAAACTCGCTAAAATTTTCAAATAAAAAATGTCCTACGATATTATCGAAAAACTTAAAAAAGAGATTGGAGAATTTAAAGACGAAACTGAATTTCGAAAAGTTGGCGTTGTAAGCGAAACTGGCGATGGCATCGCGAAGATTACCGGCCTAACCGAAGCCTTAAGCCAAGAACTTTTAATAATTGAAACCGAAAGCGGTGAAGTTACCGCTCTTGCTTCAAACCTCGAGGAAACCTTGATCGGCTCTATCATCCTTGGTGACTCCGAAAAAGTTAAGATCGGCGACCGCGTCCGCCAAACCGGCCGCATTCTTTCAATCAAAGTCGGCGAAGAGATAATCGGCCGAGTTGTAAACCCCCTCGGCGAACCGATTGACGATAAAGGACCAATTTTTAAAGATTCAAAAAAGGCGGCGGATTACTTTTTAGAAAGGGTTGCTCCCTCGGTCGTTGAACGGGAATCAGTAAAAACCCCGCTCCACACCGGCGTTAAATCGGTTGATTCAATGATTCCAATCGGCCGCGGCCAAAGAGAACTCATTATCGGCGATCGCCAAACTGGAAAAACCGCCATTGCCTTAGACGCCATTCTAAACCAAAAAAATGATCCCGGCCGCCCTCAAGTTATCTGTATTTATGTTGCCATCGGCCAAAAAAATTCTAAAATCGCCCGGACTATTAAAATCCTAGAAGAAGCCGATGCAATAAAATACACCGTCGTTGTTTCCGCCCCCGCTTCCGCCCCCGCCGCTCTTCAATACCTCGCTCCTTTTGCCGGCTGCGCTATCGGCGAATACTTTATGGATAAAGGACAAGACGCACTGGTCATCTACGACGACCTCTCCAAACACGCCCAAAGTTACCGGGAATTATCTCTTCTTCTTCGCCGCCCGCCCGGCCGTGAAGCTTACCCTGGCGATGTCTTCTATCTTCATGCCCGTCTTCTTGAACGAGCCGCTAAATTAAGCAAGGAAAAAGGCCACGGCTCCTTAACCGCTCTTCCCATAATCGAAACCCAGCTTGGTGATGTCTCTGCTTATATCCCCACCAACGTTATCTCCATCACCGACGGCCAGATCTATTTAGAATCAAATCTTTTTTACCAAGGCATTCGGCCAGCCGTAAACGTTGGCCTTTCTGTCTCCCGGGTCGGTTCCAGCGCCCAAACTAAAGCTATGAAAAAAGTGGCCGGCCGGCTTCGTCTTGAATTGGCCCAATTTCGTGAACTTCAAGCCTTCGTTCAATTCGCTTCTGATCTAGATGCCGCCACTAAAAAGAAAATCGAACGCGGCGAACTTTTAACCGAAATATTAAAACAAATCGACGGCGAACCAATGCCCTTCGAGGAAGAAACGGCTGTTCTCTACGCCGCTATTAATGGCTTCTTGGACGAAATTCCAAAAAATAAAATAAAAGAATTTGAGCAAAAATTTTTAAATTATCTAAAAAATATAGACAAGGCAAAAGTTCTTGAAGAAATTAAAAAGACTAACGAATTGAATGAAGGGATTGAAACCAAACTAAAATTAACCTTGGAAGAATTCAAAAAAATATTTTAAACAAAAATGGAATCTCTTCAAAGTCTAAAATCTAGAACTAAAGCGGTTAGAAATGTTGGCCAGATCACTAAGGCTATGGAGGTAGTCTCGGCCACCAAAATGCGCCGCGCCCAAGAGGTAGCTCTAAATTCCCGTCCCTATGCTTTCAAGGCCTTGGATCTTCTTGGAAAAATTTCCGAAAACACGCCCATTCAAAATCCCCTTTTAGAAAAAAGGGATATTAAAAAAACTCTCTTAATGATTGTCGCTTCCGATAAAGGCTTAGCCGGATCTTTCAATGCCCAAATTACAAAGGTGGCCGAAAACTTTTTAAAAATAAAAGATATAAAAAATTGCGCAGTTATAACCATCGGTAAAAAAGCCAACGCTTATTCCTTAAGAAAAAAATTAGAGATAGTGGAAAATATCTCTGGCGCCGGCGACTACGCCACTCCGAGTGAAATTGAAAATATTGCCACCACCATCATTCGCGGCTATGAAAATAAAGATTGGGATGAAGTCATCGCCATCTCCACTCATTTCCGCACCGCCCTTAAACAAGAAGTTCTTACCCGCCAAATTCTCCCCGTTGATATTGGAAAAATAAAAGAAACCGTTGCCGAAATTATTCCTGAAACCGGCCGCTTTTCTGAATTAAGATCGGAATTGGTTGAGAATAACACCGCCTCTAATGATTACCTTCTTGAGCCCTCTCCAGAAATTACTATCTCCCAACTCATCCCCCATCTAATAAAAATGCAGATCTATCACCTTGTTCTCGAGGCCAACGCTTCCGAGCATTCCGCCCGAAGAGTGGCAATGAAAACTGCTTCCGACAACGCCGAAGAACTTGTCGATGAGCTAACGATTGCTTACAATAAAGCCCGCCAAGCTGGCATTACCAAGGAATTAAGCGAAATCACTTCCACTCAAACTGCTCTAAATTAATATTTTTAAAAAATAACATGAAAACAGGAAAAATTATTCAAATTATCGGTCCCGTCGTCGATGTTGAGTTCACCGATTCCGCTCTACCGGCGCTCTTAAACGCTCTAGAAATAAAAACTGAAAAAGGCAAAATAACCCTAGAAGTTGCCAAACATTTAGAACCCGGCCGAATTCGCGCCATTTCGCTTAAATCAACCGATGGTTTGAAACGCGGTGATGAAGTAAGAGATACCGGCGGACCGATCATGGTCCCCGTCGGACCGGAAGTTTTAGGGAAAATTTTTGATGTCACCGGAAACCCGCTTGATGAAAAAGATAAAAATGCTGTTTTCAAACACCACTGGCCGATCCATCGCGCCGCGCCGGAACTCTCCCGCCAATCCACGAAAACTGAAGTTTTTGAAACCGGTATTAAAGTTATCGACCTTCTTGCTCCCTTCATAAAAGGCGGCAAAATCGGTCTTTTCGGCGGCGCCGGTGTCGGTAAAACCGTTCTTCTTATGGAATTAATCCGCAACGTAGCTGAAGAATCTGGCGGCGCTTCTGTTTTCGCTGGTGTCGGTGAACGAACCAGAGAAGGCAACGATTTATATAACGATATGAAAGAATCCGGCGTTATCGATAAAACCGCCTTAGTTTATGGCCAAATGAACGAAGTCCCCGGCGCCCGTCTTCGAGTTGCCCTTTCCGCTCTTACTATGGCTGAATATTTCCGCGATGAAGAAAGAAAAGATATCCTTCTTTTTATTGACAACATCTTCCGTTTCTCTCAAGCCGGCTCCGAGGTCTCCACTCTTTTAGGCCGCCTTCCTTCAGCAGTCGGCTATCAACCGACTCTCGGCACCGAAATGGGCGCTCTTCAGGAAAGAATAACTTCCACTAAAGACGGTTCTATCACTTCTGTTCAGGCTATCTATGTTCCCGCTGACGACATCACCGACCCCGCCCCAGCCGCCACCTTTGCCCACCTCGATTCAACTATCGTTTTGTCTCGCGCCTTGACCGAAATTGGCATCTACCCCGCCGTCGATCCCCTTGCCTCATCCTCAAGCGCTTTAAATCCGAAAATCGTCGGCCGCGACCACTACGACACCGCTCGCGCCGTCCAACAAACTCTCCAGCGCTACAAAGAACTCCAGGATATTATCGCCATCTTAGGATTAGAAGAACTCTCCCCCGAGGATCGATTGATAGTTAACCGCGCCCGTAAAGTTCAGAAATTCCTCTCCCAGCCATTCTTCGTGGCTGAAACCTTCACTGGCCGCGCCGGAAAATTTGTTACTTTAGAAAAAACCATTCGAGACTTTAAGGAGATAATCGAAGGCCGCTATGATAACGAGCCCGAAGATTTCTTCTACTTGAAAGGCTCGCTTCAAGAATAAAATGCGCCTGAAAGTTACCTCTCTTCAAAAAATTGAATACGAAGGTGAAATCCGTTCCTTTAACGTAAAAACCGAAATCGGTGAAATCACTATTCTCGATAACCACCGCCCACTTATCACAATTTTAAAACCTTGTCTGGCCGTGATTACTGATTCGAATAATAATAAAAAAGAAATCGAAATCACTTCCGGTTTTTTGGAAATGAATCAAAAAAACGAGCTAAACGTTCTCGTCGACTAAAAGTTGCTAAACCGAAAATACTGGGTTACAATATCCCTCACTTACAGCAGCTTGAAAAAGAAATATAACATTAAGGAGAAAAAATCTATGGAAAGAATCTTAACGTTCCCAAGAAAAATAAACATGGGCCACTACGAAGCTGACGCGTGTTTAGTCTGGTGCTTTGACGTTCGCTTTAACCCCGCTCTTGAAGAATTTATAAAACACAAGGGTTTAAACCCAGCTAAAGTCGACTGCGTTAGAACTGCAGGCGGCGCCAAAGGATTGGCCGAGGGCAGGTCCAGAAGAGATTCCGCTTTGGGAGATATCGAGAAATCCGTCCTTTTTCACCGAGCTCCACTGATAATCCTAGCGAACCACCGAGACTGTGCTGACTACGGTATAAAGTTCGAAACTCCCGAGAAAGAAAGAGATTTCCACAAGAGAGAACTCAATGAAGCTAGAGCTTCTGTCGAAAAATTTCTTGATAGGAATGCACTAAGAAATATAGCCATTGAAACTATTTTTGTGGATGATGAAGGGATTCTGACTCCTAAACGATAAGGAAAAATAAGAAAAGCTACTTAAAAGACCGTTCCCAAGCGGTCTTTTCTCTTATTACCCTTTCTATCGATTTTTTGCTAAAATACCCTTAAAGGTCAAAACATAATACATTATGGAAACAATGAAAAAAGCGCTCGTCATCATTATAGTCTTGGTCGTCCTAGGAGGATTGGTTTTTGTCTATATCCTCCCGAAAAATAAAGCGACCCAAACCAATCCTCAACCAGACAACTCTAACATTCCCCCGCTTGTAACCGATTTCACCTCAACCGCCACTACCACTCAATAAAAAATTGGCGGTTTTTGAGCTAATAATAAAAATATGAAAAAAGTTGTTATTCCAGCAATAGTTTTAGCAATAATTATAATTTTGTTGGTCGTAGTGGCCAAAATAAACACCACTAGAACTCCAACTCAAGACAAAAAAGTTGTAATTAATGAGCTAATCAAGAATTGGCCAAGTTTAGAAAAAACGATTTCTACTCGGCCGGTTTTAGGATCCACCGTTTGGTCCGCGCCAAACTACATTCAATTTCTAGACAACAACACTCTTTTGATTGAATTTGAAGACGGCCATATTGCCCTAGCCGGCTTGTTAAATGTGAGTTCCGCTAGTAGTCAAACCATAAACTTTAAATTCGAAAGAATAATCACTGAATCCTTTCCCTTCGCTGCTGTCCAATATCAAGACATTCTCAAGCTCTTCAATCTCAAAAGCCCACCCCAAACATACACCAAGAGTATTTTTCGCGACGGAAAAATAATTGATTTCTCTGACTGGACCGCCGTTCCCGAAAACCCGTTCGTAAAAACTGAGTGGCAAAAAATAAAAATTGCCGTTTTGGACCCTGAAGAAAAGACTAACGGCAAATCTGTTGGCTGTGATCATTTGGTTTTAATTGATCGTAATATTCCCAAAACAGACCAAATTTTAAACGCCACCCTAAAAAATCTCTTTGCCCTTGACGATGAAAAGGTGGACGGCTGGTTCAATATCGTCGCCCGTGTCAATGAAACCCTTAAATTCGACCGCGCCGCAATTGAAAATGGCGCCGCTAAAATTTATTTAACCGGCAGTTTCCCAACTGGCTATCTTTATGGCGTCTGCGACGATCCCCGCCTTCAAATTCAAATCGAAGAAACCGCCTTCCAATTCTCTTCGGTTAAGTCAGTTGAAACCTATTTAAACGGGAAAATTATTGACTGGAAAGCGCTTAATAGCTTAAAAGGATAAATTTCCTTTGCCAAGTTTTAATTTACCCCTAAATACGCTAGACTATTCTTTGTAATATGGAGCTAGTTATTCTTTTGATTATCTTAGTGATCCTCCTCGCCGGTTTTGGCTTGATTTGGCAATTCTTAAAAAACCAGGCCGCCTCAAAGGATGGGGATAAGTCTTTTCTCTTAATTCAAAATCAGATAAACGAACTAAACCGCACCGTGGACACTAAACTTTCGGAATCGTCGAAAGTCATCCGCGAACAATTTACCGAAAGCGCTCGAATTATTAAAGAAATTACCCACGAGTTAACCAAGGTCGGCGAAGGCCAGAAACAAGTGATGAATGTGACCGATCAGCTTAAAAACCTCCAAGACATTCTGAAAAATCCCAAACAACGAGGCGTTTTAGGCGAATACTATCTGGAAACTCTTTTAAAAAATATCCTTCCTCCTAATTCTTTCCAGATGCAATATAAATTCAAAAACGGCGAAATTGTAGACGCGGCAGTTTTTGTAAAAGACAAAGTCATTCCCATCGATTCAAAATTTAGCTTAGAAAACTACAACCGCATGATTGCCGCCACCGATCAATCAGAACGCGAGCGCTTGGAAAAAGTTTTTGTGAACGATTTGAAACTCCGCATCACCGAAACCGCCAAATACGTCCGTCCGAATGAAGACACTATGGACTTTGCCTTTATGTTTATCCCCCATGAAGCAATCTACTACGATCTGCTTATTAATAAAGTGGGTGCGATAACCGAAGACGCCGAAAATCTTATTCAGCGCGCTGCCGGCAAATATCACGTTATCATCGTCTCGCCAACATCATTTCTAGCCTACCTCCAAACCGTTCTTCAGGGTTTGCGGGCTATGCAAATCGAAGAATCAGCTAAAGAAATTCGACAAAACGTTGAGCTTCTAACAAAACATTTATCTAATTACGCCGTTAATTTTCAAAAACTTGGCAGCCACCTTAGCACCACCGTCAGCATGTACAACTCGGCTCATAAAGAACTAGGCAAAATAGACAAAGATATTCTAAAAATAACCAGCGCCCCAATCGGCATTGAGCCTTTTGAAATAGAAAAACCCCGCCTGGATAACGAGGAGTAAAAAACTATAACTTTTAACTCTTACTTTCTGAATTTTAATTTCGCTAATCCCCTACTTCCTCCTCTTTCTAAGAAAAGTTGGAATATCCCAAATATCCGTGTCCTTTTCTTTCTTTTTTTCTTCTTCCTTATTATTACTCTTTCCTTGATTTAAATTCTTTCCATTTGAAAAATCTCCATTCCCCTTTTTATCCTTATTTAAAATTTCCAGCTCCTTATCAAGTTTAACTTTCGTGTCATCTGGTTGAAAAAATGGAGACTTCGCCTCGCCGAAGAAATCTCGTTTTTTTGCGTCAAACCCGCTCCCGCCAAAAAGAGAGTTAGCCGATCGAGTCTCGCTAAAACCAGTCGCTATTAAAGTAACCTTCAATTGATTTGGTCGCAGTCGTCGATCGTAATAAGCTCCAAAAATTATCCTTGCTCCCGGATCAGCCACTTGCGCTACAATCTTCGCCGCTTCATTAACCTCGGTCATTTTTAAATCTCTACTGCCGGAAATCCCCAAAATAACCCCCTTCGCTCCTTCAGCGCTAGTTTCAAGAAGGGGAGAATTCAGAGCTTGATTCACGGCTGACACCGCCCGATCCTGCCCGCTTGCTATCCCCATCCCCACGATCGCCGAACCGGCGTCCTGAATAATACTTCTCACATCGGCAAAATCAACATTAATAATTCCTGGTGTTACAATTAATTCCACCACTCCCCGAAGGGCATTTTTCAAAACATCATCGATAACTTCGAAAGCCTTTAGAATTGTTGTATCTTTATTTATTATCGTAAAAACCCGATCATTTGGAATGACTATAAGCGCATCGACTTTGTCTCTTAGCTTCTGAATCCCTTCCTGAGCCACTTTATCCCGCTGGCTCCCTTCAAAAGCAAACGGCCTGGTCACAAAAGCTAAAGTTAAGGCGCCAGTTTGTTTGGCCACTTCTGCCACCACTGGTGAAGCCCCGGTTCCTGTTCCGCCGCCAAAACCGGCCGCCAAAAAAATTATGTCCGATCCACTAAGCGATTCCACAATCTCTGACCTGTTTTCATCTGCTGCTTGCTGGCCGATTTCCGGACTCATCCCCGTTCCCAGTCCCCTTGTCAATCCTCGTCCAATATAAATCTTGTGCCGGACATCACACTGATCCAAATCCTGGTGATCAGTGTTAATCGCTATAAAATCAACACCCCGAACAAAATCGCGGCTCATTCGAGAAACCATATTTCCTCCTGCTCCTCCGACTCCAACCACTTTTATGCTCGCTAGTTGATTTGAGTTTTTTTCTTTTTTCTCTTTCTTAACCATCAATTAAAATTAATCCTATGGCTTAAAATAGCCAAAAAATCTTTTTATTTTTTTAACCACATCGAAAGACGAATCTTTTGATCCCCAATTTTCCTGGTCTGCTCCTAAAGCCACCAATCCCATCGCAGTCGCAAATTCCGGATCCTCCAAAAACTCCGAGAAAGAACTGGATTGAGAAACCCATCCCCCCTCATCAGTCGCCAACCCTATCTGGCTAAACAATTTAAGTTCCTGTTTGGCAAGTTCGGTTAATCCTGGCAACTTCGCTCCTCCCCCGACGAACACCGCTCCTCCAGCCAACTTGCCAGCCTTCCCCAAAAGCTTCAGTTCATTATTCACGAATTCCAAAATTTCTGCAAGTCTTGCTTCAATAATATCCGCTACTAATCTCCTTGAAATTATACCCCTCGCTTCCGGGTGAAACTTCTTCAATTCTACCATTTCTTTCAATCCCACATCCCGGGAGAGTGCATACCCGTAACTAAGTTTAAGATTCTCCGCCGCTGTTACTGGGATTTTTAATCCGACCGCCAAATCATTTGAAATATTCGCCGCCCCAACCGGGAACTTTGCCACATTTAGCAATCTATTTTCCTCATAAATACTCACTCCAGTTGTGCTCGCCCCGATATCAATCAAAACCACCCCTAAATCTTTTTGGGTTTTCGTAAGCACTCCTCGTCCCGCCGCGACCGGCGTGAAGATCATCGCTCCTATTTCTCCTCCAACCAACTCCACCACCCTCATCAAACTTTTGATATGAGGTGCAAAGGCATCTACCACTAAACTGCTCACTTCCAAACGGCTCCCGGAAAGTCCCAAAGGATCAACGATGTCCGCTACCCCGTCAATAATAAACTCTCTCGTGAAAGTGTGGATAATCATCCGATTGGGCGTTAAATTTAGAGCCTGACTAGCCCTTACCACCCTATCTACATCATCTTGATAAATTTCATTATCCGCCCTCGATATTGCCACAATTCCCCGAGAATTTTGGGCTTTTGCGAGGGGCGTTCCGATGCTAATGTATATATTCTTTAAAGCATTTTTTGATATTCTCCTTACCTCTTGAATTACTCGCCCAACCGCCTGAGAAGACTCGGTAAGATCCGTAATTGCCCCCTTTCTTAGCCCAGCCGAGGGCTCCTTAAAAACCGCCCTTAAAACCGGTTTATTGCCTTGGTTCTCCAAAATCACCACTTTAATCGCCGAAGTCCCAATGTCCAAGCCAACAATAAAATTTTTTCTCATTTTTCCTATTTAAAGATGAAGTGCTTTTTTTATGTGATTTTCCAAATTTTCCATTTTAATAGTATCACCTTTTGCCCTATGGTCATAGCCAAAAAGGTGTAAAATTCCATGAATTAAGAGATGGCTGACATCTTCCTTGTGCTTTGATATATAACCAGGACTGAGATAAATCTCTCCAGCTATTTTTCCCCCTTTTTTCGTTAACTCCCCAAAATCAAAAAAATCAGGCGAACCATCTTCATCAAAACTCAAAATATTCGTATCCCGGTCCTTTCCTAGAAAACGTTTATTAATCGAACGCATTAACCTTCCGGGAACAAGGTAAACCTGTATGACGGAATTATTTTTTTTTAAATAACTGATAACTTTTTTCCCAATCAGCCCAACTGTTTTTTTATATTGCCCGTATCTTTTATCCAAAACAAAAACATCCACTCGCCCATCCATTTCTTTATTTATTTTTTTCTATTATCTCTTTTACAATCTCGCTAACGACTTTTCCATCCGCCTTTCCCTTAACCGCCTGCATCGTCGCCTTCATTAAATCAGAAAAATCTTTTGCGCCACTATTAAAAATATCATCAACAATTTTTTTAATCTCAACTTCGCTAATTTCCTTGGGAAGATAATCATCAAAAAAAACTAACTCCTCTTCTTCTTTTCTTACAAGATCATCGCGGCCGTTGCTTTTAAACATGAAAAGCGCCTCCTTCCGCTTCTTGCGCTCTTTTGTCAAAACATCAATCACCTCTTGGTCTGTCAGCTCGCTGCTTTCTCCTCTCCCTTTATTTTCAATTTCCTTGTTTTTTATCTGAGACAAAACAAACCTTAAAAAAGAGGTTCTAGAAATCTCGCGAGCTTTAAGGGCTAATTTTAGATCATCACTAATTTTTTGAACTAAGCTCATTCAATAAATCTAGGCCATTCCCATTTTTCTCAACTTTTCAACCTCGCTTCTTTTATCAGAACGATGCTTGGCTGAAACAGAACGCTTTAACTTGCTCTGAGGCCGGCTTCTAAAACGACGTTTCTTCGCCTCTTTCAATATGCCACTTTGCTTAATTTTTTTTGAGAAACGAAAAAGAAGTGCACTTGATGATTCCCCCTCTTTCTTCATAACTTTAACCATAGTTTTTTATTTTTACTTCTACTTCTTCTAGCGACCCTTTTGATGGACTGTGAACTACGCCCTGCACCGAACCGCCGCCATCACCTAAAAACCTCGGTATCAAATGAACGTGAACGTGATCAATCTCCTGTCCCGCCGCAGGATTTTGATTAATTCCCATCGTAAACCCGTCTGGCTTGAAGACCTTATTCAAAATTTCTTGAACTTTTTTGACTCCTTCAAAAAACCCGCCCACTTCTTCCTCCGGTAAATCAAGTAAATTTTTGAAATGGCTCTTCGGTATTATTAATGTATGCCCCTCCGCTCTCGGGTGAATATCTAGAAAGGCCAGCACTACCTCATTCTCAAAAACGGCGCTCACGGGAATCTCTTTTTTAACAATTCGACAAAACAAGCAATCCATAAATCAACTAATTTATTTCGCTTTTTTCTCTCCACCGCCTTTGAATCTCGGAAACCATTTTAGACAATAAAACCGTTTCCTGCAAGCCAGTATGAAGATCTCTTATTATTATACTTTCTTCAAAAATCTCTTTTTGACCGAAGATAAGAGCGATTAAATTTTTCTGCTTATCGGCCACCTTAAGCTGCGATTTTATTGATTCCTTGCCCAATGCCTCCGCGACCACAATCCCCGCCGCTCTTAATTCTTCCACGATTTTAAGCGACTTCTTCTTTGCTAAATCACCGACGTGAATCAAAAAAACTTTTCTGGTACTTTTTACCGGCAATTTAACATCTTGGCTTTTCATTACTTCAATTAATCTCTCAAAACTAACCGCCCCTCCAACTGCTGGCGTTATTCTTCCGCCAATTAACTCCATTAAATAATCGTATCGCCCGCCGCCCGCCAATGATCCAACATCAACGCCCTCCGCCAAAAATTCAAAAACTGTCTGGCTGTAATAATCCAAACCCCGAACTAATGTATTATCCAAACCATAAGAAATTCCGATTTCATCCAAATATTCCAGCACTGCCTTAAAGTGACGAGTACAAGAAGCACAAAGCTTATCCAAAAAAATTGGCGCTTTTTCCTTCAACTTCACACATTCTTCCTTCTTACAATCCAAAAGCCTAAGCGGATTAGTTTTCAACCGTCTTTTACAATCCCCGCAAAGGCCGTCTTCATGATTCTTGTAATAATTCTGAAGTTGTTTTTTATATCCCGGTCGGCAAACCCGGCAACCAATCGAATTAAGCTTCAGAACTACATTCTTTATCTTTAAATTTTTGAGAAGTCGGTCGAAAAGCAAAATTATCTGGGCATCGTAGATTGAATCATTAAGCGCCCCGATTATCTCAAATCCCACTTGGGAAAACTGTCTTAAACGGCCGAATTGAGGATTTTCGTGCCGGAACATCGGACCAATATAGTAAAGTTTCTGAGGCTGCCCCATTTTACTCATTCCGTGTTCAAGATAAGCTCGAGCCACCGACGCCGTTCCTTCTGGTCTCATAGCCAACAAATTTCCACTCTTCGTTTTTAAAACATACATCTCCTTCTCCACAATATCGCTATCAACTCCAACCGTTCTTTGGAAAAGCTCCGCCGGCTCAAGAATTGGCGTATCGATTCGGCCAAAATTATAAAAATCAGCCAACTCCTTAGCTGTTTTTTCAATTCGATCCCACCACAACTGATCCATCGGTAAAACATCCCTCATCCCCTTCGGTGCCTGAAAAGAATTAAGCGCCGATTTATTTTTAACTTTCACAATTTTTTCTTTCTTTGGCATCAAATTATTTATATCCCATACTGAGGTGCGGCAAACGCCCTTAAGGTATCAACTGGCCACAGTCGCAATCTCACTAAACCAACAATCTCCTTTGACTCAAGCACTCCCCATCCCCTTGAATCAAAACTATATGGCCGGTTATCTCCTAGGGCAAAATATTGATTTGGACCTAATTTAAATTCAGAAACATTATTCATATTCGTAGTCACCGTTCCAGCTGGCAAATATTTTTCCACTAATGCTTTCTCTTCTCCGTTGCTGGTTCTTAATATATACACTTTATTCTCCTTTATCCTGACAATCTCCCCTGGTAAGCCGATCACTCTCTTTATAAAATAAACCGACTCATCTTGAGGGTTATGAAAAACCACCACCTCCCCCCGTTCCGCCGGCCTAATGCGATAAGTAAGCTCATCTATCAATAGATAATCGCCGTCGGAAAAATTCGGCACCATACTCATTCCGCTAACCAAAAATGGTTGGACCAAAAACGTCCTTATAAGAAAAACAGAAACTACCGCAATTAAGGCGATTTCTCCTATTTCTAAAACTGAAATAAAAAACTTTTTCATAAAAAATTTTATCCTATTGCGCTTCCTTTTTCCCTGCCAGAAAAGCAAATCGCGCTAAATATTGGCGTCAATATTTAACTTATTCTATAATAGAAAACAATGTCTGGCAAGTTCAACTTAGTCATTGGCCTTGGTAATCCCGGCCCTGAATATAAAAAAACCTATCATAATATTGGCTTTCTTGCCACTGATTTTATTACCACTAAGTCCGGCTTCAAAAAATTCAGCAAAAGTTCGACTAAAAAATTTGAATTTTTAGAGGTTAAAAACACAATAATCTGCCGGCCCCTCACCTTTATGAATGACTCTGGCCAAGCTGTCGTCCTAATTTTGAAATATTTTAAAATAAAACCCGAAAATATTTTAGTTATTCACGATGATAGTGACTTAGAAATTGGAAAATACAAGCTTGTCTATGATCGCGGTTCGGCCGGCCACAAAGGGATAATCTCCGTAATCAACCACCTCAAAACAAAAAAAATCTGGCGCCTCCGGATCGGAATTCGCCCAAAACCTAATAATAACGACACAACTCCTCAAAAAAGAATAAAAGCGGAAAAATTTGTCCTTAAGGATATAAAGCCCACCGACCAAAAAATATTTGATCACATTTTCGGCGAAATTACCGAAAAAGTTATCGGGAATGAATAATCTCCATCAGGGTCCAATGTTATCTTGGTAAACTGAAAATCGACGCTTCCAAAAAAAGGGTCGGAGTTAAACACTTTTTCCAACTTCGCAGCATCTTCTCTTGTCTTTGATTCTCCGACAAGAGTAACTGGGGTATCAAAAGAGCTAAAACTAAATTTAGTTAAAACCGAATTATTAGTCACCAGTATACTATTAATTTTCTCAAACACTGCCGCCTTCGATAACTTCACGTCTCGAATTGGAGCGATTATATCTAAAGATTTATTAAAATCCTCGGCTTGTTGTTTTAAAAACTTAACCTCATTAAATTTCTGGCTATCACCATCACTAATTTTCGATTCCCGAATTAGATCATTATTTGTTTTAGTTAAAAAACCTATCGTCAAAGCGAAAACCAATAGCAACACCCCCATTGCGATTGGTGCCGCCGCAAGCCAAAATCTCAAAAAATTAAGAATCTGCCCTCGCCGATAATTATCTTCCGCCTCTACTCCCGAAAGATTTATTTCCCTATCATCTCGTCTGGAAGCAATTGATCTAATTCCGCCCCCCAAGGCCCCAAACCATTCCGAACTAACTGGCCGATCCAGTTTTAGTTCCAGATTTTTGACCCTTAGCGAAAAATTATCCTTAATTATTTTTGTAATCTCCTCTCCTAATCCAGGCGTTGCCAGAATAACATCCTCCACCGGCTCGCTCCAATGCTGTCCGTAAAAATTCAAAACTTGTCTTAAATTTCTAACCACGACTGTTCGAAATTCAGAAATTGAAATCTCTTTGCCTCCTCCTTTCAAATCTTGCCAAGAATTGAAATACTCAAAATACATTTGTCCCCGCTTTATAATAATAAAATCCAAACTTTCATTATCCAAACTTAAGAGAATATAAGGCCGAAAACTATCTATTCCCAAAGATTGCTCACGGAAAATTCTTGTTAGCGAAAAAGATCTTGACTCAACCGCAATTACTAAAAAACCGGCCTCTAGCAAGGCCTTGCTAAGTTCATCAACCATCGTTCGGCCAACAAACACCGAAAGAATATCAACTTTTTTGGCCGTTTCGTCGGTTCCAACCAGTTGCCACCCTGAATAATGCTCGCCAACCTGAGAAGGAGCTACCATTTGTAAATTAAGTTTAACCGCTTCCTTCAGGGCATGGCCCTCTAATTTCGGCAAACTGAAAATCTGAGTGTAAATATTAAGCGACCCCAACGAAACTACCACTAAAATCTTTTTTTGAGGCTGGTCTTTTTTAAAAATTTCCTTCTTTAATATAAAAAGGGACTCAACAAATTTATGATAATCCAAAATTACATTGGCCTTCATAATCCCCGGCGCCAATCTGATACTAGTCATCTGCCACTCCCGATTATTTTTTAAATAAGCAAAACGCAAAGAAAAATCAGAAATCTCCAACCCGCCGATCATCGAGTTGCCCTTTAAAAAATTTAAAACTTTTCTCAAATATCTCATTTTAAAATTACTTTCACCTTTAAAATAACATAACTCCTTATAAGTGTATACAAGAACCCACGCACAAACACGTCCCAATAACTGGGTCGGAACACTCAGTTTTAACATCGCCTATCTTCAAACTAACCACCTCAACTTTGCTGCTATATTTATCCACCGACAACACCCCGAAGAGCACGTATGCTTTTCCGGCAATTGTCGCCTCCGACCTGATCACAAACTGATTTTTATCAACAGAGTAATAATCATTAATACAAACTGGTGAGGTAGAAGTTGGCGGAGCAATTCGAATCTCAAGTGTCCCTTCGGTACTCAAATTGGGATTATACGTTGAAGCGCATCCTCCGTTACTCAACTCCTTGTTTCTATTTATCCTTAAAGCCGCATCCTGAACCCCCGCTAAAGCCAGCTGTGCCGCCTTATTAACATCCCGAGAACCGTAACTGGAATAAATAAAATTAAAAACTAAAAACGCCAAAGTAATTCCTACGATAACGATCACTCCCCCAATCAAAAGTACCAACGACAACGCCGTTTGCCCGTTTTTTTGATTGAATTTATTAATCATCATTTTTTGCTTATTACAATGTACGTGCCCCGAGACGAGACACTACGGACTCCAGTTCACCGTCACTTCATCAATTCTCGGCGTTAACGCCTGGTCTGGATCTGATTTCAATCTAACCAGATACTTAAAGTATCTCTTATTAGTGAAATCAGAAACGTTGTCAATCTTCACGCGGTATACTCCCGGCGAGTCAAAAACCGTAGCGTAAGAATTATAATAAGATGAAATCGAGCCGTTCGGCCCCAAGAAAATCCACGGTCCGCTCGTTGAATTTGCCGCGGCTAGCTTAAAGCTCACACCAGTAGTAACTGGTAAATTTCCTTTCCAAATAATCGAATTTATTTGAACCCCTTTAACTATGCCAGTATCAATAATAGCCGACTCCAGTGTTCCGTATGTTGAAGTTGCAAACCAATCCGTCGCCACTTTATAATCAGAGCCGTTTAATAAACACTCAGAGGGAGTGCCGCAACTGAAACTAATCCAGCCGGCAATATCATTCCAAGCGTAATTATAAAAATTCGATGGCGGTTCATCAATCCCAGTTGAAGAAGACGGGTATACGCCCACTCCCCAATAAACCGTAGTAGTTGCATGCTGAATTTCATTCCAAACCGTACTGCTTCCAGCAAAACTAATCCAACCGATTGCATCATTCCACGCCCAGCCAGAAACATGGCCCCGGCCATCATTTTTAACTCCCCAATTTCCAGCCGGACCAGTGCAATTACTAGAACCCCCAGGCGGCAAAGTTGCGCAATTTAAAACAACTTCCCCAATTGAAGAACTCGCCCAGCCCTCTAAGTATTTTGAATGAACAATAACGTTATGAGTACTATGAAAATCTATCCAGCCAATTGGACCGCTCCAACCCCAAGAATAATTTGAATTGGAATAAAGAGTGGAAGGGCTATAAAGAGAATTAACTGTTGGGTGAATATTGGTTCCCGGGTCTGGATTGGCCTTAGTAACCCTAAAACCGGTTACTAAAAAAACCGTCAAAATAACTCCGCCCAAAACAAAAACGCTGAATATTCCGACTGTTTTATTTCCTTTAAGATACTTTTTCATTTATATTAAATTCCTAAAATTTTTATTGAACCGTTGGCATTTGAATAATCAATATTTGATGAGGTCGAAAAATTATTGGTGCTGGTCGCAACCAATAACTCGTTCGGCCCGCCCGACCAATCCGCTTGGTCAAAAATTTTACTCCGGAAACGAACTAAAAACGTCTGCAAACTGCTCGTTGTCGCCCCCGACCAGCCGTAAGTAACAGTCAAGCGTCGAATTGATGGATCAAACACCGTAAGGGCGGGGCAAGCGGAAACCGGATTAGGAGAAATAGTAGTCGTGGCAAAATTACCCAATGCGTTTCGGCAAACTGCCTCAATTTTAAAATATCGCGTGTAAGTTGTGGTGCCGTTTATAATTGACTCCGGCCCCGACATCGCTTTAAAAGGAGAAGTACCGGTAGTCATCGTGGTTGCCATATAATAAAAATAATTAGTCGACGTTGCCATAATATTATCAAGATTATGCCAGTCGCTTGCCGAAAAAACCTTTACCCTTTCAATCAAATCTAGTCCTAGTCCCACCGCAAACTTTGACTCATTAGCCGTTTTATTAGTTTTTAGAGTCGGAATAATAATCGCTGCCACCGCCCCGATTAGAAGAACCCCAACTGCTATTGCTATCAAAATCTCAATCAAAGATTGCCCCCGTCGACCATAAATTTTAAACTTTTTTTTCATAATTACTGCATTAAAATATCACCTGACGAAACTCTATTTATTGCGCTGTTCCAAAAACAATATTTGATATCGTAGAAGTATTTCCTGCGTCATCAATCGCTTTGATGGCAAAATAATATCTAGTGCCTATAACAAGACCCGACACAGTCCACGTCTCTGGGCTTCCCGCAATTTGAGGCAAAGACAAATCCATCTCTCGGGAATAAGAAGACCAATTACTGTCAAGAATTGAAATTGGCGAAGTGGAATACCTTAAATCATAAATCGTGGCGGTGCCGCTGTTACCATCGTCGCCAGGAGCAATCCAAGTGAGCAAAACCCTACCAGTAGAACCACCGCCTCCAGCTGCGAGTGAGGAGAAAAGTGAAGCAAGTGAAACATCAGTCTGGGTAGCGGCAAAACCACCAATATCGACATTGAGACTAGCTATCGCAGCTGGCCGAGTGGTATCCAAAGCCAAAGCTTCCGTGGTGGCCGAAGCCGGAGCTGATTGACCAGAGGCATTTCCTCTAGCATCATAAGCATCAACAGTATAAGTGTAAGTGGTAGATGGACTAAGACCAGAGTTAGAATAACCAGGGCTAAAAACAGTAGCGATTGGAACTGGATTGCCATCTCGATAAATCCGATATCCAGCAACGCCGACATTATCGGTCGAGGCCGACCAAGAGAGATCGATTCGAGAAGAAGATATAGGAACAGCCAAAAGGTTTGCGGGAATAGTAGGTGAAATATCATCAGGCAAAGGCGGAACATAAGGAGGCGTACTCGAAGAAGGGGTTGAAAAACTTACCACCCCTATTGGCGAAACCGAAATAGTTGACGAAACATTCGGATTGCTTTTCAGAAAAACCGAAAAAGTGGCCGACGCTGAAGATCCGACAAGAAATCCTTGAGATGCGGAAAATTTAATAAGAATTTTTTTATACTGCGACAAACAGCTAGAACTAGAATTATTAAAATTAGGGGAGGAAAAATTAATATTATCAGGCAATGTATATTTATTTTTAGGAGTATTAATATTTAGTTCATCATATAAACCGAAAAATAACTGGCTTGAACTGCAGAACGGATTTCCCAACCCAACTTGCCAAGCCCATCCGCTATCCTGAAATTTAGATTTATCTCTTGCTGTATTTAAAAGCGAAACAATTTTTTCAACGGTTGCATTAAATTCCTTAAGCTTATTTTGTGGTAAAAGATTTAAAAAAGTCATTCCGATTAAAATCGCCATTATCACCATCACAATAATAAGTTCTATTATTGTAAACCCATTTTTATTATTATGTTTTTTAATATTTTTAACCATATTTATATGTTTAAATTTTTTATTTAAATTTCGTATTGGCATCATTTGATTATTAATAAAAAACTTTATCTATTTATTTAAGAAAATTGCGCCGTCAATTGATAAATCGGAATTATTATCGAAAGAGCCACCAGCCCCACTAATAACCCCATGAATAAAAGCAATATTGGCTCCAAAAAAGAAACCAGGGATTTTATCGCCGACTCGGCTCTCGAGGCATAAAACTCAGAAAGCGTCTGTAAAAGATCTTCTAAATGTCCGGCCCTCTCCGATGCCGCAATCAAATTAGTAACCAGCTTCGGGAAAACTGTTTCTTTTCTGAAAGCCTCTCCTATTGTTAACCCTTTTGCCAAACCCTCTTCGCTGATTCGAAGCAAACTCGCCCGAAATTCAAGAACATTTACCGTCTCTGCTGCTATATTGAGCGATTGTATAATCGAAAGTCCCGCCTTCATCAACGAACTGGTTGTCGTTGCAAAACGTTGCACCGCCAACTCCCGATAAACCGTTTTGACTAAAGGTAATCGGCTAAACATTCGCTGGGCCAATTTCCGCCCCACATCGAATTTCCAAAAAAACACTGCCGAAAAAACCACAATAATAATCAGGCCCGGAATAAATAGAAGCGCATGAGCATTTATAAAAAGCCCGATCCCAAACACCACCCTTGAGAAAAGCGGCGGATTAATTCCTCCATCGGAAAAAACTTTCGCTATCTTAGGAAGTGCGAAAGTTACCAAAAAAATAAATATTGACATTGACGTCACGAGCAAGATGACCGGATAGACCAGCGCCGATCGGATGCTATTCCGCAACGCTGCTTCCCTGCCAAGCGACACGCTTAATTCCTCAAATGTTTGCTGTAAATTTCCTGATGCCTCTGCGGCTTTAACTAAATTTATAAACACTGGCGAAAAAATTCTTGGATACCTTGCGAAAGCCGCATAAAATGGCTGGCCCCGCCCCAAATTGTCCCGAACCTCAAGTAAAAAGTTTTTCAGGGCTGGTTTATCAAAGTCAGAAATCAAAATATTTATTGCTGAAAGCAAATCAGTTCCCACTCGTAACATCAAAGAAAGATACCGAGTCAAAAAAATCTTGTCGGTTAAATTAATATTCCCAAAAATCCGCCGTGCCCCAAAACCCTCAGATTCTTTAATCGGCTTTACCGAAATCGGCCTCAGTTCTTTACCGGCTAGATATTGGAGAGCCTGAGTGAAATCATCGACTTCCAAATCCCCCTCGCTAATTTTTCCGCTTTTATCCGTTGCTAAATAATGAAAGAGCATAATAAAAAATCACCAATTCAAACAATTAATTCGAACCAACTCTTCTTAATTATAAACTTTTCTATAAAACTAGTCACTAAAACATCCCCAAAGGGTAAATAGTAAAATTCTCAAAGCTATTCCCTAATGACCCGCAAAACCTCATCAATAGTGGTCATTGCTAATTCAACTTTTTTTAGTCCGTCCTCAAACATCGAAATCATTCCGTTTTCTCTGGCAACTTTGTGCAATTTTTCCAAATTAAAATCCGGGCTAATTATGGTTTTTTTCACCTCCTCACCAACATCTAAAACTTCATATATTCCCAGCCGTCCTCGATACCCGGTCATCCCACAACTTGAACATCCTTTTCCATGAAAAAAGTTTTTTGGTAGCTTAACCTTATTTGGGTCAAGATTTAGTTGTTCTAGTTGATTCATAATCACCTTGGTAATCTCTGGACTCGGCTCGTAAGAATATATACAGGCCTGGCAAACCCTCCGCACTAAACGTTGGGCAATAATAACATTCAAAACCGAAACCACTAGAAAAGGCGGCACTTCTAAGTCAAAAAGTCGGGGTACCACCGTTGGCGCATCGTTAGTGTGAAGTGAGGAAAGAAGTAAGTGGCCAGTCAAAGCCGCCTGCACTGCAATTCCCGCCGTCTCCGCGTCTCTAATCTCACCAACCATTATAATATTCGGATCTTGCCTTAAAATTGCCCTGAGACCGGAAGCAAAAGTTATCCCCGCCTGAGTATTTATCTGGGTTTGATTAACATATCGCATATTGTATTCCACCGGATCTTCGACGGTAACTATATTCACCGTCGGTCTGTTTAAAATATCCATCATTGCGTAGAGCGTTGTTGATTTTCCTGATCCCGTTGGCCCGCAGCACAAAACCATTCCGTAAGCTTTCTTTAAGTTGTCGGCGACAATTTTCTCCATATCCGGAAACATTCCGATCTCGGTAAGCGATAGTGGTTTTTGAGCCGCCTCAAGAAGCCTCATCACAATTTTCTCTCCATAAAATGTTGGCAAAACCGAGACCCGAACATCTATCACCTGGCTGCCGACCTGATAATGAAAACGTCCGTCTTGTGGTTTATAATGTTCGTCAATCTTTAACCCAGACAAAATTTTAATTCTTGCCGTGAGAGCCGCGTGAATCGCTTTCGGCATCCGCATTATTTCAAAAAGAATTCCATCAATCCGATAGCGCACAATCGTTACATCTTCCATAATTTCCATATGAACATCCGACGCTCGCGAAGCAATCGCATACGACATCAAGTTGTCCACGATCGAAACTATCGGCAGAAGCGAGGCAGACTCCTCAACACTCTTTGCCTGTCCTCTCAGTGATTCCTGAACATTATTTTCAATTAATTTCTTAAAATCTTGCGCCGACTGTGAACCGTAAATAGAAAATCCCTTATTCAAATCACTACCCGTGGCAAAAAAGGGATTTATTTTTGCGTTCAAATGCTGGGAAAGAAATTTAATTGTCTCTAAATCGCTAGGATCGCTCATTGCCACATCGAAACTTCCGTCTGGCTCTTTCTTAAAAACAATAACTTCCCGCTGCCTAGCAGCACCCTCTTCGAGTAGCTTAATCGCATCCTTGTCTATCCCCTGAACCTCAAGGTTAGCCAAAGAAACCCCCAGCATCTCCGCTAAAAGATTATTCAAATAACTTACTTCAACAATTTTTAGAGATATCAAAGAATCAAGCAATCCTTGATTTTTTCTTCTTGAATCTTCGTAGATGGTGTCGAATCGCTCGGCCGTAATCAAACCCTCCTGCACTAATCTGTTTTTCAACTGGGGAACTGGTATTGGTATTCTCATAAAATTATTTAAAAATTACTTTCCCAAAAAAAGTCCGATAAAATCTCCCAGAGATAATTGCCCCCAAACATATTCCAATCCAAAAATCGGAAGCAACCAAATCTTTACTATGATAGCAAAAATTGCTATCGGCAACCAAAAATAAAAAAGCGGCAGCCGTCCCTTGGAAAAAATCGTGTAGACCACGGAAAACAAAACTCCAAAAATCAGAATAGCCGCCCAAAAAAACAAAAATCCCGGATACCCTGAGAGAAAAGTCCCGAGCGCGATAAGTTCAACTTCTTCGTTTTCAAAAAATCTATTACCAAATCTTTTATTCAAAAATTTCGCCAACCGGCTTACTAAAATAGAAGCCAGAAAAGCGACTATCCAAAAAATAAAAAAATGGACAAATACATATGACAAAAAATAAGAGATCGGGGCATAAGGCGGCAAAAGGCCTCTGCTAAGCGGATTACTCTCCCAAACTTGATACTGCTTGTAAGATATATAAACATTAACTGCTACCACAATCACAAACAAAATCAACCACAAAATCTTTAAATACTTCTTTACCGTTTCTCGGGAAAATTTTCCTTCTCTTTTTGAGTCCAAAAATCGCCGGCCCCAAAAAATCTGTGCCGCAAAAAGCAAAATCAAAGCCACTAAATTAAAATATTGAGCTACTGCAAACATTCTCAAAATCAATTATAACACAAAAAGCGCCCTAAGGCGCTTTTTGTTGAATAATAATTAATACTCTTTTCTAGAGAGCTAGACCAGGATTAGTCCCAACCTCATACAAAGTAACGCTGTTCCCCCCATCATTAACCGAACTACTCGAAAACTTCTGGCTTTCAATTCTAGTATTCACCTCATATGTGTTATTCGTTCCAGTCATATATGCGTAATAGAAATCATCACTCGTCGTAGTTACGGTAGGACCAAAAGTATTTGGCACAACAGGGTCAACTGGTAACTGCGGTAGCGGCGAACCAGTACTAATTTTAGTAAAATCAATCGGAATCCATCCGGTTCCATTAATCGCCCGAGAAGTAGTCGCTCCAACAGTTGCAGCCCCAGCCCCTAACGACGGGAAACGAAACCCGCACTGATTACCAGCAGTACCAAGCGTAGAAGAAGCGTCCAAAGAAGTGAAGCACCATGTCGTACTTGTTCCAAGATACGCCGCCGGCACATCAGAGAGATAAAGCGCAATAGCGCTATTCAAAGTCGACAAATCCGAAAACCTGGTCGTATCCCGTGACTGCCTTAGCAACTCGGCCGGATTTAAAGTCAAAATAACGACCGTCGCGAGAATGGCAATAATACCAATAACAATCAGAAGTTCAATAAGAGTAAAACCCTTAACTTGCTTATTTTGCATTGAATTTTTTCTTTAAATTCGACCTTTTTATAACGTAAAATCATTATAGCACAAAGAAAATAGGCTGATTAAAAAATTGTGGATAACTCCCGATTTCCTATGAACGCAGTGAATAAAGGAAATCAAGGACCCCGCCCGCTGGTGAGATATTCATTTTCCCCATTAGCGATTTGCCATCTAGTGCGTGTGGAAGGAATCGAACCTTCGACCTCTGTCTTATCAGGACAGCGTTCTACCACTGAACTACACACGCGTTCTTTTCTACCTTCCACCTTTGTGCGCGGTAGAAGGATCGAACTTCTGACCTCTTCGATGTCAACGAAGCGCTCTACCACTGAGCTAACCGCGCATCCCTAAGCTTAAACTAAACAAACCCATCCCTACCTAATAAAATCAATTTTCTAACAAAAAACGCCAACCCGAAACCAGCTACCATTAAAACCCAAAATCGAAAAAAAATCAAAACCTTGGCTCAATTTGAAGTCGCTTAGCTTTTTCGATATCAAAACTGACCGACCCCCCTCCGCCGCTATTCAAATTATTCGCTATCGAAAACCCATTAGCCACCACCCTCACTGCCCAAACAAAATAAGCAACCACGATTACAAGTAAAACAACCGAAAGAATAGCTAATATTTTTTCGTAATGTTCTTTCAAAAAATTCATTGTTTTTTCTTTTTAAAACTACTCCTTAAAATAAACCAATCCCTTTGCGTTAAGAACATAATCATTTGAAGTTTTTGCTATATCCGCGCTTTCAAAGCTCATTAAAAACCTAGGTGATGCAGTTTCTAAATATCTTAGAAAAGCGATTAAATTAGATAGAGGACCAGTTACACTAAGCGAGAATCCAGCGTGTCCAAAGGAAGTTGGAGTCGGTTTTACCTCTACCCCTTGTTGAAAATCAAAAGTCACTCCCACTCCATAATTTGTTCCCTGATTACTTAATACTCGCGATAAATCGGAAATCAACTGATCTTTCGCTGGCACTAAGGCGCCAATTCCTTTTATATACGCGGCGGCACTATCATTGCCATTTTTTAAATCCGCCAGCACCCCATTGATATTAGAGTTTTCATAAACCAAAAATCTTTGATTGGAAATATCCTTAGAAAGTTTCGCAATATAACTAGCGGAAAAATAAAGAATCACTCCGGAAACCAAAAACAGCCCCAAAATAATCAACGCTTTATTCCTAAATTGTTTTTTAAAATTCTCCATTACTTTTTTAATTATAACATAAAACTAATCTACCCGAACCAATGAGACCAAAAAATTGACTTCGATTTTCCCTCCGTTATGCTTATAAAAATGGACGAAAAAATTTATTACAATGCCATAAACATTGCCCTTGGCAGTGACTACCGAAAATTAGGAAAGTTGATAGAAAAGTCCGGCTGTTGGGAAATTGCTTGGGAAAATTTAGGTGTCGCCGAAAAAAATAAAATCAATCCGGAAAAACTTTGGGAGAAACTTCTAAGGTCAAAAATTGAGCTGACCTTAATAAACGAAAAAAAATACCCCTCCTTACTTCGCGAAATATCCTTTCCGCCTTTTGGAATTTATTCTATCGGCAATTTTTCGGCTCTAAATCAAAAATATAAAATAAGCATCGTCGGTACCAGAAAGGCCACCGAGCAAGGCAAGGAAATCGCTCGAGAATTCGCCAGAAATCTCGGGCAAAACAATTTCGCCATAATAAGCGGTTTGGCTTTAGGAATTGACGCCGCTGCTCACTCCGGCGCCCTTGACGCTAACGCTCCCACCATCGCCGTCCTCGCCAACGGCCTTGATCATTTCTATCCCAGTTATAATTCTAAATTGGCTGAAAAAATAATCTCAAGCAATGGACTAATAGTTTCAGAATATCCAATAGGAAGCCCAACCCTCCCTTATCGATTTATAGAAAGAAATAGAATCATCAGCGGCCTTTCCGCCGGCACCCTTGTTATTGAAGCCCCCGAAGGGTCTGGCTCGCTCGCCACCACTAGATTTGCCCTTGATCAAAATCGGGAAATTTTTGTTACTCCCGGACCTCTAAAACATCCAAATTTCTCCGGCTCCCATAAATTAATCCGCCTTGGCGCCATCCTAGTTACCTCTCCTGAAGAAATTATTGAGTCTCTCGCCCCAGAAATTCTCGAGGGTAAAAACAGCCCACTAAACCAGCTAAATCTATTAAATAGCCTAGAAGAAAAGAGAATATACGAAATTTTAAAAAACAGCGCTAAACCAATCACAGTTGACAAAATTATTGAACTATCTAATCTTAATGCCAAAATCATCAATCAAACTCTTACCTTCCTGACTATAAAGAATATAATCAGTGAAACTGAGGCTGGGTTTGTCGTTCTATGAATATGAGTACAAAGCTAATTATTGTTGAATCCCCCACTAAGGCCAAAACAATCTCTAAATTTGTCGGTTCTGGCTATAAAGTCGAATCTTCTTTCGGTCATGTTCGCGACCTTCCGAAAAGCAAGCTCGGCATTGATGTCGAAAATAATTTTGAGCCCCAATATGTCATTCCCCGGAAAATCCAACCTCGAGTCACCGCCCTTAAAAAAATCGCGGCGAAAGCTGATGAAGTGATACTAGCCACTGACGAAGACCGCGAAGGAGAAGCTATTGCCTGGCACCTCGTTACCGCCCTCAAATTAAAAAATGACTCTGACAAACCGATAAAGCGGATTGTTTTCCATGAAATTACAAAAACCGCTATTAAAAACGCTTTAGACAATCCCCGCACAATTTTCCAAAATCTTGTTAATGCCCAACAAGCCCGCCGCGTTCTTGACCGTCTTGTCGGTTATCAACTCTCGCCGTTCCTCTGGAAAAAAGTGGTCCGCGGCCTCTCCGCCGGCCGGGTTCAATCGGCCGCTATGCGCTTAATCGCCGCTCGCGAAGAAGAAATAAATAAATTCAAAAGTTATGAATACTGGACTATCGAAGCAAAACTCGAAACTGAAAAAAGGGAAATTCTTGAAGCGTCTCTTTCAAAAATCGGGGACGAATCCGTTCCAAAACTAGGCATTGGAACTGAAACTGAGGCCCAAAAAATTCTTTCCGATCTGAAAGACGCAAATTATAAAATAGAAAATATCGAACGGAATGAAACCAAAAAAAATCCCTATCCCCCTTTTATAACCAGCACCCTTCAACAAACAGCCTCTCGCCACTTTGGTTTTTCCGCCAAACGAACAATGATGATTGCCCAATCTCTCTATGAAGGCGGCCACATCACCTACATGCGCACCGACTCCGTTAATCTCTCCAAAGAAGCCCTCGTGGCTTCAACTGAATGGATCAAAGCTCACTTACCAGAAGAATATCAAATTCCTCCGAAAAATTACGAAAACAAATCCCGGTTAGCCCAAGAAGCTCACGAAGCTATCCGGCCAACCGATCCCAACCTAGCGCCGGAAGAATGGGATGATTCTCGAAAATCAAAACTCGACAAAGACCAAGAGAAACTCTACAGCCTCATCTGGCGCCGGTTCATCGCCTCTCAACTTCCCCACGCTAAACTCGACGCCACTAAAATAGAGGTTAGAGCCACTGCCGGAAAAAATAATTATATTCTAGCGGCTAACGGTAATATTCTCCGTTTTGACGGCTTTCTAAAAATCTGGCCAATTAAAATGGAAGAGAAAATTCTTCCCGAGCTTACAAAAGACGACCCCGTCAGCCTCATTGAAGTAACGCCAACTCAGCACTTCACCGAACCGCCGCCGCGTTACAACGAAGCCAGTCTGATTAAAACTCTGGAAAAATACGGCATCGGCCGCCCATCAACCTACGCTCCGATTATTTCGGTTATTCAAAATCGCAACTACGTCGAAAAAATTCAAGGCCGCCTCCAACCCACCGAGATTGGCCTTTTAGTTGACAAGGTTCTCAAAGAAAATTTTCCGGAAATTGTTGATCTTGATTTCACCGCCAAAATGGAAAACGAACTCGATGAAATCGCTGAAGATAAAAAACAGTGGCAGGAAGTCATCAGGGAATTTTACGAACCTTTTTCTGTCCACCTTAAACAAAAATATGAAGAAGTTTCCAAAAAAGAAATCGCCGAGGAAAAAACCGACCAGAAATGCGAACTTTGCGGAAAAGATATGATCATTAAATTCGGCCGCTTCGGAAAATTTATGGCTTGCTCCGGATTTCCGGAATGCAAGAACACGAAAAATTTAAAGGATCCACCGAAACCAATCGGCCTCAAATGCCCCAAATGCGGCGAAGGCGACGTAATTGAAAGGCGGGTAAGCCGCAAAGGCCGCGCCCGCGGCAAAATCTTTTGGGGCTGTAATCGCTATCCCGATTGCGACTACGCCTCTTGGACCAACCCTTTGAATCCGGAAGAGAAAAAACCCTTAGAAATCGAAGCCCTAGAGCCCAAAACAACTGCCACAATCGAAGAAGACTCTGAATAACAATAAAACTCCCAACCCGTAGCATACTAAATAATTGCTTCCTTATTACTATATGTTATATATGTAAAATCAAGGAGATGAGTATATTAGAATCAGCGGAAAAAAATAAAAACGGCCTGATAGCCAAAGCTCTCGAGTTTGCCAAAATTGCCCACCAAGACCAGCCTCGCCTTAACGGTGAATCCTATTTTAACCACTGCCTCGAAACTGCTGAAACCCTTAATCTTTGGCACATGGACGAAGAGACAATCGCCGCCGGCCTTCTTCATGACACTCTCAAGCACAATAAAGCCACCGAATTCGAGCTTAAGGAAAAATTCGGCGAAGAAGTCGCCTTCTTAGTTCAGGGCGTTACCAAACTCGGCCTTTTAAAATACCGCGGCACGCAAACTAAAATCGAAAACATAAGAAAAATGATTTTGGCTTTGAGCCGCGATCTTCGGATTGTTTTTATCAAACTAGCTAACCGCCTTCACAATCTGAAAAGTCTCGACGCTCTTCCTAAAGAAAAACAAGAAGCTATCGCTTTTGAGACAAACGAAATCTACGCTCCCTTGGCTTCTCTAATTGGTATGCCTAACCTCGCCGGCGAGATGCAAGATTTTTGCTTTCCTATTCTTAACCCTGACAAATACAGCTGGCTCATCGGGAATGTTAAAGAAAAATATGAGGAACGCCACGCTTACCTTGAAAAATTCAAACCATCCCTAGAGAAGCTTCTGGAAGAAAATAATCTCCACCCAACCTTGGTTGATTTTCGAGCCAAACGCTATTCCAGTCTTTATCACAAGCTTTTAAGATACGATATGGATCTAGAAAGAATTCACGACCTCATCGCCACTTGGGTTGTTTTTAAAGACGTTAAAGATTGCTACAAGGCCTTAGGCGTCATTCACCAAAAATGGTCGCCTATTTCTGCCGATCGAATCAAAGACTATATCGCCGCCCCAAAACCAACCGGCTATCGCTCTCTTCACACTACCGTTGTTGGCCCCGAAAACAAAAATATCGAAATTCAAATCCACACCGAGCGAATGCACGAAGAAAACAAAAACGGCCTTGCCGCTCATTGGTTTTATAAACAATGTCCCACTAAAGATCTTCCTCCAAAATCATTCCTGCGAAAAACTATTCAGGAATTGCCTCTGATCAAGCACCTAAGACGCTGGCAAGATCCTTTAAGCGACATTGCCTCCACCAACCAAGAATTTCGCGAAACTATGAAGATAGATTTTTTTGCCGATCGCATTTTTGTAATTACTCCCAAAGGTGATGTTGTTGATCTCCCCAATGACTCAACTCCTATTGATTTTGCCTACAAAATTCACACCGAAGTCGGCGACACCTGCGTCAAAGCGAAAGTTAATAATGAATTTAAGCCCTTAAATACAAAACTAAAATCAGCCGATCTAGTGGAAATAATTACTCAAAAAAACAAAAAACCGTCTGCCGACTGGCTGAAATTCGCCCAAACCTCTCTCGCTAAAGAACGCATCCGCTTTCTTATCAACCAAAAAAATTACCACTTAAAAAATCCGCCGTTTGCCAGCTAGAAACCGCTACTCTCCTTTTCTAGTCTTTCTAATATCCCCATCAATTCCTCCTCGGAGTAAAAACTAATCATAATTCTGCCCTTGTCTCCCCTTTTCTCAATCGCCACCGGCGCACCCAGCTGGGAGGCTATTTTCTCTTGTGCGTATTTAACTTCCATCGGCAACTCCTCGAGAGTTCTATCTTTTTGAACTTGCGGCTTAGAAGGGCTGACTTTTTCTTTCAATTCCCGAGTAGTTAATTTATTGGAAATAATATCGTCAAAAAGTTTCTTCTGTGAGGCCGCGTCTTGAACTACCAAAAGCAATCGCCCGTGAGTTTCGCTGATTAGATTTTTCCCGAGCGCTTCCTGAATGTAGGCCGGCAAATCTAACAAACGAACACTATTAGCAATCGCCTCCCGGCTTTTTCCCAAACGAGTGGCAATCTCTCTCTGGGTCAAATTAAATTCATCTTGCAATCTGGAAAATGCTCGCGCGGTTTCAATCGGGCTTAAATCTTCTCTCTGAAGATTTTCAATAATCGCCATTTCCAACCGCTCTCTTTCAAAATCAACTCTCTTAACAATTGCCGGCACCCTTTCTAATCCTAAAAGTTTCGCCGCCATCAATCGACGTTCCCCGGCAATCAAAATATATTCCACGTCCGTACCAATCGGTGTTTCATTTTCAACTTTCGTCACTACTAAAGGTTGTAAAATTCCCACCTCTCGGATTGACGCCGCCAAATCCTTTAGCGCTTCGTCATCAAAATCTTTTCTCGGTTGATGCGGATTTGGTTTTATCTTCTCAACTTCAATTTGAAAAATCGCCTCCTGCCTTCTCCTCTCCCCCTTATTAGTCGCTGAATCATCTTCTTTCCTAGCTTTAAATTGGTCTGAAAAATTCAAAGTCGGCGCCGCCTCATCGTCTTTTTTGTTCAAATCAAAAACCAGATCTTCTTTTGGAAGATAATTCGCATCGCTGCTATTAGCATTATCGCCGTTTGCTCCGCCATTATTGAAACCTTTATTCGGCGGTATTAATGATTCAAGTCCTTTTCCTAACATTTTGTTTATAAATTCTACAGTATATTAAAATTTCCGTAATCCTTGCTCACTATCGCCTCTGTGGGGTTTAGAAAATTCCTCTCTTCGGCAATAATCTCATCCGCCAAATTTTTATAAGCCAGCGCCCCAATCGAATCCGGCCGGTAAAGCATTATTGGCTTTGAGAAACTCGGCGCCTCCGCCAAAGCCACGCTCCGGGGAATCTCGGTTTTAAAAACCGGATGCGGAAAATGTCGCCGCAGATCCCTCGCCACCTCCCGACTCAACCGCTCGTTTTTGTTATACATAGTGATAAGCGCTCCCCTCACTTTCAAATCATGTCCAAGATTGTTTCGAATTAAATTGACTGTATCTAAGAGTTGTCCTAGTCCTTCTAAGCTATAATACTCCGCCTGCACGGGAATGATCACCTCATCCGAGGCCACCAAACCGTTAACTGTTAGCAAGCTTAAGGACGGCGGCAAATCAATCAAAATATAGTCATATTGATGCCGCAACCGGTGCAAAAATTTTCGCAAAAAATATTCCCGCTCCGGCAAATTAACAAATTCAATTAGCGCTCCGGCTAAGTGCGGCGCAGCCGGAATATAGTGAAAATTAAAAAGCATCGTCGGCTTTAACACTCGCTCCGGCGGCACAGCATTTATTATTCCATGATAGATACTCTCCTCGATCTTAGAAACCTCGCTTCCTAAAGATGAGCTCGCATTCGCTTGCGGATCAAAATCAACCAAAAGAACTCTCCGGCCAGCCGCCGCCAAATATGCTCCCAAATTAACACTTGTGGTTGTTTTTCCAACTCCCCCCTTCTGATTACAAATCGCAATAACCTTTGCCATCGCCATAATTGTATAGATTTCGAAATGATAACGCAAAAAATATCGGAGGTTTTAGCTTGATTTTAGCAACAAAAAAATAGTAAAATCCTTGTAGTAAAATGCCCGGGTGGCGGAATTGGTAGACGCGCACGACTCAAAATCGTGTGAGGAAACTCATGCCGGTTCGATTCCGGCCTCGGGCACACTTAGAAAATCTTTCCCGCCGAAAGGCGGGATTAAATTTTCAAGTGCCCTGCAGAATGCGGGGCGTCCCGAACGACTTATCCCGAGTCATGTGGGGAACCAATACCACCCTAAATCTCCACCTTCCTATTTTTGAGCGCCTCGAAACTCGGTCGGAAAATTTCGTGCATTAAAATCGCGCTTAAAATTCCAAAAATTGCTCCTCCTAAAATATCCATCGGCCAATGAACTCCGACAAATATTCTCGCCGCTCCGTTTAATAGCGCGATAAGCAACGCCCAAGATCCCAATTTTTTATCAAAAAAGAAAACCGACATCGCCAAGCAAAAAAATATCGTCGCGTGGCTTGATGGAAACGATGTTCCCAAAGTTAAAACCAGCGGGTTTAATCCTAAAAATTCATACGGCCTTGGCTGCTGGAAAAAGAAATGAAAAAACTGAGTTAAAATCCCCCGCGCCAAAACGAAGGCCAATATTATTTCAATAAAAAACAAAAACTTTGGCCGCCATTCTTTCTGCCTAAAAAAAAGCAGTAAAACAAAAAAAACAATTAGGAAAGGCAAAACCTCCGCCGCAAAAACTCCAACCGCGTCCAAAAAAGAACCCTGCCTCGCAAAACCGAAAACAAATTGAAACAGTTTCTGATTTATTTCCTGCATCAAATTACAAAATAATCTATTTTTCTATCACTTATCACCTAAAACCTACCACCTCGCCCTTAACTATCTATTAACAAACGACAAGAGCCCGAGAAAACGCGCCCTCTTAACCGCTTGCGCTAAAATCCGTTGATGCTTGGCGCAAACACCGGTGTGTTTCGGATCAATAATTTTTGCCTGCCCTGAAACAAACCGCCTCAAAAGATCAACTTCTTTGTAGTCAATCCGTTTCAAATTTTGCGAACAAAAAAAACACTGATTCATCATAATAATTTAAATCTTTTTAACTTGTAGAGAATCTAATTCCAACGCCGTATCTCGACCGAAAATCGGCACCATCACTTTAATATGCCCTCGCTCTTCATCAACCTCGGAAATTTTTCCGTCGTAGTCTTTAAACGGCCCATCGGTTATCTTCACTAAATCTCCCACTCGCAAATCAACATTAAACTTGCTCTCATCTTTGCCCATCCTGAAAAGCAAAGAATCAACTTCCTCTTTTGAAAGCGGCGTTGGCTTGGTGCTGTCTGGTCCCACAAACCCGGTCACCCGCGGCGTATTCCGGACCACATACCAAGAATCCGCGCTTAAAACCATTTCGATAAGCACATATCCAGGATAAATTTTCTCTTCAATTGTTTGCCGATGCCCACCTTTAACTTTAATCTTTTTTTCTTTCGGTACGATAATTTTAAAAATCTTGTCTTCCAAGCCCAAAACTTCCACCCGTTGCTTCAAATACCTCGCCACTGCTTCTTCGTAACCGGAATAGGTATGCACCGCATACCACTGCCTTAAGCCCGTCAGATCTTTTTGTTGAATTGCTTCTTTTGGTTCCATAAAAATAATCTAGGCCGCCACAAATGATTTGATTATGTAAGAAAAAAGAGTGTCGAAAACACCCAAAAATATCGCCATTCCAATGGAGATTCCGATTACAACAAAAGTCAGGCGAATCGCTTCTGCCCTGGTTGGCCAATTGACGCTTTTAAACTCTTGTCTGGCGTCTTCAAAAAACTGCTTTATTTTTTTGAACATAAATATGCCTAAAAAAAGATAACTAATGTCCGATTAGGCTACCAAAAATCCGCCTAAACGTCAAGATTTTTAACCGCTAAAGCGTGCAATTCAATGAATTTCCGCCTTGGCGCCACCTCGTCGCCCATCAGCACATCAAACAGCCTGTCCGCCTCTTCAGCATCGTCTATCGTCACATTTAAGAGGACTCTGTTCTCTGGATTCATCGTCGTCTCCCAAAGCTGTTCCGGGTTCATTTCTCCTAAACCTTTATAACGCTGGATGTTAACTCCCTTAACTTGTTCCTTGCCCGGCTCACCTTCTTCAATCACCAACTCGCTATCTTCGGTTTTTATTTTTTTATCTTCCGCCTTGTCTTTTGCTTTCTGGGCTTTTATTTTTTGTAACTCCCCCACTAACTTATCTTTCTCATTATCCGAATAAGCATATTGAACTTCCTTGCCGCTCTGAATTCGATACAGTGGCGGCTGGGCAATATACAAGTAACCCGATTCAATAATCCCTTTGAAGTAACGGTAAAAAAGCGTAAGAAGAAGTGTGCGAATATGAGCGCCGTCAACATCAGCATCAGTCATGATAACAATCTTATGATATCTAATTTTAGTAATATCAAATTCCTCCGCAATCGCCGTTCCCATAGCCATCACTAAAGAACGGATTTCCTGGTTCATGAGCATCTTATCCAAACGCGATTTCTCCACGTTTAAAATTTTCCCTTTAAGCGGCAAAATCGCCTGCGTTCTTCTCTCCCGGCCAGACTTTGCGCTGCCGCCGGCGCTATCCCCCTCAACGAGAAATAATTCCGACTCCTCTGGGCTTTTAGAGCTGCAATCTGAGAGTTTCCCCGGCAAAGTCATTCCCTCAAGCACCCCTTTTCGAAGCACTGTGTCCCGCGCCGCTTTTGCCGCCTTTCTCGCTTTCGCCGCCAATAAAACTTTTTCGATAATTCGCCTTGCCTCCGGCGGCCGTTTTTCTAAAAACTCCTTGAGCGCTTCACCCACCACCGCTTCTACCGCTGTCCGCGCTTCGGTGTTCCCCAGTCGCGCCTTCGTCTGTCCTTCAAATTGCGGCTCGCGGATTTTTACCGAAACAATCGCCACCAAACCCTCTCGCACATCATCGCTTGTTAAATTTTCATCTTTTTCTTTCAGGTACCCCTCACCTCGAGCGTAGTTATTCAAACTCCGAGTCAGCGCCGATCGAAACCCGGTCAAATGCATTCCTCCGTCCGGCGTAAAAATATTATTGGCGAAACTTAATTCTTTTACTTCCAAATCATCAATGTAAGTAAACGCCGCTTCCACGTTCACCCCTTCGGAATCCTTGACCACATAAAATATTTCCTCTTGAAGCATTTTTTCCTTTCGGCATAAATGCTTTGTAAAAGATAAAAGTCCTCCTTCAAAATAAAACCCGTGGAATTGAGGGGTCTCTGATCGCCAATCAACAAAAATAATTCTGACGCCTTTCGTTAGATATGCCTGCTGGCGCAAATGCTCGGCGATTTTTTTATCGTTAAAATCGAGTGTCGAAAAAATTTGAGTGTCCGGCGAAAAAGTAATTTTTGTTCCGTCGTGATTAGAGATTCCAATTTTTTTAACTTTCGCCTCCGGCACCCCGCGTTTATAACGCTGGAAAAAACGTCCGCCTTCGCGAGAAACTTCTGCCTCCAACCATTCCGAAAGAGCGTTCACCACCGACACACCCACCCCGTGAAGTCCGCCGGAAACTTTATACGACTCCCCTCCGAATTTTCCGCCAGCGTGAAGGGTCGTCATCACCGTTTCGAGCGCCGATTTTTTTGTCTGCTTGTGAGTTTCAACCGGAATTCCTCTTCCATCGTCAGTCACACTTACCTTACTACCCTTAAAAATCTCCACCGTTATATTTTTGGCAAATCCAGCCATCGCTTCGTCAATGGAATTATCTACCACTTCCCAAATCAAGTGGTGAAGCCCAATTTCGCCGGTTGAACCGATGTACATTCCCGGCCGTTTCCGGACCGGTTCTAACCCCTCTAAAACATAAATATCATCCGCGCTGTAAGAACCCGGTTTATTAACTTTTATATTCTTTTTCGCTTCCAAATTTTCCTTCGGTTTTCCTGCGTTTTTAGGCATTTAAGACATAAAAAACAAGCCAAAATAGCCTATTCCTTGCTTAAATTTTACCATAAAAAACCGTTAAAATCCACCCGGGCAATGCCTATTTAACTAAATTCAATTCTCTCAAAATCGGATATATACTCTCGTACCCAATTACTTTTGTAATATCAACTTTCCTCATTACTTCGATAATCTGTTCCCTTGCTAGGTCATTCTGCTTATCAAAAAAATAAGCGATTCCCAATTTTATCCCTACTTCCGGATTTCCTGGCTCCATTTCTAAAGATTTTTTGTATAGCTCTATGGCTTCTTTCAAGTGCCCAGAATCGGCAAAAAAATTCGCCACCACCAATGGTTCATGATAATTTTTCCACTTTCTCCCAAGCTCAATTGCCCTCTTTAATTCTTTATAACTCAACTCTTGATCTCCAATGACATGCGCAAATAAACCGTAATAAAAATGTCCGTCGGCAACATTTGGGTTTAAATCCAAAGCTTTCTTAATTAACTCAATGGCCCCCTTTGTGTCACCTCTTAAAGATTTCGTCTTGGCTAATGAAAACATAACTTGTTGGCGATTCGGACTCAATTCTAAGGCGATTTTTCCCTCTTTTTCAGCTTTATCTAAAAATTCATTCTTATTAACCTCCGAAACCTCGTTATACATATCCAATAGCGCGTAATGATTATAGGCGTCCTTTGGATGCTCCGCTGTCGCTTCCTCCATCGCTACAATTGCCATTTTTACCTCGTCAGCTGAAATTGCCTCTGGTTTGTAAAAATAATTCTCCGCCACTGCCGCCGCGTAATCTCTCTGAACATTCCACCGGTACGGACTCCAAATATCTATCGCTTTTTTAAAACTTTCCAAAGCGCCCCCAGGATTATTTTGAATGAAATCATTCATCCCTTGATACTGAAGTTTATTAGCGATTAGACTATTTACATTCAAAACATAAACCCAAACAACTCCCCCTAAAAGAACAATTCCAATCATCACATTCTTCGCAAATATATCTGGTTCGTCTCTGCCCTTTTTAAAATCAAAACCAGGCCTCTGTTCCTTTTTTTCTTCTACCTCCTTGCTCATTCGATAAAACCCGTCGATAAATCCAGTCGTAACAAAAAACATAATTAACGGTCCAATCGTTTCAAATAAAAACAAATTTCTTATAAAATACCCAAAAACTAGAACTATAACTACTTGGCCAAGTAATTTATCTTTAATTTTTAAAGCGGAATAAATTAGAGCTCCTAAAACAAAAACATAAGAAAGCAATAAAAGCACCCCGCCAACAACCAGATATTCTAAAACAAGATTGTGAGGTTTATCAAAACGAGTTTCCTGGTAGTTGATCGACAATAAGCTTGGGTCGTAATATTTATTCGAAACAATATTGAAATTCTCAAAACCCCATCCCAATATTGGCTTTTCTAAGAAACCTTTCCACGCCGACTCAATTGCCACTATTCTAGGCTTTAATCCTTGGTCAGAAAACGACAAATCCTTAAAACGATTCAATCCCGGAATTGATTCCCATATACTATTCCCCTTAGTAAACCAAAACGCTCCTCCTAAAATAATAACCAATATGAAAACAGAGGCGTAAAACTTTCGGCTTCGAAAAACTCTAGTTTTAATCTCCGGTGGTCGAAAAGCGAAAAGCCCAAAAAGTGCAACTAGCGCTACTCCAAACCCAATTATATCTCCCCTAGTTTGAGTCTGAAAGAAAGACAAAACCGTAAGCAAAATCACTACTCCAAGAAAAATAACCTCCCCCCAATTTTTATTGTCGTTATTAAACCTCTCTTTTCCCGCCCAAAATTGTTTCAATAAAAAATACAAAGCGAAAAATATATTAAAAAGCAGATAACCAGCCAAGAAGCTCGGATTGCCAAAAGTGCTGCCTGGTCTTCCCGATGCTAAATCTCCAGCAAGTAAAAAATTCGGATTACTCAATTGAATTAATCCAATAACACTCACGATCGAAGCGGAAATTAATGAAAAATAAGCAACTTTTTTAAAACTAATTTCCTTTCCTAGCGAACTAATTACCAATCCCAGCAAAATAAAATGTAGATACGTATAAACTCCCAAGGCCCTCTCTTGAGTTCCCCAAAAGCTACGAAGCGGGTCCTCGCCAAAAATCGAATTGATTATTAAGACCAACCCTAAAGTCAGAAAAGCCCAAAATATCGGCGTTAATTTCGGCCGGTATTTTTTGTCTATTATCACTAGGGAAATCCATAAAATTATTATCAACTCGCATAAAATCTGAAAAAACAAAGTTTTCGAAAAAGTATAGGGATAAACTGCCTGCTTGAGATAAAAAAGAGGCACTACTAGAACAATCGAGTAAATCAAATATCTTATAGCTTTCAGTAAATATTGCGAAATTTTTTTGTGTTCCATAACCCTAAGTATAAATAAAAATAACCTAACTAAAAAGCACGTCCGCCTAAGGCGGACGTGCTTTCGAATTGCAATCAATACAGAATTTCTATCGAAACTAAGAACCAGCTGCGTAAGAACCAGAGAACAACTGAATCGGAATACCCACGCCAGCGATTCTTACATTAACCGTACCGCCAGATTCCGCCGTAGTGTAAGTAGCATCAGTCACCGCATTAAGGATTGCTGAAAGTCCTTGAGCCACACCGCTTACAGCAACGGCTGTATTGCTCAAAGTATTAGCCCTAAGCGTAAATGTCTTTGTAGTACCAGCGCTGACAATATAGTTATTGAAGTCAAACGAAACTGAAGTTGTGGTAGTTGCAGACTGAGTCACATTAGTGCCGGCAGTCGGATTAAACAACGTAAATGTGGCAGGTAACGAAAGGCTATTAGCCGAACCGCCAATAGTAACCACAAATGACTGAAGTTTAACCGATCCAAGTGGGTCCGCCGTGAAGCTAATAGTGGCCAACTCATCAGTTGTAGCCTTAGCTCTACCAGACGTAACTCCAATCGGAGTCGCCGATACTGTAAGTTTACCTCTCACAATCGTCTGAGCATTACCAGTCGCAGCAGTGAGAGTAACCGTCGAACTGTTATTCGAGGTACTACCACGAGCCACCACTACTTCTGCCGCTGTATCAAGAAGCGGGTCAGTAGAAGTTGACGCAGCAAGCTTAAACACATGAGTAGTGTTGTCAGACGCACCGCTCGAGCTATAGTCAGACACATCGCCCTTCAGAACCAAGGTAATTGATCCAGATTTCGGAACTACGATCGGATTCTGGAAACTAAACAGGCGGTAATAACCCACACCAGCCACATCTGAGCCCTCGGTATTGTTGCTTGTTGTCGGTTCGCCACCCGTAGCCAACAATGTATTCAAATCCCTTGAATCGTACAACTTCAAACTAGCAAAGGAAGCCTTAACCGAAGGAGAAGCAACCGTCTGGAAAAGATAAAGTTGAGAAACCTTTATATCTTCAATATTGGTTGTTTCGGAGAAACGGTAAGCGGCCAAGGTATTTCCAGTTGAACCCATCACAATCTGGTTAGCTGACGGAGCAGTGGAGTCCAATGTAACAGTCAATGTTGACTGTCCAGCCACAACCACACTTTGTCCGGTTCTTGCTGTGCAAGAAACCGCAGCATAGGTCGTCGCGCCAGATCCCGTGCAACTCGCAAGTGTTGTAGCCGCCGTATGTGTACCAGCCACCGCAGATGAAAGTATATCAACATAAACATCCACTATCTTTGTTTGTCCAGCTGGAATATTTAGTTGACCGGTAAAATTATAGGTAGCAGCCGATAAAGTCGGTTGAACTGTCCCAAATTGAGTATTACCAACCATCAGCTTAAGGTTTTGGCTGCTAGTCGTAAGGCCACCCAATGTAACCCCAATACTCATGAGGTTCACCCCTTCCGCCGTTGAAGCCGCTATTGAGTAAGAACCAATTTTAGCGTTAGTTGTGCCAGCTGAATACGTTTGAGTTCCTACTGCGCTATTTCTAGCTGTAGTAGCTGAGCTAGTAACTCTAGTTAACACGCTGCCAGTTGCCGCGCCGCTTGATGCCGTCGCGCTTGATGTCTGGCCACGCAAGTTGCTTGACCCAGTCAACACCTTTGCCACAATCGTCGTGAAATCAGCTGTGGTTTGGATATCTCCTCGTAAGGTAAGCACCCGAGTTGTATTCGCCGGAACAATGTAGCTAATCGGAGAAGAACTCTTACCAAAACAATTTGTAGCCGTTGAAGATGCATAAGTTGCAGCACTATCAGTACAATCCACTGCTAACACTGTCGCCAAATTGGAAATTGTGCTCCCAACTTGAAAACCAGCATCATCAACTAAACTAACGTTCTTGATTTGGCTATTTACTCCGAGAGTCGCTCCCGTGAAAGTCAAAGAAAATCCGAGCCACTGAACCTTAACTGGTTCGCCAGCCGCATAAATCTTGTATTTCAAGAGAGGTGTTGCCGATCCGCCGGCAACAATATTCCCAGTCGGTGTATCAGAAGCCAAAGTGGTTGTAAGTTGTCCAGGTTGAATAGTCACCTGCATTGAACTTGCCGAACCGCCGTTGATAGTCACCGAAACCGGTACTCCATACTGGCTATCAACTCCCCAAACATCATACGAGTTCAAGAGGTTGAAAGTGAAATTGTAGTTTGGACTACCCGCAATGTCGGCGTAGACTTGCAAATTGCTGTTTCCGGTAGAAATAACCGCCGGAGCAGAACTGAAATCAAAAAACGCCACTCCATCAGCCGGAACCATCGCTAAGGTTTGGCCAACTTGAGTACCGTTCACAAAAAGCTTCACATTCTTAATGTCGCTCTTTGTCGCCGAACCAGTCACTTTAAAAGTAATTCCTTTAAGGTTAACTGGACTGTTCGTAGCTGTAATCGTCCACTGCGAAATCATTTGATTCTGATCGCCAGCATAAACTGATGTCTGCGGTGTACCCGAAGACACAGTTAAACTCGCAATTGACGGATTTGAGACCGTAGTCGCTGTGAAAACATTTCCACTCAAGGGAAAAGCCCCCACTGGAGTAACAGCCACGTTATTGCTGTCAACTGCCGTTATATCGGTAACCGCCATCAAACCAAAAGAGATAGTGTTTCCATCCGTAACTGTTCCTGGGTCAATAGCTAATTCAACATTCCTGGTCTGACCGGCATTAATGCCTAATCCCAAACCATTGAATGTAATCACGCCACCAGAAAGCGAACTATACTGGGCGATTACCTTACCGTTTTCGATTAGGTATGCCGCAGAAATACCACTATCCGAAACTATACCCAACTTCTTGAATTTCAAGTCGTTGACTGTAATTCCGCCAGCATTGCCAGCTGTAAGAGCAACTCCTAAAACAGGCAATCGCGCCGAGGAAGCAATGAAAGAACTAACTGCAGGATTCTTCGAAGAGAGTCCTACTGAAAGACCAGAAACCGGAACCGGATTTGGATTCGGGTTAGGATTTGGATTCGGATTTACTCCCATCGCGTTAACAAAAGCGCGAGTCTTTGGACCAAAATAACCAGCCGCCGGAGCGATTCCGTTGGCTGCTTGGAATTTACCCAAAGCCGCTTTTGTCATTGAACCGAAATAAGCAGTCGGAGCAGTAATATTCAAATACCCTCCTGTGATTAAGAACTGCTGAAGTGAAGTTACGTCGGCACCTCTGCTTCCAAGGGTGAGGTCCTTAGTGAAGCTGTAGGAACCAGTAACTGGAGTGCCTCCTTGAGCAGTCGCCAACTGAGCATTAAGCGCTTGAATTTGCGCCATAAGCGAATTAATCATCGCTTGAAGCTCAGCTGTTGTCTGTCCATGAGCCACTGGTGTGACGCCTGCGATAACCATCGCAAAAAGCGCCAATGAAACTAATTTTTTTCCTATATTCATTTTTGTTTTTATATTTAGACTAATTTTTGTTTTTTACATCGACCTTATTTAATAAGGCCTCGACCTTTACTAAAATACTTACTTTTCTGTAAAGTCGTCACTTTTACCCCCGACAACCGCCAATCTAAGTGAGGATTAGTGGCAGTTAGATGCAAAAGTACAACCCTTAATATCAATAAAAAATCACTCGAATCGAGTGAGGTCAAAAAAACTTTATCCACAAAATCAGAGATACGACTCCGAAAACCAACCAAAACAGAAGAAACAAGGTTTAGCCTCACTTCCAAACCTTGCGCCAACTATAACAGATCAAATCAATAAACACAAAGACCGAACCCGGCCTTCCCTAGTAAAACGAGGTATCGAGTCAAAAGGTTACTTGCTTCCACTACTTCTTCTCATTCGATAAAAACTAGCCGGTCCTCCGCTTCCAACCCGCTCAACCGATCCCTTGTCGATAAGTTTCTGAAGATCATACCTAAGAGTCCTCTCGCTTGATTCTGGTATAATCTCTTGAATATCCTTTAATCGGCAATACCCGCTTTGCCGAATTTTGCCCAATATTGCCGATTGCCGCATTTCTCCCCCTATCACCGATAGAGAAGAGTCATCGATGTCATTCTTTTTTGCCGGCAAAAGGCTATCAATATCAAATCTAACTCCTTGGGAAAGCTTGATAGCGTCCCCTTTGATATTATGCTCGTCATTAACAACAACTCTACTTGGGAAAAAATCATTAGTACTTTCAGCGCTTTTTTGTTCAGAAACAGCCATCTCCAATTTTTCTTTTGAAAAAATTCCCCCTAAATCAATCACGTCATTTCTTTTCGCGTCATTAATATGCTCCTCGATTAATTTGGTAAGTCTATCTATTTCTCCATTTAAAATCTGAAAATTTTGGTCGCTTATGAGGCCCATTTCCAGGCCAATTTTTAATTTATGGCCAACACTACCCAATATTTTGACCACTTCCCCACAATCAAAAAAATGAGCTTTTTCTATTAGTTCTAATGAGTCTTTTTGAAGATGTCGGGAAAAATCAAAACTAGCACAACTCGCCGCCAACCGACCCAAAGCGTAACTAATCTCAAAACATTTTTTTACCAAGAAAGCTTGAAAATTATCCACAACAAAAGAGTATAGTCAGCGCTGTTAAATAAAGTCAACTCACCGGCAATCCCCTATTCTTGAACAAGCTTATTTCCCAAAAACGTTTCCGCTTTTTTTACTCCATCTAAATTTCCGCAATCAAACCTATTTCCTTCAAATTCTATCCCGCAAACCTCCCCTCCTTGGTCCATATGCTTAGTAAATCCGATGTTAATAAACAAACAATCCTTTCCCTTCTCCGTCATCTTTCTCTCTTCTTCTTTTAGATAATCAATAATTTCTGCTGTAAGTAAATATCCGCCAATTACCGTAAAATCAGAAGGTGCCTCCTCTGCTTTTGGGTGTTCAACAAGTCCCCGCACCCTATAAACCCTTCCTTCTTTTTGTTCTAACTGGACAACCCCATAATTCGAGATTAATTCATGTGGCATTTTTTCCAAACTGAAAAACGGCGTTTGATATTTACGAAACAAATCACTAAAAGTTTTCAAAAGTGATGGTTGGCTAAGTAAAAGATCGTCTGGATAACGAACAATAAAAGGATCCGGATAAACTACGTCATAAGCCTTAAACACCGCATCCCCGCTTCCAAAAGGTCCATCCTGAAATCGTAAATGGAACCTCAATTTCTTGAAGTCGTCTTTTATTTTTTTTAAATAATTCCCAATCGTCTCTTCTTGCGATTTACAAATAACCACCACTACCTCCTCAATTTCGGTGTCCAGTGTTTCTTCGAGCGCGTAGTAAAGCAATTCTTTTCCGGCCACCTTAATTAAGGCCTTTGGCGTATTAAGAGTGAGCGGCATGAGCCGCTCCCCTCTTCCCGCTACCGGCAAGACTAACTTCGTAATCTTGACCATAAAAAATATTACTTAAATATAGAATAAAAAAAGCGAATAAGCCAGCTACTACAAGCCCCAACTCGCCGCCGAAAAAATAAAAACAAAAAATGTTGCTGCGATTGAGAGTTCAATTAAAATTTTATTTCTAGAAATTGTTTCGTTATAAAAATCACTCATCATCTCCAAAAAAATAACGAAAATAAAAAATAGTGAAAGTAATTTATAAATACTAGCCACCGGTAGGATCATTAAAGTTACTATCACCTGCCAAAGTAAAAATCCTGCCAGCCCAAAAACCATAAAATTCCTTCTCCTTCCTTCTTCCGTCACTACATTAATATGAAGCGGCGCTCTCCCTTCCGTTACAGCTACCCGAAGCGCCGTTAAACAAAAAACCACCAAAACCACTGACCAAAAAATAAATCGGAATGACAGCCAATTATTAAAACCAAAAAACAGGACTAGCGCTCCCAAAAAGACCAACAGAAAACTAAGTAATTGAAAATTAGTTTTTCGATCAATTAAAACTAAATCTTTAACGCCAAAAAGGAAGTACAGGGCCAAACCGAAAACCACCGCCATGAAGAAACTTCCTTGCCACAAAGAAAGGGAAGCGAAAAACATAATCGCCAAAAACGGTATTAAAAACCTCATCGGCCGAAAAGAAGGGAAAAAATAAACCGCCAGGCTTAAAATTAAAAAAATAGGGAAAGGTAGAAAAAACCAAACCAGCCCCAACGCCACCGCCTTAGCTATTAAATACCAATGCGTTCGCTTTAAAATTGACTTTAACTTTTCCTCCATCTTTTAACTCTCCCTTAATTATCCGATCGGCCAGCTTATCCAAGATAACCTTTTGAATCAAACGCTTTAGCGGCCGCGCTCCAAACTCCGGGCTGAATCCTTCCTTGGCTAAATATCGCCTCGCCGCTTCATCAACCGAAATCTTTATCTTGCTTTTTGAAAGCCGCTTCTCAATTAGCTTAAATTGAATATCCACTATTTTCTCGATATCTTCAAGTTTTAGCGATTCAAAAATTACAACTTCATCTATTCGATTTAAAAACTCCGGCCGAAAACCCTCTTTTAGAGCCCCCATCACCTTATCCTTATAATCCGCATGGTCTGAATCGCCTTCTTCGCCGTCACCTGCCTTTTCCGCTCCAAAACCAAACCGCGCCGCCGAGCGGAGATACTGGCTGCCTAAATTAGAAGTCATTATAATAATTGAATTTCTGAAGTTAACAAACTTACCCTTACTATCCGTCAACCTTCCATCATCTAAAATTTGCAAGAGAAGATTAAAAACTTCCGGATGAGCTTTTTCGATCTCATCAAATAGAATTAAACTATAGGGCCTGTGTCGGAGCGCCTCAGTTAACTGTCCTCCCTCTTCATAACCCACATAACCCGGCGGCGAGCCAATCAACCTGGCCGTCGCGTGCCGTTCCATATATTCCGACATGTCAAACCGAACCAGCGCTTTATCGTCGTTAAACATAAACTCTGCGAGCGCTCTGGCTAATTCTGTTTTTCCGACTCCGGTTGGACCCAAAAACATAAACGAACCTAGAGGCCGATTCTCGTCCGAAAGGCCGGCTCTCGCCCTTCTGAGCGCGTTTGAAACCGCTTTAATCGCCTCGGTCTGACCTACCACTCGCATTCCAAGAACCTCTTCTATTTTTGTTAATTTCTCGCCTTCTGATTCAAGCATCCTCTGAAGTGGGATCCCCGTCCAACTCGAAACAATCGCCGCGATATCCTCTTTATCAACCATTTCTTTAAGAAACTTATCTTTACTTTTTACTCCTTTCTTTTTTTGAGCTCCGCCGAAATGTTTTTTCTCAAAGCTTTCATACTCTTTTTGCGCTTGCGGCAATTCCCCGTAAATAATCTGCGCCACCCGCTCCAAGCTCCCACTTCGCTCCGCCACCTCCGCCTCTCTTTTTAGATTTTCAACTTTTTGCCGAAACTCATGCAAATTTTCAAAAACAATTTTTTCCGAATGCCACTTCCCCGAGAGTTCATCATTAGTTAATTTTAGATTCTTTAATTCTTTCTCGATTTCTTTGATTCGAGAATTTTCTTCCGCCCCCTCTTTCATTAAGGCCTGTTTTTCAATTTCCAATTTTGTAATTTCGTGCCGGACCTTATCAATCTCTTTAGGCAAGCTCTCACTCTCCAGTCGCCGCGCCGCCATCGCTTCGTCAATCAAATCCACCGCTTTGTCCGGCAAAAATCGATCAGTAATATATCGAGCCGACAAATTTACCGCTTCCACAATCGCCTCGTCGCTGATTCTGATTCCATGATGAATTTCATATTTTTCTTTAAGCCCTCGCAAAATCGAGATACTGTCTTCAATTGACGGTTCATCAACCATAATTGGCTGGAACCGCCTCTCAAGCGCCGGATCTTTTTCAATATAATGTTGGTATTCCCTAATCGTTGTCGCCCCGACGGCATGAAGCTCGCCTCGCGCCAGTGCCGGCTTCAATAAATTCGAAGCGTCCACCGCTCCTTCGGCCGCTCCCGCTCCAACGATAGTGTGGATCTCATCAATAAATAGAATAATCCGTCCGCTTTCCTTTTTTACCTCCTTTATGAAGGCTTTAAGCCGATCCTCAAACTCTCCTCTAAATTTGGTTCCAGCAATAAGTGCTCCCAAATCGAGCATCACCACTTCCTTGTCCTTTAACGGCTCTGGAACATTGCCCGCCACAATTCTTTGGGCTAGACCCTCCACAATTGCCGTCTTTCCCACTCCCGGCTCGCCGATTAAAACCGGATTATTCTTTGTCCGCCTCGAAAGAACCTGGATCACTCTTCTTAATTCCTCTTCCCGGCCAATCACCGGATCCAATTCGCCCGCTCTCGCCCGCTCGGTAACATTAATCGCGTACTTCTCCAAAACTTGAAATTTATTTTCCGGAGTCTCGTCTGTCACCCGCACTGAACCCTTTAGTTGCGCCAGGATTCTCAACACTGATTCCCGCCGCAATCCGAATTGTTTCAATATCTCCTGAGTAGAAGATGAAATTTCTAAAATCGCCAAAAGTAAATGCTCACAAGAAATAAATTCATCTTTTTGTTGTGCGGCAATCTTAGCGGCCTGGTCTAAAATCTGCATCAGCTCCTGCGAAAGATAAAGTTGGCTCACGCTTGAACCACTCACCAATTTCGGCAAGTGTTCCAACTCCGCCTCTATCTGTTGATGAAGTTTTTCCAAATTGATTCCCGATCTAACCAAAACCGGCTGGACTAGCGATTGAGAATCCTCAAGAAGCGAGGAAAGCAAATGCAACGATTTTAACTCGCCGTGGTTCATTCGCGCCGCTAACTCTTGCGCATTCTGCAATGATTCTTGAGCTTTAATTGTGAAACGATGAAAACTGGCCATTAATTTATAAATCAAGTCCGAAAATCCTCGCGGCTATCCGCGATTAAATTCAAATCTGACTGTTATTTTCCTGATTATATCACTATTCCGGTCTCTTGCCAAGAGTAACGCTAAGTGTTATTTCTTTCCCTCCCCGGTTTATTTTTAAAGTAACTCGGTCGCCAACATTGAACTCCGAAATTAAATCACTAAAAACATGGTCTTTATCTATCTTTTTTCCGTTCGCCTCCAAAATAATATCTTCCGCCTGAATTCCCGCCTTAGCTCCCGGTGAGTTTAGCTCCACCGCTGGTCCGTCTTCGTTGCCTCTAACCAACGCTCCGTAATCAACCGGCAATTTATTTTTAGTCGCTAAATCTGTTGTTACTGTCATATATCTCACTCCCACATACGGCGCTTGAATCGTCCCGCCTGATTTTACCGATTGAATGTCTCTCTTGGCTCTATTAATAGGAATCGCAAAGCCGATGTTTTGGGCGTCTGAAGCAATCGCCGTATTTATTCCAACTACCTCACCTCGCAAATTCAAGAGCGGTCCGCCGGAATTTCCCGGATTGATTGCCGCATCGGTTTGAATCACTCCGGAAATTGTCTCTGTCGTTCCCCCCCCCGAAGCCGTCACCGTTCGTGCTAAACCGGAAATTACCCCAGAAGAAACCGTATTTCTAAATTCGCCAAGCGCGTTTCCAATTGCAATCGCCGTCTGGCCAAGCTGCAAACTATCCGAATCACCGATAGTCACAGTTGGCAGTCCGCTCGCGTTAATCTTTACCACCGCCAAATCTTGCGCCGGATCTCGAGCTAACACCGTCGCGTCATATTTTTTCCCGTCATTGGTAAAAACTGTGTATGAAGCCTTTGTGTCTGCCACTACATGCTTATTGGTTAAAATCAAGCCGTTTGAAGAAATAATAAACCCGCTCCCACCTCCTACCTCCTGAAATTTGGTTCCTTTCTGGCAGGGCTGGGAAAATTGCGGAAAATCATTGCCAAAAAACTGCTGGAACTCCGGTGGCAATCCTCCAAACGGATCCACCGGACAATTTTCAATAATCGGCACATTTTTCGAAACCGTAATCGCCACGACCGCCGGTGACGTCTTTTTAACCGCTGCCACCACCGCTTGTTCATAATCAAGCGCCGGTTTATAAAGCGGAACCTGCACCCCCGAATTAGATGAATTATCGCCATTAGTAGTCTGTTCTGTCTGATTGCCTCCAGAAAAAGGTTTTGTCACGCTATTCCATAAATTCGAAAAGAAGTCGGCTCGCGCCATCGGCGCCCCGACGGTTGAGCCAATTAAATAACTAATCAAAAGGAGCGCCACCACCACTCCTAACGCTTTTAAATTTGGTGAAATTTTATTCATACTTATATTTCATTCGAACGTTTCGAACAACTCGAACTTCGAACAATTGTTTATTTTTTCAGCCGACTAATTAAATTTTTAAAAATCTTTATGGTTGTGTCAATCTCTTTTTTTGTGGTTGGCCACCCCAGGCTAAATCTTATGCTCCTTCGCGCCCTCTCCTCACTATAACCCAACGCTGTAATCACATGAGAAACTTTTGCCGCCCTACTAGAACATGCCGAACCCGAAGAAACCGCCACTCCCGCCAAATCAAATCCAATCATTACCTCTTCCGCCTTATAATCCGGAAAATAAACATTCAATATATTCGGCAACTGACCGAAATTTTTTATCTTCGTGTCATTCGCGTTTTTTCGTGTCATTCGTGTCGGAACACCATTAATTTCCGCCTTCGAATAGATCTTCTTAATCCCACTCCATAAACGTTTTTTCAATTCTAAAATCCGCCTCACTTCTTTCTCTCTATTTTTTTCCACCAACTCTACCACCTTTCCAAAACCAACAATATTCGGCACATTCTCCGTCCCCGATCTAAGTCCGAATTCCTGCCCTCCCCCGCTTACAATCGCCGAAATGAAAGGGTTCCCTAAATTATTATTTTTTATATAGAGCGCTCCGACTCCCTTCGGCCCATAGATCTTATGCGCCGAGATAGTCATCAGATCCACTCCTAAATTATTTACGTTACAGTCTAAAAATTGTAACGCTTGAACGGCATCGGTATGAAAAAACGGGAATAATGAATTATGAATCTGGAATTTAGAATTTCCCACTGATTCTTTATTCCTAATTCCCAATTCTTCGCGGAAATCTCCGATGATTCTTGATATTTCCACAATCGGCTGAATCGTCCCAATCTCGTTATTCGCATACATTATAGAAACAAAAACCGTTCGCTCATTTAGAATCTCTTTCAACTTCTTTAAATCCACAATTCCGTTTTTATTAACTGGAATAATAATCACTTCTACCCCTTTTTTTTCGAGCGCTCGCACCGTCTCTAGAACTGATTCATGCTCAACCGCCGAGATTATCAATCGCGGCTTCCAATCACCTGACACATGATACTTGATACCTGATACTAAACCTCGCAACACAAGATTGTTCGCCTCCGTCGCCGATCCCGTAAAAACAACCTCCCGGAACTCGGCGCCAATCGCCTTGGCGATTATCTCTCGGCTCAAATCAACCGCCCCAATCGCTTCTTGTCCGAAACTATGAAGCGAACCCGGATTCCCAAACTTCGCGCCAAAATACGGCCTCATTGCTTGAAACACTTTTTCGTCCACCGGCGTCGTCGCCGCATAATCTAGAAAAATCCTTCTTACGTTAGAACCAATCTCCTTCATAAAAGCGGTGTTATATAGAGACACAATAGTGCTTCAAGTTATCAGAACAATCAAGCCCCATAAAATCTGGTTTATTTATACTGCTCTCCCTTTGGAAATTTAAAGTAGCCCTTAAAACGTAATGTTTACCATCTTCACCCAGAACATAATCAAAATTACGCTCCGGAAAATAAGCTATGCCAATATCGCTGCCCTTTAAAATTATCCCCAATTCACTCGCATTAATTGATTGGCCATCAAAACCCAAGCACGTTCCCGTTGTTTCTTTAAAACCGGGATAGTACTCACATTTTGAAAAATAAAGTTCCAAGCCGTTTTGAATTTGTCTTAAATCAGAAACCGCTCGGGCGTCCTGACGCTTAAGTGGTTCGTCCTTATTTTGCTTAGCTAAAAAAGTTGCAAAAATAAAAAGAATGACAACAGCGCCGATAAAACAAAATATCTTAAACAATTTTCTATATCTATGCCCACCTATCCCCCCTATATTGTCGTTTTCTTTTTTTGTTTTGAGAAAATCCAACAAACCTCGGTCGATAAAATAATAAATTACCAAAAATGCCAATATAATACTTGGAAAAATAAAAAAATCCGAAAACGCGAAAACAATCAAAAAAACGTAGGAAAGAATATTTATTTTCAAATCTATTCTTAATATCTCCGATATTTCTTTCTCTTTGTAAAAAAACCATAAAATAACTCCTTCAATCAATACAGTCATTAGAAAAAGAATAAAAATTCCCTCGCTTTTCAAAAACCAAAGATTGGTGGAATAAATAATTATAGACAACACCCCGATTAAACTCGACACAAAATTAATTAAAAAGGCAATCAGAAAACCCCGTCGATGATTTTCCTCAAATGACTTATTAATCAAGATTGCTTCAATAATCCAAACTCCTAAAAATGCCAAAATTCCAAAAAATATTGGCAACCCCCAAAAAAATCCGACCATCATATCGGCTCTTGCAACAGACGGGAAAATCAACCCAACAAAAATAACCGACACGATTCCAAGAAATCCAAAGTTTCTTTTGCTCATATTATCCATTATACCCTAAAACAACTTCGCCTGATTATCCGCCGGCCGCAAAGCCACCCTTTGAATCTCCCCCGTTTGTCGGTCCGGAATCAAAAACGCCCCGTTTTTTAAATATAAATCATAAAGCTCTTTCGTCAGCCGAACATCCTCTAGGCAATACTTTTTTAACTCTTCCATCTCTCCATTTTTATAAAGCTCAATTGCCTCTGCTCCCGATCTAGTTTTTGCCGTCCCCAAGTTCGCTTCCGCCAGTCGGCTTAAACTTATTCTTCTCCCAGTCGCCATCTCAATTTCATCTAATAAATCAACTCGGTCTTTTTGCCACAAATCAATATCCCTAGTCTCCGCTAAAGCTAAAAAATGATTTTGCAAAACCGGCACGTCGTATCGATTCGAACTAAAGCCGACTATCCGCCTAGCATTCCTAAAAATATCGCCCATTTGCTTCAACTCATTTTCGTCAAAACAAAAATACCTGTCTTGTATATAGGAATAAACTCCCACCACCGAAATCTGTAGCGCCTCAAAATTATTCCACCCCACCCCCGGGTCGGTAAAAAAATTCTTCGTTTCAATATCGAATACTAAAGTATCATTCATAAGTAAAATTCAAAAGGCGAAAATCAAACATGGCGATCCGCCACATTCGACGCCGCATAGCTCATTGGCTTTGTTTTCGGCTCAAAATTGTAGGCCCTAATCATCCCCACCACTTCTTGCATCATCGCTTTGGTCGGCCCCTTCTCGCCAATATCGGCGTGAATTTCAAAATCAAAATCAACCGCTTTAAACTTTTGAAATTCTTCCAATAACTTTTGGGCTGCCTCTAATGAAATCATCACCTCTTTTATTATTCTATCCCGCAAGTTATAAAACTTCCCCAATTCTATTCGCCGCCAGAAATACCGCCCGCCGTTTCCTACTCGGTGGACTACAATTGCCGTCACAAAATCCGCCTGCTTGTTACTAAGTAAAAGCGAATCGGTCCCGATTGTAATTTTATAGCGTCGTTTCTGGTCAGCCTCCATAAATCGGATAATTTCTAGAACCACCTGATTTACAGAAAACCTTAGACCCAACGAGCTATTAAATAATAGTTCCTTCATTTCTTTCATTTTACATACTATATAACCTACCTTCTGATGTAAATAAAAGGAGCCCGCGTGTGAAGAATCGAGGACTCCCTAAAAGAAAACCAGTTACTCATCCCTAAGGATCTCCTATCTTTTGACTCCAGATTCCTGCGACAAGGCATCGAACTCCCACTTCTCCAATAACTCATCAGCTACTATAACGCCTCCACTCGCCAATAATCTTAAATCCTTAAGAATATCAGCTGGTTTCAGTTGTTTAGCTTTAATTCTTTGGAGTAAGTCATCAATCGAGATTTCACAGTCTGGAATTACCAGTTCGTCATTGCCAACCTTACTCGCATCCGTCACTAACTTATTCAGTCTGCGACGGGATTCAACCAGGTCCAGCTTCCCGTTGAACAATTCGAATAAAACTTTACCGAGATCGCTAATGTTGATTTTTTTGAGTCCGATCAACACAACGATTCTCTGGATCAGATCCGTAAAGAAAACTTCTGGCATTTCTCTCACCTCCTTTCTAGTTGTTATGGCGGTTGTATAAATTTCTATTCTCAGGTTACCACTCTTTCTAAAGACGTCAAGAAATAGAACTTTTTTAAATTATAAAGTTACAAACTTAAGGTGTAGCATACTAGCCTACGAACACCAAAAAAATAGGAAGTGAAAAAACGATCAGAATAATAAAATTTCTATGTAACTGATCTAAAGTCCAGTATACAAATAATCCCCGTAAATTTTTTTAGTCTTATCATAAATAGCTTTCCTAAAATCAGCCGGGATTTTTTGGTCGTATGAAGTTGTTATCTCTCCGGAGTAGTGAACCAGAATATCCATGTATCGCAAGCACTTTTCTCTATTGTCGCCGTTGCTATAGCCCCTAAGCTTAGCATCAGTACCGGATTTTCTAATTTGAACAAACATGTTTTCAAAAGCCAAATATGTAGCATCTCCGGTAAAACGAACATCTTCTAGGCTAGAAAAATCAAGCTCTGGCATGGCTTCTCTGAAAATTTCCTTCGCGTCACCAACGGCTATGAGTCCTTCTTTAAGGGCTAAAACAACACCAAGATAATAAAGATCTATTTTATCCCGCTTAACTTCACCCTGCGCTTTTTCAGCAAGAAGTTTTACTGGATCTGGTTCGCTCTCGTTATAGTAAGTTATATCCACCCGTTCGTAATAACGATAAACAATTCTGCATTCTTTAAATATTTCTTCTAAATAATCGGCCATTGTCTGTTTTTTTAAAAAGAGATGCGCCGCCAAAGCCGATGCAATAATTGAAGCCTCACCGGCACTTTTTTCTCTCATCACAATCGCCTTCCTTCCGCCGCGACTCTGAACTATATTTTCCGGACCGATAATCATACCTCCGCTTTCCTCGCCCGTAAAAATAATCCTAGGATCCACTCCTAAGTTTATTCCTTTTGTCCAAATATCATTTACAATCACTTCCTTGTCCGGCTCTGAAAATAGCTTTTTCTCCGCCTTCTTTATTATTGTCGCAATCTCCTTAAACCCTACCGGCGTTGTCAAAATTTTAACTCCCTGCGCCCTTCCCCACTCATTCCAAGCCCGTGAGCATGGCGTCGTCACAATCATAAACCTCGGATGATCACTCCATCTTCCTGAGTTTTTAAGCTGCTTGGCATAAAAATCCATCACCATTAAAAAAGAAAATGTGGGATGATAAAACGAAGCTATCCTTTTTTCATCGATCGGAATGCAGTAAACACCTAAACTTCTTAAATTTTCCGCATTTGAAGCCTCCTCAATCTGTCCCATTGTTAGCCGATCGCCATCAGGATCGGTAATAAGAAAAACATATCCAATCGGCTTTTCTTTTAAAAAATAATCATAAGACATCGTCTCTTGTACTTCCGGCAAAGATGCATCACAAGAAAGATCAAAAAATTCCTCTTTCCCGGTTTTGGGATTAGCTTTCTTAGTTTTACCTACTCCGTGAAAAAATGGATCTTCTAATTGGTTGTTCCACTCAAACGCTTCAAAAATTCCAAAATATTTTAAAAGTGGCACCATTGTCCTATACATACAACCACCCACTGTTTCGAACATGAGCCTCATACCATTACTTGTCGCATTTTTTATAAGACTCAAATTCTCCTCAGATGCAATTCCTTGTCTTAGATAATTAGCATATGCCTCTATACCATCAACGTCCTGAACTACAAATGAATTTGTTTTTGGTGAAAGAGTGATAATGTAACCTTCCGGTGATTCTTTCGCTACTTTAATAATTCCCTCAATCTTGTCTATAAAAGCCATCGACATCTCCGGCAGAAACTGACTCCCTTGATTATCAAGATCCTTTGTAGCCGTCTTGCCACTTATGGCGTGGCTTGAAGTCACGAACTCCCCGCCGTCATAATCCATCATGAAAATTAAAAACGAGGTGAGCCAAATTGCCACAACTTGATTATCAGAAGTCTGATGAGTGTAGATACCTTGCGCCGAGTGAATCCTCGAAATTAACTCTATGTACTGTTTGGTATTATATCTTACCTCCCCAGCCACCAATTTATTAATTTCCCGATCTTTAATTCTGTCTTTTAAAACTAGGCTCTTCCCTAGGGTCGCTAAAACTACGCCTATTTGATTCAACGGAAACCTTGAGTCCCACGGATATAAAACATTTTGAGGACCCCTAATACCGCCAGTTGAATGCATTGCTTCTTTTTTGTAATTCTCCAACCATCCTTCAAGATTATATTTCTCCACAAATTCTCTATTTATAATCAGCTTAATTTCTCCCTCATCCCTAAGATTGAATATCGGATTTTTCTTAATCCACTCCGGCGTAGCTCCCTCCACTCTTTCGTAATATTCTTCTTTTAAAGCTTGTAGAAACCCCTCCCGATCTTCTTTACTCTTAAAAATTTTCATAGTGTTTTAATTTTAATTGATAAGTTTGTATTTTTCCAATATTTATAAGAAAATAAGAGGGTTAATCGGATATGGCTAAACAAAAAAGAAAGAAATTCGACGAAGAGGAAGAAACCGAAGACGAAGATAACGGCAATCGTTATCTCCATCCCGACACCAAAAATAGCATCTGGGGCATCATTTTTTTTGCCCTCGCGGTAATTTTAATTCTCGCCGGCATCCACAAAGCCGGTTCAGCGGGCGAATCAATTTTTAGTTTTTTCACCACCCTCTTCGGCTGGGGTTACTTTATCTTGCCGGTCAGCTTAATCCTTATTGCCGGTGTTTTCCTCCTCTCCCATCGAAAAAAAATGGCCTGGTTAACTTTCCTCGGCGCCGGACTTTTTGTTTTTTCTTTTTTGGGCTTGATAGAAATCTTTAAAACCGATAAAGGCGGCTGGCTCGGCAAAGCTTTTGGCTCCTTAAAGAATCCTTTTGGTGATGTTGCCGCCACCGTCATTAATATTGCTATCTTTCTTATCTCTATTCTTATTACTCTGAACCTGCCCCTAAAAATAAAATTGCCAAAGTGGGATAAAAAACAAAAAATCACCGGTGAAAATAAAAATGAAGAAGTTGATAAAGAAAAACCCGAAGAAGAGGCAGGCGATGAAGAAGAGAATGAAGAGGAAGACGAACCCGAAGAAGAGCCAAAAGAAGAAAAAAATCTTATCAAAACCTTCGGCCTTTTTCCGCCTAAAACAAAAAAGACTGTCGCCAAAATTAAAAACTACGTTCCCCCGCCCCTTGATCTTCTTAGATCCTCTGCCGAAAAGCCAACCACCGGCGATCTTCGCGCCAACGCCAACATAATCAAACGCACCTTAGAAAGTTTCGGTATTATGGTTGAAATGGGTGAAATAAATATTGGCCCCAAGGTTACCCGCTACACCCTGAAACCCGCCGAAGGCATTAAACTCTCTCGAATCACCGCCCTAAACCAAGACCTCTCTCTTGCCCTTGCCACTCATCCGATTCGCATCGAAGCTCCAATCCCCGGCCGATCTTTAGTTGGTATCGAAGTTCCGAATAAAGCCGCCGCCTTAGTTCGATTGGGCAGTTTAATCATCTACCCCGAATTCCAGCAGGTCGGCCACCTCGGTTTTGCTCTCGGCCGCAATGTGAGCGGCGAACCAGTCTTTGCTTCAATTGAAAAAATGCCCCATCTTTTAGTTGCCGGTGCAACCGGTTCTGGCAAATCAATTATGATCCATTCCATTATCGTTTCTCTTCTTTACCGCAACTCTCCTGCTACTCTAAAGATGATTTTAGTCGATCCCAAAAGAGTTGAGCTTTCCGTCTACGAAGGCCTGCCTCATCTCGCCACTCCCGTTATCACCGAAAACAAAAAAGCGATTAACGCTCTTCGCTGGGCTTTGGCCGAAATGGATCGCCGTTACGACATTCTTCTAAAAGCCGGCCGTCGAGACATTAAGGGTTACAACGAAACTAAACCCGAAGAACCGCTTCCCTATCTACTCATCGTTGTTGATGAACTTGCCGACTTGATGACCACCTACGGCCGCGATGTCGAAGGCTACATCGTCCGTCTTGCTCAAATGGCGCGCGCTACCGGTATCCACTTAATTCTTTCTACTCAACGGCCCTCGGTTGAAGTCATCACCGGCTTAATCAAAGCCAACATCACCAGCCGCATCGCCCTCCAGGTCGCCAGCCAAATCGATTCTCGAACAATCCTCGATACTGCTGGCGCGGAAAAACTTCTAGGCGGCGGTGACTTATTATTCGTCTCATCTGAATTATCCAAACCAAAACGCATCCAAGGCGCTTACATTCCTGAAGAAGAAGTTACCAAAGTAGTGGAATTCATAAAAGAAAATAACCAGCCGGAGGAAAGCGAAGAAGAAATTAATCTAGAAAATAACAACCATTCTCTAAATCAAAAAGATGTTCTAGACGGTTATAGCGAGGAAGGCAGCGATGATGAACTCTACCTTGAGGCCATCGAAGTAGTGCGAGAAGCCAAAAAAGCCTCCGCCTCTCTTCTTCAACGCCGGCTCAAGGTCGGCTACGCTCGCGCCGCTCGGCTTTTAGACTTAATGGAAGAAAACGGCGTTATTGGCCCCGGTGACGGCGCCAAGCCTAGAGATGTTTATCTTGATGATAAAATCGGCGGAGATTTTCCAGGGTCAAATTAAAAAAATATTTAGAATAGGAAAAAATGGATTTTCAAATTTTCTTTGCCAAAAAACTAAAAGAGTCAGGGCTAACTCTTAAAAAACTCTCTGAACTCTCCGGCATCAGCCTTAAGCATCTCGAAAATATGAATTCGGGAAATTGGAACAATCTTCCGCCTGCTCCCTATCTCCGCGGCTATTTTTTAAAACTCGGGCAAATCCTAGAATTTAACGGCGAAGAACTCTGGGAATACTTTCAAAAAGAAACCGAAGTCTCCATCTCCGGCCCAAACGACACTTTACCAAAAAACCGATTCGTCAAAAAATCTTCTCTCAAAAAAATTTGGCTCGTCGTTATAGCGGTAATTATCTTAGGGTTTTTAGGTTATCGTCTTCCTAAAATTTTAGGCCGGCCGCAAGTCACCGTTTTTTCTCCGACCGATGAAACCACAATTATCACCAGCTCCACCTACACTCTAAGCGGCAAAATTTTAAACGGCGACAAACTAACAATCTATCAAAACAGCGCCGATAACGGCGAAGTTGTCGGCTTGGCTAACGACGGCACCTGGCAAAAAGAAATTCTCCTTCAGCCCGGCCCCAATCAGATAAATATTATTGGCTCAAAATTCTTGGGCCGGCAAACCGAAGTTATTCGCCAGATTATCTTCGATGAACAAAAAGGAACTTCCAGTTTAAAAAATATCGATTCCCAATCATCTTCAACTATCACTTCTTCCACCCCCTCTTCAACTTAAAAAGTTATATCTATTAAAATAAAAAGCCGGAAGTCCTTACAACCTCCGGCTCATCCTCCACCCTGGAGAGCGGTGAACTGTGCGAATCATCAACCATAAAACGTAAAGTTGCTCTCCATTATCCCCAAAAAGCCCTACGGTCCCGTAGTACCATCGCCCAAAGCTTTCCGCATCTTCATCCTCCCTCTCCCGGGTATCGTGGCCGATTCGGTTCTGCTGGATCAAATAATTTCTGCATCATCAACCTCCATCGGACGGTTGTAGTAAAATCAACCTCCGCCTATCAGGATCGCCAATGTCCACTTGACTACCCCCTGCATAAATATCGAGGCTGTTCATTTCTTCCGTAATTACCTCCCATAGGAAATTTAACCACGATTATTCACCAGAGAATTTTGTAATTCCCCGAAAAGTTCTCTCATGATCACCCCCTTCAATCGCTTTCAGTAAGGTCAAGCTCCCGGCAACAACCTAGTGGAATGATCACAATTACTCTCATTACCTTATCACCTCCTTTATAAGAACCTCACTTGCCAAAATCAAGTTACTACTTTCAAATTATCATAAATTTGCCCCAATTTCAAAACTTCCCTAAAATTAACCTATGCCAAAAAAACAAGCTAAGGACGAAAAAAACCAAAATAAAAATCAACTCGAAGGGCTTCTCGCTTCGCTCCGCGAAAAATTCGGCGATGGCGCAGTTATGATGCTCGGCGACGCCAGAAAAGTAGACGTGGCCGTCATCCCCACCGGCTCCTTCTCTCTCGATATTGCTCTCGGTGTTGGCGGTCTCCCTCGCGGCCGGATTGTGGAAATATTCGGCCCCGAAGGCAGCGGCAAAACCACCCTTGCCCTTAACGTTGTTGCTCAAGCCCAAAAACAAGGCGGTAAAGCCGCCTTCATTGACGCCGAGCATGCTCTTGATCCCGAATACGCCTCCCGGCTCGGCGTAAAAATAAACGACCTCCTTATCTCTCAGCCAGATAACGGCGAGGAAGCGCTGAACATCTTAGACTCTCTTGTCCGCTCTGATATGATTTCGGTAATTGTCGTTGATTCGGTGGCCGCTCTCACTCCCAAAGCCGAAATTGAAGGCGAAATGGGTGCCCAATTCATCGGTCTCCAGGCGCGGATGATGTCTCAAGCGCTCCGCAAATTAACCGCTATCTCTGCTAAATCCCAAACCCTAATTATTTTCATCAACCAAATCCGAATGCAAATCGGCATGATGTTCGGCAATCCCGAAACCACTCCCGGCGGCCGAGCGCTTAAATTTTACGCTTCGGTTCGCATCGACGTTCGCCGCATCGCTCAAGTCAAAAAAGGCGAAGACATCGTCGGCTCGCGCGTAAAAGCCAAGGTGGTCAAAAACAAAGTCGCCGCACCGTTTAAACTGGCTGAATTTGATATTATGTTTGGCACCGGCATTTCTTATGAAGCCGATGTTTTAAATGCCGCCATCAAACACGGCGTCGTCAAAAAATCCGGCGCCAGTTATAGTTTTGAAAATGAACGACTCGGCACCGGCTTCGACAATATTCGCGAAAAACTAAAGGGTGATAAAAAACTCCTCAAAGAAATTGAGAAGAAAGTTGAATCCGTACTTAAAAATAAAATCATCATAGAAGAACCCGCCGCCGAAACCCCCGCCTAATTAAAAGTCAGACTTTTTTTCGAATTATAATTCAACAAATATTTAAAGTTTCGAAAGCGCCGCTCTTAAGCCTTCCTCCGACGTCGAAATAACAAAGTACTTACTATTAAACCAGCCATAAGTTAAACTTAAGCTCTGATTTTGAAACCGCAAAATTCGAGTTGGCTGACCGCTCTCCAAAACATCCCCAAAATTTCCGCTCGGCGAACCGGGATCATTCATAAATAAATAATTTAAATTTGGCGATTTCTCCAGTTTCGCTATTTCGGATTTCAAATACATCCAATTTTTGTCAGTCGCCAACTTGGCAATTATTCCCAGCCAAACGCCACTTTTGTTTTGGTAAGCGAACAAGGTAAAATCCGGTTCAAAATTAGTCGCCAAAAAATCTTCCGAGAGAATTTTTGAATTTGTTAAATAAAAAAATTCCGATATTGCTAAAGTTTGTCCTGGAATTTTTTCTAGATTGATCTCCAAAAAATCAGCGCTTTTATTTTGATTCGCGGCATCCTGAATCTTTGATTTTACTACACCGAAATCAGTCATTTTGGTTGGTGTAAAATCAACCGGAATCTTCACGATTTTAGCGCTGTTAATTTTTAAATATGAAATGTGATTGAACCTCGGCACCACTAAACTAGACGGCGTTACCGGAAGTGTTGGTGTTGTCGTTGAATTATCAACCACAACCGGCGGCGTTACCACTCCGTTATTTTGATCTTTAAATAAAATCGGATAGATAAACCAGCCCGCCGCTCCCACAAAAATTAAAGCCACTAATATAATCAGAAAAATTTTTAGTCCGTGGCTCTCTGGCTTATTCTCTTCTCTTATCAGCGGCGCCGCCTCCTGGCTCGGCGATTTTACATAAACTTTCTGCCCCTGAACAAAACCGCCGCCCGAAAGCGCCATTGCTTTTATATCCGAGCCCATTGTCCTAATAACCACCTCACTTGGCGGTGGTGCCACATAATCCCCCGCCACTTTATTATTTTGATTTTGTAATCCAGATACCTCTCCCATTTCCTAATTTTATCACGATAAACAAAAAGTGCCCATCATCTTAGGCACTTCTTTATTTTCAAATTCTCTATTCTAAATTCTTCATTCCTTGTCCCCTTCTCCCAGCTGCTTAATCGACAGGCCGATATGCCCGTCTGTATCCACCCTGATAATCTTTGCTCTAACAAAGTCTCCCGCCTTTACCACATCCGAAACATTCTTCACAAAACCGTCCTTCAATTCCGAAACATGGACCATTCCGTCTTTTCCGCCGCCCAAGTCAACAATCGCTCCAAAATCCAAAAGCTTTATAACTTTTCCCTCGATAATTTCTCCAGCTTTATACTCCTTCGTTAACGCCCCTATTTCCAAAAGAGCAGTCTCTACTTTTTCATAAGAATCAGCCGAGACAAAAACCCGTCCGTCTTCTTCGATATCAATGCTCGTCAAGCCAAATCGCTCAATCATTCCATTGATCGTCTTTCCGCCGGGCCCGATTACTAGTCCTATCTTATCTGGATTAATCGTAATTTTAGATATAATCGGCGCATACTTGGATAATTTTTCCCTCGGCTTCTCCAAAACCGTTTTAATAAATTTCAAAATATGGAGCCGGGCTTTTTTTGTTTGCTCGAGCGCTTTCTCTAAAATTTCCAAAGAAAGGCCATCCACCTTAACGTCCATTTGGATTGCCGTAATTCCATCTTCTGTTCCGGCCACTTTTAAATCCATATCGCCGTGATGATCTTCCGGTCCCTGGATGTCGGTCAAAACTTTGTAATTGCCCTTTTCGTCCATCATCAACCCCATCGCGATTCCCGCCGCCGGTTTTTTTATCGGCACGCCTGCTTCCATCAAAGACAAAGATGAAGCGCAAACCGTTGCCATCGAAGACGACCCGTTAGAAGACAAAATTTCCGAAACCACCCGAATGGTGTAAGGAAAATCGTCTTTTGAAGGAATGAGCGGCAAAAGCGCTTTTTCTGCTAGGGCGCCATGGCCGATTTCTCGCCGTCCCGGTCCGCGGAAAGATCCTATCTCGCCAACCGAATAAGGCGGAAAATTATAGTGGAGCATAAACCGGCGCTTGCCCGTGAGTTCCATCGTTTCGATTAATTGCTCGGCATTAGGCGGAGCTAAAGTTACTACTGCCAAAGATTGCGTGTTGCCGCGCTGAAAAAGCGCTGAACCGTGAGTCCGCGCAAAAAGCCCCACCTCGCCGGAAAGCTCTCGCACCTCATCAAGCGCCCGTCCGTCCGGCCGCTTTTCTTTTTCTAGGATATTTTTATGGACCAATTTATCAATCGCCTCGTCAAAAAGAAAATCAATTGCTTTAAAATTAATTATTTTCCCGTCTGTTTCAAAATTTTCTTTTGCATAAGCCACTAACTCCGCTTTCAACGCTCCTAAATTTTTATGGAACTCGGCTTTATTGGGATGGTAAACCGCCGCCTCTAATCTTGTTGATAAAAATTTTTCTACGCCGGCTCTGATTTCTGGATCAATTTCCGCCATCGCTACTTCCTCTTTCGGCTTGCCCACCTCCTTGATAATATTCTTTTGAAAATTAATAAGCTTATTAATTTCTTCTTTGGCGATTCCAAAAGCCTCGAGCACCTCTTTCTCTTGAGCTTCGTTGCCACCGAGTTCAATCATATTAATTTTATCTTCCGATCCAGACACAAAAGTTTCAAAAACTGTTTCCGATCCTAAAAGTTCCGAACGGTTTGGATTAATCACGTACTTGCCTCCAATTTTTGCCACTCTCACTCCGCTAACCGGCCCGCTCCATGGCACCTCGGAAATTCCTAAGGCTGCCGAAGCGCCTAATAGTCCGACAAAGTCCGGGTCATTTTCTTCGTCAATCGCCAAAACTGTCACCACCACCTGAATTTCCCGTCTGATTCTATTATCAAAAAGCGGGCGGATTGTTCGGTCAACCAATCGGCCAGAAAGGATTGCCTCTTCCGACGGTCGTCCCTCTCGGCGGATGAATCGGCTGCCAATAATTTTTCCCGCCGCATAAAATCTTTCTTCGTAATCAACTTTGAGCGGCATATAGTCGAGATTAACGTCGTTTTTTGACATCACCACCGTGACCAAAACCACCGTCTCGCCATATTTAGCTAAAACCGCCGAGTTGGCTTGCTCGGCTAAATGTGAAACTTCTAAAACTAATTCTTTTCCTCCTACTTGGGTTTTAAATTCTTTTTTCATAAATTTTTTAATCTCTATTTGTATTTCATTTTCTCTATTCTCTATTCCGTATTCTATTTTTCTACCTTCTCAAAATCGCCCGCGGTATCTCTTCAATATTTATAAATCGATCAGCAACTTCTTGAATTTTAGAAGAAGCGCTCCGTCTAAAAGCAGCCACTTCTACCAATCTTCCCATTCCCCATTTTAAATAATCAACCAGCGGAATAAAATCACCATCGCCGGTGACTAAAATCACCACATCCAAAAAACTTGCCATCCTTATCGCGTCCACCGCCATCCCCACATCCCAATCGGCTTTTTTAAGTCCATCGGCATAAATTTGTAAATCCTTCACCCGCAGCTCTAACCCAGACTTTTCCAAAGCTTCAAAAAAAGCCGCCTCCGGCGTCGCCACCGAGCTACCTCTCGATTCTGGCCGAGGAGTCTCAATCACCGTATCGCTTTTGACCACATAGGCCATTGACCGGATCAATTGCCGTCCGCCCACTAAATTTTTTATCAATTCCGGGTAATTAACCCGGGCGTGATACAAATTCTTTGCCGAATGGTAAAGATTTTGAACATCAATAAAAATTCCAACTCGCTGATTATAAAAATTACTTGTCGCCTTCATTCTTATTATTCCTCGTTCTTTATTCTGTATTCCAAAACCCTACTTCTTAAGCCCAAGTTTTTTGATTAACTTCGTATAAGCTTCCGGCTCTTTCTTGCCGAGATAGCTCAAAAACTTCCTCCGTTGATTAACCATTTTCAGAAGACCTCTTCGTGAATGATTATCTTTGGGATTTTTTTTCAAATGCTTCGCTAATTCGTCAATCTGGCGGCTCAAAACCGCCACCTGAACCTGTGCCGAACCAGTGTCTTTCTCGTGCTTCTTGTGCTCGCCAATTACTTTCGATTTAACTCGCTTTGTAAGCATTAGTAACCATTCTACCGTAACTGCCTCAAAAAAGCAACCGTAAGCCAGCAACCATAATCTGTCGCAAAATATTGTATAATTAAATCAAAATAATTCGCAATTTGTAGATTGGCATTACCCATATGAACATAAACAACGCCCTCAATGACTATCTCAATTATCTCGAAATAGAAAAAAACCGTTCCCCTAAAACTCGCGAAAATTATAATCGCTATCTTTTAGAATTTCTTAAATTTGCCAAAATAAAATCCCCGGAAGATATCACCGAAGACATCGTCCGTAATTTTCGTGTTGCCCTCGCCCGAAAAAACATCAAAAAAATAACCCAAAGCTATTACGTCATTGCCCTCCGTAATTTTCTAAAATATCTCATTAAAAGAAATCTCGAAGTTCTCGCTCCGGACAAAATCGAACTTCCCAAAGTTTCCCGCCGCCAAATCGAGATTTTAGAATACCAAGACCTTGAACGGCTCATCTCCTCTCCTTCCGGCTCCGACCTTAAATCTCTCCGCGACCGGGCTATCTTAGAAACTTTTTTCTCAACCGGACTTCGACTCTCCGAACTTTGCGCTCTTGATCGCTTTCTCGATCTAAATCGCGAAGAAATATCCGTCCGCGGCAAAGGCGAAAAAATCCGTGTTGTCTTTCTCTCCAAAACCGCCATCGCCGCTATTAAAAAATATTTAGAAAAAAGAAGCGACGCCGAACAGGCTTTGTTTGTAAGTTTCACTAAAGCCAAAAATCCAAAAGTAATCGGCCGCATCACTCCCCGTGCCGTCGAACGCCTCGTGGCTTTCTACGGAAAAAAAGCCGGCATTCCAGCCAGCAAAATCAGTCCCCATAAAATCCGCCACCAGTTTGCCACCGATCTTCTTTTAAACGGCGCCGACCTTCGTTCGGTTCAGGAAATGCTCGGCCACGCCAATATCTCTACCACTCAAATTTACACTCACCTCACCAATAAAGAGCTAAAAGAAATTCATTCGGCTTTTCACGCTCGCCGCCGGAAAAAATAATTTCTAACATCTTTAACCCCCCCTGTCATATATTTCAAAAAACCTCGATAATCTTCTTGAATATAATCGATAATTCTAAGCGGCGGCCCGCCTTTATAGTATTTTTTCTCTAAGGCCAAAAGCATTTCTGTAACCGCTATCGCCAAAATAGCCACCACCAGGCCAGCGAAAATATCCACGGCGTAATGTTCGCCCGTATAAACCGCCCCGATCATCTGGAAAATCATCCACGGCGCCAAAAATAACAAAAGTGGCGGCCAAAGCTTGGCGCCGTAATACAAGACTCCCGTTCCCCAGCCCGCGTGCATACTCGGTATCGTTGTCAGGTCTAGATAACTATTCGCCTGGTTTTGATATCCATCCACTTGCTCCAAAAAACCCAAGAGTTTTTCGTTCGGCTGAAAATCTTTCGCCGCCATCGAAATTCTATTCGGCAATTTCGCCCCAATCGAATTTCTAATATACATGTTATAAGGCGAGAGCGCCGGCAATGCATACCAGATTGGAAAACTGATAATCTGGCTCACAAAGAAAAATAAAATAAATTTCCGGGCGATCGCTTTTTTAAAAAATATAAAGACGAGCAAAAAAACCGGCAAAATGATTGATAGCCAGTTATAAGCCCACAAAAAAATTGCGCTCCAAAATCCTCCAATCGCGCTCAAAGAAAAAAACGGATATTCTCCAAAAATCGAAAAATCCAAATTCATTAAAAAATTACTAGTTGAAGCAATTCTCTCGATTTGACTGGAGTTAGAAAGATTGCTCACCAAAACCGCCGACAGGAACGACCCCAAGGCTAGAATCAATAAAAAAAACAACTGACTTTTTGCAAGCTTTAGTACTCGCTTCCCCGTCTCTTTTTTATTCGTTTCGTGAAGAAAAAATCCCTTGCCTAAAACAATTAAAATTTTTGCCAAAAAATATAAATTAATTAACGAAAGCGCGATAATCAAAAAACTGCCGCCGAACAAAAAATAATAAATTAGAGTGCTGAGATACCTTCCCGAAAAAAGCGCGCTCGCGTGGCCAGAAAAAATAAAAATCCCTGCCGTCAAAATCGGCAGCCCAATCAAAACATAAACTTCTATCGGCCAATTCTTAAATAATTTCATAAAAGTGCTCCCGAGAGGATTTGAACCTCTAACCCTTTTGGGGACAGCGTCCTAAGCGCTGCGCGTATGCCAATTCCGCCACGGGAGCAAAAATCAATTGATTCCTAAAACCTATCATTTCAAACCTATATTTATCAACTAAAAACCCTTATAAAATAAGGCTTCTCAGGCCATTATATCCCATCCTTCCATATTTGACAAATCGCAAATTCTATGCTAGAATATATCCATAAACTTCAATAGTGTTAATTGAGGTTTTAGCAATTTGAAAATTGAAAATAATCATAGAAAGAGAGAAAAAAATGCCTACTATTAGTTTCCAACCGAACCCAGGAAATTCGAGGTTGAGTTTGGATCTAACCGAACCAAACAAGACCGAAGAATTATGGGAAATCACCGTCACTGCTATTGTTTCCGACGATGGCAAGCCGGCACCAGGAATACAAGTTCAGCTCTACCATAATGGTCGAGCTATCGATTCTCCCTATCTCACCGATGGAGAAGGAAGAACCGAGCCAAGAACCTTTTCTGATCTTGAAAAAGGTACTCACACCTTTGAAGCCATAATAGTCAGCACGAGCATTAAGGCTCGCCGAACTGTTAAACTCAAAGATGAAAGGCCAAAAAAACCGGCAAAGCTCATCGTCGATAGAGAATATGCGGGAGGCAGCAATGATAAGGTAATTGTCTTCTGCACCGTCTTAACCGACGATAACGTTCCGGTTAAAGGAATCGATATCAGAATCCTTGGGCTAACTAACCCGACATTAGCGACAACCGACAAAAGCGGCGTCGCCACCATGAAGATTAAACTGGAGAAAAATCACCGTGTGGTCGTCTTCATAGTAAAAGGAAGTCCAATTCAAAAAAGAATCCATCTATTCAGAAAGACAGGAAAAACATCATGAGTGTTAAATCATTTTTTGTTGGTTTGGCTGGCGATCTAGGCCTTGATTTCTTGGTCCATTCATGGCTGACCAAGCATGGGGCCGATGCCTTCCAGCATGTCGTTGAAAAGGTCACCGACGATGTTCGTGTCGAAGTGCTTTCTTACATCCAAAGTCTTCCCGACGAAGAAGCCAGAAAAAACTGGTGGAGACGTTACAAAAAGACAAATAGAAGTGGAGAGCCAATCGATACTGAAAATCGATTTATGAACCTTGCTTCGCGGATCTACCTTGCTCTTAAAGATGATCCCGATGAGCTTGAGGGGATGTTCATCCTTCTCGGCCGAATGAGCGATAATGATTTTGAAGAGTCGCTGAAAGCCGTCGAAAACGACAGCGTCAAAGTTTTCTTCAAAAAAGTGGGCGAAGCCTTCAAAAAATTCGCCCAACCAATCACCGACTCCCTAAACTCTCTCAGTACTAATCTGAAAAAAAGAAACAACTCCAACAGAAGGAGAAAAGGCTACAAATACCAACGTAGCCGCAAGCCAGCATCAGGACTTTTCGGTTCTATTTTGGAAACAATCCGAGAAATCGGCCGGGAAATAATTTACGATGCGGCCGAACTCTCCCATCTTACCACTTGGGTATCGCGTCATGATCGCTCGGCCTTAGAAGTCTACCTCCGTAATCTAGCGGTAATCGCCGGCTTCATCATTCTTTTCCCGTTTGTCCCATTGATTATTAGAACATTGGGCGGACCGGGATGGATAGTTTCTTTTGCCGGGCTTTTCCTCGCCCTGTGTACATTTTGGTTGGCTCTAATAGCTACCCCATTAGCGATTGTGCTAGGCGCAATCCAACACGGCATTAAGGGTACCGTATCCTTGATTAAAGACGGCCCGGGAGACCTGGGGAAACGGTATGTACATTTTGTACTATGGTTCTTCTTGATTGAAACCTTCGCCTTTTTGAGCCTTTCGATCATCCCAATCTATAACAATCCAAAACTCGTCCCGATTATTCTGTTGGCGGTGTTGGTCATTGTTACTGTCAACCTGATATTGGGAGTTGGAAACTGGTTCAAGAAATTTGCCCGGTTTTCATCGGTAGCCGTAGTCATTATCCTTATTCTCTCTCTCGTTTTTCCCCAAACAACCAATAGTCTTCTAAAGATCGAGGTTGACAAAGGAATAGCCGAGACCGTAGATACTATGAGAAATTCCTCAATCACCTCTACCGCCCAAGCTGCCCCCATCCCAAAGATAAAGAAAGTGGTGGCTAAAGCGAATCAGTGGTCGGACAAAGTTACCAATGACGATGTCCCGGCCAACTGGGAGCGTTGGATCTATTCCTCCGAAAAAACTCTAATTCGTTTTTCGGATGGGACAATCGGTCCCGCGCTAGGCAGTTATGGAGTAAGACCAGGTGCTGTTGATTTTATGTGTCCCACAGGAGAGGACACTGTAACAGTCCTGTTTCTTCAGAAAGGCATTGCCCCGCCTTCGGAAGCACCTAAATAAAGTGTGATTCTAAAAGGGTAAACCAAAAACCCCTGGAGAAACTTCTCTCCAGGGGTCTTTTTTTATTTTAATAAATATTAACCGTTTATGTCTCCCAGCACATTATAATCACCATATGGAGTTCCTCCACCCCCGGGCGTCCCGCCAGAATCACCCGAAAGAAAATTCTCAACCAATGCTGGCAATCCCCAGGCCATTAGTCCAATCGCCATTGCCACCACCGCATAAAGTAATTGCGTCTTCGCTTTTTTTACCCGTTCTGGATCAGCCGAAGAACCGAGATAAAGAAACCCGGCGTAAAAGACTGCCATTATCGCCGCAATCCAGAATATCCTTGCCATCCAAGTGAGAATCGTTCCAGCTAAATTAACGATTCCGGAAACGCTGGTAATCGGCGCCGTAGGCGGCGGATCAAGCGCCAGCACTCCTGTAGGAAAAATAACCCACCCAGCAAGAAGCAGTAATACTAAAACCAATCCGTATTTTTTGAAAAACTTTGCCAATTTATTTTTCATCATAAAAAAATCAATTCCCTTCAACCCGACTTCTAATTTTTCTTTATCTTGGGCGGCTATAGCCGCCCAAGATAAATACTTATCACTATTGTCCGCTAAGACCAGTGCCAACAAGCTTCGGAATACCATAAGCCATAAGTCCAATAACAATCGCAATTACGGCGTACAAAAGAGTGTGGCTCGCTTTCTTCACTTTTTCCGGATCGCCAGCCGCCGTAAGATAAAGAAACGCTGCCCAAAAGATAAACAAAATTGCCGCTATCCAGAATATTCTTGCCACCCAAGTAAGAATGGTTCCAAACCAATCGATTGCTCCTCCAACGCTGCTCGGTCCGGGCGTCGTGCCAATGGGCGGATTAACTTGGGTTATATCCTGAGCCATCACTGCCACCGGTCCGGCAAAAATAACCATCAAAAAGATTATCGCGCCTACCTTTAATAAATTTTTCTGCATTATTCCTATTTTTTCTTTCTTAATATACTTCCACAAACAACAGTGTGGAAAAATCGACCTTTCAAAACATCTGCTTAATTATAAAAAATTATCACCTTATCATCAACCCGTGCATTGCAGATTAAAAATACTGCAAACAATTGGCACCACCCCGCCGGCAATAAGTACTACCGCGAATCCAATCACCGCGTAAAGCAGGGTTTTTTTGCCACTTTTGAACTTCTCTGGGTTCCCAGCAGCTGTAAGTATTTGAAAAGCACCTATTATCACCATTATTCCCGTGAGTGGCACCGCGATCCAGAAAAGCGTGTTCATAATATTTTTAAACACGCAAGAAAAATTTGTGCAACCAATTGGGGTCGTTAGATTTATTGTAACGCTCCCCCCGGGCCCAGTATTACTATTCCCGGGGCCACCAGTATTACTGTTTCCTTGCGCCCAAACAGTCGTATAAAAACTCAAAACCACTACCACGCTTAGCACCAAACAAATACTTAATAAAACTTTTTTCATATTTCTAAAAATTATTTTCAACTTTACCAACTCTAGAATTATAACATTTTCCTAACCCCCTGTTTGGCAATTATACAAATGTCCCCAACAAAGATGCCAATGATCAACTTCCCAATAATAATTCACTCCGTCGTTGCCCGTATACCAAGTATTCGGAACCGGAGTGCTTAAACCGATTTGAGAATACACGTAATTATTAACGGACGGAGTGTTATCTATATCCACTCTGGCCTTTCCTGGTCCGTGGGTATTATGACCCACCTCCGTTCCGCCCGTCACAATTAAATCGCAACTCGGGCAAGCGTTTTTAATCGCCTTAAGTCCGTCAACTGCCGACCATGGCAATCCCAGCAAACTCGTACAACTAGGATTACTGATATCATTACAATTACCGCTACTATGGATTTTGATCCCCGCCGCCGTAAGTATCGCTCTAATCGTTGCGTCATCATTACCAGTCCCTCCAGGCAACTGCCCTGTTCCCGTTGCATTATTTCCCGTGCCGTTATTTCCAGTACCATTATTCCCCGTGCCATTATTTCCGGTGCCCGCCCCACCTAAACCACCGCTCCCCATCGGCGGCGGGGTACAAACAACCGTTCCCCAACCGATCTTTCCTTGCCCCTGCCCAGCAAAAAGACCCAAACCCCAAATAAATGTATTAATAATTAAAAATGAACCTACACCAAGCGCCGCTCCAATAATCGCTCCAGTCAAAATTTTCTTTCCTCGCGATATCCCCGCTGGTGATCCCTTTTTCCCGCCCTCTAAAATAGTTGACGCTCCGCCACTTGTTAAAATTGTGAGTCCTCCCCACATCACCATGATCGGCACAATAATAAAAAGAAGAATGGTAAGCGCGAAATAAACCACTCTTTGCCCCAAATCCATCAAGTCGCATAAGCTCTGGCAAGATTGCTCTTGGCACTGCGGCGGCACCAAACCGTCAGTTGCCCAAAATCCGGCCGGCCAAAGAGAAACCTCTCCGTGCGCCACTTGCGGCACTATCAAAAAAACCAGGAAAAAAATTCCGGTGAGCACTAAAGGAAAAAACTTCCAAAATTTTCCCATTAATATAAATTGTAGCACATTTAACTGCCCAACCTCGCCGCTTTCATCACCGCATTGATCTGATCCTGCGCCTGGCCCAAAGCCCTAAAAGAATCCGTTTGCCCCATTAGGACATTCGCAATCGCTCCTGAAAAAATATTTTTTATCTGCCGGTCATCGGCTTGCGCCCAAGAACGGGCAATGAGGGCTTGGCGGGCAAAAATTCCGATATCCGGATCATTTTTTTTCTCGTCAATAATTGATTTCAAAGCTGGCGACCGATTAGTGCCGCTAAGATAATCATGGGAAACCGCCGGCGTTGTGGCCAGATAAATAATAAAATCCCAAGCCGCCGCCGGCGCCCGGCTCTGTTTAGAAACAGTCAGTCCTCTATAGTTAGCATAAGCAATCGATCTTTCCGCTCCCGTCGGTTGGGGCGCCGCCGCGGCCGCAAAATTAAGAAATGGATTTTTATTCTTCACTAAATTAAACGTGCTTTGATATCCGAAAATCATCGCCGTTCCCTCGCTCGAAAAACTATCAATCGCGTTTGGCTGGGTGTCACCCCATGTATAAAACTGGGAATAAGGATTAGCAAAGCTTAAATAAAAATTAAAAGCCGCCATCCCTTTCCCGTTCTTTCCACCATCAGAAAAAACCGCCGCGTATCCCTTTTGGTCTAACATCTCGGTGCCATTTTGGAGCATAAGTAAATTTAGTAAATCCACTGCTCCCGGAATAGTTTTTTCTGACCCCCCAATTGCCGCGCCGGCTATTTTAATCCGGTCGCCGCTCTCAATTTTTCTAAGCGCCGCCACGTCCGATTGAAACTCATCCCAAGTTTTCGGCGGATAAACAATTCCTGCCTGGTCAAAAAAATCCTTGTTATATAGAAGCGAAAGCGTATCGATATAAAGCGGCAAAGCCCATATTCTTCCGTCTTGAACAAAATCCTGCTCCACCACTTGCGGAAAATCCGATCTTAGCTGGGTCAGCAAATACTGTGTCGCCGCCGCTGGTTGCATTTTATTTTTTTGCCTTGCCACCGATCGATTACCAACCATAAAGATATCCGGCCCAGTCCCGGCCGCTAACGCGTCAATAAGCAGGCTATCATAGTTAGTCTCGCTCACTTTTTGATACTTAACTTTTATGCCGGTGCGAGATTTTTGGTAGGATTCAATGGCTTTATCAAAAACCGGCTTATCATCAAAACCCCACATCAAAAGATTGGCCGGCGGCAAAACCGGTCCGTTCTGGCGCAAATTAGAAAAAACAACTATCAGCAAAACAATGATAAAAATAAAAACTCCTCCAATAATCAAAACTTGTTTTTTCGAAAACTTCATAATTTAAATTTTCAATACCTAATATCTATAACCTAAACATTTAAATAACCACCACCCCCGCCAACCTATCTCCAGATTTTAGATTCATAATTTTCACTCCTTGAGCCGCTCGGCCGGTATTTCTAACGCTTTTAAGCGGTGTTCTTATAATCTGCCCCTTCGCCGAAAGCGCCAAAATTTCTTCCTCGTTAGTTATCACTTTACTGGAAACCACTATTCCTGTTTTTGAAGTTATCTTTGCTGTCTTAATGCCCGAACCTCCTCGGCTCTGCACTTTATACTCCGAAAGCTTTGTCTGCTTAGCGAACCCATTTGCCATCACCACCAAAAACCGCGCTGTTTTCATTGCCTCCTTATCCTCCTCGTTAATTATATCAAACCCAGCCACCACGTCGCCTTTTCTCAAACGCACCGCTCTCACGCCCGCTGCTGTTCTTCCCATCGCCCTTATTTGTGATTCCTTGAATCTTATCGCCTGCCCATTCTTAGTCGTCAAAATAATCTGATCCTTTCCGCTTGAAATTCTCACCCAACCCAAAAAATCGTCTTTTTTAAGATCAATCGCAATTATTCCCGTCCTCCGAATATTTTGAAAATCCGCCACCCTCGTTTTTTTAACCAGCCCGTCTTTTGTGACCATCACCAAAAATCCGCCGCTATCTTTTCCGCCCTTGATATCTGAATAGCTCACAATCGCGCTTACCTTTTCCGTTGTCGGTAGTTCAAGAAAATTATGGACGGCTTTCCCTTTTGACGTCCGGCTGGCCACCGGAATATCATAGGCTTTAGTTTGGAAAACTCTCCCCCGGTCAGTAAAAAACAAAAGATTGTCGTGCGTGTTAGCGCCCAAAAAATGAGTTAAGAAATCGTCTTCTGCCACCTCTGAACCGATTAATCCTTTGCCGCCTCGATGTTGACTCTTAAACGAAGTCGGTGGCATCCGTTTTATATACCCCCCCGCGGAAAGCGAAATCACCGCTTCTTCCTGTGGCACTAAATCTTCTTCTCTAAAAGCGGTGACGCCCGCTCCAACCACTTTCGTCCTCCGCTCGTCGCCATATTTTGATTTCAATTCCGCTAATTCTTCCTTGATAATTTTCAAAATCCGCGTTGGACCCTTTAAAATTAAATTCAACTCTTTTATTAGCTCCAATTTTTCTTTAAGCTCGCTCTCAATTTTCTCCCGCTCCAACGCCGCTAATGCTTGCAACCTCATTTCCAAAATCGCCACCGCTTGAATCTCGGAAAATTTAAAATTCTTTATTAAGTTAACTTTTGCCTCTTCCCGATTCGCTGATCTTTTAATCGTTGAGATAATTTTATCAATCGCATTAAGCGCCATCGCTAAACCAGTTAAAATATGTGCCCGCTCTTCCGCTTTCCTCAAATCAAATTCCGTTCGGCGCCGAACGACAATTTTTCTATAAGCCAAATAATAATTAAGAATTTCCGCAAGTGATAAAAGTCGCGGCTGAATTCCATCAACAAGTGCAATCATATTCAAATTAAAATTCTTCTGAAGGTCGGTGTGTTTGTAGAGTTGGTTTAAGATTTTCTGCGGTGGCACATCATTTTTAAGCTCAATCACGATCCTTAGGCCTTCTCTCCCTGATTCGTCCCGAAGATCTCGAATCCCCTCAATTTTTTTATCAGTTACCAACTCCGCCATATGTTTGATCAACTCCGACTTGTTTACTTGGTAAGGAATTTCAGTAATCACAATCTCGCAACTTCGGCTCTTTTTTTCCACCACCTCCGCCACCGCCCGAGTCATGATCGACCCCTTGCCGGTAACGTAAGCTTCCCTAATCGCCCCCGAGTCAAAAATTATCCCTCCAGTTGGAAAATCCGGCCCCTTCACAAATTTAAGCAAGTCCTCCGAAGAAGCCTCCGGATTTTCAATCAAAAAATTAATTGCTTCGATTATTTCGCTTAAATTATGAGGCGGAATATTAGTCGTCATTCCAACCGCAATTCCCAAACTTCCATTTAAAAGCAAATTAGGAAGTTTCGCTGGCAATACTTTCGGTTCTTGCCGGCTGCCGTCATAATTCGGCTGCCAATCAACCGTTTCTTTTTCAATATCAATAAGAAGTTCTTGGGAAATTTTAGCCAGCTTCGTTTCGGTATACCTCATCGCCGCCGCCGAATCACCGTCGATTGAACCAAAGTTTCCCTGTCCCTGAATCAACGGATACCGCAAAGAAAAATCCTGTGCCATTCGAACCAAAGTATCATAAATCGCCATATCGCCGTGAGGATGATATTTACCCATTACTTCACCGACAATGTTGGCCGATTTTTTGAATTTCGCGTCCGCCGTAGAACCGCTATCCCACATTCCCCAAAAAATTCTCCGCTGGACCGGTTTTAATCCGTCCCGCACATCCGGCAAAGCGCGGCTCACGATAACCGACATCGCGTAATCCAAATACGACTCTTGGAGCTCTTTAACTATTTCTCTTTTATCAATTCTTCCCATTTGTTTTTTTAAAAATAATTTTCATTAATTGTTGATTATCAATCATTCGTTACTTAATAATATATTCCCGGGGTTGGCTAAAAATATTCCCTATCAAACTTCTCGCTGTATCAAAAACGGCTGCCACCGCATTCTTTGCTGTTTCCAAGAAAGAGAAGCCCCCGATTTTCTGGAGCGGTGGCTCCTGAGGCAAACTAAGTGTGAAGATAAGATTGTTAAAATAACCAATCCAAATATAAATTACAATCGCGATGATCACTGTTGCGCTTCCAATCATCCAACGCTTTTTTGTTTGGTCATCTGACGACTGAAGTCTTTCTAAGAATTTTCTAAACATTTCTATTTATAAAACTAAACGTTCTCTTTTAGTAAAATTACCTGCATCTTCCCTAACTCCAAATCTTTTTTCTTAAAAACAAATTTATCCTGCGTTGTTATGTTCTGGCCAAAAACTTTGGAAACCAGTTTTTCATCAGCCGAAAAAGTTGGAATTACCACCGCTGGCTCCAATTGCTTCACCATTTTCAAAACATCTTCCTGATTTAAATAACTTCCGCCAAAAGGAACAAAAACAATACTAGGATCATTGAAATTTTCTAAAATTTCCGCCGACGGCATTTTTTTAGTCGCCCCCAAAAACACAAAACTAATATCCTCCCACTTAATCAAATAAGCGGTCTTTATTGATTTTTGATTTGACTCATCCGGAATCATCCACCCAGTAATTTCAATTCCCTGAACCTCGTATTCTCCGGGAACGGTTATCTCACCTATTTGATTAAGATTTAAGTGCGCCAAATCAGTCTCCGTTTTTAAAACCACATCGGCTTTTAAGCGATTATTTGGAGGGTTAATTAAAACCGATAAACTGCCGTTTTGAAGGCGAAAACCGCCTTCACCGCAATAATTTATAACCATCAGTTCCATCATTTTATCAGAGAAAATCGCCTTTGGGAAGCCGAAATTGACTATCCCGATTCAATAACCTATAATCAGCTAATCTAAAAAATGATAGCTAACAACAAAAAGATTTCCCCCGTCATCAACCAACTTCTCAAATCGGGAACAGTTAATTTAAACGGCCCCCGGGAAGGCGACGTGGTGGAAGCCGAACTCATCTCTAAAGATGGCCGCCAGGCATTTTTTGACATTGGGAGCTTCGGCACCGGCATTATCTACGGCTCCGAATTTTCCAATGCTAAAAATATAATCAAAAATCTCCAGCCCGGCGACCGCCTTCCGGCTAAAATTGTTAACCTTGACGGCGAAGCCGGCTATGTTGAACTCTCACTTTCTGAAGCCGACAAACAACAAATTTGGCAGCAAATCAAAGAACTTCAAGAATCGGGCGAAATCGTAAAAACCAAGGTTACTGGAGTAAATAGCGGCGGCTTAACTGTGAACATTCTCAATCTCAAAGCCTTTCTTCCGGTTTCCCAACTCTCAAATAATCACCAACCTAAAGTAACCGACGGCGATAAGCAAAAAGTAATCGAGGAGCTCAAAAAAATTATCGGCGAAGAGTTGAGCGTCAAAATAATTGACGTTAACCCTCGCGGTAATAAGTTAATAGTTTCAGAACGGGAAACCGCCAGCGTTAATGTTAAAGAACTGCTCACAAAATACGAAATCGGCCAAGAAGTTGACGGACTAGTTTCCGGCATTGCCGACTTCGGAGTTTTCGTTCGCTTTGTCGACAATCCAGACATTGAAGGCATGATTCATATTTCCGAATTGAGCCATCACTTAGTTGATAATCCAAAAGAAATAGTTAAATTAAACGACGCCATTCGGGTAAAAATCATCAACATTCGAGACGGTCGCGTTCTCTTGTCACTAAAAGCGCTCCAGTCAAATCCTTGGGAAAAAATAACCGAAGAATATGAGGCTGGAAAAGAAATAGCAGGTCAGGTCTATAAATTCACTCCTTTCGGCGCGATAATCAATTTAGGTAAAGAAATTCAAGGCATGATTCACGTTTCCAAATTCGAAAGTTCTGAGGATATGAAAAATAAACTCGCCCTAAATCAAGATCATAAATTTATAATCGAATCAGTTAATAAGGAAGAAAAACGCCTCACCTTGGATTTGAAAAAGTAGGTTTCTATTCTCGTCCTCTTTATTGGGGGTTCACTTATTCGAAACTATAGAGTAAAATTTTCGCTAGGCCTGGGTAGCTCAGTGGCAGAGCGCAGCCCTGAAGAGGCTGGCGTCCGGTGTTCGATTCACCGCCCAGGCACCAATAAAAAAACAACCCTTTGATTGGGGTTGTTTTTTTATTGCCTAGATTATCCTGTTAAATTTTCGGCTTTCTTAATTTGCTCTTGCAAAATTCGCACTTTATCTTGGAGCGTTCTAATAAGCGCCTCCAGTGTCGCCTGATCACTAGTGATATTGCTCTCGAAATTAGGAGTTGACCCAACAGTAAGTTTGTTAATTTCCAGCCGCGTCTTAGGACCAACTAAACCCGCTCCCGAATCAGAAACCGAATTGATAATTCCCTTTTTGAGTTGAAATTTAATAACCGCTTCCTTTGTCTTAATTCCAAAGTATTGAGTTTCATTGCCGGGTGAGCCCGCTCCGAAAGTATTTATAACGAAAGCATTTCTATTCAAAATCTGCTGGAGAGTCTTCACCTGCGGGTTATTAAGAGTGGGATAAAGCGGAATCGTTATTCCCGGCAAGGCAACCGCATTCCCCATCGGTATTGTTGTGGTTGATATCGGTGTAGTCACATTTATTTCTTGGTTCAATCCGCTTCCAGGAAAATTAGTATCATTACTTAATCCACCTCCACCTCCCCCGCCTCCTCCGCCACCGCCATTACCACTGCCTCCATTTGATGGCGGTTGAGTCACCACCACGGCATTGTAAGCTGTAACCAAAACCGGCGAAGAAACGGTTGAATTTCCCGCCGCATCACGCGCCACCGCGGTAATCACGTGAGAAACATTTCCAAATTGAGTCGTATTCCAAGTTATTAAGTAAGGTGAATTTAAAATCTCGGCGCCATAACTTACGCCATCAATTTTAATTTGAACGCCAATGACTCCAATATTATCCGATGCCGTAACTGAAATAATCGAATTTCCAGAAACTACCGCTCCACTGGCCGGAACCGTAATTAAAACGTTCGGCGGTGTCGTATCAGTCGCCCCAATAGTCACTGAGACCTCGTCGAAACGACTTCCCGGATCCGAAGGTCCGCCTACTAAATTTACATAAACTGTCGTGTTGGCTGAAAATGTATGACTGCAAATAATTTGCGTCCAAGCCGTCGCCGCTGTTGAGGCTGTGCAATAAGTCGTTCCGCCTCCCGGAGCCGAGGATACAAGCAAAGTCGAGTTATTACCTCCTGATGAATTCATCGCATAAACTTTGAAATTATAAGTTTTGCCGGCAGCAAGAGCTAACGTCTGATATAAATATGAATTTTTTATCGCGTACACCCGCCAACTTCCCGCCTGAGGTGATATATTCGAACAAGCCGCGCCAGTTGAACCGACTACACTCGCTGTCCAATTCGGCGCCACTCCTCCCACCGCTGTGCAACTTTCAAAACCGGGATTAAGAAGTGTGGTCCCTGGCAACTGAGTACTAGGAGTCACAAAACTGTAATCCCCGCTCGTCGTCAAGACACCAGCCGCACTTTTAGATTTCACTCGATAGTGATAAGTGGTGTTAGCAGTAAGGCTGGAAAGAGCTTGGGAGTGGTTAATGAGTAAGCTG
>JBAYLC010000005.1:0-76363 GCA_041664245.1 Minisyncoccota bacterium
AAGAAAATACTCCAATTAAATTAGAATTTAGCGAGAGAACGGATGAAAAATACGATATGTTTGGAAATCAAACATTGACGGCACAGGAATATGGGTTAACAAGATTAGCACTAATAACAGACAATCTTAACGAGGGGCGATTGCTTGATGTGTTTGTTTTTGAGAAAACTAATAAATTTCAGGGATTGTCTAAATTTTTAGATAGTCTTAAAGCAGGAAGTTGTGAAAAATGCAGTTTTGACATTAAACCATATAATATTAGCGGGAACGAAGCCACAAAAGTAAGGCAAGGTTATGCAAACGCAAGAGGAAACATTACAGAAAGAATTTTTATTGATAAAAACAATAAAATCTTCGAATTAGTTTTCAGTTATGGATACTACGGTCTTTTTGACGAATTCGGTAATTTTGTTACTAAATATAATCCCACTGATGATGGAGAAACAAATCTCGACTGGCAAAGATATACTCTTACTCAAAAAATCCTCCAAACTTTCAAATTTCTCTAATCCCGCAACCTAAAAACCGCCCGAAGGCGGTTTTTAATTATTCACAATTCATTATCCATTCCCCATGTCCCATTCTCCATTTCCCTAATCACACTTCTTCTCGTAATCTATAACTAAACGCCTCGGCCAAATGCTCCGCCGCCACCGTTTGTTTTTCTTCTAAATCCGCAATCGTTCGAGCCACTTTTAGTAGCCGATAATATCCTCTTGGTGAAAGTCGGCTTTTATCCAACGTCTTTAAAAAATCCTCGGCCGCTGGTTCCAAATCAATCATCTCTTCCGTTTGTTTTGAGCTCATCTCGGCATTAGTCGTAATTCGCCGGCCCGCCGGCAATTTTTCAAAACGCTTCCGTTGGATTTCTCTAACCCTTTCCACTTGTTTCTTAACTTCCGGACTTTGCGAGTTTTTTTCGTTTCCGGATTTTGCCCGTAATTCTTCAATTTTCACTCTTGGCACGCGAATTTGAATATCGATTCTATCTAAAAGCGGCCCCGAGATTTTTTTCTGGTAGCGAATCACTTCGTAAGCCGAGCATTTGCATTCTTTTTCCGGGTCGCCGTAAAATCCGCAGGGGCAAGGGTTCATCGCCGCGATCAAAGAAAACTTAGCCGGAAAGGCGAGCGTCCCTTTCGCGCGAGCGACGTGGACCACGCCCGATTCCATCGGTTGCCGCAACGACTCCAAAACATTTTTTTGAAATTCTGGCACTTCGTCTAAAAATAAAATTCCCCGGTGAGCCAAACTAATCTCGCCCGGCTTTGGATTTGTCCCGCCGCCGACGATCGCGATTAGCGACGCCGTCTGGTGTGGCGAACGAAACGGTCGGGTCGCCACTAGTCCATTTATCCCGAGCCCGGCGGCGCTATAAATTTTAGTAATTTCAATCGCTTCTTCAAGCGCCAAAGAGGGGAGAATCCCCGTCATTGCTTGTGAAAGTAAACTTTTACCCACCCCTGGCGGCCCGATCATTAGCATATTGTGTCCGCCCGCGGCGGCGATTATGAGCGCTCGTTTGGCATTTTCCTGGGATTTAATTTCCGAAAAATCCGGCGCGTGAACCAATTCGGATTTTACTGGCTGAAAAATTTTCGGTTTGATTTCTTTCCTCTCTTCCAAAAAATCAATCGCTTCCTGTAGGTTTTCAACGGGAACTACTTTTATGTTTTTTATCACCGCCGCCTCGTTGGCGTTTTCTTCCGGTAAAAATAAATATTCAAAGTTATTTTCCGCCGCCATTTGGGCGATATTAAGCGCTCCCGAAACTGGCCGCAATCGTCCATCCAAAGCCAACTCTCCTAAAAATATTTTGTTCTTTGTTTCAAAATCTTTCATCTGTCCGGTCGCGAGCAGATATCCAATCGCGATGGCCAGATCGTATTGCGAGCCGGCTTTCTTGATATCCGCCGGCGCTAAATTAATGGTGATTTTTCGGTTCTCCCGATTTGGCGGTTTCACCCCGGAATTTTTAAGCGCCGAATTAACCCGCTCCTTTGCTTCGTTAAGTGCCTTATCGGCGAGGCCGACAATATTAAAAGCATGTAGCCCGACATTCAAATCAACTTCAACCTCAATCAACCGCGCCTTGATTCCCTCTAATTCTGCCGAATAAACTTTCGCAAGATTTTTTAACATTACCTAAAGATTATCTCGGAAACTAAATTTTCTCAAATCTAAAAAACGCACGTTTTTACGTGCGTTCGCGTCATTCGCGTCGGCTAATATCTATCACCTAAAACCTATAGCCAATAACCTAGCTCGCCATCTTGCATTCCCTACACAACAGGGACTCCGGCGCCGCATCAAAAACTTCTTTCGTTATTTCCCCGCCGCACTTATCGCATTTTTCATATCGTCCGGCTTCAATTTTGCCAAGCGCTTTTTCGATTTCGTCTAAATTATCTTCGAGCGCCTTAACAATCGCCACTTGGTTTCCTCTCTCCTCTACCTCGTCCGCTTCTTCGTCTTCGCTGTCAACATCATCGCCTAAATCAACCGATTTTTCGTGTTCGGCAATTTGCGCGCTAACCTCCCGTTGTTTTCTCTCTAACTCCTCCTTATATTTTTGAATTTCTTCTTTTGTTAAAGCCATTTTTTATTCAGTAATTGTATTCTTCGTAACTATTACCGTCAAATTCACGCTATTGTTATATACTGCATGTAACATAATTTCTATTTCAACACCCTAACCGTTTTCAAATACCACCTACTAACACCAACGAACCTATCCGCCGGCTCGCTGATAAGCCCATCACCAACCCCTCCTAAATTTTTATTTGTTAGATAAAGGTAATAAGGCGAGTAAAGAAAGACGGCCGGGTAATCGTTTTCAATTGTGTTTGTTAAGTCCATTAACTTGCTTGCCCGCTCTTCGGGGATCAGGCTTTGCCGTATTGTTTCCATCAAGCCATCGGCTCGGCTGCTATTGTATAAAGAAAGATTAAGACCAGGCGCAAACCTCTCCGATGAATGCCAAAAAGGATATAGATCCTGAGGATCATTTGGGGCATTTCCAAATATAATCATTTCGTAATCCCGATTTTTGATGATTTTTTCCATCGCTTCCTGGGGAGTTGCCGAAACAAGATTCACTCTAAAGCCGGCTTTTTGCCACATCTCCTGAAGCAACGCTGCTGTGTCGTTTAAAAAAGAAATTTTCGGCACCACTAAATTTAACTCCAACTTGATATTTTCTTTGCCGATTATTTTTTCCCTAAATAGCGAAGTGGACGATTGATTAACAGAGCTATCTGGTAATTTCCAGCCCGCCCCTTCAAGAAGCTGAATTGCGGTTTCCGGTGAGTAGTCGCTACTAGTCGCTTCTCCGGTTTCTAAATTGGCGTTTTTTATTATCGTCGGACCATTTATCACCGCCGCCTCTCCGCCAAAAACTTGCTCTCCTATTTTCTTCTTATCAATCGTTAAGGTTAAGGCTTTTCGAACCGCCCACTCTCTTAGAGCTGGATTTTTTGCTTGATTAAAAAATACCGCGTAGTAGCTTGGAATCTCAAAAATATTCTTCTTATATGATCTGCGGACATTATCTAAATCTTTTGTGCTTTGGATTCCAATTCCATCAACTTGGCCGCGATTAAAAGCCGTAATTAGATCATCATTATTTTCGTAAAATTTAAATCTTACATCGCTGACAAAAGTGCTTGTTGCTCCGGTTAAGCCCTTTTCTTTTAAAGCATAATCAGTGATAAATCCGTCGCTCTTCCTACCGAATGTATCAAATTTATAAAACCCACTTCCCACCGGTTTTAGATTGTAATCCGAGATTCTCCAGTTTTGAGGCGGAACATTTTTGAAAATATGGGCGGGAATTATATATAATCCCGCTAAATTTTTCGAAAAAAATGAATAAGGCGCCGCTAGGCTAAATTGAAGTTCTAGCTCGCTGATCCTTTCCGCCGCCACTCCTTGCCAAAAGGCCCGAAGCGGGGATTTATTTTCCGGATCGTTAATCATCGCCACCGTGAAAATTATATCGTCACTAGTAAGCTTCTCTCCGTCTGACCATTTTACGTCGTCTTTGATTCTAACTCGCCAAGTTTTCCCGTTATTTTCCGGCTCAATTTTTGAAGCCACATCCTCAAGCCGACTGAATGTGAGGCGCACCAAAGCTTTGTCGATTTCCGTCTCCGCTAGTACCGGATTTATCAAGGCTGGTTGCCCCACTATTCCTTCGGTGTAGGTTCCTCCCTTTGCTGGAACTACTTTTGTTATTTGTCCAATCACGATCGTAGCCAAAGTTATCAGGGCTATTATTCCCACCGCCGCCGCCAACACAAAAACACTCCGCTCTTTTCCAGAAAGTGAAGTAAAAATTTTTTTTAATTCGGTCATTGTCAAATTTCGAAACTAAAAACTGCTTATTTAATTAACTCAACTAAAAACAAAACCTAGGCGCTAGAACTCAAAAGTTTAAATACTGCTAAACCAATAAATAGTATCGTAAGGACTACCGTACTCGTGAATATGGCTTTCTCCATTCCCCGCCGAGCGTGGTAAAAACCGCCGCTGTCTCCACCGCCGAAAATTCCCGAAAGCCCCGCTGATCGTTCTTGAAGGATAATTAAAACAACAATCGCCGCCGCTATTATAATTTGTAGTACTGATAAAATCATTTTCTTTGATGGGAAATAAAGTGCAGTAAGAAATTCACTCCGCCCAATATAAGTGACGCGTAAAGGAGCGTCAAAGGTCCTTCTATGGTAATGTTTTCCACGATTAAGTCAAGCACGTAGAGCACGATCATATTAACTACAATCAAGCCCAAGCCGAGAGTAAAAATAATCACTGGTCCCAGCACCATCTTCAAAATTGGTTTTAAAATAGAATTCAAAACTGTAAAAATCACCGCTGCCAAAATCACCTGTTTGTAATCCAAACTAGCCAAATTAAAACCCGGCAACCATTTTGAAAGGCCTACTAGGGTAAAAGCGTTAACGGCGATTGTTATGGCGAACTTTAAAATCCACATTGTCTAAAGAATTAAATTATATTTCCTAGCAGACTCCTTCCGGTCATCTCTGGAGGTTTTGGTATCTGCATTAATTCTAGCACCGTCGGCGCCACATCCGAAAGCGACCCGCTTGCCATCCGCTCCGCTATTTCCCAGTCTTTGAATTTTCGGCCCTTAAATTCTTTAGCCACCAAATAAAAAGGCACCGGGCTTAAATCGTGCTGGGTCTCCGGTTCTCCCGTGAACGGGTTAGAGATCTCTTCGATATTGCCGTGATCGGAAGTGATAATAACAATGGAATTAGTGTCCAATCCCGCTTGGACTATCCGGCCGATTTCTCGGTCGATGGTTTTCACCGCTTCTACTGCCGCGTCATAATTCCCTGTGTGCCCCATCGTGTCCGGGTTCGAATAATTAGCCAAAATAAAATCAAAAGCCTGGTTCTCTAGCGCCTGGATTAAACGGTTGGTTATCTCGGATGCCATCATCTCCGGGTATTCTTCAACGTGCGCCGCTTTAACCGATGGAATAAAAACACGGTACTCATTTTTTAAAGGCTGTTCCATATAAGCATTAAAAAAATAAGTCACGTGCGCGTACTTATAACTTTCAGCGATTCGCAATTGGGTTTTCCCCGCGTCGCTCAAAACCTTGCCGAGCGGTTCTTTGATTTCTTCCGGCGGAAAAATCACCGGCGCATCCAGCGTATCCTCGTAATGAGTCATCGTCGCCACCATCAAATTTTTAAAATCTTTTCTCGGAAAATTTTTAAAGTCTTTAAGTATAAAAGACTCCGCGATTTGGCGAATACTATCTTCTCTAAAATTAAATATCACGAGCGACTCATTATCCTTTATAAATTTATCCGGCCCGAATCTCATTGGCGGCACAAATTCTTCGTTGTTTCCTTTTTTGTAGGTTTCCTCGATAATCGGCGCTGGATCATTAATAATCATCCCGTCTTCTCCAACTAGCGTGTCGTAGGCTTTTTTGGTCAGCTGCCAATTTTTTTCCCGGTCCATTCCATAGTAGCGCCCCATCACTGTCGCTAATTTATCTTTCGGCAGTTTCTCTAAAACTTTTTGAAGGCGGAAAGGGGAGGCGTCTTTTCCGTCGGCGAACAAATGAAGTTTCACCGGCACATTTTCCCGTTCGCCCATTTGGATAAGGGCTAATAAATGATCGAGCGCCGCGTGAGTCGTTCCCTCGGTTAAAAGCCCCATTAAATTAACCGCCGTTCCGTTTTTTCGGGCGTGTTCAAAAGCATCTTTCAAAACTTTATTCTCAAAAAAAGTGCCGTCTTTTATTGCCATTTCAATTCGCGGAAAATATTGATAGATAACTTTTCCGGCGCCGATTGTTAAGTGGCCGACTTCGCTGTTACCGACTTCATTCCACGGGAGGCCGACGGCGATTCCTGACGCTTGCAAGCTGGTCATAGGGAAATTTTCCTTAAGTGAGCGAAAAGTCGCCGGCTGAACAAAATGAACCGGATTAGACGCATCCGGCTGTCCCAACCCCCAACCATCCAAAACCACCAAAAGTAATGTTCGTTTCATTCCAATCCCTTAATTCTAGTTTGGTTTGACAAATAAAAGAAATAGTTTATACTGAAAAAAGTACAATCAAAGATACCATGGGTTATAGAAAGGAGATAAAGTGGTTAAAAGAAGGGCAGCTACTTTTAGAAGAGGAGGGTATGTTCGTCCTATTCGTGTTTATCGCTGTTTCAGATGGGCGATATCTATGGCGAAAAAGAACAAGAAAGGCTTCCGGTTTGAATTTTATGGATTTAGGTTTATGGCTCGCCCCCGCGACACCTATCAGAAGATGAAAGAACGCTACAACAGGAAGCACAGAGCTAAGTACGGCTGGTAATGAATCGAGCCGCATATAACAGGAAAGCCGAACGCAACAATGCTGCATTCGGCTTTTTTTATTTATTTTCCTCTAAATCCCCAGCGCCGAAGTTGCTCCTTTTGGGAAGTATTAAAAATCCAAAGAAATGAGTATTTCCCTTTTAAGAAGCTATCGAAGCTCTAGCGAGCTTGGTCTCCGCCAAAACGGAGTCGCTAGAGCGAGATGCAGGCGCGTTTTGCCGCTGGAAGCAAAACGACGCCGGTTCTTAAAAGGGAAATACGAACGACCCTTGACTAAGGCCCCCAAAACCCGTACCTTTAATAATGTAGTTAAATTCAAAAACCCTTATTATTCATTTCGTCATTTGTTTCTTGAGTCAGAATTTTAACCTAATATTTTCAAGTTTTTAACGTATTAACCCTAGCCGAAACCAGGACGATTGGATATTTATGGGTGGCCGAACAAAAAAGTCACCAATTTTTATTTCTTAAAAAATTCAATAATGAAGAATTTAAGAAAAAACCATTATGGAAAAATCATTACTAATCGCCGCTGCCGGCCTGTTTTTTGGTCTAATCATCGGCTATCTTGCTCGCCACGTCTGGGCCGCTAAGCAAACCCGGTCAATCGAACAAATCAATAAAGAGAAAATTGAGAAGGCCGAGAACGAAGCCAAAAAAATCGTTCTCGATGCCGAAAGCAAAGCCGCCGACACCCTAGCCGAAGTTAGGAAAGAAGGCCGGGAGCAAAAAATTCAACTCGGCGCGCTCGAGTCCCGCCTAATTCATCGCGAGGAAATTTTAGACAAAAAACAAAATTCCCTTAGCGCTGAAGAGGGGAATCTCAAAACCAAATCCGAAGAATTAAAACGCCACGAAGAAAATATTTCCCTCGCCAAAGAAAAAGCCGAAAAAGAACTCGAAAGAATTAGCGGGCTCTCTAAAGAGGAAGCTAAAACCACTCTTTTAAAAGACATCGAAGAAAATAACAGCGCCGAGCTTGCTCAGACGCTTCAAAAAATGGATCGGGAGAGGCACGAAGAAATAGAAAAGAAAGCCAGCGAAATAATAACCACTAGCTTGCAGCGATTTGCCCGCTCCCAAGTTGCCGAAATTACCACTACCACTTTCCCGCTTATAGACGAGGAACTAAAGGGAAAAATTATCGGCCGGGAAGGGCGGAATATCCGCGCTCTTGAACGCGCCACCGGCGTTGAGTTTGTGATCGACGAAACTCCGGACAGCGTCGTTATTTCTTCTTTTGATCCTTTCCGTCGAGAGGTTGCTAGATTAGCCCTTGAAAAATTAATCAAAGATGGCCGCATTCAACCGGCGAAAATTGAAGAAAAAGTTGAAGAGGCCAAACAAGAATTAAACAAGCGGATCATGGAAATCGGCGAAGCCGCTTGCGCCGATCTTGGTATATTTGATTTACCGAAAGAGTTAATCCAACTTTTAGGCCGGCTTCATTTCCGTACCAGCTACGGGCAAAACGTTTTAATGCACTCAATTGAGATGGCCCACATCGCCACCATGATGGCCGGTGAGTTAGGATTAAATGTTGAAATTGCCAAAAAAGGCGCCCTCCTTCACGACATCGGCAAAGCCATCGATCACGAAGTTGAAGGCACTCACGTTGAACTCGGCCGGAAGATTCTCAAAAAATACAGCATCAATGAAAAAATAATCGAGGCGATGCAGTCTCATCACGAAGATTATCCTTACGCTATTCCCGAGGCCTACGTTGTTACCGCCGCCGACATCCTCTCGGCCGCCCGTCCCGGCGCCCGCCGTGACACTCTAGAAAATTACATCAAGCGTTTAGGCGATCTTGAAAAAATTGCTCTCGAATTTCCTGGCGTTAAAACTGCCTACGCTATTTCCGCCGGCCGCGAACTGCGGGTTTTTGTTTTGCCGGAAAAAATCGACGACTTTAAAGCGCTAGAACTAGCCCGGGAAATTGCCAACCGGATCCAATCCGAGTTAAAATATCCCGGAGAGATTAAGGTTAATGTTATCCGAGAAATGCGCGCCGTCGAATACGCCAAATAAAATATAAATCATGTTCCAAAAAATTTCTAAATTTTTCTTGTACGCTTCGGTCTTTAGTATTGCCTTAGTCGCCACCTCAACTTTTTTTCCGTTTATAGGCGTTAAATATTATTTTTTTCGGGTAGTTATCGAACTCGCTTTGCTGTTTTATCTTCTCTACTGGGCTTTTGAAGCCAAAATCAACGAGGTAAAAAATCGGCTCCTAGAAGTGTCTCGCCGACCGCTTTTCATTGCTGTTTCTATTTTCGTTCTCGCCTTTCTTCTGGCTTCAATTTTCGCCCTGAATTCTCACGCCGCTTTCTGGTCTAATTTTGAAAGAGGAGAAGGGGGATTTCAAATGATCCACTATTACCTTTTCTTTTTTCTCCTAATTATCCAACTCAAAGAATGGAAAGAATGGCGACTCTTATTTTGGTTGTCAGTAGGTGCCGCCTTCTTAATGGTTCTCTATGGATTCCTTGCTCAAGTAGGTGTTAATGGTTTAATCAGCCCATTGAGGGGAGATACTAGCGGACTTAGCATCTCCGATAGAATTTTTAGTCCCCGTTTCCAGGGTTCCTTGGGCAATCCCGCCTATGTAGCGCCCTATTTACTCTTTACCTTATTTTTTACATCTTATCTTTGGCTCGTAGATAGTAAAAAAACCAAATCCAGTCGTTTCTTAATTTACGGTGGGTTATCGCTTGTATTTCTGCTTTTTTTTATTTTAAGCCAAACTCGCGGCGCGTTTCTTGGCTTAATCGGCGCTATTTTTGCTTTCTTTATCTGTTCTATTATCATCAGCTCCAAACGGCGAAAAATAAATTCCTACATTCTTCTTGGAATTATCTTAGTCGGCTCTATTTTTATTGTTTTTCGGCACAATCCTATTATTCAAAAACTTCCCGGAAGCCGATTATTGCAAATTGCTGACACGGGATATGAAACCGACTCTATACGAACTCGGCTTTGGACATGGGGATCCGCTTGGCGGGCATTTAAGGATCGTCCAATTTTTGGCTGGGGGCCGGAAAATTTCAGCGCCGCCTTCGATAAGCATTTTGATCCACGGCACTTTTCCCCTGAGAAAAATTCCGAAACTTGGTTTGACCGCGCTCATAGTATCGTTTTTGATTATTTATCAACCACTGGCCTGATCGGTTTTCTAGCGTATTTGTCTATATTTATAATTTTCTTCCGGAACCTTTTCCAAGGAAATAAATTTATTGAAAAAAATAATATTAACCCCCAGCAATTAGATGCAAATATGCCCCACTTCAAAAAAGCACCTTTATTGACAAGCTTAATGTTTGCAGTTATAATTGGCTATCTCATTCAAGGCCTCGCCTTGTTCGATGTATTACCGATTTATCTTAATTTATTTATCGTTTTAGCTTTCGCTTCCTATATTTTTTCCTCAAATAAATTGAAAGCCAATGAACCCAACAACTAAAAAAATAATAGCGATTAGTATTAGTTGCGTCGTTATCTGGATGGCTTATTATGGTTCCTACTTACCATTCCAGAAATCTCGTAATTTCATCGAGACAATGCGGAATCTGGGTGGTAGTAGTTCTCTATCTGATTTTAAATCTAGAATATCTGGCGTTCTTGATAGGCCTTCTCCAATTGGCCAGGAGGAGCTTGTTCGCCAAACTGCCAATTTAATCGCCGGATTCTTCAATCAGCCATCCGCCACTCCTGACGTTATCGCTGATTTGATGGGGTACCTTGAGAGCTACTATAAACCAATGATAGATCAAGGGAGTGGAATGAGTTTTGGTCAAGATCTTTATCTTTTGGGCTCGCTCAATGAATTGGCTTTCGTGAAAACTAATCAAAAAGCCTACTTTGACAAAGCCAAAAGCTATTATTCTCTTGCCCTAGTCGACGGTCCCAAACGGCCCCAAGCGCTTTATGGCATGTTCGATATCTATCGTTTAGAAAAAAATGTTGCCGAAGTGAAAACCGTTTCCGATCAAATTCTTAGTCAGTGGCCCAATGATAGTAAGGTCAAAAATGCTCTAGCTGATTTTTTGAAGCAAATTACCCTAAAGAAAAAATAAAATTTTTATGCTGAAGGCTCTAGTTACCGGTGTTACTGGACAAGACGGCTCGTATCTAGCCGAATTATTGCTTAGTAAAGGTTACGAAGTCCACGGTGTTATCCGCCGCGCTTCAACCTTCAATACTGCCCGTATCGAGCATATCTATCAAGATCCCCACGAAGAAAAGCCCCATTTAATTCTTCATTACGGAGATCTTTCGGATGCCAACACGATCCGAAAGTTAATCTATAAAATTCAACCCGACGAAATTTATAATCTTGGCGCCCAATCCCACGTTCGTGTTTCTTTTGATATTCCTGAATACACTGCCAACATTACTGGTCTTGGCACACTCCGCATGCTTGAAGCTATTAAAGATTTCGAAGAACATATTGGGAAAAAGGTTAAATTTTACCAAGCTTCTAGCTCGGAAATGTTCGGTGCCACTCCACCGCCCCAAAATGAAGAAACTCCATTTTATCCGCGAAGCCCATATGCAATTGCCAAAGTTTTTTCCTACAACACGGTAAGAAATTATCGGGAGGCATATGGCCTGTTTGCCACAAATGGAATTCTATTCAATCACGAAAGTCCTCGGCGAGGCGAAACTTTTGTCACTAAAAAAATTACTCGCGGTTTAGCTAGTATAAAAAATGGATCAGCCAAAAAAATTTATCTTGGTAATCTAGAGGCGAAGCGCGATTGGGGTTACGCTCCTGAATATGTTGAGGCCATGTGGTTAATGATGCAACAGCCAAAACCAGATGACTATGTAATCGGCACAGGCGAGAGTCATTCCGTTGAAGAATTTTTAAATGCCGCTTTTTCGTACTGCAACCTTAATTGGCGAGATTATGTAGAAATTGATCCTCGTTATTTTCGTCCCACAGAAGTTGATAATTTAATTGCCGATCCTAAAAAAGCCAAAGAAAAATTAGGTTGGGAAGCAAAGACTAAATTTAAAGATTTAGTCAAAATAATGGTTGACGCTGATATAAAAATTTAACCCTCTGTAATTCAAGATCTAATAGATGAAGCCGTATTCAAGAAAAATACCAACCAGCCTTTTCGAAAAAATTCACAAATCTGTTCCGATAGTAACTGTGGATTTAGTTGTAACGAGTGGAAAAAATTTTCTCTTAGTTTTTCGTAAAAATAATCCAGAAGCCCAAACTTGGTATTTTCCTGGGGGAAGGTTATTTAAAAACGAGCATTTATTAGATTCAGCAAGGAGAAAATTACGGGAAGAAACTGGATTGTCGGGCAAAAATTATAGAATACTAGGAATTCACGAGCACTTTTATAATCCAAAAAAGAGTTATTTCAAGGGTTTTGGATCTCACGCTCTAGCTGTTATATTTAGAGTAGAAGTTAGTAAAAAAGAAAATATAAAATTAGATTCCCAAAGTCTCGATTTCAGATGGTTTAATAGTGTCGATAAAAATTTTAATCCGTATATTAAAAAATTTTTAAAAATAGCTAATCTTGGATAGTCGAAATAAGGATTTTATTTTTAGTGATCTAATGGATAAAAATTCTAAAATTTACATAGCCGGGCACCGAGGCCTTGTTGGGTCGGCTATTTTAAGGAAGCTTCAGGCCGGCAACTATTCAAACCTGGTCACTCGCGAACATCAAGAACTTGATCTGCTTGACGCAAGAATGACAGCAGATTTTTTTAAAAAAGAAAAACCAGAATACGTAATCGATGCTGCAGCAAAAGTAGGTGGTATTCACGCAAATAACACCTATCCCGCTGAATTTATTTACAACAACCTCTGTATCCAAAACAATATTATTCACAGCTCATATCTGGCGAATGTTAAACGTTTGCTTTTCATGGGGAGTGCCTGCATCTATCCGAAAATTTGTCCGCAACCAATCAAAGAAGAATACCTATTGACTGGAGCGCTTGAACCGACAAATGAACCTTATGCAATTGCAAAAATCGCGGGGTATGAAATGTGTGATGCATATAATCGCCAATATGGGACCGATTATTTTTCGGTAATGCCCACCAATCTCTATGGTCCCAACGATCACTTTAACCTTGAGAACTCACACGTGATCCCAGCACTTATGCGTAAATTCTATGAGGCAAAAACGAAAGGGAAAAATGAAGTGGTTCTTTGGGGGACTGGAAGTCCTACGCGTGACTTTATGCACTCCGACGATCTCGCCGATGCCTGTATCTTTCTCATGAATCAGCCATCGCTCTCTCATAGCCTCATTAACATCGGAACCGGCAAGGATATTTCGATTAGGGATCTTGCCGAAACCGTAAGTAAGGTGAGCGGATTTGAGGGAAAACTCACCTGGGATACCTCAAAGCCAGATGGAACGCCGCGAAGACGCGTTGACACCGAGCGGCTGAACGCTATGGGATGGCATCACACCGTAATACTCGAAGACGGACTTAGTTCGACTTATCAGTGGTTTCTTGATAATGTCGCCAATAAAATCAAGGTATAACGATAAAAATCCTTGGGCGAGATAATAAAAAAGCAATAAAAATTTTATGAATATTTCTGTAAAAGGAAAAAAAGTCGTAGTGTTTGATACTTTGGGGCCGCATTCCAAGCAGAATTTATGTTTTGATCCGAGCGTAGCAAAAGAGAAATGGTATCATCACTGTGCTTCTTATTTCTATGAAGAGTGCCAAAAAAAAGGTATTCAACTTATTACCACCGATATTTATTTTGCCTTGTCAGAAAAACCAAAGGCTATCTGTATGCGAGAACGCATTGATGTGGACATGAGTACGTCACTCGCCCTACAAAAATCCGGGGTGCGGCTTGCGGTTATTAGAAATTCTGAAAATCCGTTATATGCCTGCCGTTTTTTTTGGAACCTCGAAAGGCTTACGAGCTATTTTGATCATTCAGTCGTGGTAAAAGGTGTAAAAGATTGGGTATCGCCTAAAAGCCATTTCCATCCGTGGTTTATCCCTCACGCATATTACAGCCAAATTCATGAAGTGCAATCAGACTTCCGCAAAAAAAAGTTTCTCGTTCTCATTCAACGGAATGCGAGGATACATTGGTTGCGCCGTTTATATGTGTCCGGGTTGAATTTTATAAAACCTCTGCCAAATTTCGTAAACCAGGAAGGGTATCTTAATCGGCTAGAAGCCATAAAATATTTCTCTCAATATCCTGATTTTGATTTATATGGAATGTGGTGGGATAAACCAGTTCGCTATACACGCAAATATGACGAATCTATTCGAAAATCATATCGTGGGGCTGTTGAAGATAAATTCGCATTATTGAAGCAGTACAAGTTTTCTCTTATATTTGATAATGCTTATTTAGGGGGGATGGTACATGAGAAAATGACTGATTGTCTTTATGCCGGTTCCGTCCCGATTTATTGGGGGGCGCCAGACATTGCCGATATTTTCCCAGCTAATTGTTTTATTGATTTCAGGAAATTCGGTTGTGATTTTGCCCGCCTTAATGAATATCTACGCGCTATGGACGAAAACACCTATAACGACTACATTAAAAATATCAATAAATTTATATCCTCGCCTGCAGCCTACAATCTAAGTCAAGAAAAATACACGGGCGATATGATAAAAATTTTTGAATCGTATTTTTAAAGACATATGTCATCTAAAAAAATTCTTATAACCGGCGGGGCGGGCTATATTGGATCGATATTGGTTCCGGAGTTATTACGAGCGGGGCACGAGGTAACCGTTATTGATAATTTTACCTATAACCAGTCCTCGCTTTTGGATGTTTGTAATTTTCAAACCCTTACCCTGATTCGCGGTGACGCTCGTGATGAAAAAATAATCTCCCAGCACATTAAAGAAAAGGATTTTATTATTCCGCTTGCTTGCGTTGTTGGTGCTCCTGCTTGTAATAGAGACCCAGTTGCCGCTCGCACCATTAATCTTGAAGCAGTAGAACTTATTCTAAAACTTCGCGAAAAATGTCAAAAAATTATTTTTCCCAATACCAATAGCGGCTATGGTCGGATGGCCGAAGGTGTCGCATTTTGTGATGAAACAAGTACTCTCGATCCAATCTCGCTTTACGGCAAACTAAAAGTGCAAGCGGAAAAAGAACTGCTCGAAGCGGGAAACGCGATCACTTTACGACTCGCTACCGTCTTCGGGATTAGTCCTCGTATGCGCCTCGATCTTCTTGTGAATGATTTTGTTTATCGCGCCGTTAATGATGGGGCCGTTGTATTATTCGAGCCTCATTTCAAACGTAATTATATTCACATCAGAGATGTGGCGGGTGCCTTTATGCATGCGATGGAAAATTTTGAAAAAATGAAAAACGAACCCTATAATGTCGGTCTTTCAGACGCTAACTTAAGTAAGATTGAACTTTGTGAGGAAATAAAAAAGCAAATTCCCAACTTTGTTTTCATAGAATCAAAAATAGGAGAAGATCCTGATAAACGGAATTATATTGTAAGTAATACTAAAATTGAAAATATGGGTTTCAAGCCCCGAATATCGCTTACCGAGGGAATTTCTGAGCTGATCAAGGGTTATCAAATTATTAAAAGAAATAACTTCTCTAATCTCTAGTTTCTATTTTCCTTGACAACAATAGCTCGGAGAATTATATTGCTCCTAGGTCTTTGATACCTTAAATTCGTCAATTCAAATAGTATCTCATAGAAGGAGTTGTAGAATGAGTCGTTTAGACGCAGTTTTTGTTATCCCTGGCAACCTCACTCAGGTTTACCAAGTTTTTGCTAAAGAACACGCCATCGAACCGCCTATTTTCGCCCTCTGGATAGCGTCTCATCTAGAGAGCAAAGGGTATAGTTTCGAATTTATTGATGCCGTGCCGTCCAATCTTTTTCCAGAAGAAGTTGCTGCTGAAGTCGTTCATCTCAACCCAAGACTTGTTATTGTACCTGTCTATGGTTCTCAACCTTCTGCTTCAACTCAAAACATGCCAGCCGCGCGAAGAACGTGCCAAGCAATAAAAGATCTCAAGCCAGATCAAAAAATCCTCGTCACTGGCACCCATCCCGCGGCATTACCAGAGCGAACTCTTAGGGAAGAACCAGTGGATTTTGTTTGCGACGGTGAAGGTCCCACAACTCTTATCGAAATTCTCGAGGTCTTGAGAAATGGGGATGATGTTTCCAATGTGGGAAGTCTTTGGTACTGGGAAAGTGGGAAACCCAAATACACTCATCCGGCGCGGAATGTTACCGAACTTGAGTTTGATCCGGACATCTGGCGATTTCTTCCGATGAGTCGCTACATTGCCCACGATTGGCATACTGGTTATCGAGATTTTGCGTCTCGCAAGCCCTACGCTTCTATCCTAACTACGCTTGGTTGTCCTTTCCGATGTTCATTCTGCTGCATTCAAACTCCGTTTAGAGCGGGTGAGGCAGCTATAGGGCGTAATCCAAAATCGAACTCTTACCGTTTCTGGTCGCCGCAGGTCATCATCAAAACCATAGAAGTGCTCGTTAGAAAGTATGGTATGGAGCATATCAAGATTCACGATGAGTTATTCGTCTTGAATCAAAGGCATGTGAGTGCCATTTGCGCTTTAATCAAAGAACGCTTCAACGATGATTTGAATATTTGGGCTTACTCTCGTGCCGACACAGCCCAGCCTAAGTCTTTAGACATCCTAAGGGCGGCCGGGATTCGTTGGCTAGCTGTTGGTATTGAGCGCGACGGTAAAAACAAATCTTTTTCTGGCGAGGATATACTCCGAGTTAGAGAAATGATTAAGGATGCTGGTATTAAATTAGCGGCGAACTACATTTTTGGACTGCCCGGTGATACCAAGGATAGCATGCAGGCTACACTAGATATGGCTCTGGCAATAAATTCGCCATTCGCTAATTTCTATTGTGCTATGGCTTACCCCGGTTCCGAACTCTATGAGGAAGCCGTAAGAAGAAATTTACCATTGCCAGATAGTCCTGGTGGTCCCGGTTGGATTGGTTACTCTCAGCACGCCTACGAAGCCACGCCTCTTCCGACCGATTCTCTTTCCGCCGCAGACATTCTTCGTTTTAGGGATGAAGCCTGGAGGAGATACTACACCAACCCAAAGTTTCTTTCCATGCTTCAGGATTGGTATGGTGAAAACGGCGAAGAAGCAGAGAGAAACATAAAAAAAATGACCTCTCTATCTCCCCTCCGCCGAGCGCTTTTCGAAAAAACATGATTGACGACAGTTTAAGTTATTCTCTAACGAGGGCTTTTTTCGGAGTCCTCGTTTTTTATTTTATGAATTATTTTTGTAGTTGATATTTTTTCAAATTCAGGCGGGCAGTACCTATCAAGGATAACAAGTTCGACCCCTGTCTTTTGAGCTATTATTTTTCGATAAGGAATATCTCCTGCGTCCTCGTTGATCACGTAAATATCAGGCTTGAGTTTGTTCAAGGCCACTTCTATAGACCAAAGGACATGATTATCTCCCGGTATTATCTCATCCATAAAACAATAATCTACTGGCCTTAAGGAATCCACCATCTTTAAACGAACATGCTGATTTAAAATAGGGCGGTGGTTACCTTTATTACTTCTAATTGCAGCATCACACCCCACCATAACCACTAGTATGTCTCCGCGCATTTTGCAATCTTCAAAAAAAAGCACATGCCCGGCATGAGTGACATCAAAACTACCAGAGCAAAAAACAATTTTTTGATCCCGGTGTCTGTTTCTTATAATCGCTACATCTTCTAATTTCGTGACCGCCATTAGTGAAAGAATATAACACAAATCAATCCATTTACAATACAGAGTGATTCAGTCGTTGTCCTCATCACGCTCCTTTTTTGCCCAACGAATATCTTCGCACTATGGACGAGAACATCCGCAACGGGTATATTCGAGATATTGAGTTCATAATTTCCCCAATAGTATATGCAATAAACTAGAATAGATAGGTGGGTGATATAATAATTATTTTGAATTATAAAAATTAAAGAAAATAATCTAAACAAGCTTAAAAGCATGAATAAAGAACTTAGAAATAGAGTGGCGTTAATCACGGGCTCAAGTCGCGGTATCGGCAAGGAGATCGCCGTAACACTCGCGAAAGCCGGTGCCGATGTTGTAATCTGCGGGTCAAGTAAGGTAAACGTAGAAAAAGCAGAAAAAGAACTAGGGTCGTCTGGGACAAAAACATACTCTTACGTACTTGATGCCACAAAAAGCGCGGAGGTCAAAAATCTGTTTTCAAATATAATTCAGAAAATCGGCCAGCTAGACATTCTCGTGAATAACGTCGGCGGTATAAAGGAGTCGGTAAAGTTTTTGGATGTTACGGATGAGCAGTGGCAAGCAGCATGGAATTTAAATTTCATGACGATGGTTAATTTCTCACGCGAGGCGATTCCCTGGCTAAAAAAATCCCTTTATGGAAGAATTATTAATATCTCAAGTGTTCCAGGGAAACAGCCGGGAATGTTTAATCCTCATTATGGCGCCCCGAAGGCTGCCATGAATTATCTAAATAAATACCTCGCCAACTCTCTTGCACCCGACGGAATTCTTGTTAATGCAATTTTGCCACACACAGTCTTGGGTGGATTATGGGACGAGCATGTGGCAGATAGAGCTAAAAAACTAAATGTTTCCGCCGAAGAGGCAGGAGAAATTATGAAAAAAGAGATTAAAGAAAGAATTCCATTAGGGAAAATGGCAATGCTGGAAGATGTTGCCGAATTGGTTGCTTTTTTAGCGTCCGACAAAGCAAAATTCATTACCGGCACAAGTATTGCCGTTGATGGCGGAACTATTAAATCAATTTTCTAATGAAATACCGAAAATTAGGCGATACCGGTCTTATCGTTTCGGAAATTGGCTTTGGCGCTTGGGGAATTGGGGGGCTTTCGGCCGGTGCGACTTCATACGGCGAGACGAATGATGATGAATCTTGTAAGGCTCTCAAGCGCGCCTATGATTTAGGGGTAAATTTTTATGATACCTCAGATTTGTATGGCGCTGGGCACAGTGAGGAATTGATTGGCGAAGCGCTAAAGGCAGTCCGTGACAAAGTTATTATTGCGACAAAAGTTGGTTTTCTTGAGCACCGAGGCCAGCAGGATTTTAAAAGAGATTACATTAGAAAATCTCTCGTGGAGAGTTTAAAGCGACTAAAAACCGATTACGTCGATCTTTATCAATTGCACAGTCCTGATATAAAAGTTGTTGAAGAAAATAATGAGATTTTAGAGACACTCCAAGATTTAAAAAAAGAGGGGAAAATAAGGGTTTTTGGAATTTCTGTTCGGCATCCGGATGATGCTCTTGTCGCAGTAAAAAAATTAAACATAAAATCCATCCAGGCAAATTTTAATATAATTGATCAGCGTATCATTGAAAACGGTCTTTTTGAACTTGCTAAGGATATGAGCGTTGGCATCATTGCAAGAACCCCGCTTAATTTTGGATTTTTAAGCGGAAAACTCAATAATACAACCTTTGGCCCCGGCGACCATCGATCGGCTTGGCCCAAGAGCCAACTTATAAAATGGGCAGAAGCTCCACGTTTGTTTTCTTTCCTATCCAAGGGGAAGCTGACCCCCGTACAGGTGGCGCTTAATTTCTGCCTTAGTTTTGAGGCGGTTTCCGTTGTTATTCCCGGGATGCTAACAGAAGCGGAGGTGGAAGAAAATGTTATTGTGAGCTCTGCGGAAAAATTTACAAGAGATGAGCTCATGCGGGCTAGAAAAGTATATAATGAAAATGATTTTTTTGAGAGGAATAAATAATTTTTCCGGAAATTTTTAAATTAATGAATACTCAAATGATTTCTAGATTCTCCTCGTTTGTGGGTGATTTTTGTTAGGTGGAAGATTTTTAAGCAGAATAGTAATATTTAATATCTTTATTCGTTGCTGTTTGTTTTTTAAAAGAGTTTTACGAGGCATTGATTTGTTTGCTTCACCGCCAAGGTCTGTCTAATATTTTGACAACGCCAAAACCGAAGCGGTATACTCATTTTGTAATTTATAATCTAGCCCTCTTAAGTTATACTCAAAAAGTTTTTTCTTAAAATAAATATAAATACAGTGAAATGTTAGAAAAAAAAATAAAATATTTTCTCGCCGAAGACACAATTGATCATAAGGACATAGATGCGCTTATCGAGTGGCTTAAGACTTATCCGCGCCTTACAAAAGATAAACTTACTATTGAGTTCGAAGGAAAATGGAATAATTGGTTGGGAAGGAAATATTCCGTATTTAATAATTCCGGTTCTTCTGCAAACTTACTCATGTATTATGCGCTTCTTCTGTCCGGAAGATTAAAAAATAAGAAAATCATCGTGCCTAGCGTAGGGTGGGTTACAACTATCGCTCCCGCAATCCAATTCGGATTTGAGCCGATTATGTGTGAGGCAGATAAAAAAACATTTGGACTCGACTTAGAGCATTTAGAAAAACTTTTAATTGAGCACCGGCCGAGTACGGTTATTTTTGTGCAAGTTTTAGGTGTCCCGAATAAAATGGAAGAACTATTAGCGCTTAAAGAAAAATACGGATTCACATTGCTTGAAGATGCTTGTGCGGCAATGGGATCAACTTATCAGGGCAAAAACGTAGGCACATTCGGAGACATGGCAAGTTTCTCGTTCTACTTTGGCCATCAGATCTCAACAATCGAGGGTGGCATGGTCTCTACCGATGATAAAGAGCTAAACGATCTACTCTTAATGCTTCGGAGTCATGGTTGGGATAAGGATTTAGACAATGAGACAAGGGCTGGTTTGCGCTCAAAATACAACATAGATGATTTTCATTCCCCATTTGTTTTTTACGAACCCGGATTTAATCTGCGATCAACTGATCTCAATGCCTTTCTAGGAATTCGCCAAGTGGACAAAATGGAGTGGTTAGTGAGGCGCAGAAATGAAAACCACCTACTCTACAAAAAAATTCTTAGAGACAGATTTTATTTTCAGGAATATGATTCAGATTCCACAATTTGTAGTATCCATTTTGGTATGCTTGCAAAAGATACCGAGGAGAGAAGGAAAATAGTAAGCGCCTTAGAGCAAGAAGGTGTAGAAACGCGTATTTTTTCGGCTGGTAATCTTGGACTCCATCCATTTTGGGCAAACCGGTATGGCGTGGCTTCTTTCCCGATGGCCGACCGCATCCACCACACCGGACTTTTTCTACCAAACAATCCTTCTCTAAAAATTGAAGATATAGAATTTATATCGAAAACAGTTTTGCAAAGCGTTCCATAAAAGAAATTTTTAAAAAAGAGATTGAAATTTTTATCACTAGCCACTCTAATCCTTTCTGTGGCTATTTTACTGAAGATAAAAATCTCGTACTTATTTTTAAAAAATCATCACTTATCTTGCATTTTTTTCGGTCTTAGTGCAAAATATGTTTGTTAAGTTTTAAGTACGCCCGGGGTTTTGTGTGTTATCTATGGCTTTTAAGATCACATCATTATTCGTCGAACTGATTCTAAGGGAGTAGTTTTTCATGACCAAACAAGAACTTATCGAGTTCGAAAACGAAATTGCCGACATCTACTGCGCCGGAAAAATTCTAGCGCCGATTCATTTATCTGATGGTAATGAAGATGTTCTAATAAATATATTCAAAGACATTAAGGAAGACGACTGGGTATTTTCTACGTGGCGCAGCCACTATCACGCTTTGCTTCATGGTGTGCCGCGAGAAAAAGTAAAAAATGAAATTATTAAAGGAAATAGTATCACATTAAGTTTTCCTGAGCATCGATTTTTTACGTCGGCAATCGTTGGGGGAATCGTGCCTATCGCCATGGGTGTCGCGCTTGGCCTCGAGATGAAAAAAGAAAAGCACCATGTTTGGTGTTTTGTAGGGGATATGACCGCCGAAACCGGCGGGTTTTATGAGTCCGTAAAATACGCCAACAATCACAAATTACCCGTTACTTTTATAGTGGAAGATAATGAGGAGAGTGTGGGAACGCCTACGAGATCTGTTTGGGGATACGGGCCTAATCAAAAATCTGATTACCTCCTGTACCCGCACGATAATATGATCTATTACCATTATAAAAAGAAGTATCCGCATGTCGGTGCGGGGAAGTGGGTTACCTTTTAGTAATTACACAGCTATGCGCTACTTAGAAGAAATTAAGCGGGCAATGGTGCTTCTTGCCGAGGATGATCGCACGGTATTTGTTGGGCAGAGCGTGGCTTATCCCGGAAACGCAATTTTTAATTCTCTCAAAGATATTCCTACTACAAAGAAAATAGAGTTACCTGTTTTCGAGGAAACTCAAATGGGGTTATCGATAGGGCTTGCGCTTAATGGTTTTATCCCTGTTAGTATCTTTCCGCGTTTTAATTTTCTCCTTTTAGCTATGAACCAACTCGTAAATCACTTGGATAAAATTTCACATATTTCGCATGGAGAATTACAACCAAAGGTTATTATCAAAGTAATGGTAGGGAGTGTCCACCCATTTGATCCCGGAATTCAACACAAAAGTAATTTTACTGAAGCTCTCCGTAAGCTTGTCGATTCCGTTATTGTCGAAGATCTTACGGAGCCAGAACTGATTTTCCCCGCCTACGAACGCGCACTCTCGCGGAACGATGGCAAGTCGACTATTCTTGTCGAATACGGAGATTATTATAACGAAAAATAAATTATTTTCATGATTATTTCCCGAACACCTTTTCGTATATCCTTTTTCGGAGGGGGCACCGATTATCCCGCTTGGTATAAGGAAAATGGTGGCGCCGTTCTTTCGGCATCGATCGATAAATATTGTTACCTTACGTGTCGGTATCTACCTCCATTTTTTGAGCATAAGACAAGAGTTGTTTGGTCTAAAATTGAAACGGTGGCGCAAACAGAAGAGATTCAACATCCGGCCATCCGGGAGACCATAAAATTTTTAGGAATCCAAGATGGCTTACAAATCCATCATGACGCAGATCTTCCCGCACGCTCCGGGATTGGTTCGAGCTCATCCTTTACAGTAGGGCTTTTGAACTCTCTCTATACTCTCCTAGGGAAAAGTCCTACCAAAACACAACTTGCGCTCGAAGCGATTCATGTAGAACAAGAACTCGTAAAAGAAAATGTGGGCTCCCAAGATCAGTCCGCCGCCGCGTTTGGGGGATTTAACAAGATTGAATTTGGTGGTCCTGATCATATTCGCGTGACGCCTATCGGCATATCACAGGCCGATCTCGACGCATTACAGAGCCATCTAATGCTTTTTTTTACAGGATTTGCAAGAAATGCCTCAGAGATTGCGGCAGAGCAGATTCGGTTAACCTCGCAGAAAGCAAAAGAGCTCAAAATAATGTATAGCATGGTAAATACGGCAGAAGAATTACTCGAAAAGAGGGATTTCGACGGTTTTGGAAAACTTCTCCACGAAAATTGGAAGATCAAAAGGACGCTTTCGTCACAAATCAGCAATAATGCTATTGATGAAATTTATGAATTAGGTAAATCCGCTGGAGCTTTGGGTGGAAAGCTTTTAGGAGCCGGAGCGGGTGGATTTATACTTTTTTTTGTGAAGCCGGAACATCAGGAAAGGGTAAAAGCGGCGCTTAGTAAGTTGTTGTATGTGCCGATAAAATTTGAAAAAGAGGGAAGCCAAATTATCTTTAATAATGGCGCGAAAACTTATACTTCCTAATAAAATTAAGTATAAAACCAAGGAATCCGCTAATCCTCCAGAGATTGACGTAGTAATTTTAGCCGGTGGATTGGGAAAACGGTTACGTCGTGCAATCTCCGGTAAGCCTAAGGTGCTCGCAGAGGTGGCTGGGCGGCCGTTTCTCGATATATTAATTAACCATTTATTAACTGCCGGTTTTTATCGGGTTATTTTAAGTATTGGATATTTAAAAGATCAGATCAAAGATCGCTACAAAGGGAAGGGAATTATTTTTGCCGAGGAAGAAGATCCTTTGGGAACTGGCGGAGGAATAAAAAATGCCCAACAGTTTATAAAGAGTGAAAATTTTTTTGTTATGAATGGAGATTCTTGGATATCAGATGGAATAGACATGCGCGCAATTCACGATTTTCATAAAAATAAAAAAGCGTTAATCACTATGGTGCTCTCTCGGCCCAGAGAGGAGAAGGATTACGGCGCAGTATTCTTGGGTGAAGATAATCGGATCAGCCGTTTTAATGAAAAATCAAAAGAGGAGAATGGCCATTTCTTAAATGCCGGCATCTATATCATGAATAAAAAAGTTTTATCTAAAATGAAAACAACTCCCTTCTCCCTTGAGGTTGATTTTTTTCCAGGATTAATTGGCGGAGCTTTTTATGGCTTCCCTATAAACGGAGAAGTAATTGATATTGGAACACCCGAAAGATATAAAGCTGCCCAGCAGAAATTTTAAAGCTAATCATGATACTCATCTTCTCCGTAAAAATTGTTTTTATATAATAGTCAATAATCTAATCAAAGGGTGTGCGCCCCGTGATTCGAAAATCCACAAATAGTAATAGAATGAAAATAGCTATTATATGTTTTAACCTCTTTACCGCCGGTGGAGCGCGTCTTGTTTTTAATCTCGCGCAGTCGTTGGGCGCACAAGGCGAAAAAGTTATAATCTACACCCCAAAATTTGAAGGCACAGATTTTCCTGATCTAGCAGAGGGACTCGAAATAAAAGTAGTTGAAAAAGAAATTAATTTTTTTAAAAGTAATAAGCCAAGAAATATTTTTGATTGGATATGGAAAAAAATAAAACATGAGAGAGAATTTATAAAAACCTCTCGTGCAATTGCGGAACTCATGGACGCTGATTTTGATGCAGTGAACGTGCATGATAGCTCATACCGTGTGGGGTATTACTACAAAAGAAAAAATCCGAACGCTAAAATCATTTGGACCGTAAACGGAGAGCCATTTCAATACCTTTCCCGCAAAAAATTAATGCGCGACATTTTGGGATATTGCTATCAATTCTTAAAGCGCCTTACGAGTTATAAGTTTTTGAATGCAATTGATGGGGCCGTTGTTTTGGCCAATGGAGATAGAGAATGGTTTAAAGGATCCCCGATAAGGAATGTATCGGTAGTAAGGGCCGGTCTTGATTTCAAGAAGTTTTATGCCCCCGTTAAGGATTTTCAGGAAAAGGCCAGAAAAAAATACGTAAAACTTATGGCGCTGGGCGCATTAAATGTTTTTCGGCGTTATGAAGACGTCATCCAAGCCGTAAAATATTTACGCGAGTGGAATTACGACGCCAGCTCAGTAATTTTTGCCGCCAACGTTTGGAATGAAAACAAATATCAAGCGGACCTCCTCGAACTTATTAGAGAAAATAATCTTGAAAAATTTGTAGAGATGCGTTTTAGTGGCGTTTCTGAAAAAGAGCTTGCGGGACTCTACCAAGATTCCGATATTTTCATCCAGGCAGTCTATGTCCCTCCGCCGGGACATCACGGCTGGGGACTCGTGAATTTCGAAGCTATGGCTGCAGGGCTGCCAGTTATTTTATGCAGAGCCTCAACCGCAACTGAAGTCCTTATTGACGGCGTGAGCGCCTTCTTTGTTGATCCTCTCTCACCGCGACAAATTGCCGAGAAAGTAAAACTGTGCATTGATCACCCGGATATATATGCTAAAGTTGCCAAATCCGGTCAGGATGTTGCTCAGAGTATGACGTGGGAAAAATATTCCAAGGAAATATTAATACTTCTCAAAAAAGCGTAACGTTATTATATTATTTTTTTCCTCTTTAAAATTGTATCAATAAAACATAGAATGGAGCGCATGCGAAATTATTTAGTTTAATTTGAATTAGAATCAAAGAATATTGCGAAGTGGAATGTGGTTGATATACAATAGAAATAAAAAAGATGAGATCAAAAGTAGAGTTAGAAAAACGGATTGCCCTTATCACGGGCGGAAGTAACGGAATAGGGAAGGCAATCGCTGTGGCACTCGCCCGCGAAGGCGCTGATATTATTTTATGCGCCCTAGACTCGAAATCTCTGAGGGAAGCACAGGTAGAAATCGAAAAACTTGGCGTGAAAGTTTGGAGTATGGCTTTCGACGCAACCGATCCTACTCAAGTAAAAAAATTTTTCTCAGATATTATCGCGAAGATCGGCCAGCTCGATATTCTTGTAAATAACGTCGGCGGTGTTCGCGATCACGCCACATTTAAGGAATTGGATGATAAACAATGGATTGATTCCTGGAAGCTTAACTTTATGACAATGGTATATTTTACGCGTGAGGCATTGCCTTTACTCGAGAAATCAGAGCACGCGCGAATTATTAATATTTCAAGTAGTGCTGGTAAGCAGCCTGGAGGATTTAACCCCCACTATGGAGCGGCAAAAACCGCCGTTAATTCCTTAAGTAAGTATTTGGCGAATCAGCTCGCTCCCCAAAAAATTTTAGTAAATACCATAACTCCAAGCACAGTGAATGGCGGTTTATGGCATCCCCATATAGAGGATAAAGCGCGGCGTTCCGGAGTTTCCATCGCAGAAGCAACTAGGTTAATGGAAGAAGAGGTGATTAAGAAAACCCCGCTTGGGCAAGTTGGCACACCAGAAGATGTTGCCGAACTCGTTGCGTTTCTTGCTTCTGATAGAGCTAAGTTTATAACGGGAACCTGCATCGCCGTTGATGGTGGGCTTATAAAGTCTATTTTCTAATCTGGGTAAGCCTGAATTCGGTTATTTACTTATAATTTTAACCTCTGGAAGTGGGATTATGAATTTTGATCTTAAACCTTTCTTTCGAAGCTTCTTAATGATTGTATCCGCAATATGCCAGGAGAAAAGCAATACGTAATCTGGCTGATCTATGAAAAGTTGTTTTTCGTCAATGATTGGTATGTGCGTACCCGGTGAGTGAAGGCCGAGCTTCAGTGAACTGGATTGTTCAGCGAGGTAGGGAATAAGCAAGGAATCAATATGGCAGTAATTAAGAATGGGACTCGAGCGGCCCGGGCTTCCAACGCCCGCAATAGTCTTTTCTTTTAGTTTTAGTTCGGAGAGAAATTTCACTAATTTTAACCGCGAAGTTTCGATTCTCTTTTTAAAATTAATATAGGTCGGTTGCTTGTAGAGCCCGGCTTTTTCTTCCGCCTGAATAAGCGAGGCGATGTGAGGGGATTGAGAAAGATTTTTTCCTTTCGTGGCAAAAACCCGAATTGATCCTCCAGATGAGGAGATACGTTCAGCATCCGTGAGGGTGAAGCCGAATTTTTCGAAAAGAAGCGAAAGTGGCTTCAGTGAATAAAAACGAAGATGTTCATGATACATTGTGTCATATTGCACTTTTTGAATCGTGTCTAAAAGATATTGTGATTCGGATATAAACACTCCGCCTGGTTTAAGTAGGGTATAAACCCCTTCCACGAAAGAGCTGAGATTATTAATGTGGGCAAAAACGTTTGTTGCGATAACAAGCGAGGCGGTGCCGTGTTTTTTCACGATCTGCTTAGCGATCTCCTTCGTAAAGAAATCATTTATAGTCGGTATCCCTTGTTTTATTGCTATTCGCGCTACGTCCGTTGGCTCGATTCCTAAAACCCGCATCCCCTTTTCCTTGAAAGGTTGGAGCGCAGTGCCGTCGTTTGATCCAATATCCACAATAAGTGATCCTTTCGGTAGTTTTAATCGTGCCACGGTTGCCTCCGCAAGCTCTTTAAAATTATCAACAAGCATTTGTGTGATCCCTGTTCGATATGGATATTTTTTATGGAAAACCACTTGTGGCGGCGGAATAAAATCTAATTGAACCAATCCGCACTTAACACACCGTACCACGTTAATCGGGTAGTGAATTTCCTCTTCTTTTATCTCTTTAGCATTGAGTAAAACATCGCAGGGTGGTTGATGGTCCAAATTTACAATATCGATTAGCTCTTTAGAGCCGCAAATCTGGCAGGTCGTTAACTTTCCCAATGGGTTTTTATTCATTTTTTTAATTTCCTTTATATTCCGCAATTATAAACAAAGCGAATCTCTTTTACAAATTTACACCGCGACTCAAGTGTTGTCTGAGGTTGATTTTAAATGTACAATAATACCCGCAATGATTTCTATGGATAGTATTGAAAAAGCGTTTGAGCAGCACGGCGAAATAGTGCGAAAAACCGCGGAAAGCATGGCGGCTGATATAAAAAAAGGCGCCTCAATACTAGAGCAGGCGGTAAAAAACGGTCATTGTGTCTTTATGTGTGGTAATGGGGGTTCGGCGGCGGATGCCCAGCACTTTGCGGCGGAATTTGTTTGCAAATATAAAAACGACCGGCGCCCCTTCTCGGCGGTAGCTCTTACTGTAGATACTTCTGCGCTAACCGCGATTGGTAACGATTTTGGCTTTGAGAACGTTTTTAGCCGCCAAATCGAGGCACTCGGTAGGAAAGAAGATGTACTCATTGCAATCACAACAAGCGGAATTTCAAAAAATATTTTAAATGCCATCGTTAAAGCAAGGAAGTTAGGACTAACCGTTATAGCGCTTACTGGCGCCCGCGGGAAAAATATGGACGCTGATCTTGTTATTGCGATACCATCCGAAGAAACTGCGCGCATTCAAGAAATGCATGAACTGATCTATCACTCATGGTGTGAATATATTGAGTCAAAAATTATTTGATATGCGGCGCGTTGAGAGGCGGGTTCAAACGAACCGTAATAATTTTCCATGAAATTAGCATTTCTTCATCTTTATCTTGCGACTGCAAGCGGCGACCCAAGAATGATTTTGTCTATCGCCAAGGAGTTCAAATCGCAAGGGCACGAGGTAAAAGTATATTGCTCCGAATTTAATCCATTATTTTTAACAGATCTCCATAGGGATCTGAATATTAAAGTTGTTCCACCCCGCGCCTCTCTAAGATTAGCCCTAGGCGCGTCTAGTTTTCTTGGTAAGATCGCAGAACGTATTCGTCGCACTAAACTTTACACCGACGCGGCATATCGTATTGCGGATAAATTAGATAAAGATTTTGATTTCATTTTTTGCGAGAATGACTACACGTATAAAGCGGGAGCTCGATATAAAAAGTTTAATTCGCGTGCGAAGGTCGTTTGGATTATGAATAATCCTCCATTTTATCATTCCCCCAAGAATAACTTTCTCGTAAATATAATTAGTCAATGCGCTGCCGTGTATGAGGCGGTCGTCGCAAAAAAATTCGTAAAATGGATTGACTGGGTAGTAGTCTATGATAAAAAAAATAAAGCGGATGCGGAGATATTAGGTTTTAAAACAAAACTCATTGGGAATCCCTTGGATTTTGATTATTTTTATGCTCCCGTAAAAAAACTTATTTCCGGTCAACCAATTAAAATTCTCGCTGTTGGAGCACTGAGTCCGCTTCGTAGATTTGAAGACGTGGTGGCAGTAACCGCGATGTTACGAAAACGGAATCTTGATGTGAGAGCAATAATAGTTTGTAAGGATTACTGGTCGGACAAAAAATACCGAGAGTCATTCACCTCGTTTATAGAAAACTCTGGAGTTAAAGAGTATATTGATATCCGATTTGATGGCGTGGAAGAGGAAGAAATTATGCAGATGCTCCGAGAATCCCAAGTAAGCGTGGTAACAAATATCGCGAAAGTGTGGATCGCGACCGCGTGCGAGGCAATGGCAGCGGGGCTACCTCTTATACTTACAAAAACAACCTCATTAGCCGATGTTCTATCCGATGGGGAAAACGCTCTCTTTGTTGATCCCCGGCACCCAGAGCAGATTGCCGAAAAAATGGAAATGTTAATTAAGAATTCAGAACTCTACGCAAATGTTGCTTTAGCTGGGCAGCGGTATGTGAGAGAAAATTTAAGTTTCCCTAAATTTGCACAAGAAATTATCAAATATCCATGAAAAAAATATTACGCCTTACGAAAGAATTTTTACGTGCCATTTTTCTGTATAGAAATTTTTGGACCTATTATCTTGTGCGCGCGGGCTTATCACGGCACAAGAAAGTCGTGATAAAACTTCGGAACGGACTAATGTATTTAATCTTCACCGAAACAAGCCAAATTGTTATCCTTAATGAAATTTGGAATTTTGGGATTTATGACGAGCTAGAAAGGTTCATTCATGATAATTCTATCGTTATCGACATTGGTGCGAACATTGGAGTTTTTTCTATTAAAGCCTCACGCCTTGCAAAAAACGTGAAGGTTTTAAGTTATGAACCATTCCCAAAAAATTTTGAAATTCTAAGAGAAAATACAAAACTCAACGAACTAGAAGAAATTGTTTTTCCCAAAAAAGAGGCTGTGGCTGGCAGAAAGGGAGAGCTTGAGCTCTTTTTCAATCCCAATGATTCCGGGGATGTTTCATCACGCCAGCAAAAACAAAAAAATCAATCCCAGTCCATTAAAGTTCCATCAATAACACTCGAAAATATTTTCCGAGAGAACGATATCGAAGTCTGTGATTTTTTGAAGATTGACTGTGAGGGTGCTGAAGAGGAAATACTGCTTAATACTCCAAGGGATTTATTTAGCCGGATAAAAAGCATCACGCTCGAGTGGCATTATAGCCTCAATAAAATGACCACTGATGAGCTCGGGCAGTTTTTCAAAAATATGGATTATAAAATTAAATACAATCCTTCCACTCTTACTTTTTATGCTTGGCGTTAGGCTAGATCTATTTCCGTTTTGGTTTATCCTTGCATTGCGCCCGTCATATTTGCATAATTCCAAACATGCATCCTAAGATTTCTGTTATTTGCACAACATTTAATGTCTGGCCTCGCATGAAAGATACCCTTGAGAGTATTATTGCCCAAACTTACAAAGATTGGGAACTTCTTGTTATGGATGGAGGATCGAAGGATGGAACGGTTGCGATGGTTGAAAGCTACATTGCCAATGATCCTCGGATAAAAATTTACTCTGAGCCTGACGAAGGAGCGCTGCATGCTCTTGAAAAAGGCCTCACACGTGCAACTGGAGATTACCTTATTCTTGCATGTGGGCAGGATTATTTTAGTGATCCGAATTGGTTTTCTGCAGCTACGAAGGTTTTAGAGGAAGACAAGCAGGTTTCTTTAGTGTGGGCATTAGGACGCGGCATAACAGAGGAAGGAAAAGATGTTGGTACCAACGCTTCATATGCTCATTTTATCGACGGGCGCGGTGAATTGGAGGTTCTATGGATTTTTATAATAAAGTGCCTGGATATCGTGAAGAATCTGCTCTTTGCTGGTTGGGAAAAGAAAAAATTTACCCTGCGAAAAATTTTTTCCAAGGCGGCTCCGCTCCGAGTTCACTCGATCACCACTTCTGGATTTACAAAAGAAAAATTTCCCCAAAAAGAAGACTGGTTTTTTTATTGGCTAAAAACAGGCTTAGTTTTTCCTGATCAATGCCTCGTAGTAAGTAAGAAGGTTTATATCGAATGCGCTCCCCGATACAATATAGGAAGCAAACGGTTAAATTCCTTTGGTGATTTCGTTTTTAATTTCAACACTAAAGGATATATGGCGTATTTCATACCCGCGTACGTGGGGTATGGTCTGCTTCATGCTAGTAGTTCTGGAAATAGAGCAGCAAGAGGCATCTATCTTGAAGCTGAAAAATACTTTAGTATGATCCAGGCTTTTAAAAAAAATAATCTCGGGAAAATGATTACGTTTCGTGACCGGGACGGTAATTTTGTTTCGGAAAGAAAAGTCAACTAAGAGATTTTAAAATAGATTCCAGGGGTAGTGTATTTGTGAACTTAAACAATTTTCTGATTATATTTATGTATAAAGTAATAGTTTTATTGTATATTAATAAGAACAAAGGCGTTTCTTTATCTCAATAAAATGAAAGTACTTTACGCCGGTATGCAGAAAGAAAATTATGATTCTAAAAACAGGGATAGTTTTGAGTATATTAATTTTTTTCTTACGCTGAAAGCTATGCCCGGAGTTGAAGTTTTTGAGCACCCATTCGACAGAATCCTTGAAGTAGGCAAAAAAAACTGGAATATAGAGCTATTTGAAATTATTAAAAAAGAAAAACCAGAGCTACTCTTTGTTTTTATGTATACCGACGAACTTGAGACAGCGATACTTGAAAAAATTAGAAATACAACCACCACTAAGAGTATTGCCTGGTTCGCGGATGACTATTGGCGTTTTTGGAACTACTCTAAAAATTGGGCATCTCATTTTGATTGGGTAGTCACTACATATTCTCGAGCCGTCGAATGGTATCAAAAAAAAGGGTTAGGTAATATTCTTCTATCTCAGTGGGCTTGTAATACTAACAACTATAAGTCCCTAAATCTCCAAAAGGGTATCGATGTTAGTTTTATTGGGCAATATAAATCTGGCCGAGCCAAAGTAATCAAGCAACTAAAAAAGGTCGGCATTTCTGTCGAAACTTATGGATTTGGTTGGCCCAACGGCAAGATTAGTCAGGAAAAAATGATAGAAATTTTTAGCCGCAGCAAAATCAACCTAAACATCAATGCTAGGCCAGGCCTTTTGCACCCTAAGGTAGTCAGCCGTATTTTTTTTAGAAAATCAATAAATAGAATTAAGGTGGATCTTCACTTAGTCGATAATCTAATGGCCTATTTCCATTTTCCGATCCATCATACTCACGCCCGGCCTTTTGAACTCGCTGGTTGTGGGTCCTTCGTTATTTCGGGATATTCCGAAGACATAGATAAATACTATCGTAACGGCGAGGAAATGGTTTTCTATAAATCACCTGATGACCTAGCTGAAAAAATCAAGTATTATTTATCTCATTCCGAGGAAAGGGAAAAAATTGCTGTTGCTGGCTATAAACGAACGATTTGTGAACACACTTACCAAGCTAGATTTATGGAAATATTTAAAAAAATCGGGTTAAATTTATAAACATGGAAAATTCAAAACCCCTAAAACTTCATCTTGGTTGCCAAGAAAAATATCTCGATGGATATGTTAATATCGATCTTCCGCCAGAAGCCCACACCGTAGAAAAAGTGCGGGTGGATGTCTACGCCGATGTGCGCACTCTTTCTTATGAAGCTGAATCAATAAGCGAAGTGCGTTCTGAACATCTTCTTGAGCATTTTTCGCGCCAGGAATCCCTTCTACTTCTCGCCCGCTGGCATAAATGGCTGAAGATGGACGGCCTACTCCACGTTGAAACCCCCGACTTTGAAGAATCCGCTAAAAAATTTCTAAAAGGCTCGCTCGATGAAAAATTCATGCTCGCTCGCCACATCTTTGGTTCCCATGAGGCGGACTGGGCCTATCACAAAGATTTTTGGTCGGAAGAAAAATTCCGGTTTGTTCTCGGCGAATTGGGCTATGGTGATTTCCACTTTGATAAAATTTCCAATAATCTTGAATCAAAATTTCCTGTTTTAAAAGGAACGTTCATTACTAAACCCGAAAGCGTCTTTAAAAAACTTGGGCCTTTAGGATTTAATAATCTGCCCAATATTATCTGCTACGCTAAAAAAGTTAAAAAAGAAATTGACTACCTCGCGGCGATAAAGTGCATTCTAGAAAAATCACTCGTGGGCAGAGAAGCCAAAATATTAGAAGTTTGGCTCCTCGATATAAAAGGGAAAATATAAATGAAGCCTCTAGTTTCTATCATTATCCCAGCCTATAACGCCGGCAGTTTCCTAGCTGAAACCATTGAGAGCGTTATCGCTCAAACGTATTCGAATTGGGAATTAATTATTATTGATGACGGCTCAGTCGATGAAACCGCCAGCGTTGTAAGTGGGTATACAAATAAAGATGAGAGAATTAAATATTTTTTTCAAACCAACCAAAAAATGGCTTCAGCTAGAAACGCTGGAATCAAAAGGGCCAGAGGAGAATACGTAGCTTTTTTAGACGCTGATAATCTTTTTCTTCCAGACAAATTATTTAAACATATTGATTTTATGGAAAGTCACCCAGAGTGCGATGTTTCTTACGGCAAGATCAACTATTTTTATGGGAGTAATAAGGCGATTCTCTACAAAAATGAACAGCCAGAATTTTCCGGCGATATTTTTGAAAAAGTTTTACCTCAAAATTTCATTAATGTTTTGGCGGTGATGGTTAAAAAGGAATTATTTAATAAATTTGGCGCTTTCCAGGAAGGGTGGTATGCCTGCGACGAGCATTACGTTTGGATAAATCTTTCCTATCACGGAGCCAAATTTTACCCCTTCCAAGAAGTTGTTGGTCTGTTGCGTCTTCACAATGCCAATGATTCCTATCGTGCGGACTATCTAATAAGGACCGCAGATCAATTTACTAAAATGCTCGATATCATTGAATCTTGGTTCAATCCAAAGGAGAAAATCAAATACAAAAAAACCATTTTATCCTTGAGAAGGCATTGGTATCGAATGAGGTTCTTAGGCCAATTGCTTATAACCCCCGCCTTATCGTGGATCCTGATGCCCCTTTTTCTCTATTATCGTAAAACTAAATATCAACTCATAAAATAAATCGCACATAGACGGATCGAAATTTGTCGTGCTACTCTATTGTTGTTATGGCTAAGGTACTAATTACTGGTGTGGCGGGTTTTATCGGTTCAAATCTTGCCGAAAAATTGCTCCAAAATGGCCACGAGGTCATCGGTGTTGATGACCTCTCTTACGGTATTCTTGAGCAGGTTCCCAAGGGAGTTGAATTTCACAAGATTGATATTCGATCAGAAGATATTTTTTCCCTGTTCAAAGGAGTGCATACGGTATTTCATCTTGCGGCAAAAAACGATTTAATTGCGTGTCAGGAAAATCCAGTAGAGACTATCAGCGTGAATGTGCACGGCACAATAAATATTTTTGAAGCCTCGCGTCGCGCGGGAGTAAAAAAAGTTGTATTTGCCTCATCTTCAGCGCTTGAAGAAGGAGAAGCAAGACTCAAGGGATTCTATGCGATCAGTAAGACAGTATGTGAAAAAATTGCGGACGGCTATCACGTCGCATTCGGTTTGAATTACGTCTTGCTTAGATATTTTAATGTTTATGGCCCCAGGCAGGATTATCGTCGCGCGCATCCACCTGTGATGAGCGCACTTATAATTAAAGTGCTCAAAGGAGAGCAGCCAATTCTCTACGAGGGATACGAAGAAAATAAGCGGGATTTTATTTATGTGGACGATGCTAATGATTTCAATATTTTATGCATCGAAAATGAGAATATGAATAATAAATTTTTTCGGCTGGGCACGGGGAAATCCAGTTCAATTGAAGATGTCTGGAATGCAGTTAAGAAAGTTACTGGTTCCAATCTTGAACCCATCATTAAATCTCGCCTGCCTCTAGACACGCTTTCTGTAACGTTAGCCGACATAACCGAAGCCGGAAAAATCGGCTGGAAAGCTAAGACCTCGCTAGAGGATGGTCTCAAGGCTCAATTTGAATATTTAAAGAGCGAATTTATAAAAGGGAAAATTAAATAACTTTTTTATTGTCATCTCGTCAAAAATTTAAATAATTTTTAATCCCTATGGACGAAAGGCTATTTTCTAGATAAAATAAAAAGAAATGATTATAACACGCACTCCTTTCCGAGTTACTTTAGGTGGTGGCGGTACCGACCTCCCCTCCTACTATTCTAAATACGGTGGATTTATTTTCTCCGCCGGCCTTGATAAATATATGTTTGTGAGTGTTAACCGCCCCGTTGTTGATGATCTGATTCGCCTTAAATATTCCAAGAGTGAAACCGTTGAGCGTCTTGATCAGCTTCAACACGAAATAGCTCGGGAAACGCTTCGGATGATGGGCATTGAAAAAGGAATTGAGATTAATTCCATTGCCGACATCTCTGCTGGTACCGGTCTTGGTTCGTCCAGTTGCTACGCTGTCGGTCTTCTCCGCGCTCTCCACACTTTAAAGCGGGAATATGTTCCTCTCCAGCAAATTGCCGAAGAAGATTTCAAAGTCGAAGCCGAAATTCTCGGCCGGCCTATCGGCAAGCAAGATCCCTACCTCGCCGCTTTCGGCGGGCTTACTATTCTGGAAATTGAAAAGGACGGGAAAGTTAAAATTCGTAAAGCTAATGTTTCTGACGAAACCATTGATGCCTTAAATCGCAATATGCTCTTGTTTTTCACCGGTACCACTCGTAGTGCTGATGATATTTTAGGGGAACAGTCCACCGGGGTTAAGGAAGAAAAAAAAGATGTTATTGAAAGCATGCATTACATTAAAGAGCTTGGTTACGAAATTTTGGAAGCTGTTGAAAGCGGTAATGTTGATGAGGTTGGTCGTTTGTTCCATGCTCATTGGCAACACAAAAAAAAGATTTCCGCTAAAATGTCCAACGAGCATTTCGATAAAATTTACGAAGTCGCGCGAGAAAATGGCGCTTTGGGTGGAAAAATATCTGGCGCTGGCGGAGGCGGTTTCTTCACTTTCTACGCGGAAAAAAATCACGGTAAATTAAAAAAGGTAATGGCCGAAATGGGTCTTCGTGAAATGCGCTATCATTTTGACCTCGAGGGATCTAAGGTGTTGGTTGATTTCTAATTAGTAAAGTTTTCTATGTGGCCCTATAAAATCGCTGTTCTTGGCCTCTGGCATTTGGGTGAAATCTATTCCGCCGGCCTATCCGACTTAGGGCATCAAGTAGTTGGTTTGAGTGAAGACGAATCATTAATCAGTAATTTTCAAAAAAATATTCCACCTTTGCCGGAGCCGAATCTTGAAGAAACTCTTAAAAATAATCAAGCCGTTGGTCGCTTAACTTTTAGTGCTGATTTTTCAAAGATTGAAGGTTGCGATGTGCTTTGGGTTACTTTCGATACCCCAGTAAATAATCAAGATGAAGTTGATCTAACTCTGATTTGGTCAGCGCTGGGAAAATCGTTACCGCATCTGAAAAATCAATCCCTGATTATTATTTCAAGTCAGATTCCAGTTGGCACTTCAAACAAAATTTGTGAATTTATAAATCAAAAGCGGCCAGATTTAAATTTTGATTATATTTATTCCCCGGAAAATCTTCGCCTTGGCGAGGCCCTAGAGTGTTTCAAAAATCCCGGCCGAATTGTTTTTGGTGCTTTTAGTTCCAAGGCATCAGAAAAATTTAAAGATATTCTATCGGGCCTTAAAACTGAATTTATCGAAATGAGCCCGGTTTCAGCCGAGATGTCTAAGCACGCCATTAATGCTTTTCTTGCCACTTCCGTTAGTTTTATAAACGACCTCTCTGATCTTTCCGAAAAAGTTGGAGCCGATATTATCGATGTTTCTCGGGCTCTTAAATCAGAACCAAGAATCGGCCCCAAGGCTTTTCTCAGCGCCGGTATTGGTTTCGCCGGCGGCACACTTGGTCGGGATCTTCAAGCTTTAATTAAATCCGCCAAAGACCAAAATATTTCTCTGCCAGTCATTGAAAGTATCTACGAAAAAAATAAAAATCGCGCCGAAGCCATATTAAATATTCTTCAAAAAAATTTAGGGGATTTTAAAAATAAAAAAATTTCTATTCTTGGCCTGACTTATAAACCCGGGACAAGAACCCTTCGCCGTTCAAGATCTTTGGAAATAGCGCTAAAGTTAAAAAATCTAGGTGCCCGCCTTTCTCTCTGCGATCCGCAAGTTGATGAGAAGGAACTGGCCTCTTTTGGCGATTTCGATTTTTCTCGCGATCCCTATCAGGCCGTTGCCAACGCTGAGGCCGTGATTGTCGCTACCCCTTGGCCGGAGTTCAGGGATTTAGATTTTCAAAAATTAAAAGAAGTGGCATCTTCTAATGCTATTATTTTTGACACCTCTAACTTTTTTTCAGAAAAAGAATCTATAATTAAAAAAGTCGGTTTTATCTATCTTGGCATTGGCCGCAAATAATTCAATGGATTTAGAAAATAAAGTTGTTCTTATAACCGGCGCTAGCCGGGGTATTGGCAAGGCAGTCGCCGCCGCCTTCTTAAAAGAAGGAGCAAAGGTTATGCTTGCCGCCCGCTCCGAAGAAGAATTAAAAATCACTCAACAAGAGTTTAAGATTAATTATCCGTTCGTTGAGATCGCTGCTTTTGATGTCTCTAATTTTCTCGAATCAACAGAAGTTGTTAAAAAAACTGTTGCCGCCTTTGGAACCATCGATATTCTTGTAAATGCCGCGGGAATCTATGGTCCCATTGGTCCGTCTGAAGAAATAGATATAAATCTTTGGAGAAATACCTATGAAGTAAATGTTTTTGGAACTTTCCAGATGATCCATCAAGTCGCCCCTATCATGATCAAAAATAAATCCGGCAAAATCATAAATTTTTCCGGCGGTGGCGATGGGCCCCTTGCCCGTTTCAGCGCTTACAATTCCTCTAAAGTTGCCATTGTCCGCCTTACCGAAACCTTAGCCGTGGAATTTAAAGATTATAATCTTGAAGTAAATTGTCTCGCCCCTGGGCCGGTCAATACTAAATTTTTAGATGAAGCTCTTGCCGCCGGTGAAGGGAAGGTAGGGCCGGATAGGTATGCTATTCTTCAAAAACAAAAAGCGGACGGCGGTGTTCCTCCAGAAAAAACTGCCGAGCTCTGCGTTTTTCTAGCTTCATCAAGATCAAATGGCCTAACGGGTAAATTTTTAAGCGTCGTCTGGGATAAATGGCAAGACTGGGGGCCGGAAGAAATTAAAAAAATTATGGCGACCGATGTCTATACTCTGCGCCGGGTAAAAATATGAAAAAAATAAATATCGGCATCGTTGGTGCTGGCAATATCGGCAGTAAAAGAGCTGAGGTTCTCAAAAAATTTAAAAATTGCCACCTTGTTGCCGTAAGTGAAGTTGATCCAAAAAGAGCCAGTGAATTTGCCAAAACTTACCAATGTGAAATTGTTTCCAAGTGGAGGGACTTGATTAATCGGCCCGATCTTCACGTTGTTATTGTTTCGGTTCCTAATGTATTTACTGCTCCCGTTGTTATTGCTGCTCTAAAATCAGGTAAGCATGTTCTCTCTGAGAAGCCTTTTGGAAAAAATTCAAAAGAATCTCTTGCTATCATTAAGGCTGCCCGCAAAAATAAGCGGCTGGTGAAAGTTGGTTTCAATCATCGTTTCCACGCTGCCATAGGAAAGGCCAAAGAAATTTTTTATCGGGGAGAAATCGGAAAAATAATGTTTATCCGGTCCCGATACGGTTACGGCGGTCGCTTAGGAATGCAAAACGAATGGCGTTTTAACAAAAAAATTTCCGGCGGCGGGGAGCTTCTCGATCAAGGGGTTCATATTATTGATCTCTGCCGCTATTTTGCTGGTGAGTTTAAAGAAGTCTTCGGCTCCGTCTCTTCAAAATTTTGGTCTCCCGGAGTGGACGACAACGCTTTTGCCATAATGAAAAATGAAAAAGTTACCGCTAGTTTTCACGTTAGTGCTACCCAATGGAAGAATCTTTTTTCTTTTGAAATTTACGGTGACAAAGGTTTTTTAGATATTGAAGGAAAGGGTGGCAGCTACGGCCGGGAAACCCTTATTTTTGGAAAAAGAAAAAAAGAGTTTGGAATTCCTATTTTAAAAAATTTCGAATTTTCGGAAGATATTAGTTGGGAAAAAGAATGGCAGAATTTTTTGGGCGCCCTAGAAAATAAAAATAAAATTAACGGCGACATGAATGATGGTTATTTTGCTAACTATATCGCCGAAGCGATTTATAAATCTTCTAAATTAAATAAAATAGTTAGAATCAGCTGATTATCTTTGACACAAATTTTGGTTTGGTTTAAACTAGAACCAACTCAATATGCCTCAAAAAATCGAAGATTTGAAGATAAAGATTTTTGCTGATGGCGCCGAAAAAGAAGGAATGGTTGAGCTGGCCAAACAGCCCTTCATTAAGGGTTTTACCACTAACCCGACTTTAATGCGGAAGGCTGGTATTACTGATTATGTAAGTTTTGCCAAAGATATTCTTTCGGTTATAAAAGACAAATCCGTTTCTTTTGAAGTTTTTTCTGATGAATTTAATGAGATGGAACGCCAAGCGCGTCTCATTGCCTCTTGGGCTCCTAATGTTTATGTGAAAATTCCGATTTCTAACACAAAAGGGGAGTCGTCTTTTGATTTGGTAAAAAAACTTGCTTCAAGCGGCGTGAAAGTGAACGTCACGGCTATTTTAACCGTTCCCCAAACTGAGCACATAGTTAAGGCGCTTTCGCCCAGTGTTCCCTCCATAATCTCGGTTTTCGCCGGCCGAATCGCTGACACCGGAGTTGATCCAATGCCAATTATGAAAGAAGCTAAACAGATCATGACTGCATTTCCAAACGCCGAGCTTCTTTGGGCGAGTACCCGGGAACTATATAACATCTATCAAGCCGAAGTAGTTGGGGCCGACATTATCACCGTTACCCACGACATCTTGAAAAAATTAGGGAAAGTAGGTTATGATCATCACGAATTGTCAGTTGAAACCGTCAAAATGTTTTATGATGACGGCCAAAAAGTAGGGTATACCCTCTACGAATCTTAAGAAATATGTACTCAGAATATATAAATAGCTATCTAAATGAGGTTAAAACGATCGTTGATAAAATTGATCGAAATTCGATTAATAAATTTATAGAAGTTTTGAAAGGGGTTCGGGATCAAAAGGGGCGCTTGTTCATTATTGGCATCGGCGGCGGTGCCGGTCACGCCAGTCACGCGGTGAACGACTTCCGCAAACTCACCAGTATTGAATCCTATACTCCCGTTGATAACGTTTCGGAAATGACCGCCAGAGCCAATGACGATGGCTGGCACACGATTTTTTCTAATTGGCTTGCGGGAAGCTCTTTAAATAATAAAGATGCCGTTTTTGTTTTCTCTGTTGGCGGCGGAAATTCCGAGAAAAATATCAGCCCTAACATTGTTGAAGCTCTTAAATATGCCAAGCAAGTTGGCGCGAAAGTAGTTGGAATTGTCGGTCGGGACGGCGGTTACACCGCCCAAGTGGCCGATGCCTGCGTTATTGTTCCAGTTGTAAATTCTGAAAACGTCACTCCTCACACCGAAGCTTTTCAGGCTATCATCTGGCACCTCATTGTTTCTCATCCCGGTTTTAAAACCAAAGAAGGTAAATGGGAGTCCGTCCAAACTCGAATAAGTTAGCCAGAAGGAAAGCTGTTTTTCTCGACCGCGACGGAACTATAATCCATCACGTCGAGTTGATGCACCGGGTCGCTGATTTGAAATTTTTCCCGCAAACTGCGAGTGCAATCAAATCGCTAAATCGGCTCGGATTTTTAGTGGTGGTAATTACAAACCAGCCAGTTATCGCGCGCGGGATTATCACTCCCAAAGAAGTTGATGCGATCCACGCCGTCTTAATAGAACGCCTGAATAAAAAAGGCGCTCGTATTGATGCCGTCTATTTTTGCCCCCATCATCCCAACGCCGACTTAAAAAAATATCGCCTCAAATGCCGCTGTCGCAAACCAGCCCCCGGGCTTATCCTGAAAGCCCTTAAGGAATTCAATATTAATCCTAAAAAAAGTTTTATGATCGGCGATTCGGTGATTGATATTGTTGCCGGGCATAAAGCCAAACTCAAAACTATTCTTGTTAAAACCGGTCCCGGCCACGCCCGAGACAAAGAATTCGTTGATATCAAACCGAATTTTACTTCCGAAAATTTACTCGCCGCCGTTAAGATCGTTGAAGATCATTCTTGATTTTCGTTTTATAAATCATGAATTCTAATTCATCTAAAATAACTCAGGCCGTCATTCTCTGCGCCGGTCTTGGTACTCGCCTTCGGCCGTTAACCGATACCGTTCCCAAGCCGATGATTCCTCTTTTAGGTAAGCCGATGCTTGAGTGGAATATTGAGAATTTAAAAAGCCATGGTGTCGCCGAATTTTTTATTAATCTTCATCACCTTCCCGAGGTGGTCAAAAATTATTTCGGCGATGGTTCGCGTTTTGGGATAAAAATAAATTATAGTTACGAACCGGAAATCTTGGGCACTGCCGGCGGCCTCAAAAATTTCGAGAATTTGGTCGGAGAAAATTTCTTTTTGATTTATGGCGATATGTTAAGTTTAGTTGATTATTCCAAAATGGCCACTGCCTTTTTTTCGAAAAAAGATTCGATCGGTATGCAACGGACCAAGAAAACCAGTGACTATGCGGATGCCGATGTGGCCGAACTGGACAGTGATATGAAATTTATAAAAATCCACCCTAAACCCCATCTCGAATCCTATCCCAACGCCCATCGCATGCGCGGCGTCTTTATATTCAGAAAAGAAATTTTTTCTCTAATTCCCGCCAAAACTTTTTACGAAATCGGGCGCCAGCTTCTTCCTGGCGTTGTGGCTAGGGGAAAAAATTTCTATGGTTATGAGTGTGAGGAATATTCCAAAGGAATTGATACAGTAGATAAATATAAAGAGGTGGAAAGTTATCTAAAAAATATTAATTTAAAAGAGTTTATAAAATAATAAAAAAGCCGTTGTACAAGCAACGGCTTTTGGTCTAGCTTCTATTCAGCTAACGGCCACGATTATTGAGACTGTCTATAACCGCGAGAATATCTACTTCTAGCCAGCTACAAAATACTCGGTAAGCGCCAGTTTGGTAGAGGGGTATGATCGCGGAAGGACAATCGTAAACTGTCATTCCGACTACTGGGGATTTAGCCGCAACCCCAGCGGCAAGACCACGAAGTGAATCTTCGATGACCACCTGTTCCGCCGGGTCAATTTCCATTCGCCTTGCCGTTTCCAAGAAAATATCCGGCTCGGGTTTGTGCCGTATCCTACTGCCTTCGTCAGCCAAGACGATTTGGTTTCCGTCAAAATACTCATCGAATCCGATGGCTTTCCAGTAGATCCAGAACTCTTCTGACAGAGTCGACGATCCGATCGTTACCTTTAGTTCCGCTTCTCTCAACCTCTTCAAGGAATTAAGAAATCCCGGTCTTGGTGCGATCTGTCGTTCTCCAGAAGCAATTTGCTGAACAAATTGTTTGAAATGCATGCTTGATCTGGTCAAAATTTGCTCGGCGTTCAACTGAGGGGTAATCCCTCTCCTTTTCATCAGATCAAAAATTTGTTCAGCGATGAGTTTTCCCGGACCGCCCGATAAATTTGGAATCAAATCGACCGCTTCTTGCACGGTTAACTCAATTCCAGCTTCCTTGGCCGCCATACGATGAGCAAGATGATGGCCGTCTTTTTCGAAATCAATGACTGGTCCCTCAAAATCAACCGCCACTCCTCTAATCCTACGATTCATATTCCCTCTCTTTCGTTATGATTTCTGTTTTATTGTCAGTAATAGCACTGATGCCACACCCATCGAGTAACCCAATCCTTGTCTCCAAGTAAAGGGTTCTTGTCCTGTGGTGATTTTAATGGTTGTCACCACTATAATCTGGGTGATGATAACGACGATATACATCGTCGCTAAACTCCCAACCGGATCGGCACTGTTTCTAGCCAGAGCGATCATTTTCTGAAAAAAAATCTGACCAACTCCGTTTATTAGCGCCGTGCCTATTCCTAAAGCCAGTAAGACTGAAATAGGAAAATTGAACTGGCGATAAAATGGCAGAAAAACTACAGTTGTTCCCAAAGAGAGAACAATTGCTGCCGTCTGCCAATTCAGACCCGTCCGAGACATTAGGAACGGCCACGTTGCGAAACACGCAGCCGCCGCCACCGGAAAAAGAAATGTCTTTAACTCCAACTCATCCTCTCTTTCTGTATTTGCGTTGTAAATAAAACTGGCTACATTGTAATAGATTATTCAAAATTTGTCAAAATAAAAAGGAGGATTCATTCCTGAATCCTCCCAACGTTTCTAAGTTCGACGATCTCTATCGGATTTTTTCTAGAATCTTCCAGAGTTTTTCCGCCTGCTGCGAATCTCTTGTGGCGATGAGCGCAGTGCGGCGAACATTAGTTTTTGTTCTCCTATACGAAATCTCGTCAAGATTTTCGAGGCGAATAATTCTCCTAGCTTGCCGATGAACCTCGTGGCGATAAAGAATTACTTTTCCGCCAAGCGCGTTAATAATCGCCATTCCGGGAGTTATGTCCCAGATCGCTTGGTGGTCTTGAATTACTCCATCGGCGATTCCGCAGGCAATCATCGCGAGGGCCATCGATCCCGAATTAGCTGTAAGCAAGCGTCTGGTTTTAGTAGCGAGCTCGTTTTTGACCTGATTAAACAAGGGAAGTAAATCAAGATCGGCTCCCCAATACCAGACTCGTGTTTGATCTTGTTTCGGTTCTCGCTCGATTCCGCCGTCTTCCTCCAGCCACAAAACCCCTTTCCCAATTTCTCCAATCACCAGGGTGCCGCCTCTTATCTCCGGCATATAAACTACACCGGCTATAAGTTTGTCGTCTTCCCAAACCGCAATCGCTACTGACCAATCCGGCAAGCCGAGAGCTTGCATAGCGGTACCATCTATAGAATCCACATCAAAACGCAGGCCGTCAAAAGAAAAAACATAATTCGGATCATTTCTCCCCGTCGAGAGAAGAAGATTTGAGTATCTCTCTGTTTTTTCCTCTGCTAGAAACTTCGCTTCGGGATGGAGAGCGGAAAGAAGTAGAATTATCAACTCCTGAGCGGCAACGTCCGTAGGAGTAACTATCGCCCTGAAGTTCTCCTTACTTCTTGTACTTCTCGTGTTCTTCGGAAGGGAGCCGCCTCTGATTATTTTTCCTACAATAAGCGCTACTTGAGCAGCACTCACCACAGGAAATGAGAATCGTTGCAGACCAATAAGGGCTTTCATCTCATATCCCTTCGCCGCGCAAATGAGCGGCAGTAATCTCGTGCGGCCACGGGACCGTCATCGGCTGTTCTCCTAGAAGTCCAGAATCTTCTGTCGCGCCCCAGTTATTCAGAATTGGCACATAAAATCCATAAACAAGACTTCCAAGTTCGGTGATTTTGAAGCTCATCTTGTATTCTGGCGGCAATCCTCCGGGATCGCTTCGAAAACGTTCGGCGTAGAGCCGAATTATTTTGAGAACAATGTTGGCGAATTGGACTCGTGACGCCTGCCCAATGTTTATCGTCTCTTTGGGAACAAAAAAACATTGGCCGGCTCGATATCCGCCTGCGAAAACTCGACAAGTCGAATCCTCGAAAATCAGTAACTCTGGTCGCTGCCCTTGTTCATCGAGCCACTTTCTGACATCGCCTCGGTTCATTTCGATTCCATAACCGAGACTTCCTGGTTTTGCCAACTTAGCCGGAGCTGGTGGCTCCAAGATATGGAAATGTAGATGAGGAATGTTCTGTCCGGCAAGAGGACCGATATGAACGGTAAGTGATAGAAATCTCTTTACCTCTCCCGCAACCATATCCACAATTTTCGACGCCACCATTAAAACTTCCCCAAAAGATCCAGCCCCGCCCAACTCATACAAACGATTATTATCCCAACATGAATTAGGAATAATTAAGTCGTGTATTGGATAGGGGGTAAATTGATTTTTCATCACCGCCCAGGTTCCGTTTGCCCCCGGGTAGAGAGTTTTTTCTTCTGCATTCCATTTCGTGCAAAACGGGCAACTCGCCGAATCGGCTACTGGTAGTCGCTGTTGCCAGGATCGCCTAAGCTTTATTTCCGTTCTGGTTCCTCCAAAGAAAATTCCTGGACCTCCGCCCGGAATTCCCTCAATCTTCATCGGGAAAACCGATTCAGTCATGATTCCTCTCCTTCTTTCTAGATTTATTCAAATATTCTCTGTTATCAAAATTCCGACTATATAATAATAGATAAACCAAAATTTGTCAAAAAGCTAAAAAATCTGTTATCTTTCATTAATGGCTAATCCTAAAATCAGCGTCCTAATCGCCACCTATAACCGTTCTAATTTAATCAGCCGCGCCATTCAAAGTGTCATTGATCAAAATTTCAAAAACTGGGAACTTCTCATCGCCGACGACGGCTCTACTGATGACACCGAAAAAATTGTCCGTAGCTTTGCGATTCAGGATGAGCGTGTCAAACATCTAAAAAGTGAGCACTTTGGCCGCATCGCCAAAATTTCCAATTTCGGCCTTCGCCACGCGAAAGGGGAATATATTGCCATCTTGGATGATGATGATCATTGGTGTGATCCCGAAAAATTGAACAAGCAAATAAAATTTTTAGACGAAAATCCTGATTATGCCGGTTGCGGCGGCGGCTTTATCGTTGTTGATGAAAATCAAAAAGTTAAGATGAAATTTTTCAAACCGGAAAAAGACGAAGAGATCAAAAAGAATTTTTTAATCGCTAACCCAATGGCCAACTCAACCACAATGTTTCGGTTGTCGGTCGCTAAAAAAGTTGAGCTCTATGATGAAGCCCTGCCTCAATTCGCCGACTGGGATTTTTGGCTGAAAATGGGAGTTGCGGGAAAGCTTTATAATTTCCCCGAATACTTTTCCTATTATCTGATGTGGGATAAAAGTATGTCATTCAGCAGGCAGAAAGAAGCTTCTTATTCGGCTCTTATAATTATTCCTCGCTACAAAAAAAAATATCCAAGCTATCTTAAGGCTAAAACTCTGGTATTAATTTATTATCTCTACACTCATTTACCAGAATTTATTAAAAAATTTTTGAACCCAATTTTATCTAATCTTAAAAAAATAATCTTTTCTGGCCGATCTGCTCACCCCTTTGAATAAAAATTGAAGGCTCAATCTTATCTATATTTTAATTTTTAATATTGCGAGAGAATCTTTAAGTAAGGGTTCTTTAGTAAAATAAAGAACTCCGAAATACACAAAAATAGACGCCCCGATATTCATCAAAAGGTTAGTTTTTAAAATTAATAATACAAAAGTTACAATCGCCATTACCAAAGTAGCTATTACTATATTTTTTAAAACCGGCACAACCCTGAAATAATTTATTCTCTTCATTTTATTCCAAAGATAAGCATTGCTCGCAGAGATAGCAATCAATGTCGCTATGGCCGATCCAGTAATTCCAAATCTAGGAATTAAGATTAAATCCAATAAAACATTTAAAAATCCTCCTATTATCGCATTTATAATCAAACTCTTTTGATTGTTATAAGAAAATATTGCGCTACTTAAAATAACCGCCGGGAAATTGATCATCAAGGTGAGAATGAGAATTTGGAATGATAGAGTGGCTCCAGAATATGCGCTGCCGAAAAGGAAACTTATAATATTTCCCCCAAGAATAACCCCCCCGATGGATATAGGAATTGCAACAAGCATGACTGTCCCCAGTGTGTTTTCCATAACCCTGCGCATTTTTGTATTATCCTTTCCGGCTATTCTAGAAAAAAGAGGTAAGACGCTTACCGAAATAACGCTCGGAATAATGTAAAAAATTTGAATTATCCTGTCTGCCGCTGAGTAAAGCCCCACATCTTTCGTGGTCAACAATCCTCCGATTAATAAAATGTCAGTATTTATCATCAAAATTCCTAACACACCCGAGATAGCAAATGGCCACGCTGTAGATAAGATTGGCTTAACCAACTTAAAACAAAAATCTGAAAAAAGCTGGCGAAGTTTATCTCTAAGAATAAAAGCTGTTGCCATCACGCCTAGTCCAGTGCCAAGCGCGTACGCGAATGCGAATGATTTTACGCTCGGCCTTAACGAAAGAAAAATGAAGCCAAAAACAACTATTGCAACATTTGTTAATAAAAATAAACCAGCTTCCTTTTCCATTTTTTCATAGGCTCTATTCAGGGCAAAGCCAAATTCCCGGAAGCTATCAAAAATTACTATAAAAACTACAATCGGCAATATTTCTTTTACTCCTTGAACACTAATAAAATGAGGGACGATAAATATTATTAAAAAAGCTCCAAGTATCAAAAATACAGTTTTTATAGTGAAAGAAGTAGAAAGTATACGTGATCTCTCGGCTGGGTCTTCGGTTTTTGTGGATTCTCTTATTAGAATAGAATTAATTCCGAAATCAATAAAAATTGTGAAAAAAGCAGTTATTGTAACTGCGTAAGAAAAAATTCCCCACTTCTCCACTCCTAAAACCCTTGCGGCGTAGATTATTATTATTGCCTTAATAAGTCTCCCGCCAACATTACTAACTGACAACCAAAAACTATTTTTTACTATGGTTTGCCGGGCGTTTTGATTTGTGAATAAAAATCCCTTTATTTTTTTTATCATTTGTTGTATAGTGACTTCCAAATGAAAGCTGTCATTTTAGCCGGCGGGCTTGGAACTCGGCTCCGACCTATCACCTACGAGATCCCAAAACCACTCCTTACGGTAAAAAAAGAGCCCATTCTAAATCATCTCATCAAGCTTTTCAAACGCCACCATATCTCCGAGGTCGGAGTTTTGGTTAGCCGTCAGCACGAAACCGACTTCGCTAGATGGCGAAAAACCTGGGCTAATGAACTTCCTTACGAGAAGATTAGCATATTTCATGAGGAGAAACCAAGCGGCACTTTTGGTTGGTTAAAGCACTTGCGCGACTGGTTGGGCGAAGAAAAGTTTATTCTCTCGAACGGAGACGAGCTTAAGGATTTTGATCTCACGGCACTTAAAAATTTCCACGAAACAAATAAACCGGTGGCTACTATCGCTCTTGTAAAAGTTCTAAATCCCAACGAATATGGCGTTCCGATTTTAGACGGACACCATATTAAAGAATTTTTAGAAAAACCCGAAAATCCTCCTTCTAATTTTATTAACTCTGGTCTCTATATTCTTGAGCCGGAAATATTCGATTACGCTGATTTGTCGAAAGAATTTCTCATGATTGAAAATGATGTTTTCCCAAATGTCGCCGTTGCTGGTAAGCTTCATGGTTATAAATTTGAAAACAGTCGCTGGTATGATTGTGGTAACCTTGAGCGTTGGGAAAAAGCAATCAAGGAGTGGTAATAATCCTTTATTTAAATGAAAATTTTTATAACCGGCGCCAGTGGCTATATCGGTTCCCTCCTAATTAATTCCTGGCTTAGTAATCCCGAAATCGAAAAAATAATCGCTCTCGATGTTAAATCGCCGCGTTTTTTGTGGAACGAGAATAATCCCAAGATTCACTTTATTCAAAAAAATCTTGCCGACATAAACATAGAAGAAGAATTAAAATCTTTCGGCTCGGTCGACGTTGTCATCCACGCCGCTTATTTTATCCGGACGCCTTATTTCAAAAAAGCCCTTATCTATCAACGGTATTCAAATTTTGACGGCGCCAAAAATATTTTTGAATTTTGTTTTAAAAATAACATAAAAAAATTAATTCATTTCGGCACCGTTGCTTCCTATGGTGCCCGTTTGGAAAATTCTCTAGATAAAAAATTCAGAGAATCTGACAGCCTTGAGGAGGAGGCGATTGCTTATGGCTGTGACAAAAAAATTATTGAAGAAAATTTAAGCCAATTTTTTGAAGATCATAAACCTGCAACTGATGTTGTTGTTTTGCGTCTTGGTTCAGTTTCGGGTCCGTTTTTGATAAACACCGTAAAAAAAATTGGCCTGCTTAGTTTTTTTCGTGGGCTTTCACCGTTTATTCCAATAACCGGCGAACTCTCCGCTAGGCAATATATTCACGAAGACGATGTCGTCTCCGCTATTAATTTCTTGATTAGAAAAGGATCTTCCCAAAATGAAATTAATATTTACAATCTCGCCGCCGATTGTTATTTAACTTTCCGTGAAATTGCCTCCCGGCTTAAAAAGAAAACTATTAAAATTCCTTTTTCTTTGGCAAATCTAGTCTTTAGAATATTTTGGAATCTAAGTTGCGGTTTGGTGCCCACGCCGCCTAACGTAATCAATTCCTACACCTTTCCAATTATTGTTGATAATTCAAAACTAATTGCCGCTGGTTTTAAATATAAATTTAACTGCCAAGAATCTCTCCTCGGTTCGGCTGGAAAATTCGCCAACCCCCTCTAGATTCCAATCCCCAATCTCTATTAGCCAGTTTATTTTCCCGCAAAAGTCAGAATAGTTTTCAGGGTTTTTAGAACTATCAATAAATCCAGAACGAACGATCGGTTTTTCACGTAATAAATATCATAAGCTAGTCTTTCTATTGCTTCGTCCACCGAGCTGCCATATTTGTCCTGCACTTGCGCCCAGCCGGTTAATCCTGGTGCGATCACGGTTCTAATTTGATAATGAGGTATTTTTTCCTTTAATAATTTATAAAAATCAACGAAATCCGCTCTTGGCCCGACGAAAGATAATTCTCCTCTTAGTATATTTATCACCTGCGGCAATTCATCCGCCCGCACTTTCCGAAGAATTTTTCCGATTCTAAAAACTCTTCCGTCATTTTCTACAACTCCGAACTCGGTGCCAACTTTTTTAAATTCATCGCTTCCCACGCTCATCGTTCTAAATTTAAAAAGGGTAAAAATTTCTTCTTTTCTGCCCACTCTCTTATTGAGAAAAAAAGCCGGCCCTTTTGAGCTCGCCTTTATAAGTAGGATAATAAGCGGCCAAATCCAAATCGTAATTATTAAAACGATAAATGCCAATATTGAATCCTCAATTCTCTTAGCTATAATGTACAATCCGTTCCGTGGCCTTATCTTATCCAAAAACCAACTTTCCTCAAGCTCATCGATGGAGACTTTTCCCATAATCGCTTCATAAAATTCAGAAAAAGATGAGATCTCAACCCCCCTTAAAAGCTGTTTATATATTCTCTCTGCCATATCGCGATCGCTCTTTAAACTTGCTGGAATAACTAAAACATCATATCCGCCGTTACCAATTAAACTTTTTATTACTTCCAAGTCTAAATCATGAACCCAATGTAAAACCTTATATCCAAGCTGCGGATTATCAGTAAGGCAACTCACTAATTCTTCCGCATCTCTGCCTTTTCCAATAATACAAACCCCCATAAGCGGACTTGATTGTAGATAATGTTTGCACAAAAATTCCCTGAAAGAAAAAATAAGCACCCCGAAAATAATAATCAAAAGAACTAAAATGGTTTTTGGCGCAATATCGAAATAGGGGAGTAAATAAAAAAACAAAATCGCCAAAACTGAGAATAAAATTATTCCAGTTAAAAAAAGTTTTACTCGCTGCATTCGTCGTCGGAATTTTCTAAGGTCATACAGGCCCACTATATAAAAAACAATCAGACCGAATAGAAGCAGAAAACTAAAAGGCCAAAGATGAAGCTTAAAAAGTTGCCAATTGAAACTCTCTGTATTCCTTATCAGGAGGGATAGGAAAAGGGCAAAGTAAAAAGAAAGCACGTCGAATATAAAGAATGAAAGTTTTTTTGTAGTCGTTTTCATATAGCTCTTGTTCTACTACTTTTAGAGGTCTTTTAGCAAGTCCCAGCCTTCTCTATGGACCCACTTAATTATATTACTTTATTTCCCTATTTTCTTGACAGCCTCCTCAAGGAGGTGTTACAATCGAGACCATGGATAACGAAAATAAAAATAATATGATGTTGCCGGTAAGCATCATCGTCGCTGCCATCTTGATTTCCGGCTCGATTTTTTTAGTCGTTGGAAATAAAAATTCCAATAATCCTGACGGGTTAGCTCAAGTTGGCGCCCAAGTTCCGGCCGATGTCAGTAAGGTCACCGACCAAGATGTTGTCTTAGGCGACACCAAGGCTCCGGTTTCTTTTATCGTTTATGCTGACTATCAATGTCCTTTTTGTGGAAAACTGTTTTCTGAAACAGAGCAGCCGATTATCGATACCTATGTAAAAACCGGCAAAGTTAAATTAGTCTATCGTAATTATTCGTTCCTCGGTCCTGAATCTTTTGCCGCCGCCGAAGCAGCTGAGGCTGCAAGAGAGCAAAGTAAATTTTGGGAATTCCACGATGCAATCTATCAAGCCGAAATTAAAGACGGCAAAGAAAACAACGGTAATCTTAACCGCGATTTATTCTTAAAAATTGCCGCCAACCTGAAATTAGATATTAAAGTTTTCACAGCCGCTATTGATAGCAAAAAATATGCTGACCTGATCAAAAAGCAAAGCGAAGCTGCCAATGCCGCCGGCATTAATTCCACTCCGGCCGTTTTTATTAATGACCAGAAAATTGAAGGGGCCTTACCTCTCGATCAGTTTAAAACAGTTATCGACGGAATTTTGGCTAAACAAAAATAATTTATATTGCGATTAAGTTAGCGTCGGCGCGACGAATTCGTTTCGCCCGTTAATCAAAATCAAAAAAGGGCGAAAAACTCGCGTTTAATAAGTCTAACTATCAAGTTATTTTTCGGAATCAATTCGGAAAACACCTTATTTATCTCGGGTAAAAATAAATCAATTAATGGATTATCAAAATAATCGGGAAGAGCGGAAGATGTTCAAGGGTGACTGGGCCTGTTCGAAATGTGGCGCTAAAATCACCGAACTTCCTTTCGAGCCGGATCCAAGCCGTTTGGGCCAGCTTCTCTGCCGCGACTGTCATCGTTCGATGCGGCAATCTTTCCGCCGTTACTAATTTCATCTCGGAGGTGAAATTATTCCGCCTGCCCGTCCGAAATATTGCTCAGCAATATGAAGCGAGAATTGCATTCAGGGATTACGATAAATAATGCAACAAAAAACTCCCACCCCGCTATTTAGCAGAGACGGGAGTTTTTTATTTTAAGAGTTTTCAAAAACCCAGCACGTTCGACAATAAAAAAAACGGCCTCTCGCTTGCATAAAGCGAGAGGCCGTCGGATTTAGTATCAACTAGTATCCCTCTAGCAGAGCGACAATCCCCGCGAGGAAAGCGTATTACATTATTTACAGTGATTAATCGCAAGATCACCGCTCCACCTCAAAGGACACGAGCTAAACCCATACTAACTCCAATTCGAATTTTCTAACCTCCTTCGCCAATTGTTCAAATAACTAATCTCCGGTTGTTAAACCCCAATCTTTCATGGTTTTCCCAACCTCTAGACTACGACAATTATAACAAACCCCCAAAAATTGTCAATGCATTCGAAAATTTAATAAAATCAGCTCTTCCTCCAGTTTTTATTAAGTGCTAAAATGGCCATAACTTATGCTCAAATATAAAATTCAAATTTTTGTCGGCCTTTGGCTGATTATCTCTCCATGGCTATTTGGCGTGGATCAAGTTTTTCTTCTCAAGTGGAGTAATATTGCCGTTGGTCTTTTTATCTCACTGTCTGGTCTCTGGGAAGTGTTTGGTGAAAAACCAATTACAACCGGAACCGAAAAAACCGAACCAAAAAATTACAAGTCGAACCCTAAACTTTAAACCCTATTAGTTAATTCAATGTATGATCTGATAATTATCGGCGGCGGCCCTGGCGGCGTTTCTGCCGGCATCTATGCTGCCCGAAAAAAAATCAAAGCTCTGCTTATCACCGAAACCTTCGGCGGCCAGTCTTTAGTTTCGGCCGACATCCAAAATTGGATCGGCACCAAATCAATTTCCGGTTTTGATTTAGCGAAGTCTTTAGAAGAACATCTCAAAGCCCAAGAGGGGATAGAAATACTTGAAGGCGACCTCGTCGATTCCATTTCAAAAAAAGACAGCGGGTTTGAAATAAAAACCAAAGCCGGGAAATCATTTGAAACTAAATATATTCTAGTTGCCTCCGGGAGCCGCCGCCGAAAACTTGGCGTTCCCGGAGAAGCTGAACACGACGGAAAAGGCGTAGCTTATTGCTCAATCTGCGATGCCCCGCTTTTTAACGGCAAAGAGGTGGCCGTAATCGGCGGTGGCAACGCCGGCCTTGAAGCCGTAATTGATCTCTTTCCCTACGCTTCCAAGATTTATCTTTTAGAATTTAGCGATGCCTTGAAAGGTGATCCCGTTACCCAAGAAAAAATTAAATCTAATCCTAAGATAGAAATTATTTTTGGCGCCAAAACTTTAGAAATTATAGGCGACACAAATGTTTCCAGTCTTAAGTATCTCGACCAAAAAAATAACGAAGAAAAAACTTTAGCCGTTCAAGGAGTTTTCATTGAAGTGGGAATCGCTCCTAACTCTGAATTTATGAAAGGTTTGGTAAATATAAATAATTTTGACGAAATTACCGTTGATCCTAAAACTTATCAAACTTCTTCTCCGGGGATCTGGGCAGTAGGGGATGTCACTGATTCTCTATATAAGCAAAATAACATCTCCGTCGGTGAAGCCGTCACGGCAACTCTCAATATTTACGAAAAAATAACCAAAAGCTAATCTATTGACAAATTTGTATATTCACAATATAATCTAAACCTCAAAAATAGTGTGTTAAATACACGCTTTTTTTGTTTCCAGCAACTTTATAAGAATTAAATAGGAAGGGAAAAGTAGTAATTCAGATCTATAAAAAAGCAGCAATCGTTCACTAATCCACAGAAAGAGAGGAAAAAGAAATGAGGAAAGCCCTGCTATTTTCAATTATCTGCCTTTTGGCGATGACAATTTTTGGTTGTTCTGAGAGCCCCGTGTCACCGCCGAAAGAAAATCAATCTGGAAGTCTTCAGAGAGCCGGCGTTCTAAAGAAGGCCAGCGTCTTGGTCCAGGCGAAGTTTATGTTGCCGATGGTGGAAAAAAACTCCATCACGACTACATTCGTTTCACTCTCGGATGATAGAAGGATCACCTCTCATATTACTCCAACGATGTCTCCGTCTGGAAACTACTACACATTTGAAGTATACGTCAGTCTACCGGCTTCGTCGGCGGGAACTCTTTATCGTTTCAAAGCGATTCTCGGACAACCCAATGATAATGCTCCGGCCGATTCAGTTTGGCCGGACAGAAACGTAACAGGCTGTGTTTTCCTAAACGGCATGGAGCCGAGTTATGGAAACAAGAACGAATTGTACTTCAAGGTATATCCCAACGGGACCGTTCTTATTGATGTCCAGAACGATGTCAAAGAGCTAGGGGAGAATATTTACCCCAAGTCGTATCTTGGGGTCATGGTTAACAAAGAACCAGACGGTAAGATTCATCAAATCGAAATCTCGGTGTTTAGATTAATTCCTGGCCGCCGGGGTAGTTTAATCTTGCAGCCAGTTTTCATTCCCGCGGAGATATTCTCCGGGGCAATACCGCCACTCGGAACAACTTGTTCCGGACTGGTTTCGTTTATTGGTCCAGCGGATGCCTGGACAAGGACTATCATGCCGAACCCGACGGAAGACGTGTACCTGACCGTTAGAGTCAGGTACTACTCCGAAAGTTACGGCACCCAGGTGGTCCAGGAAATTTCCAGGGCTTCATTCGTTTTCTTTAGAACACCGGGATACAGGTGTGATTATCCTGGTTGCGATTTCCCGGTCTTCAAGATACCAGCTGCCGGTGGATGTGGTAACGGCAAAGGCTAATACCAACCTCCTTCCTATTCTCTATTTGGTTTGTAATCCGCATCTTTGCGGATGCAAACGCAAAAAACACTCTGGCCAAGAGTGTTAAGAGCGTTCCAATCCAGGGCGCTCTTTTTTTAAAAATCAAAGAAGCGAATTTTTCTTTTTAGAGAAGCTATCGGAGGCGCGGCAAGCTAGGTTCTCGAGCTTGCGAGGGATTGCCGCGCCGAGATGCAGGGGGGTTCGAACCGCAGGAGTTCTAACAACCCCGGTTCTCTGAAAAGAAAAAGGAGCTTCCCTTGACAGTCTTTCTCGGTCCGATTACACTATTAGCACTCTTGGGTCGAGAGTGCTAATTTAAACCAAAAAATAAATGAATTTTAAACCTTTATCCAATCATCTCTTTCTCGAACCAACAGAGGAAGAGAAAACCACTAAGTCGGGAATTGTTCTCCCGGACTCGGCGGAAAAAGAAAAACCTATTCGGGGCAAAGTTCTCGCCATCGGCCCCGGCAAGTTAAATGAAAAAGGCGAGCGAATCCAAATGTCGGTCAAGGTCGGCGACATTGTTCTCTTTAAAAAATACGGTCCCGACGAAATTGAAGTTGAGGGAAAGAAATATTTAGTCGGCGACGAGGATGATATCCTCGCAATCATTGAATAATCATGGCAAAACAAATTTTATTTAACGAAGAAGCGCGCGCAGCGCTCAAAAAAGGAATCGACAAATTAGCTGATGCCGTTCGGATGACTCTTGGCCCTCGCGGCCGGGCAGTTGTTATCGAAAAAGGCTACGGCGCTCCGCAGGTTACTTTTGATGGCGTTACTGTCGCCAAAGAAATTGAATTTCAAGATAAATACGAAAATCTCGGCGCTGATTTTATTAAGCAAGCGGCCGATAAAACTAACGACAATGTTGGTGATGGCACTACCACTTCCGTCGTCTTGGCTCACGCCATGATCGATGAAGGTGAAAAATTAATCCGAGAAAAAGGATTCAACGTCATCCAGCTCGCCGAAGAATTAAAAAAAGAAAGCCTGGAAGTGGTTAAAGCTCTTGAAGCCCAGCGCGAACTGATCAACGACAATAAAAAAATCGAAGAAGTCGCCACTCTCTCGGCTAAAGATAAATCTATTGGCCAGCTCATCGCTAAAGTGATGGATAAAATTGGCAAAGAAGGCGTTGTTACAATCGAAGATTCCAACACCATCGGCAACTCCGATGAATTTGTCGAAGGAATGCAGTTTGACCGCGGTTATATCTCGCCCTATATGATTACCAATCAAGAACGAATGGAGTCTGAACTCGAAGATCCGTATGTTCTTGTGACCGACAAAAAGATTTCTTCAATCAGTGAGCTTCTTCCAATTTTGGAAAAAATCGTCCAAAGCGGCAAAAAAGAATTAGTTATTATCGCCGAAGAAGTTGATGGCGAAGCTCTTGCCACCTTAGTGGTCAACAAGCTTCGCGGTATCTTTAACGTCTTAGCAGTGAAGGCTCCAGGGTTTGGTGATCGTCGCAAAGAGATGCTTCAAGACATCGCGGTTGTAACTGGCGCGGAATTTATCTCTGAAGATCTTGGTAAAAAAATCGAAGGAATCGAAATTTCCGACCTTGGCCACGCCCATCGTGTTTTATCTAATAAAGATAATACGACCATTGTCGGCGGCAAGGGTAATAAAAAAGATATTGAAGCTCGCGTTTCCCAAATCAAAGCCCAGATTCAAAAAACCGATTCCGATTTTGATAAAGAAAAACTTCAGGAACGGTTAGGCAAGCTTTCGAGCGGCGTCGCCGTAATCAAAGTTGGCGCGCCCACTGAGTCGGCTCAAAAAGAATTAAAGCAACGTGTCGAAGACGCTGTGGCCGCCACCCGCGCTGCCATGGAAGAGGGAATTGTCCCCGGCGGTGGTATGGCTCTCTTTAATGTCATTCCGACCATCGAAGCGCTAAAAGGAAAGGATAATAATATAATTGAAGCCACTCGTCAGATTCTAAAGCGCGCTCTCGAAGCGCCGATAACCGCGATTGTGGTGAATAGCGGCGAAGCGCCGAAGACGGTCATTGAAGAACTAAAAGAAAAGAAAACTAAGTCATCTAGTGTTTGGCTTGGCTTCAACGCGGTAGTAAATAAAATTGCCGACCTTAAAGAAGCAGGGATTATTGATCCGCTTAAAGTCACCAAAACTGCCTTTCTAAATGCCATCTCGGTCGCCGCCAATTATTTGACTGTCGGCGCCGCTATTTCAGAGCTTCCCAAAAAAGAAGAGAAAGGAATGCCCGGAATGGGTGGTATGCCTGGTGGTATGGGGATGAGTGATTACTAATTCTCAATCTATAAATAAAAAAAGCCCCGCTCAAAAAAAGCGGGGTTTTGGTTTCTTGGTTTCTGGAAACCTTGAACTCTTATCTTGGCCGATAGAGTTCACGATATTGTAGTATTGCCAATCCTTCCCATCCAAATCCTAACGCCTTAGCCGCGGCATAAGAAAGATCAATATCGCGTCCCTTCACATATGGTCCGCGATCAGTAACTTCCACCACAATTTCTTTGCCATTGCGCGGATTCTGAAGTAATAACAGCGTTCCTAGGGGCAGGTAGCGGTGTGCCGCCGAAATTCTTGTCAGATCAAATCTCTGACCGTTTGCCATCAACTTGTTCTGAAAATACAACCCATACCACGAAGCGCTAATCGGGCGCATCGAGTGATAATTTGAGGTTGGTGTTTGAGAGAAAGTTACTTCCCCGTCTTTAGGATTAGCTTGGTATTCTGCCAGAGCAGGCGTACTTCTTGAGCTGACGCAGAGCACCAGAAACCATAAACCAATCCAAAAAATAAGAAGAGAAAAAAATACTTTCAAAATTCAACTCCTTCTTGTCGCGTTATAGCTTCAGCGAAAACGGACTTTTTTATCATAACTTTTTCGCCTCAGGCTGAAACGCAAACAGACACGTGACTGACATCAATGAACTGCCAATATTCTATTAGATAAAATCAATTTTGTCAACCCTAACACTAATTGGGGAATTGTTTAATTAGATTTCACTTCTGCTGCAACTTTCAATTTTCAAACAGCTAAGTTATTTAAACCATTTTTTATTGATTTTCCCCGATTAGTGTGGGGGCCAATGGTTCTAATAATTAAGACGAATCAATCGGGAATTTGTTACAAACTTTTATAAAAAAAAGTGGCCCCTGCCTAATTCCCGCAAGGGGAGAGACAGAGGCCGGTTACGAATCGCGCCGTTTACTTCTTCGTGGAACCTTCCAGTATAGAAATAACGGAGTGAAGAATTTTGAGCAACATAATTGTCTCCTTTCGAGAAACTCATCATCTGTTGCCTTCATCTTTTTTTCGATTCCCCTCTGTTCCGGAGGGGAAACAATGCTTTCCACTCGGGAAAGTTGCTGATTAAATATTATCACAAGCCGCCACATTTTCAATAGAGAGTATTCCCTTTTTTTGATTTTTATATTATATTAGTCTTATGAAAAAAGGTTCAACTAGCTTAATAATAATATTAATCGTGGTCGTCGTGGTCATCGTTGGAGGGTATCTTATCTTGAGTAAAAAATCAGTAGCGCCTGGAGATAATCAAAACCAATCATCCAGCACCGCCCCAGAAGTAAATAGTAATCAGCCCGTTACTAATGAAGAGTTGCCCACCGCCTCCGATTTAAAAACTTACCGTAACGCCAAGTATGGATTTGAGTTTCAGTATCCGAAAAACTGGGACATCGGTTCGGATGTTGATTCTCCGGTGCAAGCCTCCATCGTATTTTTCGATTCTTCGAAAAATATGGTTTTCGCCGCTGCGGTTTTTCCTAAACTCGGCGCTTTTCAAGAAGTAAAAAAAGATTTTTCCTCAATAGTAGAAGAAAAATCAACAACCGTTTTAGGTATAAGTGCTACTAATATAACCGGAGTTAGTAAATTTAGTGGACAGACCGAAAATGACATCATTTTTGAAAAATCTGAAAAGACCTATGTCTTTGGTGGCCCCACTACACCGGCAACTCTTGATCAAATTATCAGCACTCTTAAATTTTTCTAAAAATAAATGAGCAAGAAAAAAATAATTCTAATTACTATACTTATTTTAGTAATTATAGGGGTGGTTATAGCTTTTAGGGCTTTTTCTCTGCCTACACCTCCGACATTTCCTGACTAATAATTAATAAAAAAATTTATGAAGAAAAAATCCAGCTCAATAAATATATTATTGCTAATTGTATTTTTTAGTTTTGCGCTCTTTTCTAATTCTACTAAAGCCGAAAATCAGCCCTATCTAGTAGGACACGACATTAAAATTACCAAAGGATGGAATCTGCTTATCAGTACATCTGAATTCGATTCTTACAACCCGGGAAATATCATAAAAGAAGATTATATTAAAAATATTGATGTGCTAGTTCGTTATCTTTGGGTCAATCCCCTAGACAAGTACATTCGCGGCGATATTCCAGAAATTAAATCTATTTCAAAAAACGATCAAAACAAGATATTAGAACTAAAAAGCCAACTAGGTGAAGATGCTGAACTTTACGCCAGTAATGCTTCTTTTGTTTACTTTAAAAAATCAGGCACGTTTGTCGCGAGTCGATACAAAGGAGTAGTTATTCCATACAATCGGGTCAAATTGTTTAAAGGATGGAATTTAAAGTATGTGGATGAATGGATGGTATCTGGAGAGGGGAAAACCATAGAAGATTTTAAAGGCAATTGTAATGTAGAAAAATTATATTTCTACGATAGCGAAAATAAAAAGTGGCAGTCTTATATGCAGGAGAAGTTTACAGACAACATGGTTTTCAGAGGATTTGCAATCAAGGTTGCTGATAATTGCGAGTTTAGTAACCCAAAATAAATTATCCTTTAGAAATTGACTTCCTGTTTTTTTGATTTTTCCGATTTCTGCCTTAAACTAAAGGCATTATTATGAACCCCGAATTTGAAAAATATCAGCCCGACTTTAAGGGCGAGGAATGGACCGAACGCGACCTTTCTTATTTAGAACCTTTTGCTTCCAATCCCAAAGGCTTAATCTCGGTTTTATCCAATCTGCCGCCAGAGCTCGCCGGCGCTCTTTGTTCCCGCGCCAGCCGCGCTCAAAACTCTCTCCTCCGTGTTCTTCTAAAAGAATACATCTATCCGATTATCGACGGCGAAGATAAAGCTCTCGCCGATGAATTAAACAAAACCGTTGAATTTCTCAAAACCGGCGGCTTCAAAAATATTTTAAACAACCAGCGCGCCCAGGCTTTTTACGCCAAGTGGCTTTCCCAATACGGCGACGATTCCATCGCTCAAATGACGGGAACCCACGTTGTTTTCTGGGGTATCTCGCAGGTGGCAATGAAATTTTTAGAAGATCGCCGCATCGGGCTCGAGCCGATTGAAAAATCCACTCGCTACGTTAATTTCGGCGAGAAAATTAACGGCCGCTATCTTTATTACATTCCCCAACCCGATCTCGAAAAATTTGGTTTACTCCAAGAATACAAATCCACTCTTGATAATCTTTTTGAAACTTACGTGGCCATTCTCCCGCCTCTTCTCGAATGGTTAAAGAAAAATTACAACGATAAAGAATCCGTCCTCGAGAAAAAAGCTTTTGACACCCTTCGTGGCCTTTTGCCGATGGCGACTTTAGGCCAAGTCGCGTTTCGGGGAAATGCCCAAGCCTTTGAATATTTAATCAACCGCACCGCCAAAAATTCCCTTGGCGAACTTCGCTGGATAGCCAACACCCTCAAACAAGAACTAGACAAAGAAATCCCTTCCCTCCTTTTGCGTTTCGATGATGGAAAAACCAAAGATTATCAAGACATTCTCGCTTCTCGCCAAAAAGAAGTTCGCGCCCATTTAAAAAATTCTAAACTTGTAGAAGACGATGTTTTAGAAATCGGCGGAAAACCCGAAGTCCATCTCGTTGAATTTGATCCCGAAGCGGAAAATAAAATAATCGCCGGAATAATTTTTCCCGAAACTCATCTTGGCTGGGAAAAGATTTTAAACAAAGTTAAATCGCTTTCGCCGGCCGAAAAAAATGAAGCGCTCAAAAAATACATTGGCAATCGCACCGCTCGCTGGCAAAAAGTCGGCCGCGCTTTTGAAAATTCTTATCTTCGTTTTGAAATAAAAATGAACATCGGCGCTTATCGTGATCTCCATCGCCATCGGATGATGACCCAAGACCGCCAATATTTTTCCGCCCATCACGGCTACGATCTGCCGTCCGAACTCGAAGAAGCCGACCTTTCTTCGAAATTCAAAGAGGCGCTCGAAAAAGCCAAAGAACTTTTTCTTAAACTGGAAAAATTTGACCATGAGGTTGCTCAATACGCCGTTCCGCTGGCCTACCGAATGCGATTTTATGAATGGCAAAACTTCCGCCAATTTTTTTGGGAGACCGAGCTTCGCACCATCTCGCAAGGGCATCCCGATTATAGATTTATTGAACAGGAAAAATATCGTCTAGTAAAAGAAAAGTTTCCAGCGCTAGCCGAGTTGGTCATGGTTGATTTGAATGATTACAAAATCGCCAGGCGGGGAACGGAGGAAAACATCCAAAAAAAAGAAGAGTCCCTAGTTGATAAGCTAAAAAATATTAAGAGGTAAAATTACTGAAGCCTGCCCTTCCGAAGCCTTGGCGCAGGGGGGAAAAAATAAAAAGATAAGAAGCTAGAAAATAAAAACAAGGGGCATCTGAAATAGATGCCCTTGTGGCTTTAGTATTACTCTCCCTTGGCCTCGATGAATTGCCCCTCATAAGAGTCAACAAAACGGACGCACCAATCTCGGATTTCCTTTTTCCAAATTTCTTTTCGGAAACCAGGTAAAGAGCGGGCCAGGTAGTCTAACCGCCTTATCTGATGACGCAATGTTTGAACAAGAATTCTCACATTCCCGCGCTCCGTGTATTGTTCAAAAGCGTAGAGAAGATAATCCCAGATTTCTACTGCCCGAAAAACCAATGCCTCTACCCTTTCATTTCTAGCCAATTCTTTCATTATTTCCTTGGCATCATGCGGGAAGATCTTAGGAACATCCAACGCGAACTGTAATAAGAAGGCACGGTGGAAGAAGTAGAACTGATCAGGCGGTAGTTTCGAAAAAACTTTCAAAAACGCACTATATTCCTCCAGATCTCCCACCCCGCTCTTGTCAATAAAAACTGTGTCCCTCCCCATTTCACCCTCGCCAAAATCATGGATAATAAGCGCCGATAAGACTAAATTTCTATCGAAGATAGCATAAGGGCTTATTTGGGTCATCATCTGGATGCCCAATAGAGAAATAGAAAGAGAATGTTGACAAGAATTCTGTATTCTAACCCCACCATCTCCTTCAATATATTTGTCCCACCTGATTACGCTACTCAGTCTTGTTTGGATTGATAGCCATGATTCAGTAATCTGTTGAAACGGCGCCAAGGACAACGAAGTTGGCAACGCTTCAGTTCTTGAAGTCATAGAAACTCCTCTCTGTAAGTTTTCAAGTTTAACTGTGGTTATTTATAGCACCTACTAAATTCCTGGCAAGGGCTGTTAAATTTTTGTAAAATAGGTTAAAATCCACTCATAAAAAGTCGCAGAAAACCCATTTATATTAAAAACCAAATAAAATGACAACAATCATCATCGCTATTGTCGCTGTAATCGTCTTGTGGTTCATTTTCAGTTACAACGGCTTCGTGCGGTTGAATAACCGCGTCAAAGAAGCCTGGTCGGATATCGAAGTTCAGTTAAAACGTCGCTACGACTTAATTCCCAATTTAGTCGCCACCGTTAAAGGTTACGCTTCTCACGAAAGCGGAGTTTTTGAAAAAGTCACCGAAGCTCGCACTCGCGCCATGGGCGCCGAAGCAAAAGGGGATATGAAAGATTTAGCCAAAGCCGAGAATATGCTCTCCGGCGCGCTCAAAACGCTTTTTGCCGTCTCCGAAAATTATCCCAATCTTCGCGCTTCGGAAAATTTCTCCCAGCTTCAGGTTGAACTCTCCGACACCGAAAATAAAATCCAAGCCGCCCGCCGCTTCTACAATGGCAATGTTCGTGACTTCAATACTAAAGTTGAAACTTTTCCATCCAATCTAATCGCCGGAATGTTTCATTTCACCGCCAAGGAATTTTTCGACATTGATGAATCCGGCCCGGAAGCTAAGCCGGTGGAGGTTAAATTTTAAAGTTATAAATGTTGTAATTGTTGTAGGTGTTGTAAATGCACGATTCTGGTTTCAAAAACTATCGTTTTGAGGATCTTGAAGTTTGGCAGCTTGGAATAAAAATAGTTGGCGAAGTTTATAATCTTGCAAAAAAATTTCCAAAGGAAGAATTATTTGCTCTATCTGATCAATTAAAACGAGCGTCAACATCAATTGTTTTGAATATTGCCGAAGGATCTGGCCAGTCGACACATAAAAGTTTCGCTCTATATCTGAACCGCTCCAAGTCGTCGCTTTTAGAATCAGTCGCTTGTATCAAGATTGCTATTCAGCAAGGATTTGTTAACAAAAAAGAAACTGAAGATTTGGACAAATTATTTCGGGAAGAATATTTTAAGATTATTGCTTTAGAAAAATCGGTAAATAATAAATAAACATCTAGAACACTTATAACATTTAGAACATCTACAACAATTTTAGCAACATGTCTACTCTCTATACCTTCAAGTCCTCAAACATAAGAAAGACTTATCTCCTATTTTTTCTTTTCTTCATTGTCATCATCGGCCTCGGCTGGGTGTTTTCGCGCATCTACGGAAATTTTAATATCCTGATTTTTGCCGTTATTTTCTCGAGCTTTATGAGCATCATCAGCTACTGGTATTCTGACAAGATTGTTTTGAAAATGGCGAAAGCTGTTCCAGTTTCCGAATCTACCAATCAAGAGCTCTATCACCTCGTTGAAAACCTCGCCATCACCGCTGGCCTCCCCACTCCGAAAATTTATATTGTTCCCGAAATGGCGCCGAACGCTTTCGCCACCGGACGAGACCCCCGGCACGCTGTCGTTGCCGTAACCAATGGTCTGCTTCAAAAACTAAACAAAACCGAACTCGAAGGAGTTCTCGCTCATGAACTATCACACATTGGCAATCGCGATATATTAATCGGCACCGTCGCCGTTATTCTAGTCGGCTTCATTACAGTTCTAGCCGACATCTTTATCCGTTCCACGTTTTTTGGCGGCTTTCGCCGCAGCAACGACCGCGATAATCAAGCTGGTAATATTCTTTTCCTTGTCGGTATTGCCCTTTCGATTCTCGCTCCGATTGCCGCTACCTTAATGCAGTTGGCCATTTCCCGCCGGCGCGAATTTTTAGCCGACACCTCCGGCGCGCTTTTAACCCGCTACCCCGAGGGGCTCGCCACCGCTCTTGAAAAAATTTCTAGTGATCAAACCCCAATGAGCGTGGCCAAAGACTCCACCGCTCATCTCTGGCTTTCTAATCCATTCAAAAACAATAAAAAGGTTTCCTTCATTTCTAAATTGTTTATGACCCACCCGCCGATAGAGGAAAGAGTAAAAGCTCTCCGAGGTTTAAAGATCTGATATAATATAAGTCATGAAACTATTCACCAATTTTAAAAACAGCGTTTATTCGCCAAAGTTTTATTCCGAACTAAAAACCAAACCATTTTCATTTTCTTTTAAATATTATTTTTCTCTTTCCCTTGTTCTCTCAATAATCCTCGCCTTTATTTTTTCTTACAATCTAATTCCCGTCGTCCACTCTTTTCTAGATAAATTTACCTCCGAAGCGGTTAGCTCCTTTCCTGCTGAATTGAAAATAGATATTAAAAACGGCCAAGCCACCTCCAATGTTGTTGAGCCGTATTTCATCAAAATCCCCAATTCTTTGAAAGCCGCTTCTTTAGGCGATAACAAGCCAGTCATCGAAAATCTTATCGTTATCGATACCAAAAACGATTTCACCGTTGATAAATTCAAAAGCTATAACACCGCGACCTGGCTCACCAAAGACGCGATTATAATCGGCCCAAACGATGAGGATCTAAGAGTGACTAGTCTTCAAAGCGTTCCCGATATCACTATTGATAAAAGTTTTGTTATCACTTTAGTCGACCGGTTAAAACCGCTTACGAATTGGCTAAGCCCAGTTTTGGTTTTTGGTTCTTTCATTATCGCTTTTCTACTATTCCTCGTTAAGCTAATTTACGCCTTTTTGATGACGCTTTTTGTTATGGCTATTGGGAAAATAAAAAAAGTAAAATTAAATTATTGGGATTCCTATCGCATTGTTCTTCACGCCATGAGCTTGAGTTTAATCTTCTACGTTCTTGGATTTATTTTCTTCCCTCGCGTTATATTTCTCTTTAGCATAATTCTTTTAGTAGTTGTCTGGTTAAATTTAAAACCCGAATCAATTTCCGAGCCTGCCGCCAACACAAAAATCGCCAAAAGTTATTAATGAATCATCCGTTTGGAAAAGTTATTATTGTCTCTCTGGGAGGCTCTATAGTTTGTCCTGACGGCGTAGATGTTCCGTTTCTAAAAAAATTTAAAAAACTAGTTGAAGCTCAAATAAAAAAAGGAACCAAGTTTGTGCTAATTATTGGTGGAGGCCGCATAAGCCGCGATTATCAAAACGCCGCCGGTGCGGTCTCTAGTGTTGTTGATGAAGATAAAGATTGGATCGGTATCCACGCCACCCGCTTAAATGCCCATCTTCTCCGGACGATTTTTCGGAATATGTGCGATCCAACAATTATCGATAGCCGCGAAAAAGTTAAAAAATTAAAGTATCCAATTACCATCGGCGCCGGCTGGCGTCCGGGCTGGTCTACCGATTTTGTCACCGTTGCCACTGCCGCTGATTTGAAAATAAAAGAAGTAATTTTTGCCGGCAAGCCGGAGTATGTCTACAACAAAGACAACCAGAAATTTAAGGATGCTATGCCGTTTGAAAAAATGAGCTGGCCGGAGTACAAAAAATTGATTCCGGCAAAATGGAGTCCGGGTTTTCATTCACCAGTTGATCCTGTTGCCGCCCGCCTCGCCGAAAAAGCCAAAATTACCGGTATCGTTATTGGCGGCCGCGATCTAAAAAACTTTTCCAATCTTATCACCGGCAAAAATTTCAAAGGAACTACTATTAGTTGATAATAGGAAAGTAATACGGTAATCTCTAAAACGAAAGGAGGGTTCGCATAGTGGTCTAGTGCGCAGTCCTGGAAAGACTGTGTGGGGAAACCCACCGAGAGTTCGAATCTCTCACCCTCCGCCTTGTACGGGACAAACCTCTCCCTGGTAATTTAGCCAGCCATCGCTTTAGCCCAAAAAATTTTCGTGGTAAAATTCCAATTATTAAGGAAAAACCTAGAATTTTAAAGATAGTATGAGAAGAAATTTTAAGACATTTATAAATGAGTATTTTGTTTTCCCAAAAAACTTTGTTTTTACATTTTCTTTGTTAATATTTTTTTGGGCAATATTTGATAGCATAATGTCGTACCTTACGCCGTTGCTGATAGAGGAGAACGGTTTTTCTAACAGTATGGTAGGGCTTATCATCGGCTCTTCTTCAATCACGGGTGCGCTTTTTGACTTTGCCATTTGTAGAATTTTTAAAAACACCGATTTTAGGCGGGTATTCCTGACCATGTTTGCGATCTGCTTAATCTATCCCTTGTTGCTCTGGCAATCAAAAACACTCTGGCTTTTTTTGTTAGCCATGGCGATCTGGGGCATATACTATGATCTGCATGGTTTTGGCATTTTTGATTTTATTGGGAGGCATACAGAGAAAAAGGATCATTCGTCAAATTTTGGTATTATCCAAATATTTCAATCACTGGGAGTAATATTAGCACCGTTGATTGTTGGGTTTGTGATCGTTGACGCTATCGATTGGCGGGCCTTCTCGTTGGGTTGGATTTTTTTGATAGTAAGTTTTACTTTTTTTCTTACCCTTTTGATTTTTATGCGAAAACATCGGCCGACCGATGGTAATTTAGCTTATCCGCCCAGAAGAAAGAATTTTTTTACTGAACTTCATTTATGGAAAAAATTAGGGAAATTATTAACACCAGTTTTACTTTTAACATTTTACTTGTTTTTTATAGATGCCTTTTTTTGGACATTAGCGCCGCTGTATGCTGAGGCCAGCAGTCTTGGAGAATTTGGCGGTTTATTTTTAACGGCCTACGCTTTGCCGGCTTTAATTGTTGGGTGGTTCGTGGGTAGCCTAACAAAGCGTTTCGGAAAAAAAAGAACGGCCTTCGTCGGATTACTGCTAGGTTCTTTAATTCTGTCGTCTTTTTCCTATCTGCCAAATCCTATTCTTTCAATCGTCATAGTTTTTGTAGCGTCATTATTTATAAGCATGTCTATGCCGGCAATAAACGCAGCTTACGCCGACTATATCTCTGAGGCGACACAGGTTGAGGGAGAAATTGAGGGTCTTGAAGATTTCGCCTTTAATATTGGGTATGTTTTGGGCCCGATTTCTGCCGGCGTGTTGGCTGACACTTTAGGAATGAAGGGCGCATTTAGTATTCTGGGATTATTGGGGGTGATATTAGCAGTTATTCTTTTAGTGGTAACTCCAAAAACCATAACAATAAAAACAAGGCCATCGGAATTGTAATTGGATTTTTGAAGTGGTACGCCGCTAGAATAAATACAGTCTCCAACTAATAAAGTAAAATGCCCCGTTGCTCCTGGCCCCAAAACGATCCGTTGATGATTGAGTACCACGATCGCGAGTGGGGTGTACCTTTGCGTCACGACCAAAAACTATTTGAGTTTATGGTTCTTGATGCTTTCCAGGCCGGCCTAAGCTGGCGGACCGTTTTGCATAAACGGGAAAATTTCCGCCGCGCTTTTAATAATTTTGATGTCGCAAAAATCGCCCGCTATAACGACGCTAAGTTTAAAAAACTCCTCGCTGATGCGGGCATCATCCGCAATCGAGCGAAAATAAAAGCCACTATTCAAAACGCTATTGTCTTTCAAGGAATTCAAAAAGAGTTTGGCTCGTTTAATAAATACATCTGGGGCTTTGTCGGCAATAAGCCAATTATCAATAAATGGAGAGCAGAAAAACAAATTCCTACCCACTCAAAAGAATCCGACGCCATGAGCATCGACCTCAAAAACAGTGGATTCAAATTCGTCGGCTCAACTATTTGTTATGCTTTTATGCAAGCCGCCGGTCTTGTGAACGACCACCTCGTTAGCTGTTTCCGCTATAAAGAATTAAAATAAGAAAAATTTTATGTCTCGCATTATCGCCCACTTAGATATGGACGCTTTTTTCGCCGCGATTGAAGAGCGCGACCGCCCGCGTCTTAAAGGCTTGCCTATTGTCATTGGCGCCGACCCCAAAGGCGGCCATGGGCGAGGCGTAGTTTCAACGGCTAACTACAAAGCTCGCGAATATGGCATTCGTTCTGCTATTCCCATTAACCGCGCCTGGGAGTTTTCTGAAATTGCGCGCCAAGCCGGAAAGCCGCCCGCTGTTTTTTTAGGCGGCGATTATCACCACTATATCGAAGTTTCGGAGGAGATTTTTGCTGTTATAAAAAAATTCCTAGAGGAGGCTTGCCCGCCTAAATTTTCCGGAGAAAATTTTGAGCGGGGTGGTCTTGATGAAATTTATCTAGATATCAGCTTTACCGAAAATTTTAATGACGCCGGCAAGTTAATGAAAAAAATAAAATCCGAGATAAAAGAAAAAATTAAACTTTCTTCTTCTGTTGGAATTGGCCCCAACAAGCTAATCGCCAAAATCGCTTCAGATTATAAAAAGCCGGATGGGCTTACTATTATTACCCCCAAGGATGTCCAAAAATTTCTCGACCCGCTTCCAATTCGCAAGATTCCAGGGCTAGGCCCTAAAACAGAAATTCAATTAGAAAAAATTGGAATCAAAACCATCGCCGACCTTCGTAAAATTTCCGAAGAAAAAATGAGTAAGGATTTCGGCAAATGGGGGAGCGCGCTTTTTAGCCACGCTCGGGGCGAAGACGACAGTCCCGTCTCCAACGAGCGGGAAGTGAAATCAATCGGCGAGCAAGAAACTTTTGAAAAAGACACTCGCGATTCCGGTTTTATCACCGAACGGCTAGAATCCCTTTCGGCCTATGTTTTTAAAAGATTCAAAGAAAGCGGTTTTAAAACTTTTCGTTCTGTTACTATAACGGTTCGTTTTTCTAATTTCGAAACAAAAAATCGCAGCCACACTTTCTCCCTACCCTTCGAAGATTCAGCGAAGAATGGTGAGACCAATCAAGGTCAGGCAATGTTGAAATTTGAAGCCTTGAAACTTCTTTTGCCATTTCTCGACACGCGGGAAAATCCTAAACGGCATCTAATTCGCCTGATCGGCATCCGTATCGAAAAATTTTCGTAAGGCACATGTTAATATGCTAAAATAATTAACATGGAAACAACAAATAGCTTTAATGATCCTATTGGTGCTGCGGTCGAACCAGCTAATCCCGTCCCACCTAGTCACTCGCATCTTTCAAAAAAATTAATTATTGCCTTTATAGCCGCCGGCGTCGTTATCGTTGGCGGCGCTGCTTTCGGTTTTACTTATTTTCAAAACGAAGACCCAAGCCAGGTTGTAAATAAAGCCGTTGCCAACTTGAGTAAAATTAAAAGCGAAGAATTTTCCATTGAGATTAAAAGTGAAATAAGCGATGGTTCATCAAAAACCGATAGTTTACCTCTGTCACTTTTGAGCAATAACAAAATTGTGGTTATTTTTTCCGCCCTTGGAGGTTTTGATATTAACGACCAAGCCAATCCTAAGGTTTTTGCCAATCTAAAATTTGATGCGAAACAAGGAATAAAATATTCAGCCAACGTTGATTTAGACGGAAAATTTATTGATAAAATCTTGTACTTAAAACCGAATAATCTTAACCTAGCGGATTTCTTTGGAGGCAGCGCTGCCACAAATCCCCTGGATCAATTTAAAGATAATTGGATCAAAATTGACTTTAACAGCGCGAAGGAAAATATTTCTACCGAAGAAGAAAATTATCTTAAAAGCTATTTTGAAAAGTATCTTTCATCGAGCAAATTTAACCAATTTGCTGATTCTCTCCAAAATTACCATCTTCTCATAGTCACTAAAAATTTCCCCAAAGAAAAAATGGAGGGAAATAATGTTAATCATTTTGCTTATTCAATCAATAAAGATGAAGCAAAAAAGTGGTATCTGGATATGATGAATATCATGTCTGGTCAAACCGTTGGCGCAAGCCAATCCCAATATCTTACGAAAGCAGTGGACAAAACTTTTGATTCAATTGGAAATATTGATGGAGAAATTTGGATTGGTGATAAAGATTATTTTATCTATAAAATTTCCAGTGGCTATCAAAGCAATAGCACAAGTTCTTATACTCCATCCTATAATTTTTCTTCAACTATCTCTTATAAAAATCACAATAAGCCGATTAATGCTGATGTTCCAGCCCAATTTACCGATATTAAAGAAGTTATCACCGCCTTAATGGGGGATCAACTGGTTCAATCAAAAGACACAACTGTTTTCTCTGATCTTTCCACCCTTAACTCCGCTATAGCTCTCTATCTCTCGGACGTTGCTAATCCGTATCTTTGCAAAGATAAAAATACTATTTACGCTACCTCTAAAATAACCGTTCCGCCGGGCTGGAAATTGGGCTCCAATGCCGGCCGAGATAATGTTGACGGCACCGGTTGGATACCAGTCAATTTCACTTCAATTAGTACTGGTGCTCCAATTGCTCATCTTCCACTTCCACCAACAGATAAAAATTCAACCAGCACCGACAAAGAGGTCTACATCTTTGTCTGCGACCCGCAAATCCACACTTACGAGTTGAACGCCAAAATAAAAAGCGAGAAATTTGCTAGTAGTTCCGAAAAGGATGGTGGTGACGATCCTTACTCCTACGAAGTTGGCATTGCTCCCGGTTTAAAATTAATTCCCGGAAGCATTTTGGATAAAATTAAAATTATTCCGTAACGTTGGGGATATCTTCCCTTGAAAGTTAAAATATAACGAACATAATGGAAACGTGGGAAGGGCGGAATAGGTAGTATATTTGCCAGAACGCATTGTGTTTTTTATAACGTAATTTTTTTGCGGTCTTTATCGGCCTCTCTTGACATCCAATTTTTAAAGGAAGAAAATACAACTAAAGAAAAGGTCGGATTCAACATACTTTATTCTAGTATTTTTTATTATGACCAAGAAAATCATTGTTTTCGCGATTGTTATTGTTGCTTTTGGGGTGATGTTATTTGCGGGCTCTAATAAGGCGTTGGCATATAAGCACTCCCATCAATGTCGTATCGTAGGCAACATATTTGATCCGGGACCAGGGGAAGGTCAAGGACATGTTGTGTGTACAGATGTATACGCGTACTAAGTTCCGGGTATTAAAGTAATAACACAGTTCTATAAAATAAAAAGCGCCCCCATGGGAGCGCTTTTTATTTTATAGAAGAGAACTCTTCTCTTCCTATTTGACTTTTTTTAATATAAATATATAATGTAGCCAGTTATTAACACTTGAAAATTTAACAAGAAAGGAAGGATAGAACAATGGGAATCAGGCATCTTTTGGTGTTTCTGGCCGTAGCTCTGGTGGTAGTTATTCTTGTCTCTTCCTGTGCTTTTGTGAGTGTGGGAAGTCTTGAGTACGCCAAAAATCGGGCAGACGAAGCCACTTTTCTCAACAGTGTTTTCAAAAATTATGCTGTTGATGTTCCGGCTGATTCAATCGCGCAAGATTCATTGCGAATGATGTTGCGAATAATTGAAATCATGGAAGGCAAAGACGACACCGTCTACTTCAGTAAATTACGGCGGATGAATCCGTTTACTGAGCCTCAAGTCGTTGACAGTCTCCTTCGGGTTTGGATATGTCGTCTTGATTTATTGTCAGGGCCGCAGACTCCGCAAAACGAAAAATGGGAAGAGCTCAAACGAAGAATTGTATTTTGTAATGAGCGCTACTATCCCCGTGAGAGTCATTTTGAATTTTGGGACGACATTCGGTCTCTGCTTGCAATTAAACTTGGCCCGCAGTTCAGTTCCTATGTTGTCACTAACATCTGTTGGGATCCCTATCAGGGGTATCTCACTCCCGAAAACACAAGGGGAAGATCGAAAAAAACTCCGACTTGTTTTATCGACAATATGGAGTTTGATACTCCGGAAGGAGCGCAAAGGTTCGGCTGCGAGGGAGATATGTCGGATATGAGGGCTCACAACATAGTTCCGTATTCCGGTGATGTTTCCTCTATTGGTTCCGCAACTGATGTAGCGGCAATTGCCCAAAAGCAGATGATGAATCAAAAAGAGAAGATTATTGAATCCCCCGGTATTCTCGTGAATTTATTTCCTGATGTAGAAGAAGAGCTTGATATTCCAGCTTCTGTGACGATATTGCCGCAAGATACTGGATATCTTTGTCTTCTAGCCGGTGGTGTCGGGCAGGAAAAAGTAGAAGCGGATTCAAACAACCTCGCAAGTATTTCGTTCAAACGTCGGGCTCTGCGCGATCTTTCGATTCCTGAAGATCTACATCTTGATTTTGATAGTTCAACCGTGTTGTACAAAGCGAAACACATAAAGGGCTACTGTTATCCTTTTTCCTTCGTATATCCTTTGCCCGATTCAGGTAAGTATCTACTTATTGCCTCTGCTTCAAATGCTCGTGGCTTAGGGGTGATAACTGCATCCGTACATGTTCCCTCAGTCATGCAGTCATCCGACAAAATCTCGGGGCTTATGCTTCTTGATTCGCCGATGAAGCCAATCTTTGAGTCTAACGGGTCAACGCGATTTTCCTACCGCGGTTGGTCATTCCATGGGAAACCGCAGGCAACTTATGATCGCGGGGACTCTGTTTATCTTTTTGTGGAGGTGAAAAAACCTGACTCCGCTGAGAATAAAATTGGATACGATATCGAGGCGGAAGTGTATCTAAAACCAGTATCCAATAGAGAGGGTGAAGCGATCTTTGGCCCCGTGAAGGTTTTGGAAGTGCTCAACGTAGTGAGAGATTCGTTAGGAAGGCCGTTGAAATCTCGCCTGCCCGGGAGCCATTCTTCGGGAAAACTCCCCGAGCAAAATTCGCGTACGGGAAAGTCTAGTGAACTTGTAGCTTCTAAAAGCTATCACACGAATGAGTTTTTCCCAACGCAGGAATTGATTGCTCTGTCTTTCAAAATTCCGAAGGATTTCAAGAGACATACTTACGCGAATTGTCGCATTGAGGTGCACATAAACGGAAAACCCGCAGAGTGGACCTACCGAACAATTCGGATTCTCTGATTTAAGTAAGTTTTTTACTAAGCCTCGGCTTCGTAGAAAGCAAACGCCCCCAAAATTTGGAGGGCGTTTTTTTAGTCTAAAAAATATTTATAGTTATCAATAGGTTATAATTGAATTATGTTGAAAAACCAAAACGGCCTGGAATATCTTGCCCTTGAATTTATAAAAGTTACCGATGTCGCCGCTATTGCCGCTTCAAAGTGGATCGGCCGCGGTAAAAAAAAATTAGCCGACAAAGCCGCCGTTGATGCGATGCGCCAAGCGTTAAATCAAATTGATTTCCGCGGCGAAATTGTCATCGGCGAAGGAGCTAAAGATGAATCCTTTGAACTTTTTATCGGCGAAAAAGTTGGCCGGGGGAAAGAGCCACTTCTAGACATCGCCGTCGATCCTCTTGAATGTACTTCTTCTGTTGCTTTTGGTCGGCCAAATGCTTTAACCGTAATCGCTGCCGGTCCCCAAAACACGCTCTATAAGGCAATTGATTCTTATATGGAAAAAATTGCCGTCGGCCCGGAAGCCGCAAAAATTATTAATCTTGATGCGCCCGTCAAGGATAATCTTAAAAAAGTGGCACAAGCTTTAGGAAAAAAGATTCCCGAAATTACTGTTGCCGTGCTCGATCGGCCTCGTCACGACGAATTAATAAAAAAAATTAGGTCGGCCGGCGCCCGCGTTCAACTTTTTACCGACGGCGACATTGCTATGTCCATCGCCACCTGCCTTCCCGATTCCCCGATTGATATTTTAATCGGCACCGGCGGCAGCACCGAAGCCGTTCTTTCTGCGTCTGCGCTAAAATGCCTAGGTGGAAATATTATTTGCCGCTGGCAACCAAAAGATGAATTGCATAAAAAACGGCTTCAAGTTGCGGGTATCACCAATCTCAAAAAAGTTTTTGCCATTGACGATCTAGCCAAAGGTAACGATTTGATTTTTGTTGCCACGGGCGTTGTCTCGGGTCCGATTTTAGACGGTGTGGTTTCTAAGTACTCGAAAGTCATCACTCATTCAGTGGTAATGTCTCTAAATCCGCGCGTTATTCGTTTTGTCAGCACCCATCATATATAATTAAACAATGATTAATAAACAAGAAAAATTGGAAACTATTAAGAAAATATTTAGCCAAAATCGCGGCATTTTGGCAGCTGACGAAAGTATTCCGACTGCCACCAAGCGCCTCGCTTCTATCAATTTGGAATCCACGCCTGAAACGAGGAAAAAATATCGGGAAATTTTTCTAACAACTCCGGAAATTGAAAAATACATTAGCGGTGTGATTTTTTTTGATGAAACTTTTCGCCAATCTGTAAATGAAAAAATATTCCCCCAGTTTCTAGCGGAGAAGGGGATTATTCCTGGCATTAAGGTTGATAAGGGCGTTATTGAATTTCCCGCCTCCCCAACCGAAAAAATAACCGATGGTCTAATCGGTCTGCCCGAACGGATGGCCGAATACTACGCCCTCGGTGCTCGCTTTGCTAAATGGCGGGCGATCATCACAATCGGCGAGGGAATTCCCACCGACGCCTGTATCCAAAAAAACGCCGAGATTCTCGCGGAGTACGCCAAGGATTGCATTGAAGTAAACATAGTTCCCATTATTGAGCCCGAAGTCCTTCTGGATGGTGATCACACAATAGCGAAAAGCGAAGAAGTTACAACGAAAACATTGCAAGTTGTTTTTCAAAATCTAAAAAATCTCCAAATTCCTCTTGACGAAGTAATTTTAAAAACCAGTATGGTTATTCCCGGTAATAAATCAGGTGAACCAATGGATTCAAATAAAATTGCCGAAGCCACTGTTCGTTGTCTTAGGGCCAGCGTTCCTAATGAGCTCGGCGGCGTTGTCTTCCTATCCGGCGGCCAAACTCCCATTCAAGCCACCGAAAATCTAAACGTTATCGCTAAGCTTGGTCCGTTCCCGTGGCCGCTAAGTTTTTCTTATGCTCGCGCTCTCCAAGGGCCATCCCTAAAAATTTGGCAAGGTAAAGACGAAAACATTCCCGTCGCCCAAGCGGAATTCATTAAACGATTGAAACTAAACTCCGCCGCCGTCAAAGGCGTTTACGACGCCGCGATGGAGTAAATTATCTATTTAAGTAAGTAACCGTTAATTGTAAAACAGTGGCAAACAAAACCCATATTAAATATGGAATTTGTATATATGCAATCCAGCGTACGTGGGGATAAATAGCGATTATTGCCCAAATAAGCGTACCTAGTACTAATAAAATATCGATTGCCGCTAATAAATTGTTTTTTAATCCGAATTGCAAGGGAGTAAAAGAAAAATTGAAAATAAGATTTAGAAGAAATGGCAGGGCTACAAAAAGGGAAATCTGTTTTTGCCACGCCATTATAAAAACCTTACCAAAAGACAAGGCGATTAAAACATAGAGAAATGTCCATACGGGGCCGAAGAGCCAAGAGGGCGGCGCCCACGAAGGCTTTATTAATTTTAAGTACCAGGTATATGAATTCATTTTTTAATTTATTATTTTTTTTAGTTCTTTCAGTCCGGTGCACCGCCAGTTTATCTCAGCGGTTTTTTTCTCTTCACTTACCACGCAAGCGGGATTGCATCCTTCGCGGATTGAATTTAGATTTGCATCGTACCACCATGTTTTTGAATTTTTATTGTAAATACCAGCCGTTAATGTCTCGCCGCCTTTAATGCATGATTTTTCAGCAATTACGCGAGCTTCGGTTTCGGAAAGAAGGCTATCCATTTTAGGGCAAAGAGTAAATTCGCAATTCGGGCCAGTGCGGCCCACGGCCGATCCGTCGGGACAAAGCTTAGCTTCCTCGGTGCAAGCCACTCCATTATTATCGCCAAAATTAAATTTATATATTTTCTGCCCAACAATAAAAACTCCAACTATCACTAAAACAACAACAGCAATTATTATATTTTTCTTCGTCATAATTTTTTTAATTTCTAGTCTAAATTGTTCCTGACATCATCACTATATAACAAAAAAAAATACTCGCAAGAAGTATCTTTTTTTGTAAATGCGG
>JBAYLC010000006.1:0-12606 GCA_041664245.1 Minisyncoccota bacterium
TTCTTTAGTTAATTTGATAATATCGTCGTGAAAGTTCATATTTTTATTTTTTAGTTTAGCGCGCCGTCTGTCGACGCTTAAAAGCGTTTTTAAATTATATTCTGCGCGATTTCTAAAAACCGAGATGGTTACGAAGAATGGCGCGATAGATATTTTCTCGGCTGACAATCCCTATGAGTTTTCCATTTTCTACGACAGGGAGGCGATGGAACCCGCGAGCGAGCATTGTTCCGGCCGCTTTGATAATCGGAGTTTCTGGATCAACGGAGATAACGTTCTTGGCCATAAAATTTGAAATTGGCTTATCTCGTACTTCTTTTATTTTATTTTCCCGTTCTTCAAAATCGAGATAGCTTTCGGGATTAGTGGAGAAACTGGCGTAGTAGGGAAAGAGAACTTTGAGAAGATCTTTTTCGGAAAGGATGCCAACGAGTTTATTTTCCTTGTCCAAGACTGGGGCGCCGCTAATTTCTGAATTGTGCAGAATCTTGGCCGCTTCTTCGTAAGTGGTGTTTTCGTGCAGGGTAATGACGTTTTTTTCTAAAACACTGCTTACTTTCATAAAACGTGTTTTTTCGATATTCGACCTTTCTGATGTAATTATAGCACTAATTCTAGTGGGTAAGAGTAGGGAAATTTTTAATGATTACTTTCTCAACTTCGGAAGCATTTTTGGTTTTCATTAGTTCGATTCGGATTTCTTTGGCTCCATCAAAACCGGAAATATAGGCTTTGAAATGTTTTTTCATCAGGTCAAATCTTTTTGTTTTCCGGTACATTTTTTCGAAAAGGCGGGTGTGCTCAAGCAAAACCGCTAATCTTTTTTCTAAGGTAATTTTTTCCGGTTTTATTTTTTTATCAAAAAACCAAGGGTTGCCAAAAATTCCGCGGCCGATCATCACGCCGTCGGCGCCGGTTTCTTTGATTCTTTCTTTGGCTTCTTTTAGGTTTTTCACATCGCCGTTTCCAAAAATTAAAATTTTCTTTTTGGGATCAAATTGATTGCGGAGTTTAACGGCGATTTTCACTTCTTCCCAGCGGGCGGGGACCTTGGACATTTCTTTTCGAGTGCGGGCGTGAACGGTGATGGCGGCGGGCTGGGTTCCAAAAATATGATTTAGCCAATCGGCGGTTTCGATTTTGTTGTAGCCAATTCGAGTTTTAACGGAGACGGGGAGGGAACCGGCGCCGCGTTTAGTTTCTAGAATTATTTTTTTAGCGAGTTCGGGATTTTTAATGAGGGCGGCGCCGGCGCCTTGGCGTTCAACGCTTTTATCGGGACAGCCCATATTAATATCGATTCCGTCAAAGCCAAGCTTTTGGGTGAGCTTGGCGCACTTATAAAAATTTTCTGGTTTGGAACCAAAAAATTGGGCGACGATTGGCCGCTCGGTTTCGGAAAATTTTAGGTCGCGGAGCAGATTTTTTTTGCCGGGCGAGCAGAGGCCATCGCAAGAGACGAACTCGGTCCACATTACGTTGGGCTTGCCGTATTTGGCGATGATTTGGCGAAAGGCAGAGTCGGTGACGTTGGCCATCGGCGCCAGAATAAAAATCGGTTTTTTAATTTTTTGCCAGAAGTTTTTTGGCATTTTTGGTAAGTATAACAATCTCAAAGGATAAAAGAAGTTTCGGATTAGATTTACTTTTGTCAGATTTTTTATTTCTTAATGGAAAACTTGCAAAATATTTAGAAATAGGAGTAAAATTGTCGGAGAGGGGGTGTTACCCACTGTGTTTGTTTATCGTTTTTGTTGCGAAAGGTCGGGATTTTTTTCACAAAATAATGAACTTTGAGACTCCGGGTAGTAATAGTCCATCCGAAGAAAAAGGAGAGGTAAAAAAAGAGGCTTTCTTGTCTGATTTTATGGATATGGATCAAGATTACGAGGTTACTTTTAGGCCTGATATCACGATTGACGGACTCAAACAGGCCGAAGAAATACTGAGAGGAGTGATAGGCGATATTAATCGTAATGGAGAAGCAGATAAGAAAGCGTTAGAAGCGATTGAGGTAAAACTTGAAGAAATGAGGAAGGAGCGTGATGATAAAAAGGAGTGAGGAATGTTTGTTTTGGGTTTATAAAATATTATTTATTTTGAATAAAAAAGGAGCCTGTAGGCTCCTTTGTGTTTATTCTTTTTTCCTTACATTAGGCGGCTACTGATGAAGCAGTTGTTGGTCGGTAGCCAGCCCTCCGGAGTCGGTCTCTGAGTTTCCGACAGCGGATTCGAACTGCCGTTGGCGGTTTTCCTTCACCCGGTCTGTCGAATCCAACGGCGGCGGCGGGGAGATTCACACTTTTCCCATTTGGCAGAGAAATAACGACTCTTTCCTCGATGAATTTTGTTCCCAGGGATCTTGATGCCCTTTGTTCTCTGATGACAGTAAACTTGTCACTGTCGAAGATGATCGGTGCACCCAATCTTGCCATTTTCCCTCCTGGCAGAGTGAAAGGTGAGGAGAAATAAGAAGAAAGTTACCTTTTTTCTTATAGCATAGATTCTCCGTTTTTGTCAAAGGGGATAAATTTCTATATCAAGCTAGAGAATTTTTTAGCCAAAGAAAGTTGGATTTTTTTGACGGCTTCATTCAGACATTCTTCTAGAATTTTTTCCTGGATTTCTTTTGCTAACTCGGGGTTTAAAGTTATTTTTTCTATTTCGAAGTTGCCATTTAAAATTACCCGAACGCCGTTTTTTTCCACTTCCGTCTTTTCTTCTTTAGCGGCGCTTTGGATTTTTCTTAATTCCTGGATTTGTTTTAATTTATCAAACATTTTTATTAATCTATTTCAAAAATTTTATTGCGACTAGTAGCGCCCGAGACAAGGTGGATTCTATTTTCGTTTATTCCGAGATGTTCTGCAAGCACTTCAATGACCACCGCGTTGGCTTTGCCTTTTTCTGGGGCTTCGCGAACGTGGATTTTAAAATGTTCGCTGTCTAATTCTTCTACCTTATCTTTTTTCGCTTTCGGTGTTACTTTGGCAAAAACTTTCATTTATTAATTCTTTTTATCGCTTTTGATTATACCGCCGTCTAAAAGCACAGTGCGTTCGGTCATGGCGGCGTATTCCGGTTCGTGGGTAACCATGATAATAGTTTGGCCTTGCTTATGAAGGGCGAGAAAAACTTTCATCACCGAATCGGAAGTTTCGTTGTCGAGATTGGCGGTGGGCTCATCGGCGAAAAGAACTTTCGGATTATGGCTGATGGCGCGGGCAATGGAGACCCGTTGTTGTTCGCCGCCAGAGAGTTGACTGGGAAGGTTGTCGAGTTTGCCTCCTAATCCGATTCTATCTAAAACCTCTGTGGCCACTTTTTTAATTTCGGATTTTTCCTTACCCTGCATTAAAAGGGGAATGGCCACATTTTCAAAAGCGGTTAGTTCAGGTACGAGAGCGTAATCTTGAAAAACGTAACCTAGATTGTTGAGGCGAAATCTTGTGCGCTCATCTTTGGCGAGTTTGTCGGTATCAACTTCATCAATATCAATGTGGCCGGAATTGGGGTGATCTAAAAGGCCGAGCTGGTAAAGGAGAGTGCTTTTTCCCGAACCGGAGCGGCCGATGATTGATAGAAATTCGCCGTTTTTGACTTCGAGATTCAAGCCGTTTAAAACAACCAATTCGGAATCGCCGCTTTTATAAATTTTTACTAGATCTTTTACCCTGATCATTTTAATTTAACGGCCCAAGATGGCGTCGAGGGTGTTTTGTTTGACGACGATTCGAGCGGGAATATAACCGGCAATTAGAGTGGCTATAAGAAGAACGACGATGCGGGTAATAATGCCACTAGTGGTGACAACTAAAATTCCATCACTAAAGGGAAAATTAATTGGGTATCGGGCAAAATAGGGAACTAAGATGAGAAGAATAATTGCGGTGCCGATTACGGTTCCTAAAACAGCATAAAAAAGGGATTGGATAATATAGGCGATTTCGATAGCGCTTGATTTAATGCCAATGCCCTTTAAAATGCCGATAAATTTGCGGCGAGTTATGGCGTTGATAAAGATGACTATAAATATAGTGATGACGGCGACAACTAGGCCGATGGAGCTGATCGCGTTTCCTAAAATCGCGAAAGTTTGCTTCATGTCTTTGATGAATTTCGGTTCGGCATCTTCTTGGGTTTGAACGCGGGCGAACTGGCCAGAGCCGTTATCAAGGAGGAATTTTTTTACAACTAAGGGGTCGGCGTTAGGTTGCAGTCTTAAAACAATTTCGTTGGCGTTATAATCGAAGCGGTTGATTAAGCCGCGAAGCTGTTTGTCGACAAAGAAGACTCGCCGGTCAATTTCGTCCACTTTGCTTTTTATAATGCCTTTAACGATTACTTCGCGGGTGTTGCCGTTTACATTGATGCGAACTTTAGAACCAACCTCGACGTTGCTAAGAGTGGGGAAAGCGGCGCTTTCGAAATCAAGGTATTTTTTCAAGAGCAGGGCGCCGAGTACGACTTTATCGTAATCGTTCTCTTCTAGGAATTTGCCCTCTATTACAAGATTGGATATTTTTGTGACGCTATTTTCATCGTTTGGATCAATGCCAACCATTTGGGTGCCGACACTCTTGTCTAGATCGGTTGGTTTTTTGGTGGCGATTTCTTCTTTGTAGTTAGCTTCAATGGTGCCAGCTTTGAGATAGCGGGTAGTAATGGCTTTTACCTCTGGCAAGCTTTTGGCGAAGCCAACAATCATCGGCGTTTGTTCAATATAGGTTTTGTTTAGGAGGGAGGAAATAAAGATGTCGCCCAAGTAGCGTTCTTTGATGCCGGTGATAGCGCCTTCAATTAAGCCGACCAAAATTCCGCTTACTATAACAAGATTTAGAAAAGTAAGCGTCATGATGAAGATGATTAGAATATTGGTCCAGATATTGCTGCGGCGAACTTGGCGAACTGCCAAAAAAGAACCAACGCGAAGCGAAGTTAAAAATCCGTTTCCGTTTTTTGTTTTTCCACTCACGCCTCTAATCTTAATACAAAAATGGAATGGGGGAAAATTTTTTGCTAATTATCTGATTTTTTGAGGAAACGTTTAATTCTTAAACTGTTTCCGACAACACTAACGCTTGAGAGACCCATAGCGGCGGCGGCAATCATCGGATTCAAGAGGCCAAGGGCAGCCAAGGGAACGGCGCCGGCGTTGTAGCAAAATGCCCAAAATAGATTTTGTTTTATTGTTCTTACGGTTAACTTCGAAAGATCAAGAGCTTCCACTACCTTACTGGGATGGCCTTTAACAAGGACAATGTTGCCGGTTTCAATGGCGATGTCGGTTCCGGTGCCGATGGCAATGCCAAGATTGGCCTGGGCAAGCGCGGGAGCGTCATTGATGCCGTCGCCGACAAAAGCGACGATTTGGCCTTCTTTTTGAAATTGTTTAACTATTTCCGCTTTATCCTTTGGAAGTATTTCGGCGCGGAATTCTTTGAGGGTCAGTTTTTTGGCAATGGCTTCAGCGGCGCGGCGGTTGTCACCGGTTATCATCACGGTTTTAAGGCCGTGATTATTTAGAAGAGCAACAGCTTCGGCGGCATCTGGTTTTAAGATATCAGCGATGCCGATTATTCCCACGGCGCGATTTTCTTCGATAACAATAACTGCGGTTTTAGCTTCAATCTCGAGTTTGTTTATTGTTTCAGCGTTTTTACTGATTTCGATTTTCATCACTTCGGCGGAACGAGGATTCAGGATTAAAATATTTTTCCCCTGAACTACTCCTTGAACGCCTTGGCCTTCCAGATTTTCGAACTTTTCCGCCGGTTCAATTTTTTGATTAAGAGATTTTGATTTTTCCAGAATGGCTTTGGCAAGCGGATGTTCAGAAAGAGATTCAAGGGAGGCGGCAAGAGAAATAATTTTCTCCTCGCTCATTCCATCCAGAGAAATAACGTCGGTTACTATTGGTTTGCCCTCGGTGAGGGTTCCGGTTTTGTCGAAAATAATTGTAGATATTTTATTGCCACGCTCCAACGACTCGCCGTTTTTAATTAAGATTCCGCGGCGAGCGCCTATTTCGGTGCCAAGCATAATCGCGGTTGGCGTGGCGAGTCCAAGAGCGCACGGACAGGCGATAACCAAAACAGTCACGGCGGGGATTAGCCCACTGGCCCAATTTCCGGTGATAAGGAACCAGATGAATAAAGTGGCGATGGCGATTACTAAAACAATCGGCACGAAAATTCCGGAGATTTTGTCGGCCAGTTTTTGGATTGGAGCTTTTTTAGTTTGAGCTTCGCCGACCATTTTTATGATTTGTGACAGAATCGAATTTTCGCCGACTTTGGTCGCTTTAATAAATAAAGCGCCGCTTATATTAATGGTGGCGCCGAAGACGACATCACCAACTTTTTTCTCAACCGGCATGCTCTCGCCGGTCAGCATTGATTCATTAACGCTAGAAGAGCCGCGAGTGATGGCTCCATCGACGGGAATTTTTTCGCCGGGTTTTACTAAGACAATATCGCTCTCTTTGATTTCATTTACCGGAACGTCGGTTTCGGTTCCGTCTTGGTTTAAGCGGCGGGCGGTTTTAGCGCCGAGTTCAAGAAGTTTTTGAATTGCTTCACTGGCTTTGCCGCGACTTTTGGCTTCCAGGTAACGGCCGATAAGAATGAGGGCGGTGATGGCGGCGGCGGTTTCGAAGTAGAGATGATCACTGCCGGCGGCAACGCTCCATAAACTAACAATTAATGCCGCGAGCGTGCCTAGAGAAACTAGAGTGTCCATATTGGCCTGAAAGCGTTTTGCTAGCCGAAGCATTCCACTATGGAATTCCCAGCCGATTATCAAAACAACAACAGTTCCCAGCACAGCTTGAATCAGGCGGTCAAGGCTTATTCCTAGTACAGAAATTGGAATGGTTATTTTTCCCATGGCAATTATTAAAGTCGGAACGGCTAAGATCGAGGCGATAAGCGCGCGGCGGCCGATTTTTTTCAGGTCTTCATGCAGCTCATGATGCATGGCATCGGGTGTGGACTCTTGAAGAATACGATAACCATTTTTTATTACAGCCTCGTAGAGTTTATCTTCGCTAATTTGAGTTTCATCAAACTCAACCGTGGCGCTATGAGTGCCAAAGTTCACGCTAGCGCTTTTAACGCCCGGCAATTTTTTCAGGCTGGATTCATTGCGCACCGAGCAAGAAGCGCAGTGCATTCCGATGATAGCGAAAGTTTTTGTTTTCATGACTTTGATTGTTTTTTTATTTATTCGACTACATTAAATACGCCGCGATACATTCCCATTGAACAAGAAAATCGCAACTCGCCAATTTTTCGGGGAGTAAAGTTTATGACATTTATTCCAGGTTTTAGAGTTTCGGCAATGCCGAGTTCGGGGACATTAATGAAGGCGGCGCAGGTGTACGAGTTGGTGGAATTAATTTCCCAGCGAACAGGAATATCTTTTTTAACCGTGAAACTGTTCGGCTTATAACCGCCGCCATATTGCTCCATTTTTACTGATTGTACTCCTTTTACAGTTTCAACTATTGCTGGCGGTTTTTCGATTTCTCTATTGGTATTTTTTAGATTGACACCAAGAAGGGCGCCGGCGTTGGAGATATTGATAACACCGAATAGAATTACCAATACTCCCGCTAGTTTGAAGAAGTAGCGCTTAAAGGTTCCCTTGGCGGCCGAGGTGATTCCGCCAATTCCGAGAAGTCCGGGAGCGGTGCCGAGGGCGAATAGGAACATAATTAGCGCTCCGCGGGTAAAACTACCAGTTGAGATGGCGTAAACTTGCATGGCTTGGGTGAAACCGCAAGGAAGGAAAAAAGTTAGACCGCCGCCGATAAAAGATTGCAGATGGCTGTATTCTTTTATTTCTTGCTTCAGTCCAAATAGGCGGGCGATTCCTTTCGGCAAGGTTAAGGATAGCTGGCTCCAACGAGGGAATATTTCGATGAGTTTGAATCCAAGATAGAGAAGAATAATCCCGACGATAAAAGTTATTACCCCCAAGAAGGAATTAGATATCCGAAATAACGATCCAGCGGCGCCAATTATTCCGCCGAGGAGTCCATAGGAGACAATTCGGCCAAAATTAAAAAATAAATGAGGCCGAAACTTTTGCCAGTTAGTGGCTTCGGGGTGGCGTTCGGCGTGGCGAGTGGCGAAGCTCAAGACAAGTCCGCCAACAATGGCCATGCAAGTTGAGACGCCGGCGGTAAGGCCGATTAGTAGGACAATCAAATAACTGGGCGAAGCGGAGGCGCTGATATTTATATCCCCAAGGCCAGCAATTTTTGTAATGGCATAGAGCAAAAATAGGAGCGAGTAGACGAGGACGAGTTCGATGTAATCCATCGGATCTTTTGTGATCCAATCTAATTTTTTTGGGACGCCGAGAATATAGCCAGCTTCTTTGATAGCTTGCTCGATTTCGCGGCGGTTGGGCTCGTGCTTGGCATATACTTCGGCAGTGCCGCGCCGGTGATTTACTCTTACTTGAGTAATTCCAGAAATGGCGCCGATTTTTTCTTCGAGAATTAGTTCACAGGATCGGCAGTGCATTCCTTGAATGTGATAAATATTTTTTTGCATTTTTATTTATTAGTTTGTTAGTAACGACAAAACGGCCGTTCGATTGGGCCGTACAGATTCCCGCATCTTGGCGGGGGAGTTATGAAGAGTAGATTCGAGAGTGAATAATTCCACGGCGGAGCGCCGAGAAAATTTCGTTACTAACTAGTTCTTTGTTGGTTGGATCGCGCTCTGGTTTTTTATGAAACTTGGAAAAAATTAAGTAATTATTTTTGGGTGAAAAAATTTTTCCGACTACTATTAAGATGAGTAAGATTGCCAAGTAAATTCCAAAGTTTTTGCCGGAGATGGAAGAAAAAGCCGTTTTCCAGTTTTCGAGGTGGGCGAAGAGATCGATATTGCAAAGTGAGCCGGCGTTTGGGGTAAGAGGGCAGTGAAAGTTTCCATGTTCGCCGTGGGTGGCGAAAGTGGCGCCAAAAGTAGCCAGGAGAAAGAGGATAAAGGCGGTTAATATTCCAAGAGTGTAGAAAGTTTTTCGATTCATTTTGTATTGTTGAATAGTACGCTATTAGCTGATTTTTTCAAATTTGTTTTATTTTATAATTTCTATTTTCGCCGCCATAATAAAATCGTTTTCCGAGAGGCCGTCGACAGCGTGAGTGGAGAGTTCAACGATGACGCGGTTATAGTAGATGTATAAATCGGGATGGTGACCTTCGGTTTCGGCGATTTTAGCGATCTCGTTTACAAATTTCATCGCCTCGGCAAAAGTTTTGAACTTGAATTCTTGCTTGAGTTTTTTCTGATCAATAACTTCCCAACCGGTTTTAAGTTTCGGCAAATATTTTTTTATTTCTTCCAGGGTAAACGGCGGAGTGCCGCCCTCGCAGGCAACACAAGTTCGGCCGATTAAATTCATCTATTCAAATTAGAGGATTACGAAATTCACAAAAAGGAAAATTAAAAGGAAGACGATGAGCCAGATGGCAGTCCAAAGAATAATTTTCGGGATGGGCTGTTTTTGGCCTCGAAGAAATAAGAGTGCGGAATAGCCGAAAGCGATAGAGGAGCAGATTAGAGCCGAGATGATGAAAGCGAGGAGAAAAGTAGTGATGCTAATAACTGGACTCGGTTCAATACCCAGGGTTTTGATCCAGTCTGCGGATTGGGTGAGAATGGTCGCGAAAAGGCCAACATAAATGGTTAGACCAGCGGCTTGGAGGAAGCCGACTTTAAATGGAGGTAATTTCATATTTAGTATTTTATCATAATTGATTTTAAATTAAAAAACTCCGAAAACTTGCGATTTCGAGGCAGGTTTTATAAACTTTAACGGCGACAATTTGATCCGACAATTGCCGGATTCCGCGGTAGCTCAACGGTAGAGCGACTCCCTGTTAAGGAGTGGGTTGTAGGTTCGAATCCTACCCGCGGAGCAAATTTCTATTGGTTAATTCTGCATATTTTTGGTAGGATTTTTTGTATGAAAAAGATTAGAATGCTGTGTTTTGTTCTTGCTATATTGTTTGGTATTTTTTTATTTGTATACGGTGAATATGATAATAGTCCTGGGGGGCAATTACTTGGACTCTTTGCGGTTATTGCCGGCGTTGTTGGTCTGATAAAAAACAGGAAGAAAAATTATTAAAATATAAATATGGGAAAATATAAATTTGTTAATCTAACGGTATTCATAATCTTTTTTGGAACAGCACTTTTTGAGGCATTCCAAAAACAAAATTGGATAGAGGCAATTATATTTTTAGCCTTGGGCGTATTATCACTTTGGCTGATTCTAAAAGAAAAACTTGAAATCAAAAAAAATATGGCCACATACAAACACACTCAAATTGGTTACTTGATGTTGGTTATCACGCTGGTCGTGCTCGTGTTTTTCGCCTGGCTTCAGATTACGGCCAGGGCTGAACCTCCCTCAATCGACTCTGGTACAAATTTTGCCGTTACCGCCATTATGGCGCTGATCTTATCTATCCTTGCATCTTTCGGCTCACTTACCGTGAGCGTTGACGAACAGCATGTGGCGATCAAGTTTGGCTACGGCATTTTTCGCAAAAAATTCTCGGCAAGTGAGATTGCTTCAGCAACGCAGGTAAAAAATCATTGGTATTACGGCTGGGGTATCCGATTGTGGTTCTGGCCGCGTATGTGGATTTATAATGTGTCCTGTTTTGACGCGGTTGAGATTCGAATGAAGAACGGAAAAATCTACCGGATCGGAACGGATGAGCCGGAAAAACTTGAGACCGCAATCAAGCGAGTCATATTTGCTTAATTTCCAAAAAGTTAAGCAAATCGTTTAAGAGACAAAATTTTGGTCAAACCGGTGGGCAGTGGTGGCAATTGGTGACAAGCGTGGGTTGTTCGTGTGACAAAGCTCGCCACAAGGGCAAACAGCTGGCAAATCGGGGTTACCCCTCCTGATGCTCGGACAGCAACTGCTTCATTTGGGAGAGAATCACGGTCGGATATTTATATTCTTCAGCCCAATCAAAAGTTCGAAACTTGCTGAGTAGGGCGAGCAGTTATTTAAGGAAAAAGCTTTGAAAAAAGGAAATTATTAATTTAGGGAATTGTTGAAGTAGACTCAGAATTTTGACGGTGGTGTCGGTTGTTAATTTATGCTCAATAAATTTACCACTACTTAAATCCAGATCGAATGACCTCGGGTTGCCAATTCTGTTGTTTTCAATTTCTCCTTCCCCGTTTGATTTTCCAGGGTCAAAAGAGGTGGACATGCTGCTGTTTTCATCTAGATATTCTAGATAGTCTTTAGTATTTTGTGCGTTCCATTTGTCTTTAGCCTTTCCAGCTTCTGGGCCATATTGGGGTCCTGAATAGGGATGTAGTGTGAAGAAAATTCGGGTTCTGTTAGTAGATCTTCGCTTTTGGGTAGATATACAATCACGGGATAAAATTGCTGACCTATTTGGCACAAACCTTTGTCGCATCTAGCGGACCATGATTTATAACTTGCGAGATAAATTGCGTTAGAAGAAACTTTCTTTTCTAATTGATATAAATATACGTTGTCGCTAGCAAAATATACCGCTTTGGAAACTTGAGAAATAGATAGCAAGCTAATAATAGCTAATACAAAAAGTGTTGTTTTATATTTCATTTTTAAATAGTAACACCCAGAAATAACGACGACAAGATTATATGCGAAAAAAATAAATCGATATGATGGATTATACGTGAGAATAATCTCGTAAATCAGGTATATGAATATATTTGGTTTGTTGCTGTACGGTAGTTCTAACGTCGTGCACAATGTGGAGCCAGTTTTTTTATCTTACTTAATAAGTAATTTTTTGATACATAAACAAGGCTCTTTAATCATAGGTAATTATATATGTATCTGTACGTCTTTATGTACGTATCGTTCTAGTCGTTGTCTCGTTTGTAAACTCGAGAATTGATTTTCTTAAACAGACAGCATACGGTGAGAGGGCGACTACGGATATTCTTGGTATTAAAATGATATGAAAATATCGAAAAAGATTCTAATAATTGAAGATGAAAAAACACTAGCGCGGGCGTTAGAACTCAAACTTATACATTCGGGCTTTGAGGTTAAAACGGTTTTTAATGGCGAAGACGGGATGGCACTTCTCCAAAAGGAATCTTTCGCTTTTATACTTCTCGATTTGATAATGCCTAAAATGGATGGATTTGCTGTACTCGCGGCCCTTAAAGAAAAAAAAATAAAAACTCCGGTTATGGTGCTTACTAATTTGAGTCAAGATAGCGATATGAAGCACACGAAAGAATTTAATGTAAAGGAGTTTATTGTTAAATCTGATACACCGATTGCTACTATAGTTGAGCGGGTAATAAAATTTTTGAAATAATTATCTTTCATATGAAATTTAATAAAAAAATTATTTCCACATCCAATAGTATAGCTCTCAAGCTTGAAATTTTAGCTAAAGAAAAGGAAAGTGCCCGTTGCAAATTAGCAGTGACCGCTAAGCAGCTTGCTGCGACCGCGAAGGAAAAAGAAAGCATCAGGCGAAAACTGGCAGTGACCGCTAAGCAGCTTGCTGCGACCGCGAAGGAAAAAGAAAGCATCAGGCGAAAA
>JBAYLC010000007.1:0-4438 GCA_041664245.1 Minisyncoccota bacterium
AAAAGACAGTGCCTCCGGCATCAGACTCATCAACAAACTGCTGGACGAGGGAGTCGACCTTAAGGTCTTTAATGAGGATCTGGTCGAGATATTGAGGAAGATGATGATCCAGAAGATAAGCCCCGGCCTGACCGAAAAGATCGGCCGGGAACTGGGTGAGACTCTGGAACTGAAACTCGCCGGCGTGAGTTCCGCCATGGGCCTTGAGCAGATCATCGCGGCCTTGGAGGAATTTGTCAGGGTCGGCAACGATATCAAGAACGCCTATATCGTCCAGATGCCGTTCGAGATCGCGATTGTCAGATTATGTTCTCCACAGTCGGTGGGGCAGGCTCCGCATGTCGCGGGGCAAGTACCGCAAAACGGAGGACGTATGCCGACGAGTCGGCCGCCGGTCGCGGGACCGATCCGAGTGAATGGCGAGAAGAAAGAAGGGTTGCGAACAGACATGCCAAAGACGGACGTGAATATAAATTTTGAAAATGTGCTTGAAAAATGGCACGAGCTGCTGGTGCGGATAAAGAAATATAACCATTCCTTATCATTCATCCTGCGCGTCTGCCAGCCCCGCAATCTGCGGGGCGACCGGCTCTGCCTTGCCTTCAAGTATAAGTTCCATAAGGATAGAGTAAATGATCCGACCATAAAAGGTTTGGTCGAGAAAGCTTTGAAAGAAGTCTATGAACTACCACTGACGGTCGAGGCGATAATCGACGAGAATCTGGAGATCGCCGAGCAGGAACCGAGCCAGGCCGGAAACGGCACACCTGCGACCGAACCGAATCCGGAGGTCGTCATCGAGGAAGTGAACGAGAAACCGGCCGAAGGCGGTAATCCGATGATTGACCGGCTACTCAAAACTTTCGGTGGGAAGATAGTTTAGGGGTAGGTGTCAGTTTTTCCCGCCACCTATATTATTTTTTGAGGGCGGGATCCCGCTGAGGCGGTGACAGGTGTCAGGTTTCAGTTTAGAAATGCAAATGCGGGAGAAGATTTCAGGTTGTCGAAAATTAGGATAAAAATAATTTTGATTAATTTTGCGGGATCGTCTAATGGTAGGACATCGCCCTCTGGAGGCGAGTATCTTGGTTCGAATCCAAGTCCCGCAGCAAAATTTTTCCAAGTTTATTGTCTCTGGGAAACCCCTGCTAAAGCTACAGCTTCGGATAGCGAAGCACCCTGTTCCTGAGCAAAAAAAATTTGACAACGGACAGGGTAAAATTTTTTGTCATGCAATCGCCTCCGGCAGGGCCTACGCGGCCGGCGGTTCTTTTTTTAGAAAAAAGAACGAAAAAATCGCGAGCAGGAAATAAATTTAAGTGAGTCCAACGCTGGCGCCGTAGGGAAAATTTTAAACTCGGCCGACCAAAGCGTCGGCCTCAGACATAAAATTTTCTCCTCGCCTTCAGCTCGGACTCTACTTAAATTTTTTATGCTCGCATTTTAAAACAGAAAAAAAATCAATAATCTTGCTATATTTAGCCAAGAGCAGTATCATAAAAGAAATCGGAATTATATAATTTAAATATTTCATTACAACAATTATGTTTATTTTTAAACGTAATGACAAAATGTTTTCAAAAAAAAGCGAAGATGAACTGAAAAGAGATACGGAAATATTGGTTATTGACGATAAAAAGATAGAACTAATCAGGGCTATTGAAAAGGAGGGTTGGAAAATAAAATATTTACCCGATCTAGATAGTTATAGTAATCAATATTTAAAAAGTTCTCATATTCTTTGCATTGATATATTAGGAGTTGGAAAACAATTGAAATGTAAGGATGGGATGGAGCTAGTTAAGAATATAAAAACGCATTATCCGAACATTAAAATTATATTGTATTCTTCAACATCAGAACACGATATATTTGATGAAATTTTGGACATAGTAGATGAAAGAATTCATAAAGATGGACAACCTTTCCCGTTTTTAAAAGCCATTAAAACTTTATCAGCTAACACATTTGACTGGTCGTCATGTACAAAATCTACTTACGATAAATTTAAGACTGAATTCGGTGTCGAAATTTCTTATGAAGAGTTTGAAAAAAAAATGAGAAAATTAGTAGAGAAAAAGAAACTTAATAATGAAGATGTTGCGAAAATTCTCAGTTGTGGAAAAATCGGAATAGAAATAGTCTCGGTGTTATCTAAATTTGTCGAATAAAAGTTATGAAGTTTGCATGTTTCGATATAAATAGTAGTTCCTATATCTTTGATTACGAGGATGAATATGAAGGTTGCGGAGAATGTTTTAAAACATTCTCCGCAACAGAACTTGGTTTAGACTGCAAACAATGTAAGCAAAAGATCAATGGATATTTTGTTATTATGAAAATTGATAATAGTTTATATTTTGTTTCTTGCCTTGGTGTTGTTGGGAAGAAAAATTCAAAATTTCAGACAAAAATTTTATCGAATATTTATTTGAAGTCTAATAAAATTTTTCAGAAAAAAAGCGAAGAAAACAAAACAGTTGAGTCTATTTCTCTACACAATACGAAACATTTTATATCGGATATCAATTCTGCGTTAAGCATGATTATAAAGGAGAAAGAACTATTGAAAAAAACTGCAAGTGAAAGGATGGAGTTGATTATGAATGAAATTGACTCAAAAAAGATGGAGTTAGCGATAAGTTTGCAAGATATATTTAGGAATGCCAAACATGCAACGTTAGCGTATGGCGTATCTGATTATTTTTTTAAAGAAAGCAAACTACGAGAATGTGATTATTCAATTCAAAAAATACATGGTTTGGTTGTGTCCGTTTTTTATTTATATGAAAATTATTTCAAAGAAAAAAATATAAAAGTGAGTATCGTGGGAGATGTACGTGACATTGATGTCTCTGTAAATTATAGCAGCATAAAAATTGCGCTTGATCAAATATTTAATAATATGCTTAAATATTGTAAAAAAAATTCAGCCGTACATATAACTTTTAAAAAAAATGATGAAAAATTTATTGATATTATATTTAGTATGGAAAGTGTTTGCGTAGCGGATAATGAGCAAAGGGAGATATTTAAAATTGGAGTCAGGGGTGAAAAGGCAAAAGAATATTCATCAAGTGGAGAGGGAATCGGAATGGCAGTAATTAGAAAGCTAATCGACTTAAATTGTGGTGAGTTCATTTTTGAACACGGAGAAGTTTGTGGCAGCGTTGATAGTATCCCCTTTTGCCGAAACAAATACATCATGCGTCTTTTATTGGTAACCTAAATATTTATATTAATTAGATATTATGTTGAAGGCAGATTTAACCAACCGAATAAGCCGCGTCTGTATTTGCGGGCATTTTTGTATGTAAACAAGCGGAGCCATATTCGGCTAAAATTTAATCATTTTAAAAGTTCGGAATCAATGGTAAATATGAAAAAAATCGCCCCCGGCGTTTTTTTATTTACCCTATTTATGATAAGATGAGGGTATGGACATACTCTTAACGGCGGTTGATTTTTTTCTCCATCTGGATAAATATCTTGGTTCGGCGATCACTGCCTACGGCAATCTGACTTATGGCTTGCTGTTTTTGATCATCTTCTGCGAGACCGGTCTGGTCGTCACGCCGATCCTGCCCGGCGACTCGCTCATCTTCGCGGCCGGCGCGCTGTCGGCCGGTTCTGTTTTAAGCCCGATCATGCTTTTCATTCTCCTTGCGGCGGCGGCTATAATGGGCGATTCGGTCAATTACTCCATCGGTCGTTTTTTCGGCGTGAAAATACTTGAAGGGAAGACCGGATTGATCAAAGAAAAACATCTGCGTAAGTCACAAGCTTTTTATGACAAACACGGTGGCAAGACGATCATCATCGCCCGTTTCGTGCCGATCGTGCGCACCTTCGCGCCCTTTCTGGCCGGTCTTAGCCATATGAATTATTCACGGTTTATCGCCTATAACTTCATCGGCGGGATTGCCTGGGTCGGTCTTTTTGTCTTCGGCGGTTATTACTTCGGCAACCTGCCGGTAGTCAGGGAAAACTTCAGTTTTGTAATCTTCGCGATTATTTTCGTCTCTCTCTTACCACCTGCTATTGACTTTTTGCGCCACAAGTGGTTTAATAAGGAGTCTATTTAGACATCTCATCTCTCGGAGGGGAAAAATGAGATCAATGATCATTCGGCTTTTCCTGGTTTCGGTTATTTTCAGCCTCACCGGTTGCGCTGGTCTTCGCTGGACCGAAGCGCAGGTGGATCACACGAGGGAAGGTTACCAAAGCTTCCGCACCGCCTACCCGGACGATCCGCGCGCGCAAGAAGCGGCCGCCTGGATCGAAGAATTCTCCTGGCAGGAAGCAACTGGACTCGACACGCCCGAGGCCTACCGCGCATTCGCGGAAGCCTACCCGACGAGTAAGCGCTGCAAATCAGCCATGGCGCGGGCAAAGGCTCTCGAGCGCGATGCCGGCAAGGGACCGCACGGCAGGCAGT
>JBAYLC010000008.1:0-2668 GCA_041664245.1 Minisyncoccota bacterium
ACCGGTTTCGGCACCTTCCTGGCTAAATCCAGACATGCCCGCGGCGGCGTCAATCCGCAGAAACCGACCGAACGCATCCAGATTCCGGCCGTCACCGTCGCCAAGTTCAAGACTGGCAAGACCTTGAAGGACGCCTTGAAAGGAAAATAAACACTTGCAATTTCAAATAAACAAAACCGCCTCGTGTAGGGGCGGTTTTGTGACACTTGATTTCTGGCTAATTTGTGTTATTATTTAAAAAACTCCACGGACGGAGTTTTTTGTATCGTAATCGCACCCGTAGCTCCCCGCACATCGCTTCGCGATAGCGAGGCAAGCAATAAATAGAGCGCTTGGCGAAGTTTATCCCGCGACTTTAAACGCTTCCGTAGTGAAATGGATATCACGCGACGCTTCGGACGTCGAATCGTGGGTTCGAATCCTGCCGGAAGCACAGACGGCTATTTTGAGTGGGGAACCAAGGGATTGTGGGTTCGATCCGCCAGACAGCGGACTGCCGGAAGCGCAGGAAACGTAATAGGGCTGGGTAGCTCAGCCGGTTAGAGCGTAGCACTCATAACGCTAAGGTCGAGAGTTCGATCCTCTCCCCAGCCACAGACCAAAATTAAATATCTGGCATGCGCCTATAGCTCAGTCGGTAGAGCAGCTCGCTCTTAACGAGACGGTCGTGGTTTCGAATCCCTCTGGGCGCACAATAAAATAAATCCACCAATAAGCAGTGGATTTATTTTTTGATCCAAAACATCTTATATTGCTTGCATCAGTTGCTCTGTTATTTCCCTGGCTTTCACCCTGGCTGGAAAATGTTTTTTTTCTTGCTGTTCTAGGGATGTAAATTTTTCGAGAAATACACGAAAAATTCTTTTATATCCCTGTTGTGAGAATACTTCTTTAAGGGGAATACTTTTTTTCCGGCTAAATTCAATAGCTATTATAAAAGAATTCTCTAAAATTATTGCATTATAAGCATGCAAAAAAGAAATATCATGAATTTGATCCGGAGTTAAAATGTGACCTCTTTGCTTATCAACATCTTTTATATGTTCTCTTAAAAACAATTGTATATTTTCCTTATCGGAGGAGGGCACGTAAGATGACAACGATTCAATCTGCAATTCCTTGATATCTCTTATTTTAATATCAATATATGTGCCTTCAACGCCTCCAAACTTATTTTTCTCTATCGAATCAGCGTCACCTTGAGTATAGTTTTCCATTATTCTTAAAGTGTGGCCATTGGATAATTCATAAATAATATCCCTTCTATTTCTATTATATTGGTTAGATCCCAACGGAGAAACTAAACCTGAGTGGACATAATTTTTATAAAAATCATCAGATGAAATGTATCGATTAAACTCTTGTAGATTACCGTCATTTAATATTTGATTTATTCTTTCCCCGGCCCTTCCTTCAGAAGTAAAGCCGTATAAATTTTCTATATCTTCACCAAGCGGTGCCTTGCCATGGGATATGCTAGAAATGATATTGAATCTTTCTTCAAGCGGTTTAATTGCATGGTGATCGGAGCCAAACGTATCATGAGATTCGCTTAAGCTTGAATCTTTTTTATCAAAAATGTAGTGTAATATCTCATGATAAAGCGTCGCTTCGTTTCGAGCTTCATCTTCGGAATTTCCAAATTCAATTTCAAGGGGCTCTGGACTATAATGTCCTTTACCAGATTTTATTTTTCCTCCGTCTTCAAAAAATTGTTTCATAGCCACAAAAACGTAATTATCCTGCAGTAAATATTTTATCACTTTTCTTGAATTTTCGTTAACTAAGATTCTGTCATCGTATTTTTTTAATAAGTCCCCAAAATGCGGGCTATCCGTTGTTTCTACGAAAGTTCCGAATTGGTTATAAATTTTTAAATCGTCTGAAAAATCACCACTAATTTCCGAGCTTGTTGAGGTTTTTTTCCTTTCAAACAATGCATCGTGAAAAGAGGGATAATATTCTCCATTCTCTGCCATAGATTGAAATTCCCAAGTCCTGCCCGAGATATGATGCACCTGTTCCTTCACTCTTTTTATATCATAAGATTCCTTAGATTCTGCTACTTGATTTTCTTTAGTTCCAAAAAATTCTTTTAATTGTAATCCACCGCTTGCTAAAGCAAAACCAGCTGCGCTTTTTATAGTTTTTTTTAAAAAATTTCTTCTACTGATTCCATCACTTTCAATATCGTCTTTCTCGGAAATGTTGGATGGAAATTTTTCTGGCATGTTTTTATTTGTATTACTAAATATTTATGCTAACATAATAACATAATTACTAATAGACATAAATGTCCAACTTTAATCCTTTCAAAAATACCGAACTAGTGACCAAGCCATCGGTCGATCAGAATGAGACAGAAAAAACCGAAGCTAAAAAATCAAATCTTTTCAAACGGGTCGGTGTTTTTGCCTCTGCCGCGGCCATGCTGTTGAGCGTGGAAGCCGGCTCTGCCCTAGCTCAAGGCAAAGAAAAATCACCGGAGTTAAAAGGCAGAGATAAATACGAGATGATTATAAAAAATAATGTTAAGTTGGAAGGTGAAATTTCAAAAATCGTTGAGCAAAGAGGCAAGGCGGGTCGGATGAACCAAATGCCTATAAAAAAATTAGATATACCTGATTGTGGCTCGATAATCATCGGCTATAATACCGAGGGCAGACCT